>NZ_JBZVFI010000001.1:0-7547 GCF_058402745.1 Paramagnetospirillum sp.
ATCTCCCGAGGCCACTCACCACAGCGCCAGTTGATCCCCCACCCGGGGCGGCGGCTTGAATCGGGAACAGTCCAGCGTCACCCGCCCATTCTCCAGGCCCAGCTTGCGCACCGCCACGTGGAAGCGTTGGGCCAGCAGGCGGGCATGCTCACCCTCGCCGCTCATGCGCTTGCCGAAGCGGGGATCGTTGAGCTTTCCGCCCCGCTGCTGTGCCATCAGGGACAGCACATGGGCCTTGCGCTCGGGAAAGTGCGCCTCCAGCCACTCGGCGAACAGATCCTTCACCTCGTGGGGCAGGCGCAGCAGGGTGAAACCCGCCGCCCGGGCACCGGCGTCCCGAGCCGCCGCCAGGATGTCTTCCAACTCGTGGTCGTTGATACGCGGAATCATGGGGGCCGCCATCACCATGGTGGGCACGCCTTCGGCCGACAGGCGACGGATGGCCTCCAGCCGCCGGGAGGGCGACGAGGCGCGGGGCTCCAGCTTGCCGTGCAGGCGGGCGTCCAGCGTGGTGACGCTGACCGCCACCGCCGCCAGTCCCAGGGCAGCCATGGGCCCCAGGATGTCCACGTCCCGCGTCACCAGGAAGCCCTTGGTGGTGATCATCACCGGATGAGCAAAGGCGGCCAGCACCTCCAGGCAGCCGCGCATGATCTTCCAGTCGCGCTCGATGGGCTGGTAGGGATCGGTGTTGGTGCCGAAGGCGATGGGGGCGGGATGATAGCCGGACTTCCTCAGCGCCGCCTCCAGCAAGGCGGGGGCGGCGGGCTTGACCGACAGTTTGGTCTCGAAATCCAGACCCGGCGACAGGTCGAGATAGGCGTGGCTCGGCCGGGCGAAGCAATAGACGCAGCCATGGCCGCAGCCGCGATAGGGGTTGACCGAGCGGTCGAAGGGGATGTCGGGCGAGTCGTTGCGACTGAGGATCGAGCGCGCCCGCTCCACATGGATGGTGGTGCCGGGGGCCGGCGCCTCCTCCTCGGCCAGGTCCCAGCCGTCGTCCACCGCCTCGGCGCTGAGACGGTCGAAGCGTGGAGCAGGGTTGGAGCGGGCGCCACGCGCCTTGGGCCAGTCCTCGGGAGCCATGATCCGGAACATAACACGAACACGCTTGCCTCTCCAGCGGATTTGCCCTAACACCGGCGGACCATCGCTTTCCAAGGGGCTTTTCCATGGCGGACGGACATTCCACTCCCGTGCTGGGCATCATCGGCGGTTCGGGCGTCTATGACATCGACGGGCTGACCAACAAGGAATGGCGCCGGGTGGAAAGCCCGTTCGGCCCCACCTCGGACGAGTTCCTGTTCGGCGACCTCGACGGCCAGCAGCTGGTGTTCCTGCCCCGCCACGGGCGCGGCCACCGCATTCCGCCGTCGGAGCTGAACTTCCGCGCCAATATCGACGCCATGAAGCGGGCCGGCGTCACCGAGATTCTGTCGGTGTCCGCCGTGGGCTCGCTGAAGGAGGAACTGCCGCCCGGCACCTTCGTCATCGTCGACCAGTTCATCGACCGCACCTTCGCGCGCACCAAGAGCTTCTTCGAGACCGGTCTGGTGGCCCACGTCTCCATGGCCCACCCGGTCTGCGGCCGCCTGGGCGACATGGTCGAGGCGGCGGCCAGGGAAGCCGGCATCGTCGCGGTGCGCGGTGGCACCTATCTGGTCATGGAAGGCCCGCAATTCTCCACGCAAGCCGAAAGCAACCTCTACCGCCAGTGGGGCTGCGACGTCATCGGCATGACCAACATGCCCGAGGCCAAATTGGCCCGCGAAGCCGAGATGTGCTACGCCTCGGTCGCCATGGTCACCGATTACGATTGCTGGCATCCCGACCACGACGCGGTCACCGTCGACGCCATCGTCAAGGTCCTGCTGGCCAATGCCGACCGGGCCCGCTCCCTGGTCAAGGCCGTCGCCCCCAAGGTCACCGGGCGCAAGAGCCCCTGCGCCAAGGGCTGCCACACCGCGCTCGACAACGCCATCATCACCCATGGCGAGGTCCGCGACCCGGCGGTGGTGGGCAGGCTGGACGCGGTGGCCGGAAGGGTCCTCAAATAATGCTGATCAACGGCACCCCCTATCGCACCATCTGGCTGGGCGCCGACGGGCGCGTGGTCGAGATCATCGACCAGACCCGGCTGCCCCACGACTTCGTCACCGTGGCGCTGACGTCCCTGGACGACGCCGCCAAGGCCATCAAGGACATGTGGGTGCGGGGCGCGCCGCTGATCGGCGCCACCGCCGCCTATGGCATGGCCTTGGCCGCCCTGGAGGACGCCTCCGACAAGGGCCTGGAGAAGGCTTACGCCGTGCTGCACGCCACAAGGCCCACCGCCATCAACCTGAAATGGGCCCTGGATGAGATGATGGCGGTGCTAAAGCCGCTGGCGGTCAGGGACCGGGTCGATGCCGCCTATGAGCGCGCCGGAGAGATCTGCGACGAGGATTCCGCCCAGAACGCCGCTCTCGGCGTCCACGGCGCCAAAATCATCGCCGAGCATTACAAGGCCAAGGGCCGCACCATCAACATCCTCACCCACTGCAACGCCGGCTGGCTGGCCACGGTGGATTGGGGCACGGCGCTGGCTCCCATCTACAAGGCCTTCGATGCCGGCATTCCCGTCCATGTGTGGGTGGACGAGACCCGGCCCCGCAACCAGGGCGCCAGCCTGACCGCCCGCGAGCTGAACTGGCACGGCGTGCCCCATACGGTGATCGCCGACAATACCGGCGGCCATCTGATGCAGCACGGCATGGTCGACCTTTGCATCGTCGGCACCGACCGCACCACCAGGAACGGCGACGTCTGCAACAAGATCGGCACGTATCTGAAGGCCCTGGCCGCCAAGGACAACGGCGTCCCCTTCTATGTGGGCCTGCCCAGCCCCACCATCGACTGGACCATCGCCGATGGGGTCAGGGAGATCCCCATCGAGACCCGCTCGGCCCGCGAGCAGACCCACATCTTCGGCAAGACCGAGGATGGCGTGGTCCACGAGGTCCAGGTCACTCCCGATGGCTCGGCGGCCGTCAATTACGGCTTCGACGTCACCCCGGCCCGTCTGGTCACCGGCCTGATCACCGAACGCGGCGTGTGCGAAGCCTCGGCCGAGGGGTTGAAGGGGCTGTTTCCGGAGAAGGCGTAAGGGCAGAGCGGGCGTCCCGCCCGCATCACCCCTCGTCCTCGCCCGCGTCGTCGATGGCGGTGGCGCCCAGGGCCAGCAGAGCCTCGACCCCGGCATCGGGGATGGCTTCCACCTTGCGCAATTGCCGGTCGATGGCACGCTTCCTGACCGCCACGTCGTCGATGGTCTTGGACGCCTCCTGCAGCTTCTTCTGCACCTTGTCGAGCACGTCGCCGTACTTGCCGAACTCGGTCTTGACCGCCCCCAGGATCTCCCACACCTCGGACGAGCGCTTCTCAATGGCCATGGTCTTGAAGCCCATCTGAATGGCGTTGAGGATGGCCCCCAGGGTGGTCGGCCCGGCGGCGACGACCTTGTAGTCGCGCTGGATCAGGTCCACCAGGCCGGGACGGCGCAGAACCTCGGCGTAAAGACCCTCGGTGGGCAGGAACAGGATGGCGAAGTCGGTGGTGGCCGGCGGATTGACGTATTTGTCGCGGATGTCGCGGGCGAAGCTTTTGACCCTGGCTTCCAGCGCCTTGGCCGCGGCCTCGACGGCTTCGGCGTCGGCGCGCTCCACGGCCAGCTGCAGCCGCTCGTAATCCTCGTTGGGAAACTTGGAATCGATGGGCAGCAGGACTTCCGGTTCGTTGTCGCCCTTGCCCGGCAGGCGGATGGCGAAGTCGACGCGCTCCAGGCTGCCCTTCCGGCAATTGGCCTCGCGCACGTACTGGTCGGCGCGGAAGATCTGTTCCAGCAGGGCGCCCAACTGCACCTCGCCCCAGGTGCCACGGGTCTTGACGTTGGTCAGCACCCGCTTCAGGTCGCCGACGCCGCTGGCGAGATTCTGCATCTCGCCCAGGCCCTTGTGGACCTGCTCGAGGCGATCGGAGACCAGCTTGAAGGATTCGCCCAGGCGCTTTTCCAGGGTGCCCTGCAGCTTTTCATCCACGGTCTGGCGCATCTGCTCCAGCTTGGCGGTGTTCTCGCCCCGAAGCTTGTCCAGATGCTCGGAGACCACGCGGGTCTGTTCCGACACGGTCTTGCCGATGCCCTCGCCCAGCTGCTTGATGCCGCCCAGCACCTCTTCGCGCAAGGCTCGGGCCTGGGTGGCCTGGTCCGAGCGGAACTCGGCCAGCTTGGTCTCCACCAGGATGCGCAGCTCGGTGTGGTACTTGTCGGCGGCGGCGGCGGAAGCGGTCTGATGATCGCGGATCATCTCGGCGGTCTCGCGCCGGTCCTGGCGGGCCTCGTCGCGCAACACCCGCTCCAGCCGGTCGAGGCGCTCGGACAAATCGTCCTTCCGGCGCAGCAGCAGGACCACCACGCCCGCCAGAGCGGCCAGGGACAGGGCGGCGGAGATCAGGGCGAAATCCATGGCAATCATCCGAACATTACAGGAACGATTGCCTTGTAGCACGCTTTGCGCGCGGATACAAATGACGACGGCGGGCCGGGATGGTCCGGTCCGCCGTCACGGAGGAAAGTGCATGAACAAGATGCCCTTTCTCCTGGTGCTCCGGTTTCGCCTCTGGCGGATTCTCGTCCGCCTGATCGTCACCAGGGCCTAGGAGTGGCCGGCGTCGGGCTGCAACCCGGCGTCGGCTTCCTCCCTATCATAACCATGTCAGCCGTGATTTTCCAGATTGCAGACCACGAACACCAGCCGCGCCGCGCCGCGCGGGCGCTCGTCCACCGCGTCGAAGCCGGCCGGCGGCGTGAAGGCCTCGTCGGCGGCCACTTCCACCACCGCCAGGGCGCCCGGCTCCAGCCAGCCCTTGGCGGCGAGGCCCTCCAGGCAGGGCGCGGCCAGCCCGGAATGATAGGGCGGGTCGAGAAAGGCCAGGGTGCAGGCATGGGGCGCGGCGGGGGGCCTGGCGGCATCGGCGCGGATCACCTTGGCCCGCGCTTCCTCCTTCAGCGCCTTGACGTTGGCGTAGAGGACGGCCAGGGGCTGGGCCGCCAGTTCCAGGAAGCTGGCATGGGACGCGCCACGCGACAGGGCTTCCAGGCCCAACGCCCCCGACCCGGCGAAGGCATCCACCACGCGGGCTCCCTCCATCTCCACCAGATCGGAATGCATCAGGATGTCGAACAGGGCCTGACGCACCCGGTCGGCGGTGGGCCGGGTGTCGCGGCCCGAAGGCGCCTCCAGGCGGCGGCCCTTATGAAGGCCGGCGACGATTCTCATGGGGCTTTGCCTTCTTGGCGAGGGCGGCGCGCTTGTCCTCGGCCAGCTTCTGCTTGCGGGCGCGGGCGGCGACCCGTTGCTCCTTTTCGCGCTCGCCGGCCGGCTTGTGCTCGGCCTTGGGCTTGAGCACCGGCTTGCCCTCGCCCAACTGCTCGCGCAGCACCTTGCCCGCCACCTCGTCGGCGGCGCCTTCGGCCAGGGTGCCCAGCTGGAAGGGGCCGTAGGAGACGCGGATCAGCCGCGACACCGGCCAGCCGAGATAGTCCATCACCCGGCGGATTTCGCGGTTCTTGCCTTCCTTCAGCGAGACGGTCAGCCAGGCGTTGGCGCCCTGGCGGCGATCGAGGGTGGCGCTGATGGAACCATATTCCATGCCGTCGATGGTGATGCCGTTCTCCAGCCGGGCCAGGGCGTCTTCCGAAACGTCGCCGTGGACGCGCACCCGGTAGCGCCGCACCCAGGCGTTGGACGGCAGTTCCAGCTTGCGGGCCAGTTCGCCGTCGTTGGTCAGCAGCAGCAGGCCTTCGGAATTGAGGTCGAGACGGCCCACCGAGATGACCCGGGGCATGCCGTCCGGCAGGTGCTCGAACACGGTGGGGCGCCCCTCGGGGTCGCGGTGGGTGGTGACCAGACCGGCGGGCTTGTGATAGCGCCACAGCCGGGTCTTTTCCGGCTCGGCCAGCGGCGTGCCGTCCACCAGGACGATGTCGCCGGGTCCGACCACGCAGGCTGGGCTGTCGAGCGTCTTGCCGTTGACGGAGACGCGGCCCATTTCCACCCAGCGCTCGGCCTCGCGGCGCGAGCACAGACCGGCGCGGGCCAGCCGCTTGGCAATCCGTTCGCCCTTGTCCTCACTCATGACCGGCATGCTCCCACGAAGGCGCGCAGCAGGGCCGAATCCGCCGGGCTGATGTCGTATTCGGGATGCCATTGCACCCCGATGCAGAAGGTCTTTCCCGTCGCCTCGATGCCCTCGATCACCCCGTCGGGGGCGATGGCGTTGACGACGCAGCCGGGCGCCACCTCGCGCACCGCCTGGTGGTGGGCCGAGTTCACCGGAATGCGCGTCTCGCCGACGATGGCGGCAAGCCGGGTTTCGGCGGCGATTTCCACCCAGTGGCCGGGCTCGGAGCGGGAATTGGGCTGCTCGTGGGCCAGGGCGCCTTCCACCTCGTCGGGGATGTGCTGGATCAGGGTGCCGCCCAGCGCCACGTTGAGCAGCTGCTGTCCGCCGCAGATGCCGAGGATGGGCATGTCGCGCTCCAGGGCGCCCTGCACCATGGCCAGCTCGAACTGGGTCCGGCCCCGCTTCAGCACCAGCCCGGCGCGGGCCTCGGCGCCGAACAGGGCGGGGTCGACGTCGAAGGCCCCGCCGGTGACGATCAGCCCGTCGATACGCTCCAGGAAGGCGGCGGCCAGACGGGGTTCGTGCGGCAGCATCACCGGCAGCCCGCCGGCGCGGACGACGATTTCGGCGTAGTTGCGGCGCAGCGCGTACCACGGCATGCGGGAATAGCCGCCGGGTTCCTCGCTGTCCAGGGTGATGCCGATGAGAGGGGGCGAGAGGCTCATGACGTTTCTATACCCCCCCGGCGGCAAAGAAGAAAGGCCCGGACGCAAGCGCCCGGGCCAGTTTGTCCTGCATCAGGGGATGCGGGAGGGTAATTCAGGGAATCATCCAGGTCAGCCAGTAGGCCTGCACCCAGGTGATCACGCCGATGATGGCGACGAAGAAGATGCTGTGCTTCAGGGTGAAGCGGAACAGGTTCGACTCGTGGCCCACCAGGCCCACGGCGGCGCAGGCCACCGCGATGGACTGGGGCGAGATCATCTTGCCGGTGACGCCGCCGGTGGTGTTGGCGGCGACCATCAGGATGTCGCTGACCCCCAGCTGCTTGGCGGTGGTGGCCTGCAGCGCGCCGAACAGGGCGTTGGACGAGGTGTCCGAACCGGTGAGGAACACGCCCAGCCAGCCCAGCACCGGCGAGAAGAAGGGGTAGGCGTCGCCGGCGCCGGTCAGCAGCAGGGCCAGCGTGGTCGACAGGCCCGAGGCATTGGCCACGTAGGCGAAGGCCAGCACCGTGCCGATGGTGTAGATGGGACGCTTCAGCTCGTTCAGGGTCTCGCCGAAGGTCTTCAGCCCGTCCGAGCCCTTCATCCCCAGGAAGATGATGGTGATGATGGCCGAGATCAGGATGGCGGTGCCGGTGGCCGACACCAGGTTCAGGGTGT
>NZ_JBZVFI010000002.1:0-157878 GCF_058402745.1 Paramagnetospirillum sp.
CGGCAGCAATTTCTCAACCGCCTTGATTTCCAGGACCAGCGCATCGGCAACGACCAAGTCAAGCCGGTAAGCGCAGTCCAGTTGCATTCCCTTGTAGACGACCGGAACGGGCACCTGTCGCTTGAAAGGGATTTCGTTCAACTCCAGTTCATGAGCCAGACACTGCTCATAGGCCGATTCGAGCAGTCCTGGGCCTAAAGCCCTGTGGACCTCAATCGCCAGCCCGATCACCCTTCGGCTTGCGGCGTCGAATTCCTTGTCCCCTTCCAATTCCTTCGAGCCTTCGTGCCTTCGTGGTGAAATGAACGCGTCCGCCTAGCCCCGCTTCTCCATCAACCCCACGAACCGCTCGAACAGGTAATGGGCATCCTGCGGCCCCGGCGAGGCTTCCGGGTGGTACTGCACCGAGAACACCGGCTTGCCCTCGACCGCGATGCCTTCCACCGAGCCGTCGAACAGCGAGCGGTGGGTGACCTTGACGCCGGCGGGCAGGGACTTTTCGTCCACCACGAAGCCGTGATTCTGGCTGGTGATCTCCACCTTGCCGGTCTCCAGATCCTTGACCGGATGGTTGGCGCCGCGATGGCCGGTGTCCATCTTGAAGGTCTTGCCGCCGAGGGCGAGGGACAGCATCTGATGGCCGAGGCAGATGCCGAACAGCGGCTTGCCCGCCTTGACCACGCCCTGGATCATGGGCACGGCGTACTTGCCCGTCGCCGCCGGGTCGCCGGGGCCGTTGGACAGGAACACGCCGTCGGGATTGAGCGCCAGGACCTGCTCGGCGGTGGCCTCGGCCGGCAGCACGGTGACCTTGCAGCCGGTATTGGCGAGGCAGCGCAGGATGTTGCGCTTGGCACCGAAATCGATGGCCACCACGTGGAAGCGGGGCTGGTCCTGCTTGCCGTAGCCGCCGCGAAGCGACCACTCGGTCTCGTCCCAGGAATAGGTCTGGGCGCAGGTGACGTCCAGCGCCAGATCCATGCCCTCCAGGCCCGGCCAGTCCTTGGCCTTGGCCCACAGGGCGGGCAGATCGAAATTGCCGTCGGGGGCGTTGACGATGACGCCGTTGGGCGCGCCGTTGGCGCGGATGCGCCGGGTCAGCGCCCGGGTGTCGATGCCGCAGATGCCGGTGATGTTGTTGGCCTTCAGCCAGGAATCCAGGTGCCTGGCCGAGCGCCAGTTGGCGGGCTCGGTGATGTCGGCCCGCAGGATCAGGCCGCGGGCCGCCGGAGTGGTGGTCTCCAGGTCCTCGGCATTGGTGCCCACATTGCCCACGTGGGGGAAGGTGAAGGTGATGACCTGGCCGGCGAAGGAGGGATCGGTCAGCGTCTCCTGATAACCGGTCATGCCGGTGGTGAACACCACCTCACCCACGTTGGAGCCGGCGGCGCCCAGCCCCTTGCCCCACAGCACGGTGCCGTCGGCCAGGACCAGGGCCCCGGTCGCTCCCGGGGGGCGCGGCGCATCAAAGGTCGGCACCTGGCTGCTGGGCTTCGGTGCGGTCCCGTGTTGGTTCGGCATGGTGGTCCTTTGTCGCGTTCGCGGGCCGGAAGGGCTCCGGCCGCAGGTACAGTATCATAGAGAGCCGAGGCTCTCCCCGCCGATTTTGGGCCGCAGAAGGCCGCCGGAGCATCTCGCGAACGGGCAAGACCTTCGGGGCTGCGGGGTCCTCGTCGAGGCCCAGTCGGCATCAGGTAAATTCCGCGCCTTATAATGACGGGCGCGGACAGAGTCAAGCGTCGCGACGGAGCGAGAAAAACCCTTCCTTTTCAAGGCGATGGCATTCCACGGATAAGCTTCCTTTCCGTGGGGATTTGGAGTAGCCTGTGCGCTTTCCCAAACGAGGGGTTGCCATGCTGCGCCAGCAGTTGAATGACGCGCTCAAGGCCGCGATGCTGGGCAAGGATGCCCGCACGGTTTCCACGGTCCGCCTGATCCTGGCGGCGCTGAAGGACCGCGACATCGCGGCCCGGCCCAAGGGGCTGGCCGACGGCATCCCCGACGCCGAGATTCAGCAGATGCTGCAGTCGATGATCAAGCAGCGCCGCGAGAGCATCTCCATGTACGAGCAGGGCGGCCGTCCCGAGCTGGCACAGCAGGAAGCCGAGGAAATCGCCATCATCGAGAAGTTCCTGCCCAAGCAGATGGATGAAGCGGCGATCACCCAGGCGGTCAAGGCCGCCATCGCGGCCACCGGCGCCGGCGGCATCAAGGACATGGGCAAGGTCATGGCGGAATTGAAGGCCAGCCATGCCGGCTGCATGGACTTCGCCAAGGCCGGCGCGGTGGTGAAGAAGGAGCTGGGGGGCTGACGCCGCCCCGGCGGCCTCACCATATCCAGCGGGTGACGTGAACGGAAAGACCCAGGCATGGCTTTCCCTCCCCAATTCCTCGACGAGCTGCGCGCCCGCATCCCGGTCACCTCGGTGGTGGCCCGGCGGGTCAAGCTGGTGCGCAAGGGGCGCGAGCACCAGGGCCTGTGCCCCTTCCACAACGAGAAGACCCCGTCGTTCACCGTCAACGACGACAAGGGGTTCTTCCATTGCTTCGGCTGCGGTGCCCATGGCGACGCCATCGGCTTCGAGATGCGGGCCGGACACCTCAGCTTCACCGAGGCGGTGGAGCGGCTGGCCGCCGAGGCCGGGCTGGAAGTGCCCAAGGCCACGCCGGAGGAACGGGTCAGGGAAGCGCGCCGCGCCTCGCTGCACGACGCCCTGGAATCCGCCACCGTCTTCTTCGAGAAGCACCTGCGCGGCCCCACGGGGCGCGATGGCTTCGCCTATCTCAAGAACCGGGGACTGTCGGACGAGACCATCGCCCGTTTCCGCCTGGGCTTCGCCCCCGAGTCCCGCGAGGCGCTGAAAAGCGCGCTGATGAGCAAGGAATGCCCGGAGAGCCTGCTGATCGAGGCGGGGCTGCTGAAGAAGCCCGACAATGGCGGCGCCTCCTTCGACTATTTCCGCGGCCGGGTGATGTTCCCCATCACCGACCGGCGCGGAAGGGTGATCGGCTTCGGCGCCCGCATTCTGGGCGACGGCCAGCCCAAATACCTCAACTCCCCCGACACGCCGCTGTTCCACAAGGGCCAGACCCTTTACGGCCTGGCCCATGCCCGCGAGCAGGCGCGCGAGACGAACCGGGTGGTGGTGGTCGAGGGCTACATGGACGTCATCGCGCTCCATCAGGCCGGCTTCGCCTATGCGGTGGCGCCGCTGGGCACGGCGGTGACCGAGCAGCAGATCGAGGAGCTGTGGCGCCTCGCGCCCGAGCCCATCCTCTGCCTCGACGGCGACAAGGCGGGACAGCGGGCCATGGCCCGTGCCCTGGACCGCGCCTTTCCCATCCTCAAGCCCGGCCACAGCTTGCGCTTCGCCACCCTGCCGCCGCCCGAGGACCCGGATTCCCTGATCAAGGCCAAGGGCCCCGCCGCCATGGCCGCCGTGCTGGACGCCGCCCAGCCCCTGGTGGAGGTGGCCTGGCGCCTCGCCACCCAGGACCGGCCGCTGGATACCCCCGAGCGGCGCGCCCTGCTGGAGAAGGAACTGGCGGAAAAGGCCTTCTCCATCGCCGACGAGACGGTGCGCTACCAGTACCTGTCCACCTTCCGCCAGAAGGCCAAGGACTCGTTCCGTCCGCCGCCGCGCCCCTGGACCAAGACGGCGGGCAAGGGCTTCGGCCGCTTCCGCCCCGATCCCCAGGCGCCGCTGAAGGGACCCGACGGCCTGCTGCCCGGCGCCGGCCGTCCCCGCCCGCCCCGGCCCAATGCGGCGGCCCAGGAATGGATGATGCTGTCCCTGGTTCTCGACCATCCCCGACTGCTGGATTCCATCGGCGAACGCCTCGGCGAGACCACTTTCGCGGACAAGACCCTTGACAATCTTCGACGCGGGATTCTAAAGCACCTCGGGGCTGCCCGCGACCTTGACGCGGACGGTCTCGTCACCCATTTGAGGACGGACGGATATTCCGAGATTCTGGACTTCCTGCTCGATGCCAACGAAAGGCGGGTCCGCGCCCTGCGCGGCGACCTTTCCACCGAGGAAGCCCGGGTCCATTGGGAACACGTCTACAATCTTTATACCAGGAAGGACCTGCTGGCTGACGTGAGCGAAGCCAACGCCGAACTCGCCCAAGGCCCCACACCCGCGTCGTGGAGCCGCTTCGAGGCGGTGAAGAAGCAGCAGCAGACGGCCAGCGTCCTGGACGACGAGGCGTCCGGGAACGGTTGAAGACTTTTGTGAACAGTGGGCGGGACCGGAGAATCCGGCCCGGCTCGGGGTCGGACCCTTGAGGAGCAGCATTTTTCATGGCGACCAAATCGACGAATACGGCCGAAGTTTCCGAGAACCAGGACGAGGCCATGGACGGCCCGCTGCTCGACACCCTGGGCGTCGCCGTCAAGAAGATGGTGGCCAAGGGCAAGGAGCGCGGCTACGTCACCTATGACGAGCTGAACGCCGCCATGCCCCCCGACGAGGTGTCGTCCGAGCAGATCGAGGACACCATGGCCATGCTGTCCGAGCTGGGCATCAACGTGGTGGAAAGCGAGGAAGGCGAGGACAACGCCGCCGAGGCCGCCGAGGAAGAGGCCACCGAGACCGAGGGCTATTCCGGCGCCGGCAACGTGGACGAGGAAGACCTGGGCCGCACCGACGACCCGGTTCGCATGTACCTGCGCGAGATGGGCTCGGTGGAGCTTTTGTCCCGCGAGGGCGAGATCGCCATCGCCAAGCGCATCGAGGCCGGCCGCGAGATGATGATCGGCGGCATCTGCGAAAGCCCGCTGACGCTGCGCGCCGTGGTCGAATGGCATGACGCCCTGGTCGAGGGCAAGATGCTGCTCAGGGACATCATCGACCTGGATGCCACCTACGGCGCCGATCCCGAGGCCGACGAACTGGCCGAGGTGGAGATGGAGGGCGCCGCCGAGGCCGCCCCCGTCGAATCCCCCGCCGAGGGCAAGGCCGAAACTCCCGCCGAGGGCAAGGGCGAGGCCGGCGACGAGGAGAAGGAAGACGGCGCCGAGGGCGAAGGCGAGGTCGAGGGCGAAGGCGAGGCCGAGGAAGGCGAGGAGAACTCCATCTCGCTGGCCGCCATGGAAACCGAGCTGCTGCCCATCGTGCTCGAGACCTTCGAGGCCATCGCCGCCACCCACCACAAGCTGGAGAAGGTCCAGGACCAGCGCCTGGCCGCCCTGAACAAGGGCGAGGCGGTCACCGCCGCCATGGAGAAGAAGTACGACAAGCTGAAGGCGGAACTGGTCCGCCTGATGGACGGCGTGCATCTCAACAACGCCCGCATCGAGCAGCTGGTCGAACAGCTCAACGGGCTGAACCGCCGCCTGATGATGCAGGAAGGCCGCCTGCTGCGTCTGGCCGAATCCTGCCGGGTGAAGCGCCAGGACTTCCTCGACGCCTATTACGGCTCGGAACTGGACCCCAACTGGATCGAGCAGGTCACCCAGCGGTCCAAGCAGTGGAAGGACTTCGCCACCCGCCACGGCAAGGAAGCCGCCGACATCCGCGCCGCCATCGCCGACATCTCCACCGAGGCCGGCCTGCCCATCAGCGAATACCGCCGCATCGTCCAGACGGTGCAGAAGGGCGAGCGCGAGGCCAGCAAGGCCAAGAAGGAGATGATCGAGGCCAACCTGCGCCTGGTGATCTCCATCGCCAAGAAGTACACCAATCGCGGCCTGCAGTTCCTGGACCTCATCCAGGAGGGCAATATCGGCCTGATGAAGGCGGTGGACAAGTTCGAGTACCGGCGCGGCTACAAGTTCTCCACCTACGCCACCTGGTGGATCAGGCAGGCCATCACCCGCTCCATCGCCGACCAGGCCCGCACCATCCGCATCCCGGTGCACATGATCGAGACCATCAACAAGCTGGTCCGCACCAGCCGTCAGATGCTGCACGAGATCGGCCGCGAGCCGACCCCGGAAGAGCTGGCGGAAAAGCTCTCCATGCCGCTGGAGAAGGTCCGCAAGGTCCTGAAGATCGCCAAGGAGCCCATCTCCCTGGAAACCCCCATCGGCGACGAGGAAGACAGCCACCTGGGCGACTTCATCGAGGACAAGAACGCCGTCCTGCCGCTGGACGCCGCCATCCAGGCCAATCTGCGCGAGACCACCACCCGGGTGCTCGCCAGCCTGACGCCGCGCGAGGAGCGGGTGCTGCGCATGCGCTTCGGCATCGGCATGAACACCGACCACACCCTGGAGGAAGTGGGCCAGCAGTTCAGCGTGACCCGCGAACGCATCCGCCAGATCGAGGCCAAGGCGCTCCGGAAGCTCAAGCACCCGTCCAGGTCGCGCAAGCTGCGCTCGTTCCTCGATACCTAGATTCGGAACGTCATCGGATGGAAACAATGGGGGAGACGCCTGGAGCGCCTCCCAAAATCACGCGGCATGCGTTCCCCCGCCCCGCCGGCAGCAACCAAGGCGATGGGAACCCATGCCATGGTCCTGTATCGCATGAAAGGCGGGTAGGCTCAACGCCTGGAATGGGGATAATTGGTGGGCCCGGCAGGACTCGAACCTGCAACCAGACCGTTATGAGCGGCCGGCTCTAACCATTGAGCTACAGGCCCCACCGGGGGCGACCATAGCCGAGAGGGATGGAAATGCAAGGGGGGAGACGACGTTTCCGCCGTCTCCGTTCTGCAGTCCTTACGGGAAAGCCCCAATCGACTTCACCTGGAAAGGTCTTCCAACTGACCTCGGCCGGGCTGAAGTTCTTCAACGACAGCGCGCTCAGGAAGGTCGGGTCGTCTTCGACCGAATCATAGGGGCCGTGGACGCCGCGCAGGCGCTTCCATTCCGCCGCCGGGCCGTAATCCATGACCTGGACCTTGCCGTCCATGTGGAAGCCGGCGACCCAGTGGTGGGTATTGCCGCTGCCGTTGCGGATGAAGACGTAGCCCGCCTTGTAATCGGGATTGATGCGGTTGAGCGGCGCGATGGCGAAGCCGGCGGTGTCGGTGCAATGGTCAGAAATCGGCCTGGGGTGAAGCAGATCTGGAATGGAAAAAAGTAGGGGGAGGCGCTCCAGGCGTCTCCCCCATTGTTTCCATCCGATGACGTTCCGAATCTAGGTATCGAGGAACGAGCGCAGCTTGCGCGACCTGGACGGGTGCTTGAGCTTCCGGAGCGCCTTGGCCTCGATCTGGCGGATGCGTTCGCGGGTCACGCTGAACTGCTGGCCCACTTCCTCCAGGGTGTGGTCGGTGTTCATGCCGATGCCGAAGCGCATGCGCAGCACCCGCTCCTCGCGCGGCGTCAGGCTGGCGAGCACCCGGGTGGTGGTCTCGCGCAGATTGGCCTGGATGGCGGCGTCCAGCGGCAGGACGGCGTTCTTGTCCTCGATGAAGTCGCCCAGGTGGCTGTCTTCCTCGTCGCCGATGGGGGTTTCCAGGGAGATGGGCTCCTTGGCGATCTTCAGGACCTTGCGGACCTTCTCCAGCGGCATGGAGAGCTTTTCCGCCAGCTCTTCCGGGGTCGGCTCGCGGCCGATCTCGTGCAGCATCTGACGGCTGGTGCGGACCAGCTTGTTGATGGTCTCGATCATGTGCACCGGGATGCGGATGGTGCGGGCCTGGTCGGCGATGGAGCGGGTGATGGCCTGCCTGATCCACCAGGTGGCGTAGGTGGAGAACTTGTAGCCGCGCCGGTACTCGAACTTGTCCACCGCCTTCATCAGGCCGATATTGCCCTCCTGGATGAGGTCCAGGAACTGCAGGCCGCGATTGGTGTACTTCTTGGCGATGGAGATCACCAGGCGCAGGTTGGCCTCGATCATCTCCTTCTTGGCCTTGCTGGCCTCGCGCTCGCCCTTCTGCACCGTCTGGACGATGCGGCGGTATTCGCTGATGGGCAGGCCGGCCTCGGTGGAGATGTCGGCGATGGCGGCGCGGATGTCGGCGGCTTCCTTGCCGTGGCGGGTGGCGAAGTCCTTCCACTGCTTGGACCGCTGGGTGACCTGCTCGATCCAGTTGGGGTCCAGTTCCGAGCCGTAATAGGCGTCGAGGAAGTCCTGGCGCTTCACCCGGCAGGATTCGGCCAGACGCAGCAGGCGGCCTTCCTGCATCATCAGGCGGCGGTTCAGCCCGTTGAGCTGTTCGACCAGCTGCTCGATGCGGGCGTTGTTGAGATGCACGCCGTCCATCAGGCGGACCAGTTCCGCCTTCAGCTTGTCGTACTTCTTCTCCATGGCGGCGGTGACCGCCTCGCCCTTGTTCAGGGCGGCCAGGCGCTGGTCCTGGACCTTCTCCAGCTTGTGGTGGGTGGCGGCGATGGCCTCGAAGGTCTCGAGCACGATGGGCAGCAGCTCGGTTTCCATGGCGGCCAGCGAGATGGAGTTCTCCTCGCCTTCCTCGGCCTCGCCTTCGCCCTCGACCTCGCCTTCGCCCTCGGCGCCGTCTTCCTTTCCTGGACCTCATCCAGGAGGGCAATATCGGCCTGATGAAGGCGGTGGACAAGTTCGAGTACCGGCGCGGCTACAAGTTCTCCACCTACGCCACCTGGTGGATCAGGCAGGCCATCACCCGCTCCATCGCCGACCAGGCCCGCACCATCCGCATCCCGGTGCACATGATCGAGACCATCAACAAGCTGGTCCGCACCAGCCGTCAGATGCTGCACGAGATCGGCCGCGAGCCGACCCCGGAAGAGCTGGCGGAAAAGCTCTCCATGCCGCTGGAGAAGGTCCGCAAGGTCCTGAAGATCGCCAAGGAGCCCATCTCCCTGGAAACCCCCATCGGCGACGAGGAAGACAGCCACCTGGGCGACTTCATCGAGGACAAGAACGCCGTCCTGCCGCTGGACGCCGCCATCCAGGCCAATCTGCGCGAGACCACCACCCGGGTGCTCGCCAGCCTGACGCCGCGCGAGGAGCGGGTGCTGCGCATGCGCTTCGGCATCGGCATGAACACCGACCACACCCTGGAGGAAGTGGGCCAGCAGTTCAGCGTGACCCGCGAACGCATCCGCCAGATCGAGGCCAAGGCGCTCCGGAAGCTCAAGCACCCGTCCAGGTCGCGCAAGCTGCGCTCGTTCCTCGATACCTAGATTCGGAACGTCATCGGATGGAAACAATGGGGGAGACGCCTGGAGCGCCTCCCCCTACTTTTTTCCATTCCAGATCTGCTTCACCCCAGGCCGATTTCTGACCATTGCACCGACACCGCCGGCTTCGCCATCGCGCCGCTCAACCGCATCAATCCCGATTACAAGGCGGGCTACGTCTTCATCCGCAACGGCAGCGGCAATACCCACCACTGGGTCGCCGGCTTCCACATGGACGGCAAGGTCCAGGTCATGGATTACGGCCCGGCGGCGGAATGGAAGCGCCTGCGCGGCGTCCACGGCCCCTATGATTCGGTCGAAGACGACCCGACCTTCCTGAGCGCGCTGTCGTTGAAGAACTTCAGCCCGGCCGAGGTCAGTTGGAAGACCTTTCCAGGTGAAGTCGATTGGGGCTTTCCCGTAAGGACTGCAGAACGGAGACGGCGGAAACGTCGTCTCCCCCCTTGCATTTCCATCCCTCTCGGCTATGGTCGCCCCCGGTGGGGCCTGTAGCTCAATGGTTAGAGCCGGCCGCTCATAACGGTCTGGTTGCAGGTTCGAGTCCTGCCGGGCCCACCAATTATCCCCATTCCAGGCGTTGAGCCTACCCGCCTTTCATGCGATACAGGACCATGGCATGGGTTCCCATCGCCTTGGTTGCTGCCGGCGGGGCGGGGGAACGCATGCCGCGTGATTTTACCTACGACGTCTTCCTGAGCCACAACTCCAAGGACAAGCCGCGCGTACGGCGCCTGGCCGAACGGCTGCGCGATTCGGGGCTGCGGGTGTGGTTCGACGAATGGATCATCAAACCGGGCGACGATATTTATCTCGCCATCGAACGCGGGCTGGAGGCGGCACGGGTGCAGGTGCTGTGCCTGTCACCGGCCGCCCTAACTTCCGACTGGGTAACGCTGGAACGCAGCACGGTGCTGTTCCGCGACCCGGCCAATACCGGCCGCCGTTTTATTCCCCTGCTGCTGGCCGATTGCGACCTGCCCGACACCCTGCGGCGTTACCTCCATGTGGATTACCGCGAGGAGACGGACCAGGCCTTCGCCACCCTGCTGGAGGCCTGCCGGTCGGAGGGGGAGGAGGCCGCCACCGCAAAGGAACCCAAGCCGAAGCGAGGGCGGAAGCGCTCCGCGAAAACGTCCCCTCCACAGCCGGAACCGGAGCCGCTGGCGGTATTCGAGCTGACGATTAAGGGGCACTCAAACTGGGCCTCTGGGGTCATCATCAGTCCGGATGGGCAATGGGTAGCCTCGGAGGGGCGCGATGATACCGTCGGGATTTTTGACCTGAAAGATGGAAGATGTATCGCCAAATTTCAAAATAAAACTCATGTATCTCCAAGAGTGTCAATGACATATGACGGAAAACTTCTTCTAGCGACAAGCATAAATTCCTCCGTTCTGGTGTGGAACATCGCATCTGGTCTGAATCAGATGCAGCTATGCGGCCACAAAAAATACGTCAGCTTTATATCAGCTCTTCCAGACAGTCTCCACGCTCTCACCGGAGCAGCCGATGGCAGCTTGCGCTTGTGGGATCTTGGCGATGGACAATGCCTGAAAGTTATGACTGTCGATGGAGCAGGGGAAGAACTTGGAGAGGCTGATATTCTAAGCGGGGACATTAATAGAAATGCAACCATGGCACTATCCGGCCATCGGAGCGGAATGATACGGCTTTGGGACCTGGAAACTAGCCAGTGCGTATCTATTCTGGAGGGCCACTCCCAACTGGTAAATAACGTCAAATTCATGCCAGACGGACGCTATGCGGCCTCAGGCTCCAACGACAAAACCATCCGCATCTGGGATCTGGAAGCAAATATCTGCGTCGGCACGTTGGAAGGGCATGAAGGTGAGTGTCTGTCAGTCGCTGTTTCTCCTGACGGAGCCGTGCTTGCTTCTGGCGGCCTCGGAGACCGAACTGTCCGGCTTTGGGATTGGGCCTGTGGAGCCTGCCTACAAATCATCAAACTCGGGGCAGATCCACTCTCGGTGACCTTCTCTCCCGAGGGCTCCCGGCTGGTGGTCGGAACGGATGCAGGCGACATCTACGTATACCGCCTGACCGGATTCCAGCCCTCGGCAACCGCCTCAGACCGCCGCTATGTCAATGCCAAGGTGGTACTGCTGGGCGAGGGGACGGTGGGCAAGACCTCGTTGGCCCATCGCCTGATCGAGGATGAATACGTGGTGCGCGACCGCACCCACGGCATGAATGTCTGGCCCCTGGACCTGCCGCTGCCCCCCGACGACACCGTGGAGCGCGAGGCGCTGCTGTGGGATCTGGCCGGGCAGGAGGATTACCGCCTGATCCATCAGCTGTTCCTGGACCAGACGGCGCTGGCCCTCCTGCTGCTCAACCCCCAGCGGGACGATCCTTTCGCCGGCGCGGGCGACTGGCTCAAGGCCCTGGAGACCGCCGCCTCGGCCGGCAAGTCCAAGCGGCCACCGCCGCCCCGGCTGTTGGTGTTCTCCCAGGTGGATGTGGGAGGCATGAAACTGGGCGATACCAAGATCAATCGCTTCCGGACCCAGCATGGCTTCGCCGACTGGATCGCCACCAGCGCCAAAACCGGGGAGAACTGTTCCGACAGCGGCAATGGCGGCAGGCCCTCGCGCCTGAAGCAGCTTATCGCCGACCACATCCCGTGGGACACCCTGCCCTGGACCTCCACCCCGCGCCTGCTGGCGGCGCTGAAGACCGCCGTCATGACCATGCGCGACGAGGACGATATCAGGCTGCTGCGCTTCAGCGAACTGGCCCAGCGGCTGGAGCAGGCGCTGCCCGCCGAATCCTTCGGCGAGTCCGACGTGCGCACGGCGGTCACCCTGCTGGCCAACCAGGGGCTGGTGCGGCCGCTGGAATTCGGCGACCTGGTGTTGCTGCGTCCCGATCTCCTCAACGGCTATGCCGGGGCCATCATCCGCGCCGCCCGCGCCCATAAGGACGAAATGGGATGCATCGCCGAAGCCGACATTCACCATGCCGGGTTCGACTTCACCGGTGTCGAGCGTCTGAGCCACCGCCCGGACGAGGAGTTGCTGCTCCACGCCATGGTCCAGACCTTCCTGGAAAATGCCCTGTGCATCGCCCAGGAAACACCTTCCGGGCGGTTCCTGGTGTTTCCCTCCCAGTTCCGGCGCGAGCGCGATATCCCCACCGAGCCGGACACCTTGGACGCCTCCGGAAACTCGATTTCTGACGTGGACGCCTCCGGAAACTCGATTTCTGACGTTCAGAGACGGTCGGCGTGGGCGCGTTCCGGCCTGGCCGTGATCTGAAGAGGAACTTTTGGTCCAATTCTGAGGTTGAATTGCCTCGGCATTCCCCTTCCTTGGGGTCATGCGGCGGCCGTTTTCTCCAGCCAGCACCACCGTTTCATATTGTAGGCAATATTGACCAGGGTGATCGTCGCCTCGGCCCTGGCCTTGCCGATGGTTCGGATGAAAAGCCCCATGCGGTCCTTCTGCTCGGCAAAGACGTGCTCGACGCGGGCGCGGATTTTGGATTTGACCGCATTGGCTCTCGCCGTGGCCTTGGCCATTGGTTTGCCTCTCGGCTTCTTGCGGTGGATGTGGCTGACGCGGCCATGGTCGGCCAGGAAATCGTCGTTGGCCTGGGAGCGGTAGGCGGTATCGGCCCACACCGGTGAGGCGGTATTGTTCGGATCGATCAGCCCCTCCCGCAGTCGGGCACCGTCCGCCGCCGCCGCGTCGGTCACAATGCAGCGGCGGATGATGCCGTGCAGGCGGTCGATGGAGATATGGCTCTTGTAGCCGAAGACCGGAATGGCGATGTCGATCTGCGGCTTGCCATCCGCCGTCGGCTTAGCCTTGGCGAATTTCACCGTCCAGCGGGCATCTCGATCCTTTTGCCGCAGCTTGGCCGGCTTGTCCGTCCACGCCTCGGGGATCTGACCGGCCTTGATCGCCTCCTTCTCGCCATCGCTGTTGCGCTGCTTGGGCGCCGCTACCAGGGTGGCGTCGATGATCTGGCCGCCCATGGCCAAATAGCCGGCAGCGGAAATCGCCTGGTCGAGCGTGTTGAACAGCCGGTCCAGCGCCTTGGTCTTGATCAGCGCCTCGCGGAAATCCCACAGCGTGTTGGCGTCGGGCACCGCGTCTCCGGGGCGCAGGCCGCAGAACCGCAGCCAGGTCAGGCGATCCCGCACCTGAAACGCCGTCTGCTGCAACGACAGGCCATACAGCCCTTGCAGGACCAGCATCTTGAATTTTAGCACCACGTCGAACCCGGGCCGGCCGCCCTTCGACGGATCGGAGCGCCGAACCGCCTTGGTCAGCGCCGGGCGAAATTGCTCGAAGCGAACCGTCCGCTCCAGTTGCTCCAGCGGATCGCCTTCCGCCGACAGAGCCTCAAGGCTGTGCTCGAAATCCCAGAAACCGGCTTGCCCCTTCATCTCGACCTCCCGGTGATCCCAGGGAGAATCGAATCACAAAACCGTCAGAACCGCCAGTTTCCGGAGGCGTCCCCTTTGTCTCCTATACCTTCCGGGGCGAGTGGCAGACCATCTGGACCACCCTGGTGGTGCGCCTGTGGTACAGCAAGGAGTTCGAGCACCCCGAGTTGTGGCGCAACGCCGCCGTCTTCTCCACCTGCAGGGGGCATGAACTGTCCCTGATGATCGACAACCGTCAGGGAGAGGGACAGGCCACCATCCGCCTTCACTTTGATTCCGGCGTGCCCGACGAGGTGAAGATCACCCTGATCGAGTACCTTCACCGCCACCTGGAGCGGCACGCCTGCGACGTCGTGCGGGACCGGCGCTATGTCTGCACCCATTGCGGCAAGCCGGTGACCGATATCGCCGCGGTTCGCCAGCGCATTGATGCCGGGAAGGACTTCATCACCTGCCAGGGCTGCGACGGACGGGTGGAATTTGTCGACTTCATCGAGCAGCGGCTGAAGAGCGATCCGGTCGCCCAGAAGATTCTGGCCATGGAGACCACGGCGCGCCAGGAACTGGACACCCAGGCCCTGGAGCAGATCCTGATCGGCCACATGCTGGCCATCTGCGGCGAGGCCAACCAGATCTTCCGGCCGGTCACCATGTTTGACCACGGCATCGATGGCGAGGTCGAGTTCAAGGATAACCACGGGCGGGCCAGCGGCAAGAAGATCTATGTCCAGCTGAAAAGCGGCAATTCCTACCTGCGGACCCGCAAGGGTGATGGGCAGGAAATATTCGACGTCACCAACGAGCGACACCTGGACTATTGGGTCAGCCAGCCGGCGGACGTCTATCTGGTCATCCGCCAGAGAGATGAACACACCGGCCAGGCCGTCATCCGCTGGATGAACCTGACGCACTATCTGAAGAACCGTGACGACAAGAAAAGCCGCCAGATCATCTTCGATGGCAAGAAGCTGGACATGGAGGCGGTCTGGAAGGTGCGCGACGGCTTCTTTCCGCCGCGCTAACCCCCTTCCCAACGAAAAGCCCCCGCCGGTTTCCCGGCGGGGGCTTCGCAATCGGACCTGATGTGGCTCGGGACTTAGACCGAGTAGTACATCTGGAACTCGACCGGATGCGGGGTGTGCTCGAAACGATACACTTCCTCGTACTTGAGCTCGATGTAGCTCTCGATGAATTCCTTCGAGAACACGTCGCCCTTGCACAGGAAGTCGTTGTTGGCACGCAGGGCCTCGAGGGCCTCACGCAGCGAGCCGCACACGGTCGGGACCTGGGACAGCTCCTCGGGGGGCAGGTCGTACAGGTTCTTGTCCATGGGATCGCCGGGGTGGATCTTGTTGGCGATACCGTCCAGGCCGGCCATCAGCATGGCCGAGAAGGCCAGGTAGGGGTTCGCGCCGGGGTCGGGGAAGCGGACTTCCACGCGCTTGCCCTTCGGCGAGGCCGAGTAGGGGATACGGCACGACGCCGAGCGGTTGCGGGCCGAGTAGGCCAGCAGCACGGGAGCCTCGAAGCCGGGGATCAGGCGCTTGTAGCTGTTGGTCAGCGGGTTGGTGAAGGCGTTGATCGCCTTGGCGTGCTTGATGATGCCGCCGATGTAGTACAGCGCGGTGTCCGACAGGTCGGCATAGCCCGAACCGGCGAACAGGGGCTTGCCGGCCTTCCAGATGGACTGGTGGACGTGCATGCCCGAGCCGTTGTCGCCATAGATCGGCTTCGGCATGAAGGTCGCGGTCTTGCCGTAGGAGGCGGCGACGTTGTGGACCACGTACTTGTAGATCTGGATCCAGTCGGCGGCCTGCACCAGCGAACCGAACTTGATGCCCAGCTCGTGCTGCGACGAGGCCACTTCGTGGTGGTGCTTCTCGATGGGCAGGCCCATCTCACCCATCACGGTCAGCATCTCGGCGCGCATGTCCACGTGGCCGTCCACCGGCGGAACCGGGAAGTAGCCGCCCTTGACGCCCGGACGGTGGCCCAGGTTGCCCTCGGCGAAGTCCTTGCCCTGGGCCTCGACGCCGTCCTCGGAGCACAGCTCGTAATAGCCCTTGTTCATGCTGAGTTCGTACTTGACGTTGTCAAACACGAAGAACTCGGCCTCGGGGCCGAAATAGGTGGCGTCGCCCACGCCCGAGGACTTCACGAAGGCCTCGGCACGCTTGGCGATGGAGCGCGGGTCGCGGTCATAGAGCTGGCCGGTGGCGGGCTCGACGATGTCACAGTTGATGATCAGCTGGGACTGGGCGGCGAAGGGGTCCATGACGGCGGAAGCCGGGTCGGGCTTCAGGATCATGTCGGACTCGTTGATGCTCTTCCAGCCGGCGATCGACGAACCGTCGAACATGATGCCTTCGTTCAGCATGTCGGCGTCCACGGTGGACACGTGCTGAGCGGTGTGCTGCCACTTGCCACGCGGATCGGTGAAGCGGAAATCGACGTACTTCACGTCGTTTTCCTTGATCAGTTCGAGGACCTTCTTGACGTCGTCGGACATGGTCACATTCCTGAGAGTTGAAGTTGAACACGCGGTCCCGCCCCGCCGCCCACGATCGGGCCGCCGGAGGGATGAAAACTCAGATGGCGTCGCTGCCGCGCTCGCCGGTGCGGATGCGGATGGCCTCTTCCACCGTGGAGATGAAGATCTTGCCGTCACCGATGCGCCCCGTGTGGGCGGCCTGCTGGATGGCCTCGACGGCGCGCTCCACCAGGTTGTCCTCGATGACCAGCTCGATCTTGACCTTAGGCAGGAAATCCACCACGTACTCGGCGCCGCGATAGAGCTCGGTATGCCCCTTCTGTCGGCCGAAACCCTTGGCCTCGGTCACGGTAAGGCCCTGGAGGCCGACCTCGTGAAGGGCTTCCTTCACCTCGTCGAGCTTGAAGGGCTTGATGATGGCTTCGATCTTCTTCATGAACCCGCCGTCTTTCGGATTGGCGTTGAGAACCCGCGTCTGAACGCGCGACTCATTTAGCACGCATCGTGCCACTTCGGCCACCCGGAAAAGCGCCCAAACCCCAGGAATCTCCAGACAAAGATGCCCTATTTTCAGGCATTTACGCCTATTTCATGGGCAAACCACACCCCCTTCACCTGGACCCGCCTTCCGGGCTAGGGTGAAGCGTCGCGATTCCACGCCGGAGCAGCCCCGTTGAAGTCCGCCAACTCCATTCTGTCGTCGTTCGGCACCACCATCTTCGAGACCATGTCGCGCCTGGCCCAGGCCCATGGCGCGGTCAACCTGGGCCAGGGCTTCCCCGAGGGGCTGGAACCCGCCGACGTCGTCGCCAGGGCGGCCGAGGCGGTGACCAGCGGCCCCAACCAGTACCCTTCCATGATGGGTATCCCCGACCTGCGCGCCGCCATCGCCGCCCATGACCGGCGCTTCTACGGCCTGGATCTCGATCCCATGGCCGAGGTGATGGTGACCTCGGGCGCCACCGAGGCCCTGGCCGCCTGCCTGTTCGGGCTGATCGAGCCGGGTGACGAGGTGGTGCTGATCGAGCCGCTCTACGATTCCTACCTGCCCATCATCCGCCGGGCGGGGGGCATTCCGAAGCTGGTGCGCGTCCAGCCGCCCCATTGGGACCTGCCGAGGGATCAACTGGCGGCGGCCTTCTCGGACCGGACCAAGCTGATGCTGCTCAACACGCCCATGAATCCGGCGGGCAAGGTGTGGGGACGCGACGAGCTGGAATTCGTGGCCGGCCTGCTGGAGCGTTTCGACGCCTATTGCGTCTGCGACGAGGTCTACGAGCATCTGGTCTATGACGGCCGCCGCCACGTGCCGCTGATGACCTTGCCGGGCATGCGGGGACGCTGCCTGAAGATCGGCTCGGCGGGCAAGATCTTCTCCCTGACCGGCTGGAAGGTGGGCTGGGTGATCGCCGCCCCCGATGTTCTCGGGCCGGTGGCCAAGGCCCACCAGTACCTGACCTTCACCACGCCGCCCAACCTGCAGGCCGCCGTGGCCTGGGGCCTGGGCAAGGAGGATTCGTACTATGACGGCCTCGCCGCCATGCTGGCCGAGCGCCGCGACCGCCTCGCCGCCGGCCTGGAGCGGGTCGGCTTCCAGGTCATGGCCACCGGCGGCAGCTATTTCATCACCGCCGATTTCCGCCCCCTGGGCTTCGCCGGCGACGACGGGGAATTCTGCCGCCACATCACCGAGAAGGCCGGGGTGACGGCCATTCCGGTCAGCGCCTTCTACCAGGGCGGCGACGTCGACCACTTCGCCCGCTTCTGCTTCGCCAAGACCGAGGCGGCCATCGATCAGGCGGTGGAGCGGCTGGAACGCTATTTCCGAGGATAGCCCCTTGACGGGCGCCCCCGGACTTCGCTAAACATGCGGCCTTCCCCGGTGGCGGGTGTAGCTCAGTTGGTTAGAGCGCCAGGTTGTGGTCCTGGATGTCGTCGGTTCGAATCCGATCACTCGCCCCATTCCCCCTCATTCGATCGCCCCCTCTCCCGTCCGGCTCAGGCGCCGGTCAGGGCGGCGATCATGTGGCTGGCCTCGGTATCCTCGGGGTCGAGGCCGACCGCGTTGCGATAGGCGGCCAGGGCCTCCGACCGGCGCCCCAGCGCGTTGGCGGCATGCCCCGCCGCCCGCCACAGCCGGGCGTCATCCGGATAGGCATCGATCACCGGACGCAGCAGGTCGGCCACCTCGGCGTGACGGCCGGTCTCGCCCAGGATGTCGGCAAGACGCAGGGCGGTATCCGGACCGGCCTGCAGGCCGTGGGCGCGGCGGGCGAAATCCTCGGCCTCGTCCAGCCGCCCCTGGGCCAGGCACAGCCCGGCGAGATTGTGCAGCGCCAGCACCGCCTGGGGCGCGAAGTCCAGGACGGCGCGGTAGCAGCGCTCCGCCGCCTCCAGGTTGCCGGTCATCTGCTCCAGCCCGCCCAGATTGGTCAGCGCCGCCTCGTGGGCCGGAGCCCGCTCCAGGCACTTGCCGAAGGCCGCCCGCGCCTCGTCCAGCCGCCCCAGCGCCCCCAGCACCACGCCCCGGCCGTAAAGGGCGTCGATCAGCCCCGACACCGCGGCGCGGTTGAGGAACTTCAGCGCCAGGGGCAGGTCGCCGCCCTGATGGGCGGCAACCGCCAGTTCCATCAGCCCGGCATGGCCGGGGGGAACCTTGGCCAGCTCGCGCGAGATGGTCCGGGCCCTGGACAGGTCGCCCTGCCGGGCCTTGTTCAGCGCTTCCTCGATTCGGTCAGACTTCGCCATCATGTCCCCATCAGATTTCGCATCACGTCCGCCAGGCGGACCGGCGCCTCGTGATGGCGCCGGCAATCCGGCCGCATGTCCCCCTGCTCCGCCGCCAGCCAGAGGGCGATGGCCTCCGGGGCCCGCCCGTTCTCGGTCACCACGGCGATGCCGGGCCGCCGCACGGCGGCATCCAGGTCGGCCCGGACCAGCCCGGGCTGCAGGCTGAGAACCGGCTTGCCCAGCAGCCAGGCCTCGTAGAGCAGGATCGAGGCCATGCCCGCCACCCGGTCGGCGGCCAGCACCACCTGACGCCCGGACACCCCGCCGGCCAGACCGCCGCTCAGGGCGCCCCGGCTGGTTTGCCACAATTCCTCCAGTTCCGCCACGTCGTCGCGCGGGTGGGGAACAATGGCCACGTCCAGATGCCCGGCGTGGGGCTGCAGTTCCCGACAAAGCAGGAGCAGCGCATCGCGCTCGGTATATCCGCGCCAGTTGGGAAAATCCGGACCGGTGCCCTGGTCCTTTGACACCGGCTCGCCGATGAACGCGACCAGTCCCCGTCCGTCCAGCCCAAGGCCAAGGCGTTCGCGCAGCCCCCGCCGCCCATCCGGGCCGGCATCGGCGTCGGCGGCCAGTCCGGCCAGCCCGGGATGACCGGTGACCCGCAGGCAACGGGCCGGCACCCCCTCGGCCAGGGCCTCGTCGCGCGCCTTGTCGTCCATGACGGCGTAGACATCGGGAACCAGCGGCGCGGCTCCGTCCATGCTCAGGCGGGCATGATAGTTCATCCAGTTGTCCAGCACGCACAGCACCGGCAATCCCCGCCTCCGCGCGGCGCGGGCCAGGGCGAGGGGCAGGTGGTCGGCCAGCGAGGTGCCGAAACACAGCCCCCCCACGCCCGCGGCCTCCAGCCAGGCTTCCAGGTCCCCGCCGGATGGCGGAGCCAGACGCCCGAGGCCGGCCGGCGCATTGCGCCCGAGAAAGCCGTGATCGAGGACGGCCACCCGCTCCCCCTGCCCGGCCAGCAGCACCGCGACGGGCAGGACGGCGTTGGCCCCGCCCGGATCGGCGGCGGCGAACAGCATCAGGGGACGGGAGGATCGGGTCATGCGGACTTGTGAATCAAAATCCCCGGACAGGGCGCCGGGCCCGGGTCCGGGGATGCGGTAAACCGTCCAAAGCCGATCAGGCGGTCGCGCTGATGGGCGTATGGGCGACGCCGGGTGCCGGAGCATAGGCGCCGGCGGGGGCGGCGGGAGCGGCGGCGGGGTCGGCGGTACCGGCGGCGGCGGCGGCCTCACGGGCCTCGCGGGCCAGGGAATCGCGCAACCCGCTGGCGATGTTGCGGTTGATGTTGACCAACACCTCGATCTTGGCGGCGTTGGGCTCGGTCAGGGCCGCGACGGTGTGGAAATCGACGAACTGGCACAGGCTCAGCATGTTGACGACGGTCTCGGTCGTCTCGCCGGCCTCCACCTTCCCGATCAGGTCGGCCTGGAAGATGGTCCAGAGCTTCCAGTTGAGCCGCAGCGCCTCGCGCATGCCCTCGGGCTCGCCACGGGACGCCGATGCCATGCGGCGGGCTGCCTCGGTCAGCGCCCAGGCCTCCGTTTCACGCGGATTGCCCTCCTGGGGGATACTGGCGGCATGTGCTGCGTTGCTGTAAGGATTCATAACCACTCCCATCACTTTTCAGGACGGTGCTGCCACCGCGCTATGAAAACAGGTTGACCACCGAACCAACCTGATAGGTATCGTTGGTGAAGGCCTTGACCATCTGGTCGCTGCTGGCCTGCGCCGCCTCGAATCCGATGGAGATGGCCTGAAGCTGCTGCGCGATGAGCATCTTCTTCTGCGCGACCTGCTCGGCGACTTCGGCCTTGATCTCCGCCACCGACTGCTGCTGGTGATCCCGAATCTCGGTAATGCGCTCCTCGACCCAATCCATTTCGCTGGCAACGATGTCCAGGCGGTTGGTTATCCGGTTGAGGGCGAGATTGAGCGTCTCCAGCGACGTGCCGAGATTGTAGGTCGAGCCGGTTTCCGCGTCGTCGTCGTCAACGGAGAAAGGCTCGATGCCGAGGCCATTCAAACGGATCTGGCCGATCCCCTCGTCGCCATACAGGTCGAATTCGGCCCCATCGATGAACGGCAGATTGCCAAGGTTCTCGTTGAAGGCCTCGACCGCGGCGTCGTAGCTCGTGGGGTCCACCGGGTCGCCGTAGGCGGCGTTGAGCTGCTGATCGGTATTGAGCGACGCCAGATTGTTGAGGTCATCCAGGCGATCCAGCAACTGGGTGCGGGCATTGTTCACCTGAACCTGGTATTCCTGCAGCTTGGGCAGGCGCTCCTCGAGCTGGGCCAGTTCCTTGTCCAGGTTGGTGTCGTAGCGGTCCAGCGCCTTGCTCTGCAAGGCCGACACCTCGTCGTTGTAGCGGACCACCATGGCGTTCTGCATGTTGGCGAAGGCCAGATTGAACGCCGGACGCGACGACATGCCCGAGAGCGTGCTGAGCATCTGGGTCAGATCGCCGACATAAGCACTGAGCACGGTGTCGCTCAAGGAAACCTCCCACGCGGCGGGCGAATTCTTCACCCATGCCGAGCCTAGCATCGTTCCGTTAAGAAATCCATAAATCGGGGGGCCGGGCAAGCGGTGGCCAGTGTGGCGGGGTTAACGGTTTTCTAACGGAAGATGCCACAGAATTATCGGCCAGAATCAACAAGGTCCGCGCGTCGAACGCTGCCTCAGGAGACTCCCATGACCGAAGAAATCGGCGATCTGTCGAGCCTTCCCCTCCCCGAACAGGAAGCCCTGAGCCTGGCCGAGGCGGCCATCGCCCTGGATCGGGCCCGCAGCGGCGAGAACCGTGCCGCCGAACTGGTGGCGGCGCTGAACCATAATCTGGAGGTCTGGGTGGCCATCCGCGCCCTGGCCCGGTCGCCGGGCAGCCCGCTGCCGCCCGATCTCAAGGCCAACCTGATCCGCCTGAGCGAATTCGTCGCCCACACCACCTTCACCAATGGGGCCTCCATCGGCGATTCCTCGCTCAACACCCTGATCAACATCAACATGCAATTGGCCGAGGGCCTGCTGGAAGGCCAGAAGAACGCCGCGACCGGAGGCAAGGCGGGCTGATCAGCCCACCCGCTCCGCCAGCGCGTTCCGCACCCGCCCCAGCACCGGCCCCCATCCCTCGCCGTGCCCGGCCCGAAACAGCCGGGCGGTGGGATACCACGGGCTGTCCTCGCGCTCCAGCAGCCAGCGCCAGTCGGGGAAGCTGGACAGCACCACCCAGACCGGCCGCCCCAGCGCCCCGGCCAGATGGGCCGGCGAAGTGCAGGATGAAACGATCAGATCCAGCCCCTCCATGACGGCGGCGGTCTGGCTGAAATCACCGAGACGCGGCCCCAGGTCGATGAAATTTCCCGGCAGGCTCCGCCCCGCCGCCTGGGCGGCGGCCGGCCCCTTCTGCAGGCTGAAGAAGGTCACGCCGGGAACGTCCAGCAAAGTCAGGTAGGGATCGAGTCCCGGAGAGCGCCGTCCGTCGTAGGGAGCCTCGGGATTGCCGCCCCACACCAGTCCGACCTTCAGCCCTCCATGGCCGGCCAGACGGTCGCGCCACTCCGCCACCAGCCCGGCATCGGCCCGCAGATAGGGGACGTGGGCGGGAATGGTCTGCAAGGTGGTGCCGAACACATGGGGCAGGGACATCATCGGCACCTGGAAATCGGGCGGCGCCATCGCCTGGCCCGATTCCACAACCGCCGCCACGCCCGGAGCCGTGGCCAGCACGGCCCCCAGCCCGGCGGGCGAGCCCACCACCACGCGGGCGCCGCGCGCCGCCAGCAAGGCGGCGTAGCGCACGAACTGGATGTTGTCGCCGAAGCCCTGCTCGCCCCGCATCAGGACCGTCTCGCCCGCCAGCCGCTGCCCGCGCCAGCGGGGGCCGCCGATGTCCGGCTGGGGGCGGTACTCGGCCAGCGGCAGTCCACGGCGGTAATCACCATGCAGCAGCAGCATCTGGCCCAGGCACATCTTGACCCGGGGATCACCGCCGCTCTGGGCGGCCCGGTAAATGGCCATGGCCCCGGCCAAATCCCCCGCCTCGACGCGCTCGAAGGCCTCGGCCAGCGGATCGCGGGCCATGATCTAGCCGCGCAACAGGTTGAGGGCCCGAATTCCCTTCAGTCGCACGGAAATCTCCGCCCCCAGGGCGTCGGTGTCGGCCAGGGGCGAGGCCAGGACCTGCTCGCGCAGACCGGTCCGGATCCGCCCCAGGTCGGGCGCGCGGGCCAGCCCCGCGGCGATGGCCACGTAGCCGGCCGGATCATCGGCGATCCATTCCGGCCGTCCCGCCGCCCGCAGGATGGATGCTCCCGTCCGCCCCACCCGGCGGTCGCCGCGCATGGACACCACCGGCAGGCCCATCCACAGGTCCCAGGCCAGCTCGGTCAGGCCGTTGACCGGAATGGAATCCAGCACCACGTCGATCATGTGGGGAAACGCCTTGGCGGCGGCGATGTCGTTGCCGTCCAGCGGCGCCTGGAAATGGACGCGGTTCGAGACGCCGTATTCGGCGAAGGCCTCCAGGCCCCAGGAGATCATCTCCTCTTCCCAGTCGTCGCGCCCGCCGATCATCAGATGGGCGTCGGGCACCGCCCACAGTACCCGCGACCACAGGGCGACGCTTTCCTCGGTCATGCGGGCGGGGATGCCGTGGACGCCGAACATGGTGAAGCCCCGCGTGGAGCGCGGCAGGTCGAGGACCTCGTCCTCGGGGGCCAGAATGCGCGGGAACTGATAGGCCAGCAGATTGGGCAGCGTCATCACCCGGTCGTCGCCATAGGCCAGGCGATCGACCGGCGCGGTTTCCTCGTCGGAGAGGACCACGCTGGCGCCCGGCAGGCGGTCGCACATGGGCGACGTGATCCAGTGAACGGTGACCGGCGCGCCCTCGCCCTTGAACACCGGATAGCAGGCACGCTCGCCGGGGCTGCAGAAGTTGATCAGCACCGAGGGCTGGTCGCCGAGGATGATGCGCCCCATGGTGGCGTCGTCGATGCCGATGGCCTGGCGCGGACGCATGACGCTGGTGCGCAGCACGTCGGTCATGTGGTCATGGCGCGGGTTGAGAGTGTAAAGGACCGTCATCTCCAGGTGCCGGATCACCGGAATCAGGCAGTTGATCAGCGGGCTGTCGTAGACCTGGTCCCACATCAGCCCGACCACCGGCGTTTCCTCCTTGTCGCGGGCGTTGACCCGCCGGACGGGCGCCTCGCGGTCGGCCAGATAGGCATCGATCATCGCCCGGGCGGCCGGCCAGTTGGCTTGCGATTGCAGCACCAGGGAGCCGGCCAGGCTGGCCCGCAGGACGTCGTCGTCCCCGGCCAGTTCGAAGGCGATCTTCTGATGCTCGAGGGCGGCGCCGTGGCGGGAGCAGGCCATCATGGCGTCGGCCAGCACCGCGTGCATGCGGGCGTCGGACGGCTTGTGGTGCAGGGCGGCCCGCATCATGGCCGCCGCCCTGAAGGGCTGCCCCAGTTCCAGCAACGAGCGGGCGATCAGCAGCATGCTCGCTTCGTCGCCGGGATGGATGCGCAGGTGTTTTTCCGCCTGATCCAGCGCCTCCCGAAACAGGCCCAGATGAAAGGCCGCCTCGGCATTGGTCAGATGGTGGGAAATACCCACGGTCTGCAGCGAGGCCATGTAGGAGGACAGATCGGCGGGCACCAGTTCCTTGGCGTCGGGGCGCGGCTTCAGGCACACCGCCAGCTTGCCGTAATAAAGGCCGTCGGCCAGCCGCCCCACCCTGGTGTAGAGGCTGGCCAGGACGTCCACCACCTCGCGGCAGTCGGGCGCGATGGAATGGGCGCGCTCCAGCAGCTGGATGCCCAGCCCGGCATCGCCGCTGCAGAACGAGGTGATGCCCATGGCCAGGAAATGGTAGGGATTGAGGCTGCCCTGCCCGATCCGCGTCTGGCAATGCTCCATCAGCTCGGCGGCGGTGCCGGTCTGGAGGATGCGGATCAGGTCCTCGATATCCTGGGTGAATTCGTCACTCATATTGCCACCCCGTCACCTTCTCGAACAGTTCCTCGTCCGATTCGAACTTCTCGATGTTCTCGAAATACCATTCGCACTGCAACGTCATGACCCGGACCATCTCCAGGAACTCGTCGCGCACGATGTCCCAGAACGCCGCCTTGTGTTCCGGATTCTTCACCCGCTTGGCGTAATAGTCGAAGCACATCACCGCCATCATGACGGTGCCGCGCGTGAAGAACTGGGCGACGGTGGGCGGCGCCTTGTAGTCGCTGATCAAAAGCTCGGACAGCCGGACCACCATGGGATTGATGTCGCCAAGATGGTCATCCACCGCCGCCGCGCATTCCTCCAGCAGCGAAACGATGCTCTGCTGCCAGTTCTCGCGGCCCCAGCGCTCGGTGAAATGGGCCTCGGTGCCGGGCAGGAAGGTGGCCCTCACCCTGGCCAGGTCCCGGGCCTTGATTTCCGGGGTGGATTTCAGCCGGATGGATTGCGAGCTCATGGGCCGCGTGTTCTCGATCAGCAACCCGTCGCTGCAGTTGAAGGCGTCCACGCCGGGCCGGTAACGGCCGATGATGCGGCCCAAGGCGTCGCGGGTCCACAGCATGATGGTCTCGCTGTAGACCAGACCGCCGAAATTGCCCACGTCGCGGACGTCGAACACCGTGTCGAAGTTCATCACCCCCTTCTGCCCCTCCTTCTGGTCGTCGTCGTGGCGGTAGAGGGATTGCTTTGAATGGTGGCGCTTGGGATTGCGGCTGCCGAGATCGACGCCGAACAGGTACAGCTCGCGGAAGCCGAGCGCCAGCGCCGCCGAGGTGCCGGTATTGGTCACCGTCGGCCCGGAATCCTCCAGGGAATACTGGGGGCCTGGGCTGAACAGGGCATAGGAACTGAGCGCCGGACGGAAATAGTAGACGGCATTCTCGAACAGGCCGCGAACCCTGGGGTCCACGGTGTTCGACGCGATCAGCACCGCATCGCCGAAGCCGAACTCCTCGTGGACGGCGGCCAGGGCGCGATAGGGGGCGGCGCCGTTCTCCAGCAGCATCTGGAAGTCGGGCTGGATGCCGTTGGCCAGCAGGACGCGGGACGCGGTGCCGCAGGAAATGATCACGGCCCGGTCCTTGTTGGCCTTGATCACCTCGATGTCGTCGTCCAGGGACGGCCCCGACCCGACGATGAACACCGGCGCGCTAAGGGTGTTCTTGGCGCGCTGCATGACCTGATAATTGCCGTCGCGCAAATTCATGTAGGAGGCCCGCGTCATCTCCATCTCGTCATGGAAGAAGCCGAGGCCGATGCCGATCAGCTGGGCGTCGCGCATGAACTCGGACATGGCCGCCATCAGGATCGGGCTGTTGTAGGCGACGAAGACCCGCGCCCAGTCGACCACCACCGGACAGCAGCAGCGGATCACCGCCCGGAGCGAGCGGGCGATGTCGCCGGAATCCTCGGAGATGATCAGGCTGAACCGATAGGGATTGTCGCGGCGGGTCTCGAGCAGCGGCCGCCACTCCACCGTCGCCAGCGAGTGGAAGACGAAATCCATGTTGGGTTCGACGATGTGGATTCCCGCCGGCTTCACCTGCTCCAGCAGCAGGGGAAGGTGATAGCCGAGACCCAGCCCGATGCAGGCCAGGTGGAAGCCCCCCGTTTCCTCGGGGAACTGCAGGAACTCCATGCCAGCTTCGGTGGCGCGCTTCAAGGTGCGGTAGAGGAAGCGCTGGGTGATCAGGTCCACGTGTCCGCTGGACAGGGGATTGACGTTGATGCGGCTGTCGATCGTGGTGGCCGACGCCTCCACCATGGCCTCGACCCGCTTGCGGCCGCCGGGGCCGTAGAGCAACTCGCCGCGAAACTCCACGTCCAGGTCGCCGTCCGAATTGGTGACCAGCTGGCTCTGCGCCTGATAGGCTTGAAGACGGACACCGAGCTCGGGCATGAGCTCCATGAAGGCCTGCAAATTCCTCGTGACCAGTTCGCTGTCGACGTGTGCCGCCTCGGCCATGCCCTTTCTCCCTTTCCCCTTGCTGGGGGCCGCGATGCCGTCCGCCTTCCCGCCCGTGACGTCGCCCCGGGGCGGGCGGATTCTCGCGGGGAACCGGACAAAAGAAAAGAGGTGGCAAAGCCACCTCTTCTCCCAAGTTTTACGCCATTTCGACTTAGCGGAACAGCGACAGGATCGACTTTTCGTTCTGACCGGCGAAGGACAGCGCCTGGATACCCAGCTGCTGGCGGGTCTGCAGGGCCAGCAGGTTGGCGCCTTCCTCGTTCAGGTCGGCCAGGGTCAGCTTGCCCGAACCGGACTGCAGCAGGTCGACGTAGTTCTTGGTGAAGTCCAGACGGGTGTTCAGCAGGGCGACGTTGGTACCCAGGTTCTGGGCCACCGACCGCAGGGTCTGCAGGTTGGCGTCCAGCTTGGTGACCAGGTCCTGCACCACGCCGGCCAGATTCGCGTCCAGCACGTACTGGCCCGACACGTAGCCGAGGTTGGATTCGGCGCTGATGTGCATGCCGTAGGCACCGGTGATGCCACCCGCGCTGAAATAGGCCTGGCCCTTGATGTTGCCGCCGTTGGCCGAGGCGAACACGCCGGCCGCCGAGAACGAGATGGTGTCCTGGCCGGTGACCGAGCCGGAGCCCAGGGTCAGGGTCAGCACGGCGCCGGCGGCGGTGCCGAAGCTGCCGTTGACGAAGGTGCTGGTGGTGGTGAAGGTGCCGTTGGCGGAATCGCCGGCCGACGCCACGGTGAAGGTCAGGTTGTAGGAACCGTAGGCGAAGGTGTAGGTGCCCTTGGCCAGCGAGTTGCCGGTCAGGCCATTGAGGGTGATGTCAATGGTGTCGCCCTTGTCCAGGGCCGAGATGCCGCCCTGGCTGAGGGCCGCGTATTCCACGGCGAACCGGTTGTTGTTCTGGACGCTGCCCTGGGTGACGTTCAGCTCGGACAGGCCCGTGCCGGTCAGGGAGGCGGTGGTGGCGCGGAAGTTGAAGTCCTGGCCGTTGGCGAACACCGAGGTGGTGGTGAAGGCCACGTCGGACCCGAGGTCGGCGTTGGTGGTGGCGCCGGCCGAGTACACGGTGAAGCTCACCGTGGCCGAGCCGTACGAGAAGGTGTAGGAGCCCGAGGCCAGCGCGGTGGCGGTGCCGGCATAGGTGGCCTTGACCACGCCGCTGGTGCCCAGCGCCACGCCGGTGGCGTCGTCGAACGACAGCTGGAAGCCGCCATTGGAGGAAACGGCCTTGGCGATGTTCAGGCCGGCGGCGCCGACCTTCACGTCCACCGAGTCCACTTCCAGGCTGGAACCGGTCAGGTTCGAGAAGCTGACGGTCAGGGTCTGGCCGGCGCCGGCGATCAGGTTCTGGCCCTGATACTGGGTGTCGGTCGCCAGATTGTCGAGCTGGCTGCGCAGCGCGTTGAACTGCTGCACCAGGCTGCTGATCTGCGAGCTGGAAGCGGACTGCGCGTTCAGCGCAAGACCCTTGAGCTGCTTGACCAGGGTGGTGACGCCGGAAATGCCCTGCAGCGCGGTGGACAGCGCGGACACGCCCTGGTCGATGTTGTCCTTCTTGCCCTGGAAGTCGCTGGCGCGGTCGGACAGCGCCTTGGCCTGGAAGTAGGCGACCGGATCGTCGATGGCGCTACCGACCTTCAAACCGGTCGACAGACGGCCCTGGGTACGATTCACGAGGCCTTGGGTGGATTGCAGCGCCAGCAGGTTGCTGCGGACGGCGGAGGTAAGGGTGACGTCAGACATAACCAATCTCCTTTCTAGAGAGGCCGGTGCGATTCTCGCCCCGGGCTTCCTTACATTCCCCGCAACCGGCAAGCCACTGGCTGCGGGTCGCATGCAGGGAGCACACTTCCTAACAACATCAGTCTAGATCAACTGACAGTCCCCGCGCAACCGAATTTTTGCCAATCACTTCAACATGATGCCGGGTTCGGGAGTAAAGGATTTGTTAACTCTTGTGGCGAAAAAGCCATATTTTGTCACTTTGCAATATTGATGCTGTATTTATTGGGAGCTACACTTTTGACGAACCACCAAACCCCAATAAAAGACCTTTAGTTATCACCAGATACACCATTGCGCCGCCGGCCGGGACCGGAGTATTTCTCACTCGTGACCGGCCATCACCTCTTTGCCCTTGCCGGCATGCCGCTCGAGCACTCGGACGGACGTATTCCATCCATCGGCGAGGAGGTGGGCCAGCAACTCCTTGTCCTTCATCCGGTGAAGGCTGCCCTCGCCGACCTGCGGGCGGCGCGGGCAGGTTCCGGCCAGAATCGCCGGCCAATGAGTCTTGAACAGGTCCTGAATCTCATCCTGGAGACGGGCATAGGTGGAGGCCAGGGTATGCTCGCCCGGTCCGAACACCACTTCCTTCTGGGCCAGGATGTCGCCGGTGTCCACCCCGTCGGCCAGGCAGTGGATGGTGACGCCCTTGGGGGTATTGTCCACGAAGCTCCAGAAATTGGGATCGGCGCCCCGGTTCCAGGGCAGCAGCGAGACATGCAGGTTGACGGCCACGTCGGGCATGGCCGCCAGCACCTCGGCCTTCAGGATATGGCGGTAGCCGTAGCTGACCACCGCCCGGAAGCCGCCGGCCCGCACGAAGGCGGCGTCGATCCGTCCGTCCGTCTGCTCCACCCCGCCCCCCTGGCTTCGCAACCAGCCGAGCAGCGGCGAATTGGCGGGACCGAGAAAGAGGACGGCCCCGCCGCTCATGTCTTGGCGGCGGCCTTCTTGGCCGGAGCCTTCTTCTTGGCGGGAGCCTTCTTGGCGGCGGCCTTTTTCGGCGCCGCCTCGGTCTTGGCGGCGGGCGCGGCCTTGCGGCCTCTGGCCGGCTTGACCGGCCCCTTGGCCGCCTTGGCGGCGATCAGGGCCAGGGCGGCCTCGAGCGTCACCGTATCGACCGTGACGTCCTTGGGCAGGGTGGCATGCACGCCATCGCGGGAGACGTAGGGGCCGTAGCGGCCCTCGTGCAGGGTGACCGGCTTGCCCTCGTGCTCGCCCAGGGTCCTGAGGGGGCCGGCGGCCCCGCGCCCCTTGGCCTGGGACAGCAGCTCCATGGCGCGGTTCATGCCGATGACCAGGACGTCGTCGTCCTTGGCCAGGGACTTGTAGACGCCGTCATGCACCACATAGGGACCGAAACGTCCCACCCCGGCGCTGATGGACTTGCCGGTCTCGGGGTGGGTGCCGATCAGACGCGGCAGGGCCAGCAGGCGGCAGGCGATGTCCAGGGTGACGTCGGCGGGCTCGAGGCCCTTGTAGAGCGACACCCGCTTGGGCTTGGGCGCCTTGGCCGCTTTTGCCTTCTTGCCCTTCTCCGGCGCCGGGGCAGGCTCGGCCTTCAGCGTCGATTCGTCGCCCAGCTGGACATAGGTGCCGTAGGGGCCCTTGCGCAGGGTGACCGGCAGGCCGCTTTCGGGGTCGTTGCCCAATTCCTTGGGACCTTCCCTCACCTCCTCCTCGCCCTCGCCCCCGGTCGTCAGCGGCCGGGTGAAGCGGCACTCGGGATAGGCGGAGCAGCCGATGAAGGCTCCGAACTTGCCCAGCTTCAAGGACAGCCGCCCGGATGAGCAGGTGGGGCAGGAGCGCGGATCGCGGCCCGTGCCGGTATCGGGAAAGAAGTGCGGCCCCAGAAGCTCGTCGAGGGCGTCCAGCACCTGGGCGACGCGCAGATCCTTGGTCTCGTCCACGGCGCCGGAGAAGTCCTTCCAGAACACCTCCAGCACCTTCTTCCAGTCGATGCGCCCGCCGGAGATGTCGTCCAGCTGGTTCTCGAGATCGGCGGTGAAGTTGTACTCCACGTAGCGGCCGAAGAAACTTTCCAGGAAGGCGGTGACCAGACGGCCCCGGTCCTCGGGGATGAAGCGCCGCTGGTCCAGGCGGACGTAATTGCGGTCCTGCAGCACCGACAGGATGGAGGCGTAGGTGGACGGCCGGCCGATGCCCAGCTCTTCCATGCGCTTGACCAGACTGGCTTCGGAAAAGCGCGGCGGCGGCTGGGTGAAATGCTGCTCGGTGCGCATGGCCTTGCGCTCCATGGCGTCCTTCTCGGTCACGTCGGGCAGCAGCTTTTCCGCGTCCTCGTCGTCGGAATCGTCCTTGTCCTCGCGGTAGACCTTCATGAAGCCGTCGAACACCACCACCGAGCCGGTGGCGCGGAAGACGATGCCGTGCTGGTCGCCCTTGATGTCGACGCCCACCTGATCCAGCTCGGCCGCCGCCATCTGGCTGGCCAGCGTCCGCTTCCAGATCAGCTCGTAGAGGCGCAGCTGGTCCTTGTCGAGATAGCGGGCCACGTCCTCGGGCCGGCGGGCCAGATCGGTGGGACGGATGGCCTCGTGGGCTTCCTGGGCGTTCTTGGCCTTGGTCTTGTAGAGGCGCGGCGCCTCGGGGACGTAGGATTTGCCGAAATCCTCGGCGATCACGGCCCGGGCTCCGGCGATGGCCTCGGCGGCCATCTGCACCCCGTCGGTACGCATATAGGTGATCAGACCCACCGTCTCGCCGCCGATGTCGACGCCCTCGTACAGGCGCTGGGCCAGCTGCATGGTGCGGGCGGCGGCGAAGTACAGCTTGCGGCTGGCTTCCTGCTGCAGGGTCGAGGTGGTGAAGGGCGGATAGGGATTGCGCTTGGTGCGCTTGCGCTCCACCGAGGCGACGGAATAGCGGGCGGACGCCGCCTTCTTCTCGGCGTCGCGGGCCAGGGCTTCGGACGACAGGTCGAACTTGTCCAGCTTCCTGCCGCCCAGATGGGTCAGCCCGGCCGACAGCAGCGCCCCCTTGGGCGTCAGGAAGTCGGCGGCGATGGTCCAGTATTCGCGGGGCCTGAAGCTTTCGATCTCGGATTCGCGCTCGCAGATCAGGCGCAGCGCCACCGACTGGACCCGGCCCGCCGAACGCGAGCCCGGCAGCTTGCGCCACAGCACCGGCGAGAGCGTAAAGCCCACCAGATAGTCCAGCGCCCGCCGGGCGAGATAGGCGTCCACCAGTTCCTGATGGATGTCGCGGGGATTGCGCATGGCGTCGAGCACGGCGGATTTGGTGATCTCGTTGAACACCACCCGCTTGACCTCGACGCCCTTCAGCGCCTTCCGCGATTCCAGCACCTGACGGACGTGCCAGGAGATGGCCTCGCCCTCGCGGTCCGGGTCGGTGGCCAGGAACAGTTTGTCGGCGCCCTTGACGGCGGCCACGATCTCCTTGATCTGCCGCTCGGACTTGGCATCCGTCTCCCAGTCCATGGCGAAGCCCTCGTCGGGCCTGACCGAGCCGTCCTTGGGCGGCAGGTCGCGGATATGGCCGTAGGAGGCCAGCACGTGGAAGTCGCTGCCCAGATATTTGTTGATGGTCTTGGCCTTGGCCGGAGACTCGACGACGACGACTTTCATCCGCACCCGTTCACTTCCAATGGGCGTCCGGACTCAGCCGACCAGCAGCGAGACCCGGTTGCCGGGATGGCGCTCCAACCGTCCCGCCAGTTCGACCTCCAGCAGGACCCAGGACACCATGGAGGGTGACAATTGGCATTGGCGGATGATTTCGTCAACCGTCACCGGTGCCGGCCCCAGGGCTTCGGCCACCGCCCGGCGGGCGCGGTCCATCTCGCAAGCGTCGGGCTCGGCGGGCTGGGGACCGCGGAAACCGGCGCGTTTGCCCTCGGCCAGAGGACGGCGCAGCAGGTCGCCCAGCACATCGGTCACGTCGGCGACGCTTTCGGTCAGGGTGGCGCCGTGGCGGATCAGGTCGTTGGGGCCGGCGGCGCGCGGGTCCATGGGCGAGCCCGGCACGGCGAACACCTCGCGGCCCTGGTCGGCGGCGAAGCGCGCCGTGATCAGCGAGCCCGAGCGGGCATTGGCCTCGACCACCACCACGCCCAGCGACAAGCCCGAGATGATGCGGTTGCGGCGGGGAAAGTGGCTGGCCTGGGGCTGGGTGCCCACCGGCATCTCCGAGACGACGGCACCGGCCCCGGCGATCTCGCGCCACAATTCGGTGTTCTCGGGGGGATAGACCACATCCACGCCACCGGCCAGCACCGCCACGGTGCCCGAGGCCAGCGCTCCCTGATGGGCGGCGGTGTCGATGCCGCGCGCCATGCCGCTGGCCACCACGTAGCCGGCGCGGCCCAGGTCGGCGGCGAGGCGGCGGGCGAAGTTGCGGCCGTTGAGCGAGGCGTTGCGCGCCCCGACCATGGCCACCATGGGTTTGGCCAGAACAGCCCCGTCGCCGAGCACGCACAGCAGCGGCGGCGCATCCTCCAGCGCCGCCAGCCAGGGCGGGTAGGCGGGCTCGGCAAGTCCGAGCAGGCGGGCGCCCAGCCGTTCGGTCGCCTCCATCTCGCGCTCGGCATCGGGCCTGGGGCAGATCTTCAGCGGCCGCCGCGCCCCGCCCTTGCGGGCCAGATCGGGCAGCGCCGCCAGCGCCGCCCCGGCCGATCCGAAACGCTCCAGCAAACGCGAGAAGGTGCGCGGCCCGACGTTCTCGCTGCGGATCAGCCGCAGCCAGTCGAACCGTTCAGCGGCTGAAAGTTGCCTCTTGCCCTCGTCCATGACGTGCAGCGTGACCGGTTGCATGCAATCGGTCAAGGGCGCTTCATCCTGTCATCCTGAAGCCGCGACGCGGCTGAAGGATCTTTCACCCGAAGCGCCCGCCGTCCTTGCCTGAAAGATCCCTCACTGCGTTCAGGATGACAGGAGGCTAACGCCCCCTACTTCTCCCGGCTGGTGATGGCTTTCCGGGCCAGGATCTGGTCGCACACCGAATTGGTGTCCCAGGACGAATGCTTGCCCAAGGCCGGCTTGATGGAGGACCAGCTGTCGGCGAAGGCCTTGCGCCCCAGGTCGCGGAGATAGACCAGGAAGTCCCAGGCCGGCGCGTCCTTGGAATAGACGCCCAGCTTGACCATCTCGTCGTCGGCGTGAATGCGGTGCAGGTTGACCCGGCGATAGGGATGCTGGCCGGGCGGCGGGTCCTTGATCATGCCGGCATCCACCAGCCGGTTGATGGTCTCGATGGCGTTGACCTCGTGGACCAGCGAGGCGTTGAAGGCCACCTCGTTGAGACGGTCCAGCACCTGCCGCGCTCCCTTGGGCGGCGGGCCGTCGCGGTGCAGCGGGTTGAGCGTCACCAGCAGCAGGTCCTCGGCGTCGGCCTCGCGCAGACGCTCGACCAAAGGCGTGAGCGGCGGATTGCCCATGTAGCCGCCATCCCAGTAATGATGGTCGCCGATGCTGACCGTATGCAGCGAGGTGGGCAGGTTGGTGGACGCCCGCACCGCGTCGGGCGACACCGCCCCGTCGATGAACAGCTGGCGGCGGCATTCGCCGATGTCGGTGGCGGCGACGATCAGGGTGGGGGTGCCCTGCTGCGGCAGGGCGAAGATGGCGGGAATCTCCGGCAGCACGTCCCGCAGCACGGCGGTGAGATAGGTGGCGAGCCCGGATTCGGCGGCCGGAGTGTTGGCGCCGGCCACGTCGGCCCAGCGGGCCGCCGGGGTGTCGTCGATGTTCCAGCCGTGGGCCAGCCCGATGGCGGCCACGAAGGGATTGCCGCCCCAGAAGGCGGCGCGGGCCACCGTTTCCCACAATTCGCGGATCTTGGTCCGGGCGGCCTCGGCCATGCGCTTGGAGCGGGCGCTGGCCGGGCCGGGCTGGGCGGCGCCTTCGTGGTAGCCATAGGCCATGGCGGTGGCGGTCAGCGCCCCCGACGACGCGCCGCTGACACCGACGAACTCGATGGTGCCGGAAGCGGCTTCGTCCAGCAGCGCGTCGAGCACGCCCCAGGTAAAGGCGCCATGCACGCCGCCGCCCTGCAGGGCCAGCGCAATCCGATGGGGTTTTCCCATTGAGCGATCCTCCCGGAGAAGACGGTTACCGTCCTTGTTTTGGCAAAGCGTACCGCGAGCCCGGCCCCGCTGGCAACCGCAGGTATCGTTACAGTCGAGCCCGGGCCTTACCTGATTGGAGAAGCGCCACCGGCGCGCTATGCTGACCGACCTTTCAAGTCGGGGTGAGGGGGCTTTGGTCATGAGCGATACCGGCGGCACGCCAGGCCTGCAGCGCGTCTTCCCGCGCGGCACGGTGATCTTCAAGGAAGGCGACGCGGGCCACGAGGCCTACATGCTGCAGCAGGGCACCGTGCGCATCTTCAAGACGGTGGCCGGCCGCAAGGTCACCATCGGCCGGGTCTGGCCGTTCCAGGTGTTCGGCGAACTGGCCCTGATCGACGACGGCCCGCGCATGGCGGCGGCGGTGGCCGATGACGACGTCACCTGTCTGGTGCTGACCAAGGACGCCATCCGCACCATGATGGATCAGGCGCCGCCGGGGCTGAACACCCTGATCCACTCGCTGCTGGCCACCATCCGCGAGCTGGGCGACGATCTGGCCGATGCCAGGGCCATCCTGGCCGAACACGGGGTGGAATGACCTGTCATCCCGACGACCGGCGGGAGGAGGGATCTCGTCCTGGAACGGCCTTGCCGTTGCTGAACCGCTGCTCCGGGCGGAGATCCCTCGGCTTCGCTCGGGATGACGGGAGCCCCGCATGATCCAGGTTCTGGCGGCGCTGGCTCCGGTCATCGCCCTGATCGCGCTCGGCCACCAGATGCGCTCCAGGCGCTGGATCGACGAGTCCTTCTGGCTGCCGGCCGAGCGCGCCACCTTCTTCCTGTTCTTTCCCGCCCTGTTGCTCACCGCCCTGGCCCGCGCCCGGCTGGACGGGATGCCGGTGGGCGGCATCATGGCCGCCCAGGCAGGGGCCGTGCTGGTGATGGCGGTGATCGTCGGGCTGGCGGCCGACGGACTGCGCCGCGCGCCCTGGCGCCTGGACGGCCCGGCCTTCACCTCCCTGTTCCAGTGCTCCATGCGCCCCAACACCTATGTGGGCCTCGCCGTGGCGGCGGGGCTGTGGGGCGGCGAGGGCGTGGCGCTGGTTGCCATCTGCACCGCCGCCGTGGTGCCGCTGGTCAACCTGCTGGGCATCCTGGCCCATTTGCGCTGGGCGGGAAAGGAGAGCGCCGCCTTCCGCTGGCGCGACGCAATCCTGCCGGTGCTGCGCAATCCGCTGATCCTCTCCTGCCTCGTGGGCATCACCCTCAACCTGGGCGGCATCGGCCTGCCGCCGGTGATCGGCCCCTTCCTCGACATCCTGGCCGGCGCTTCGCTGCCGCTGGGCCTGCTGGCGGTGGGCGCCGGCATCCGCCTCGGCGATCTGGGCAGGGCCGGAGCCTCGGTGGCGCTTTCCATCGCCACCAAGATGGGCGGACTGCCCCTGCTGGTGCTGGCCCTCGGCGCGCTGTGCGGATTGGAGGGTTCAACCCTGGCCGCCGCCGTGCTCTATGCCGCCCTGCCCGCCGCCCCGGTCTCCTATGTGGTGGCCCGCCAGATGGGCGGCGACGCCCCCCTGGTGGCCACCATGCTGTCGGCCCAGACCGTGGCCGCCGCCCTGATCATGCCCATCTGGATTCTGGCCCTGCCGGGCCACTGATTCCCCTTGCGACCGAATTAAAAAAACGTATGCTCGTTTAACGCAATCCACCGGCCTGTCTGTTTAGGAGCACGCGATGACCGGCTTCAATTCCGCGCTGAACTTCGATCTGGGCGAGACCGCCGACATGATGCGCGACTCGGTCGCCGCCTTCGCCGCCTCCGAGATCGCGCCCCGCGCCGCCGAGATCGACCGGTCCAACGAATTCCCCAACGAGCTGTGGCCGCGCCTGGGCGCCATGGGCCTGCTCGGCATCACGGTGGAGGAGAAGTACGGCGGCGCCGGCATGGGCTATCTTGAGCACGTGGTGGCCATGGAGGAGATCAGCCGGGCCTCGGCCTCGGTGGGTCTCTCCTACGGCGCGCATTCCAACCTGTGCGTCAACCAGATCAAGCGCAACGGCACCGAAGCGCAGAAGATGAAGTACCTGCCCAAGCTGATCTCGGGCGAGTATATCGGCGCGCTGGCCATGAGCGAGCCCAATGCCGGCTCGGACGTGGTCTCCATGAAGCTGAAGGCCGAGAAGAAGGGCGACCGCTACATCCTCAACGGCACCAAGATGTGGATCACCAACGGCCCCGACGCCGACGTGATCGTGGTCTACGCCAAGACCGACCTGAACGCCGGTCCGCGCGGCATCACCGCCTTCCTGGTGGAGAAGACGTTCAAGGGCTTCTCGGTGGCGCAGAAGCTGGACAAGCTGGGCATGCGCGGCTCCAACACCGGCGAGCTGGTGTTCCAGGACTGCGAGGTTCCGGAAGAGAACGTGCTGGGCGACATCGGGCGCGGCGTCAACGTGCTGATGAGCGGCCTGGATTACGAGCGCGTGGTGCTGACCGGCGGGCCGCTGGGCATCATGGCCGCCTGCATGGACATCGTGGTGCCCTACATGCACGAGCGCACCCAGTTCGGCCAGCCCATCGGCACCTTCCAGCTGATGCAGGGCAAGCTGGCCGACATGTACACCACCTTCAACGCCTGCCGCGCCTACACCTACGCGGTGGCCAAGGCCTGCGACCGGGGCGAGACCACCAGGAAGGACGCCGCCGGCGTCATCCTCTACGGCGCCGAGAAGGCCACCTGGATGGCCCTGGAGGCGATCCAGGCCCTGGGCGGCAACGGCTACATCAACGAATACGCCACCGGGCGGCTGCTGCGCGACGCCAAGCTTTACGAGATCGGCGCCGGTACGTCGGAAATCCGCCGCATGCTGATCGGCCGCGAGCTGTTCGAAGAGACCAAGTAAGCCACCTCCTCAAACCGTCATGGCCGGGCTTGACCCGGCCATCCATGGACCCCCGGATCAAGTCCGGGGGTGACGCCGAATAAAGCGGAATTTGCCAGCCATGAGCGTCATCAAAAGCTCCGTCAATCCCCGCTCGGACGAGTTCAAGGCCAACGCCGAGGCCACCCAGGCCCTGGTGGACGACCTGAAGCGCGTGGTGGCCCAGGTCAAGATGGGCGGCGGCCCCGCCATGCGCGAGCGCCACATCGCGCGGGGCAAGCTGCTGCCGCGTGAGCGCATCCGCCGCCTGCTGGACGTGGGCTCGCCCTTCCTGGAATTCTCGCAGCTGGCCGCCTGGGACATGTATTCCAAGGACGTGATGGGGGCCGGCATCATCACCGGCATCGGCTCCATCGCCGGCCAGGAATGCATGATCGTCGCCAATGACGGCACGGTGAAGGGCGGCTCCTATTATCCCCTGACGGTGAAGAAGCACCTGCGGGCCCAGGACATCGCCAAGGAAAACAACCTGCCCTGCGTCTACCTGGTGGAATCGGGCGGCGCCAACCTGCCCAACCAGGACGAGGTGTTCCCCGACCGCGACCATTTCGGCCGCATCTTCTACAACCAGGCCCAGATGTCGGCCCTAGGGATTCCGCAGATCTCGGTGGTGCACGGCTCGTGCACGGCGGGCGGCGCCTACATTCCGGCCATGAGCGACGAAAGCGTCATCGTCAGGAACCAGGGCACCATCTTCCTCGGCGGCCCGCCCCTGGTGAAGGCCGCCACCGGCGAGGTGGTCTCGGCCGAGGAACTGGGCGGCGCCGACGTCCATTGCCGCACCTCGGGCGTCACCGACCATTACGCCATGGACGACGGCCACGCTTTGGCCATCGCCCGGCGCATCGTCGGCAACCTCAACCGCACCAAGCCGGTCAGCCTGAAGATGGCCACGCCGGAAGAGCCCCTTTACGACCCCAAGGAAATCTACGGCATCATCCCCAAGGACCGCCGCAAGCCCTATGACGTGCGCGAGGTCATCGCCCGCATCGTCGATGGCTCCAGGCTGGACGAGTTCAAGCAGACCTACGGCACCACGCTGGTCTGCGGCTTCGCCCATATCTGGGGCTATCCCGTGGGCATCGTCGCCAACAACGGCATCCTGTTCTCGGAATCCGCCCAGAAGGGCGCCCATTTCGTGGAATTGTGCAGCCAGCGCGGCATTCCGCTGATCTTCCTCCAAAACATCACCGGCTTCATGATCGGCAAGAAGTACGAGGCCGGCGGCATCGCCAAGGACGGCGCCAAGATGGTCACCGCCGTGGCCTGCGCCAAGGTGCCGCGCTTCACCGTGATCATGGGCGGGTCGTTCGGGGCGGGCAATTACGGCATGTGCGGCCGCGCCTACCAGCCGCGCATGCTCTACATGTGGCCGACGGGGCGCGTCTCGGTGATGGGCGGCGAGCAGGCCGCCAACGTCATGGCCCAGATCAAGAGGGACGCCATGGAGGCCAAGGGCCAAAGCTGGCCCGCCGACGAGGAGGAAGCCTTCAAGGCCCCCATCCGCGACCAGTACGAGACCCAGGGCCACCCCTATTACGCGGGCGCCCGGCTGTGGGACGACGGTCTGGTCGACCCGGCCGAGACCCGCATGGTGCTGGCGCTGTCGCTGTCGGCCTCCTTCAACGCCCCCATCGAGCCGACCAGGTTCGGCGTGTTCCGGATGTAGGAGGCGGGAATGGTCTACCAGAATACCTGCCGGCATCGGCACGGCCACGGGGTGAATTCACCACGAAGGCACGAAGGCACGAAGGAGGCAGGAAGACATCAATCCACCTCTTTTTTCTTCGTGTTTTCTTCGCGCCTTCGCGCCTTCGTGGTTGATCCGCCCCATCCATTCCCGAGGAAATTCCGATGAGCGCCCTTCTCGTCACCACCCATGACGGCGTGCGGACCATCACCCTCAATCGGGCGGAGCGCCACAACGCCTTCGACGATGCCCTGATCAAGGAGCTGGCCGAGGCCTTCAAGGACGCCGCCACGGCGCCGGACGTGCGGGCCGTGGTCCTGGACTCCACCGGCAAGAGCTTTTCCGCCGGGGCCGATCTGGAGTGGATGAAGCGCATGGCCGGTTATTCCCACGCGGAAAACCTGGCCGACGCCATGGCGTTGTCCGACATGCTGGAAGCCATCGATGCCTGCCCGCGTCCGGTCATCGGCGTGGTGCAGGGCGCGGCCTATGGCGGCGGCGTCGGGCTGGTGGCCTGTTGCGATCTGGCGGTGGCGGCGGAAGGCGCCAGCTTCTGCCTGTCCGAGGTCAAGCTGGGCATCATCCCGGCGGTGATCTCGCCTTACGTGGTACGCGCCATGGGCGGCCGTCAGGCCCGGCGCTACGCCGTCACCGCCGAACTGTTCGACGCGGCCGAAGCCCAGGCCACCGGGCTGGTGCACGAGGTGGTGCCCGCCGACCGGCTGGCCGAGGTCAGGGACAAGTGGCTGGCCCGCCTCAAGGGCAACGGCCCCCAGGCCATGAGCGCCGCCAAGGGACTGATCCGCCGCGCCGCCGACCAGCCGCTGGACGACGATTTGCGCGCCTGGACCGCCCAGCAGATCGCCGAGCGCCGGGCTTCCGACGAGGGCAAGGAAGGCATCCGCGCCTTCCTGGAAAAGAGAAAGCCGGGTTGGGTGGAGAACTAGCCTTATTGTGCGTCATGGCCGGGCTCGACCCGGCCATCCACGTGGTGCGACAAATCCCAAAGGGTGGAGTTGCGGACCGGCGTGGATGCCCGGAACAAGTCCGGGCATGACGATCTTCGGATTTAGAGTGTCTCGGGGAACAAACATGTTCGACAAGATCCTGATCGCCAATCGCGGCGAAATCGCCTGCCGGGTCATGCGCACTGCCAAGCGTCTGGGCATCCGTACCGTGGCGGTCTATTCCGAGGCCGATTCCAATGCCATGCACGTGGCCATGGCCGACGAGGCGGTGCTGATCGGCCCGGCCCCGGCGGCGGAAAGCTACCTCAAGGGTGACGTCATTCTGGAAGCGGCCAAGCGGACGGGGGCCCAGGCCATCCATCCCGGCTACGGCTTTTTGTCCGAGAACGCGGGCTTCGCCGAAAGCTGCGCCAAGGCGGGCGTGGTGTTCATCGGCCCGCCGGTGGGCGCCATCCACGCCATGGGCTCCAAGGCCGAATCCAAGCGGCTGATGGAAGCGGCGGGCGTGCCCCTGGTGCCCGGCTATCACGGCAAGGGCCAGTCGCTGGACGAGCTCACCCGCGAGGCGGCGGTGATCGGCTATCCCGTGCTGGTCAAGGCCTCTGCTGGCGGCGGCGGCAAGGGCATGCGGGTGGTGAACGAGCCGGGAGGCCTGGCCGAAGCGGTGGCCTCGGCCAAGCGCGAGGCCAAGGCGGCGTTCGGCGACGATTCCCTGCTGCTCGAGACCTATCTCGGCCGGCCGCGCCATGTGGAGATCCAGGTGTTCTGCGACACCCACGGCAATGGCGTCTACCTGTTCGAGCGCGATTGCTCCATCCAGCGCCGCCACCAGAAGGTGATCGAGGAGGCCCCCGCCCCCGCCCTGGCCGACGAGACGCGGCGCGCCATGGGCGAGGCCGCCGTCGCCGCCGCCCAGGCCGTGGATTACGTCGGCGCCGGCACGGTGGAGTTCCTTTATCAGGACGGCCGCTTCTTCTTCATCGAGATGAACACCCGGCTGCAGGTGGAGCATCCGGTCACCGAGATGATCACCGGCCTGGATCTGGTGGAATGGCAGTTGCTGGTGGCCTCGGGGGGCAAGCTGCCCCTGGCCCAGGAGCAGCTGACCCGCAAGGGCCACGCCTTCGAGGCCCGGCTTTACGCCGAGGACCCGGCCAAGGACTTCCTGCCCGCCATCGGCAAGCTGGTCCATCTGGCGCCCCCGGCCGAGAACCGCCACGTGCGCGTCGACACCGGCGTGCGCCAGGGCGATCAGGTCACCCCTTTCTACGACCCCATGATCGCCAAGCTGATCGTCTGGGACGAGGACCGCGATTCGGCCCTGCGCCGCCTGCGCCGGGCGCTGGCCGATTATCAGGTGGCGGGGGTGACCACCAACGTCTCCTTCCTGGGCGCCATCGCCGCCCACCCGGCCTTCGCGCGGCTTGAGCTCGACACCGGCTTCATCGAGCGCCATCGCGCCGATCTGCTGCCGCCTTCCGCCCCGGTTCCGGCATTGGGCCTCGCCTTCGCCTCGCTGGCCCTGCTGCTGTGGCGGGAAGAGGACGGCCGCCAGGCCGCCGCCCGCTCGGGCGATCCCCATTCGCCCTGGCACCAGACCAACGGCTGGCGGCTCAACGACGACAACCACCACGATTTCCGCTTCGTGGATGCGGGCGAGGAACGCCGGGTCACCGTGCACTTCGTCGCCGACGGCTGGTCGCTGGACCTGCCCGGCCAGACCCTGTCGGCACGCCGCGCCACCCTGTCCGGCACCACGTTGACGGCGGAGATCGGCGGCGAACGCCGCACGGCATCCGTGGTGCGCTCGGGCTTCGAGCTGACCGTGCTGCACGACGGCCATGTGTGGAAGATCAGGCTGGACGACCCGTCGGCCAGTGCGGCCGAGCGGGAAGGCGGCGACGGCCGTCTGGCCGCCCCCATGCCGGGCACCGTGGTGCAGGTGCTGGTCAAGCCGGGCGACGCGGTGGCCGCCGGCCAGCCCCTCATCGTGGTGGAAGCCATGAAGATGGAGCACGCCATCAAGGCCCCCGCCGAGGGCGTCGTCGCCGCCATCCACTTCAAGGTGGGCGACGCGGTGGCCGAGGGCACGGAATTGCTGGCCTTCGAGGTGAAGGAATAGGCCACTCCGGGTGAAGGCGGGCGGGACGCCCGCGCTCCGAGATGGGTCATGGGATTGGAGCGCGGGCGTCCCGCCCGCGAATGGGCATCAAGGATACGAGCGCCATGCGTCATCCCCCACGCGTCCGCATCGTCGAGGTCGGCCCCCGCGACGGACTGCAGAACGAGGCCCGGCCGGTATCGGTGGCGGTCAAGGTCGAGTTGATCGACCGCCTGACCGAAACGGGCCTTTCCGCCATCGAATCGGGCAGCTTCGTCAGCCCCAAATGGGTGCCGCAGATGGCGGCCACCAGCGAGGTGATGGCGGCGATCAAGCGCCGGCCGGGGGTCTCCTATCCGGTGCTGACCCCCAACCTGCAGGGGCTGGAGGCGGCCATCGCCGCCCGGGCCGAGGAGGTGGCGGTGTTCGCCGCCGCGTCCGAGAGCTTCTCGCAACGGAACATCAACTGCTCCATCGCCGAAAGCCTGGACCGCTTCGCCCCCCTGGCCGCCCGCGCCAAGGCCGAGGGGTTGCGGGTGCGGGGCTACGTCTCCTGCGTCCTGGGTTGCCCCTACGAGGGCGCCGTCGCCCCCGAGGCGGTGGCCGAGGTGGCGTCAAGGCTGGCCGCCATGGGCTGCTACGAGATCTCGCTGGGCGACACCGTGGGCGTCGGCACCCCGGCCAAGGCCCAGGCCATGATCGACGCGGTGGCCGCCCGCCTGCCCGTCGAGATGCTGGCCGCCCATTTCCACGACACCTACGGCCAGGCCCTGGCCAACCTGCTGGCGGTGATGGAACGCGGCGTGGCGGTGATGGATTCCTCGGTGGCCGGACTGGGCGGCTGTCCCTACGCCAAGGGCGCGGCCGGCAACGTGGCCAGCGAGGATCTGGTCTACATGCTGAACGGCATGGGCATCCACACCGGTATCGACCTGGACCGCCTGATCGGGGCGGGCCGCTTCATCTGTGCGGCGCTGGATCGCCCCAGCGGCTCGAAAGTGGCGCGGGCCCTGGGTTAGCGCGGGGACACCCCTGGCGGAAAGTATGGCCCTGTGCTAGCATGTGGTCCTTGAAGTCAGAACCACTCTTACGGAGCCCATGTCCACGGATTTCTGGGTTGACGCGCTGAGTGTCGGAGTCGAGGAATTCGACCGCGCCCACCGCGAGCAACTGAACACCATCGGCGAGATCGAGGAAGCCCTCGGCCAGGGGGACGGCGGTCGTGCCTGCGCGCTGCTGGACCATCTGCTGCGCCATCTCGTCCAGCATCAGGCCGAGGAGATGGATCTGCTGGTCCGCACCGGCTATCCCGGCATCGAGCACATCCGCCAGGTGCAGGCCGCCAATCTGGCCCGCCTCGAACGGCTGAGGGACAAGGTGGAAGCCGGCACCGACCTGGCCGACGCGCGGCGCATCGCCACCGAGATGCGCATGGCCTTCGTCGATTACCTGCTGAAGGGCGACATCAACTTCAAGAGCCATCTCGACATGGCCGGCTTCGGCTACCGCTGAAGCAATCGCTGGCCCTTGGCGGCCGGTTGGAGTGAAATGGGGCGCCCATCCGGACAGGAACGCCCATGACCGCCCTCCTCGGCACTTATGATCATTACGGCTACGCCGCCATCGCCCTGCTCGGCACCTTCCTCGGCGCGTGGTTTCTGCTGTGGGTGACGCTGCGCTCTCCCTGGGCCGAGCGGATTCGCCTGTGGCGCGGCGTGTCGCCGCCCTTCCTGGGCGTCGTCGGCGTGCTGTTCGCCCTCACCCTGGCCTTCCTGGCCAACGACACCTGGAACGCCCACGACCGGGCGCTGAACGCCGTCTACCAGGAGGCCGACGGACTGCGCAGCATCGACGCCCTGGCCGAGCACCTGCCGCCCCCGGCCAAGACCGGCGTGGTGGGCGCGGTGCGCGACTATGCCTGCGTCACCGTGAACGAGGAATGGCCGCTGCTGGCCCGGCGCCAGAGCAGCCGTCTGGCGGCCGAGCATCTGGACCGCCTGCTGGCCCTGCTGTCGGGACCCGAAATCGCCGCCGTCACCCCGCCCGGAGTCCACGGCCTGATGCTGGCCCAGGCCACCCAGGTGCGGGCGGCGCGGGGCGCGCGCATCGCCCTGTCCCAAACCCACGTCAATCCGCTGAAATGGCTGGGAATGGCCTTTCTCGGCTTTCTCACCATGATTTCCATCGCCATGGTCCATGTGGATCAGGCGCGGGCGGAAATCCTGGCCATGGCGATCTTCGCGGCCGCCGCCGCCCCGACGGCGGCCATCGTGCTGGTGCAAGGCAATCCGTTCCAGCCGCCCACGGTGGTCCATGCCGGGCCGATCAAGGCCCTGGCCGGCCCTCAATCCTGCGGAAGCGCGGGTGCCCGGTGAAAGAAGTCGGGATCGGCGAGCGTCGAAGCCGAAACGGTGATCATGGTCTTCGGCTGGGCCTTGTTGAACAGGCGGGCATGCATGATGCCGTCCACGTGCTCGAAAATCTTCTCGACCACCCAAATGCTCTTCTTGGTGTCGTGGGTCTTGATGAACATGTCGCCGACCTGTGCATCAACGGACTTGCGCTTGAACATTCCTACTCCCGCCGAATTCACCTTGGATGAGATGATCATCCCGCCGGCCCCGCAACAGGCCCGGTCAGGACAGAGGTTATATGACACGGAGGCGGACGGGAAGCCGTGTCGTGAAATTTGTGCCATGCGGGATAGGTTTGCATGACCAGCCACAGCGCCATCGTATTGATTGACTGCGAAAATCTTACCGGCACGCGGCGGTTGGAAGCCCTGGGACGTTGGGCCGGAGCCGGGCGCATCGAGCTGTTCGGGCGCCGGGCGGCCATGGAACCCTGGCGGGCCGCCCTGAACCGGCGCGGCCTGTCCGTGGCGGCGGAGACGCCGGTTCCCGACGACGCCCCCTCCCAGGCCGCCGACCAGGCCATCGCCCGGGCGGTCCGCGAAATGGCGTCCCGGCCTCTTGCCGGACCGGTGGTGATCGCCTCCAACGACCGGGGCTTCGCCGCCGACATCGCCCATCTGGCGGCCATGGGCATCGCCGCCCGCCAGGACTTCGACCTGGACGACAAGGGATTGCTGCGTCTGGTGGTGGAGGAAATCGCCGGCCGGGACGGCTGGGCCGCCGCCGGCGGTATCGGCGACCATCTGGTCCGCCGCTTCGGGCTGGATATCCGGGGCCGCCTGCCGGCCCTGGCGGCCCGCGCCGGCCTGTCCCTCAGGCGGGACCGGGCGGGCCTGTGGCTTGGTCCGGCCGGTCAGATGGCCGAGGGAATGCCGGCCTGATGGTCTTCCTTGGCCAGTTCCCGCTCCACCCGGGCGGCGTGGCGCCAGGCGCTGATGGAAATGCCGAGCCCCACGACGGCCAGAACGCCGATGGCGGCCATCACGATATCCATGGTCGAAGCAATCATCGTTGTCTCCTTGGCCGCCAGCATCCTGCGACCGCTCCTTGCCATCTACGCTTCTTTTCGCAAGTGCGAAAGGCGTTCGAAGGCAGCCATGCGCAAAGCTCATGCGTTGTGGCGGGAGAAAGGAATCAATGACGGGGAAGCCGCACCGTCACCGTGGTGCCGTGGCCGGGCCGGCTGACCAGACAGAGCGAGCCGCCGTGCAACTCGACGAAGGACTTGGCGAGCGGCAATCCCAGTCCGGTCCCGGCATAGCGGCGCGCCAGGCTTGAATCCACCTGGACGAAGGGCTGCAGCGCCCTTTCCAGGCTCTCGCCGTCCATGCCGATGCCGGTATCGATCACCTGAATGACCAGATCGTCCCCCGACAGGCGGGCGCCGAGGAGAACCGTCCCGCCGGCCGGCGTGAACTTGACGGCGTTGGACAGCAGGTTGAGCAGCACCTGCTTCATGCGCAGGGGATCGAGCGCCACCTCCCCCACGTCCGGGGCGCAGACGCAGTCCAGGCCCACTTCGGCCTGGGCGGCGCGTTCGGCCATCAGGCGGATGACGGCGTCGAGCAGTTGGGCGACATCGGTCGGCCTGGCGTTGAGGTCGAACTTGCCCACCTCGACCTTGGCCAGGTCCAGGATGTCGTTGATGATGCTGAGCAGGTGGTTGCCCGATTCCCAGACGGCGTTGATGTATTCGCCGTAGCGGGCATTGCCCACCGGCCCGAAGATCTCCGAACGCATCACGTCGGAGAAGCCGATGATGGCATTGAGCGGCGTCCTCAGTTCGTGGCTCATGTTGGCGAGGAACTCGCTCTTGCAGCGGTTGGCCTCCTCGGCCTGGCATCGCGCCATCTCCAGTTCCACGGTCCGCTCCGCCACCCGCTGCTCCAGGCGCTCGTTGGCCTCCTTGAGGGCGCGCTGATAGGCATGGCGGTCGGTGACGTCGCCGATGGAGCCCACCATGCGGGTCGCCACCCCTTGGGCGTCGCGCACGGCCAGGCCGCGCGCCAGCATCCAGCGCCACTGCCCCTGGCGGTCGCTGACCCGGTATTCGCATTCGAAATGGGCGTCGAGGCCCTTCAGGTGGCGCACCAGGGTCGACTGGTAGCGCTCGCGGTCCTCGGGATGGACCAGCTTCAGCCATTCGTGCGAGGTGGTCCGCAGGGTCTCGCTCTCGAATCCGAGGATGGAGAGCAGGCGGGCCGACAGGTACAGCTCCTTGGTAATGGGATTCCAGTCCCAAAGCCCCTCGTTGGGGCCGCGCATGGCCAGGGCGTAGCGCTCCTCGCTCTCCCGCAGGGCGCGGGTGGCGGCGAACAGGGCGCCCTGGGTCCGTCGCGCCTCGCGCTGGGCTGCCTCCAGCGCCTTGACCCGCGCCCGCAGCCGCGCCATTGATTCGCTTTGCGGAATGTCCCGCCCGGGCTTCACGCCACGTGACCCTCTGATCGCCAAACCGGCCTCCCGCCGCCCACGACTTTGGTAGTGTACCCCGGCCCCGCCAGACGGAAAAGGCGGGCAAAAGGGCAATACTCTTGCGCGCAGAGCTTCCCCGGCCGATCGGCATTTGCCGCCGCCGGATCACCGTCCTACCATACCGGGAGAAGCAGGAGGGACGAGCCATGGCAACCTTGCGCCTTCGCGACATGCTGCTGATCGGAGCGGGCCTGGGCTTTCTCGGCTGGGCGGTGACGCCGCCCTCCTCGCTGTCCCTGGACGAGTCATGCGCACCCGGCAATGGCCCCCCGGCCATCAGCGCCCTGCTGTTTCCCGGCACCTTCTGGGAAAAGCAGTTGATGGCGGTGCTGGCCGAGCGCGACGACCTGCTGGCCCGCCCGGCCCGGCGCGCCCGCATCGACGCCCAGATTCGGGCCGAGGCCTCGGCCATCGAGGGCCGCATGGACCGCCTGAACCGGGAACAGAGCCGAATCGACGACCGCGCCGAGAAAGAGCGCCACGACATGGCCGAACAGAGCGCGCGGCTCAAGCGCATCGCCTGGCTGATGGGCTGCGAGGGGGAAATCCGCCAGAGGCTGGCGCGGTAGCCCGGCCGGAAGCCGGCCCGGGACATCGACGGGCGGCTTCAGCCTTCGTGTAATTCCTGGGCTATCCGCTTGAGGTAGGCGCCGTAGCTGGAATTCTGGGTTCGCGCCGCCAGCCCGGCGAAGGCCGGAAGGTCGATGTAGCCCATGCGATAGGCGATTTCCTCGGGACAGGAGATCTTCTGGTCCTGGCGCTGTTCGATGGTCTGGACGAACTGGGCCGCCTGCAGCAGCGTTTCATGGGTCCCGGTGTCCAGCCAGGCGAAGCCCCGGCCGAACTTTTCCACCCGCATCAGTCCGCGTTCCAGGTAGGCCTGGTGGATATCGACGATTTCCAGCTCGCCGCGGGCCGAGGGTCTGACGTCGCGGGCGATGTCCACCACCGCGTTGTCGAAGAAATACAACCCGGTGACCGCCCAGTTGGACTTGGGGCTGGCCGGCTTCTCCTCGAAGCCCAGGGCCCTGCCGTCGCGGTCCAGATCGACCACCCCGTAGCGGCTGGAGTCCGCCACCCGGTAGGCGAACACCGTGGCCCCCTCCTCCCGCGCGGCGGCAGCGCGCAGCTGGTCGGGCAGGCCATGGCCGAAGAAGATGTTGTCGCCCAGCCCCAGGGCGCAGCGGTCGGAGCCGATGAAATCACGGCCGATCAGGAAGGCCTCGGCCAGGCCGCGGGGCTCGTCCTGGATGGCGTAGTCGATGCCGATTCCCCAATCGGCGCCGGTGCCCAGCAGCTTGCGGAAGGCCGGCAGCGCCTCCGCCGTGGTGATGAGCAGGAAGTCGCGGATTCCCGCCAGCATCAGCGTGGCCAGGGGATAATAGATCATCGGCTTGTCGTAGACCGGCAGCAGATGCTTGTTGACGGCATGGGTGACCGGGTGGAGCCGGGTGCCGCTGCCGCCGGCCAGAATGATTCCCTTCATCGTTCCCCCGCCATCCATTGGTCGACCACCCGTTCCAGCCCCGGACGCCAGCCGGGAACGTCGAGTTTCAGCACGGCGCGGGTCCGCTCGCAATCGAGAACGGAATAGGCCGGCCGCTTGGCCTTCTGCCCCCAGCGCGCCGTGGTGGTCGGCGCGATCCTGGTGCCGTCGGCCAGCCGCCGCCGCCGCAATTCGGCGATGGCCAGGGCGAAGCCGTGCCAGGTGATGGGGTCGGCCCCGCAGAAATGATAGGTGCCCCAGGGCAGATCCGTCCCGCCCCGCCCCGCCAGGTCCAGCAGGGCGGCGGCCAGGGCGGCGGCATCGGTGGGACAGCCCGTCTGGTCGTCGATCACCTCGAGCCTGTCCCGGGAGCCGATCAGGCCGAGGATGGTCTTGACGAAATTCTTGCCGTGATGGCCGAACACCCACGAGGTCCGAAGGATGACGTGCTGCTCCAGGGCCTGGCGGATCAGGCGTTCGCCCTCGGCCTTGCTGGCGCCGTAGACACTGCGTGGATTGACCGGGGCGGAATCGGGGTAGGGAAGCGACGCCTCGCCATCGAACACGTAGTCGGTGGAGACATGCAGCAGGCGGGCGCCAATGGAGCGGCAGGCCGCCGCCACGTGCCCGGCCCCATGGGCGTTGACCAGGAAGGCCCGCTCGGGCTCGTCCTCGGCGGCATCGACGGCGGTGTAGGCGGCGGCGTTGACCACCACGTCGGGAGAGACCGCTTCCATGGCCGCCCGGACGGATTCGGAATCGCCGATATCGGCCTGGCCCCGGCCCAGCCCCACCAGCGACAGGCCCGGCCGGGACGGGGCGGTCATCAGGGCCCGGCCCAGCTGGCCCTCGGCGCCAAGGACCAGGACCTTCACCGGCCCAGCCCCTGCCGCTGGCCGCCGTAGGTTCCGGCCAGGATGCCACGCCACCATTCCTCGTGGTCCAGATACCAGCGGATCGTGGCTTTCATGCCGGCATCGAAATCGTAGGTCGGGACCCAGCCGAGCTCGGCGGCGATCTTGCCGGCGTCCAGGGCATAGCGGAAATCGTGGCCGGGACGGTCGCAGACGAAGGTGATCTGCTCCTCGTGCCGCCGTCCGCCGCCCAGGGGCCTCAGGTCATCAAGGCAAGCGCAGATGGCGCGGGCGACGTCGATGTTGGCGCGCTCGCAGGCGGCGCCGATGTTGTAGCTTTCCCCCACCTTGCCCGCCGAGACGATCCGCCACAGGGCGGCGGCGTGGTCCTCCACGTGCAGCCAGTCGCGCACGTTGCGTCCCGAGCCGTAGATGGGAATGGGCAACCCGTCCAGGGCCTTGACGATCACCGTGGGGATCAGCTTCTCGGGAAACTGCCAGGGGCCGTAATTGTTGGTGCAGTTGCTGACCATCACCGGCAGGCCGTAGGTCTCGCGCCAGGCCTGGGCCAGCAGGTCGGACCCCGCCTTGGTGGCGGCATAGGGGGAATTGGGCCGGTAGGGCGAGGTTTCGGTGAAGGCGCCGGTCTCGCCCAGGGTGCCGTAGACCTCGTCGGTGGAGACGTGCAGGAAGCGGAATTCCCCCGCGCCCCCCCGTCCGTCGAGATAGGCCCGCGCCGCCTCGAGCAACTGGAAGGTCCCCACCAGATTGGTCTGGATGAAGGTTCCCGGCCCGTCGATGGAGCGGTCCACATGGGATTCCGCCGCCAGATGGATCACCGCGTCGGGACGGTGCCGCCCGAAGATCTCCCGCAGGGCGGCGCCATCGACGATGGTCTGGCGCTCGAAGGCGTAACGGGGATCATCCTCCGCCCCTTCCAGGGCGGCCGGATTGGCGGCGTAGGTCAGGCAGTCCACGTTGACCACCGAGCACCCGGTGCGCGCCAGCAGGAAGCGGATGAGGGCCGAGCCGATGAAGCCGCAGCCGCCGGTGACGAGAATCTTCATGATCCGGGTTGCTCGTCCCATGCCAGGAGTTCGGGGGCCATCTCGCGCAGCCGGCCGAAGGCGGCGTCCCGGGGGGCGATGGTGACGCCGCCCTCCCCCCCGACCCGGTCCAGGGGCCAGTCGATGGACAGATCGGGGTCGCGCCAATGAATGCCGGCTTCCGCCTCGGGAACGTAGCGATGGGAGACCTTGTAGAAGACCTCGGTCTCCGGTTCCAGGGTCATGAAGCCGTGGGCGAAGCCCTTGGGGACGAAGATGGAGGCGCTGTCTTCCGCCGAAAGCACCACCGCCACCCATTTGCCGAAATCCGCCGAGCCCGGGCGGATGTCCACCGCCACGTCGAGGATCGAGCCGCGCACCACCCGCAGCAGCTTGTCCTGGGCATGGGGCGGGCGCTGGAAATGGAGGCCGCGCACCACGCCGGCGGGCCGCGAGACGCTCTGGTTGTCCTGGACGAAGGCGACGTCGATTCCATGGGCCGCCAAGGCATGGGCGCTGTAAGTCTCGGCGAAGAAGCCCCGCTCGTCGCCGAACCGCCTCGGGGTCACGAGCTTCACGTCGGGCAGGGCCAGCGAAACGACTTTCATGGGCGAGGGCGCGGTGTCCGGATTGATGGCGGCACAGCCTATCGGCATTCCTTGCCTGAGGACAAGGCCCCTTTCCTTTGGTCCCGCTTGCCTTTAGAACCTGGGGACGCCATCCAGGCTTTCCGGACATGACAATGAAGAAACGCCTTCTCGCCTTCATCGTGGCCTATAACGCGGAAAAGACCATTTCCTCGGTCTTCTCGCGCATTCCGGCAAGCCTGACCGAGCATTACGACGTCGAAGTCCTGGCCATCGACGACGCCTCGCCCGACGACACCTTCCGGGTCGGCCACCGAAGCGCGGCGGAGGGGACCTGGCCGTTTCCCATCACCGTGCTGCGCAACCCCGTCAACCAGGGCTATGGCGGCAACCAGAAGATCGGCTTCTTCTACGCCATGGAGAACGGCTTCGATTACGTCGCCCTGATTCACGGCGACGGGCAATACGCCCCCGAATGCCTGCCCGAACTGGTGGCGCCCCTGGCCGAGGGGCGGGCCGACGCGGTCATGGGATCGCGGATGATGACCGAAGGCGGCGCCCGCCAGGGCGGAATGCCGCTCTACAAGTTCGTCGGCAACAAGATCCTGACCTTCTTCCAGAACACGGTGCTGGGCCTGGATCTGACGGAGTTCCATTCCGGCTACCGCCTGTATTCGGTGAGCGCCCTGCGGTCGATCCCCTTCCACCTCAATACCAACGACTTCCATTTCGACACCCAGATCATCATCCAGCTGCAGCGGGCCGGGCAGCGCATCCTGGAACTGCCCATCCCCACCTATTACGGCGACGAGATCTGCCACGTGAACGGCATGAAGTACGCCTGGGACGTGGTGTGCGCCACCACCCGGGCCAGGGCCAACGATTTCGGCCTGGTCTACGACCGCATCTACGATTGCCGCCCCGCCCGGGACGAGGTGCTGTACGAGGCCAAGCTGGATTTCGACAGCCCCCATACGGTCGCCGCGTCCCTGGTCGCTGATGGCCAAACCGTGCTGGAACTGGGCTGCGGCGAGGGTGATCTGGCGGCCCATCTGACCGGCCGGGGCTGTAATGTCACCGGGCTGGACCGGGCCGCGCCGAAAAAGCCGGTGGCCTTCCGGGAATTCATCGCCCACGACCTGAACGCGCCGCTGCCGCCGGGCCTGCTGGCCGGCAAGGACAAGGTGGTGCTGCTCGACATCATCGAGCACCTCGCCTCGCCCGAGGCCTTCGTCGACCGGCTGCACGGCGATCCCGACCTGTCGCCCGCGACCGAGCTTCTGGTCAGCACCGGCAACGTGGGCTTCCTGGTGGTGCGGCTCGGCCTGCTGGTGGGGCTGTTCAATTACGGCAAGCGGGGCATTCTCGACATGACCCACACCCGCCTCTACACCTTCCAAACCATTCGCCACCTGTTCGAGCAATCGGGCTTCAGCGTGCTGGAGACGCGCGGCATTCCGGCGCCCTTCCCCCTGGCGCTGGGCCGCACGCCGCTGGCCAGGCTGCTGCTCGCCCTCAACGGCTGGGCCATCCGGGTCTGGCCGGGCCTGTTCGCCTACCAGATCTTCCTCAGGGTGCGCAAACGGCCCACCCTACGGGACCTGCTGGCCGCCACCCACAGCCGGCCTTAGGCCGGCGAAGGTCAAGGCGCCGAAATAGACGACGAACGGCAGGATCGGCATGCCGTAGCGCTGGCCGCTTCCCACGGTCAGGGCGCCCCAGATGCCTTTCTGGATCATCAGATAGGCCATGATCGCGCCGAGCAGCGCCATGACGGGTGCCGGCGCGGCGATGCGCCCCTTCCACAGGGCATGGAGGAAGCGGGCGAAGACGGCGAAGACCGCCAGGGGAATCAGGATTTCCACCGCCACGTAGACGTATTCCACCGGCGGCAACCGGGAATATCCCATCTCCGAGATGGGCACCCCGCTGCTCGGCAGGTCCAGCCCCCAGCCCCGCATGTAGAAATGCAGATACCAGCGGCTGGGATTGAAGAACACCTGGGCCAGGGCCGGGCCGAAACCGAGCACGATGTTCATGGCGTTGGCGATCATCAGCCCCACCACGTCCAGCAGCCCGGCGCCCTTGGCGGCCACTGCCTCGGTCTTGCTGGCGCTGGAGGCGAAGAACATCACGACGGTGTCGACCACCGAGGTATAGGTCAGACGGCCGGCCACCACATAATTGCGCACGGCCCAGGCGGCCATGGCGCCGAACGTCCCCACGGCGGCGAGCACGATCGGCATCGCCGCCACCTGCCCGTGCGACGGGCCGAGACGAATGTTCCAGACCAGGACGCCCCCGGCCAGGGCCAGCAACCAGAACGGCAGGAACACCAGATCGGGCCGGGTCAGGGCGGCCGCGCCCAGGAACAGCGCCGCCGCCAGGGTCTGGACGGGCCGGCCCTTCCGCCTCTCCAGCGCGGTCGCCAGGTGCAAGGCCCCGGAAAACAGCAGGACGGCGAACAGGAAGTCGCTGTGGACCACGGCGATGTAATGGGTCCAGGGCAGGGTCAGGGACAGGGCGACGACGAAATAGGTGGCGCTCCGGTCTCCGTGGCGGCGGGCCATCCACCCGCCCACCAGCAGCAGCCAGGCATGGCAGATCACCACCTGCGCGATGCTCCACACGGCGACGCGCTCGGGGCCATCGGAAAGCCGGAGAAGCGACAGGAAGGCGGGATAGCCGGGCAAGCGGTAGGCGTCGTCGGTGACGGTCCCGTCCTTGCCCAGGACTCCGAACTTTCCGGTCTGCGCCATGGTGTCGGCACGGGTCTGATATTCGAACCCATCCCCCATGATGAAGGCGGTTGGATCATGCCGGATCAGGGAGGCCGACAAGGCCAGCTTCACGAGAAGGAAGACGAGAACGGCTATTCCATATGGCTTGATCCGCGCGAACGGCATTCCCTGCGATCCTGACCTGTCGGGCTGGGGGAACTATAGGTCGCGCCGCGCCAAGGGGGCAAGAACGAGGGCTTGGCGCCCTTCCCGCCGGCTACTCGTGCTCGGGCTCGGGCCCGGCCTCGACGTCGATGGGCACGCCGGGCTGCAGCTTGGACGTGCGGATGGCCAGCGCGCTCTTCACGTGGCTGATGTTGGGCGCGGCGGTCAGGCGGGTGGTGAGAAAGCGCTGGTAATCGTCCCAGTCGTGGGCCACCACTTTCAGCAGGAAGTCGGTCTCGCCGGCCAGCATGTGGCACTCGCGCACCTCGGGCCAGCCCTTGACCAGTTCCTCGAAGGCCTTGAGGTCGGCCTCGGCCTGGCTGTTCAGGCCCACATGGGCGAAGACCGTGACATTGAAGCCCAGCGCTCCCGGGTCGATCTCGGCGTGGTAGCCCTTGACGTAGCCCGCCTCCTCCAGCGCCCGCACCCGTCGCAGGCATGGCGGCGCGGAGATTCCCGCCCGTCTGGCCAGTTCGACATTGGTCATCCGGCCATCGGCCTGAAGGTCGGCCAGGATGCGCCGATCGATGCGGTCAAGCTTGACCCGCTGCATAAGGGAACTCCAAAAGAACTCAGGTTTGCGAAATTATATTACTCGTTCGCCGCCAGCAAGCCCAACATTCCGTCCCGCCGACGATTTTCGGCCCTCGCGCTGCCACCGGGTCCGGCGCTCGGCGCCCGCCCCTCTAAACCTTAAGGAAAGTGCGAGTTAATATCCTTCGCAGGCGAGGGCATGGCTCTAGTTTTATAATCATTCCATCTTGCGTAGAGGCGAGAACCAGACTAGATTTCTCGCCATCATTCGTCCCAAGCCCTCTGATGGAGCTTTCATAATGTCCGACGCGATTGTGAACCCGACCTCTCTGGTGACCAAGGCCGCCCCCGATTTCACCGCCCCGGCCGTGATGCCCGACAACGAGATCAATCCGTCGTTCAATCTGAAGTCCTATCTGGCGGGCTCCTACGGCGTGGTGTTCTTCTACCCGCTGGACTTCACCTTCGTCTGCCCGTCCGAGATCCTGGCCCACGACCACCGCGTCAAGGCCTTCGCCGAGCGCAACACCAAGGTCATCGCCGTCAGCGTCGATTCCCACTTCACCCACCTGGCCTGGAAGAACACCCCCGTCGAAAAGGGCGGCCTGGGCAACGTCCAGTTCCCCATGGTGGCCGACCTGACCAAGAACATCGCCCGGTCCTTCGGCGTGCTGATCAATGATTCGGTGGCGCTGCGCGGCACCTTCATCATCGACAAGAACGGCGTGGTGCAGTCGGCCCACGTCAACAACCTGCCGCTGGGCCGCAACGTGGACGAGGCGCTGCGCCTGATCGACGCCCTGCAGTTCACCGAGGAGCATGGCGAGGTGTGCCCCGCCGGCTGGAACAAGGGCAAGGCCGGCATGAAGGCCAACCCGAACGGCGTCGCCGAGTACCTGGCCAAGCACGCCTCCGAGCTGTAATCCGGCGACGGAAAATGTGGGGCGCGCCGCTTGCGGGCGGCGCGCCCTCTCCTTATGCTGTAGCGCAACAACATCAAATTCATCCGGGAAGCATCCGATGGCACACCACCACTCCAAGGTTCTGATCCTGGGCTCCGGCCCCGCCGGCTGCACCGCCGCCATCTACGCGGCGCGCGCCAATCTCGAACCCATGCTGGTGGCCGGATTGCAGCCCGGCGGACAGCTGACCATCACCACCGACGTGGAGAACTTCCCCGGCTTCGCCGAGGCGGTCCAGGGCCCCTGGCTGATGGAGCAGATGCAGGCCCAGGCCGAGCACGTGGGCACCCGCTTCATGGACGACACCATCGTCTCGGTGGACCTCACCAAGCGCCCCTTCACCGCAACGGGCGATTCGGGCGACACCTATACCGGCGACACCCTGATCATCTGCACCGGCGCCACCGCCCGCTGGCTGGGCATCGAATCGGAAAAGAAGTTCTCGGGCTTCGGCGTGTCGGCCTGCGCCACCTGCGACGGCTTCTTCTTCCGGGGCAAGGAAGTGGCGGTGGTCGGCGGCGGCAATTCGGCGGTGGAGGAAGCCCTCTACCTCGCCGGCATCGCGTCCAAGGTGACCCTGGTCCATCGCCGCGACTCCCTTCGCGCCGAGAAGATCGCCCAGGACCGCCTGTTCGCCAATCCCAAGGTGTCCGTGGCCTGGGACAGCGTCATCGACGAGATCGTCGGCGACAGCAATCCGCCCGGCGTCACCGGCCTGCGCCTGAAGAACGTCAAGACCGGCGCGCTGTCCGTGCTGCCGGTGGACGGCGTGTTCATCGCCATCGGCCACACGCCCAACACCGACCTGTTCAAGGGCGCGCTGGACATGGACGACGAGGGCTACCTGATCACCAAGGCCGGCGCCACCTCCACCAACATTCCCGGCGTGTTCGCCGCCGGCGACGTGCAGGACAAGATCTACCGCCAGGCGGTGACCGCCGCCGGCACCGGCTGCATGGCGGCGCTGGAGGCCGAACGCTTCCTCGCGGCGCATGGACATGACGGCTAAGTTACGGCACAGTAGCCGGCAATGATTGGGGAGGCGGAAGGAATAATCCGCCAGGGGAGGAGACCGGCCGGACCATGGATTGGGACAAGCTGAGGGTTTTCCACGCCGTCGCCGAGGCCGGCAGCTTCACCCATGCGGGTGAGGTGCTGAATCTCAGCCAATCGGCCGTCAGCCGCCAGATCAGCGCGCTGGAGGAAAGCCTCAACCTGCCCCTGTTCCATCGCCACGCCCGCGGCCTGATCCTCACCGAGCAGGGCGAGCTGCTCTACAAGACGGCCCGCGACGTCTTCTCCAAGCTGGCGATGACCGAGGCGTTGCTCACCGAAAGCCGCGAACGCGCCCAGGGACCGCTGAAGATCACCACCACGGTGGCCTTCGGCTCGCTGTGGCTGACGCCGCGCATCAAGGACTTCCTGGACGCCTATCCCGACATCTCGGTGACCATGGTGCTGTTCGACGGCGAGCTGGACCTGGCCATGCGCGAGGCCGACGTGGCCATCCGCATGATGCCGCCGCGCCAGCCCGACCTGATCCAGCGCCACCTTCTGTCCATGAATTACGCGGTGTTCGCCGCGCCGTCCTACATCGAGAAGTACGGCATGCCGAAATCCGCCGATGACCTCGACGATCACCGCATCATCGTCTACGGCGACGACACGCGGGTCTCGGCCCCGGTTTCCAACGTCAACTGGCTGCTGGAAGCCGGCGCCTCGCCCGACCGCCCGCGCAAGCCGGTGCTGGAGGTCAACAACATCTACGGCATCTACCGCGCCGTCAAAAGCGGGCTGGGCATCGCCGCCATGCCGGAATACCTGCGCGGCGAGGCCGAGAGCCTGGTCCATATCCTGCCGGAACTGAAGGGGCCGAAGGTCGAGGCCTACTTCGTCTATCCCGAGGAACTGCGCCATTCCAAGCGCATCACGGTGTTCCGCGACTTCCTGCTGGGCAAGATCGCCGAATCCGCCTGATCGGGCCGACACCCCACCCTAAAAGCATAAGGCATGCGCTGGAAGCATGCCTCTGTCCTGCTTTTTGGTGTGGTTCGAAACCGCTCCATGCCGTACATCAGTACTCACGACTTGTTGCACCGCAACAGGTCCCGAGATCGGCGGTTTCCGCCACATTGTTCCCAGGCGCACTGCCTGGGTTCCGGGTCTTCGGACCCTACGTCTCCTAGACGTGAAGCCTCCCTGTTTGACTTTACCCCCTGGTGCATAACCGGGGGGTTTCTTTTTCAAGGGGTTAGCGCCGATTGCGCTGTGTGGCAATGGCGCCGCTGCGGCGGTCCATGTGGCATCCCTGTGGCATAAAGCGATTCTGCCAGTAGTAAAAATGCGTCTGCCGAAATGGAGGGTTTTTGCTACCCGGTCTTGTGGACCATAGCGGCCGCCTACGCATAATAGGGAGCTATCACGCACTTCGGCGGATGGCAAAAATGACAACCCCTCCAGCAATCACCCCGGCCGCAATGAGCATTTCAGCCCTATGTGCGGCACTGGGGATAGGAAAGACGCACGCCTACGCTGAGATCAAAGCGGGGCGCATCGACATCATCAAAAGTGGGCGACGGACACTTGTCCGTGCGGATGAGCCTCAGCGCTACTTGGCGCGGCTGGCCGAGGCCGGAAAATGACTGCGGTTCGGGGGCTCCCTCCGAGGGGCGGCCAAACCGTCGCCTGGAGTCCAGCCGAGCGTCTTAGATGGCTGAAGGCAGTCCAGGCCCACCTTGCTGCCCCCGCCGACACCAAGCCGCCATGCGGCGGCTCGACGCAGCTAGCCTTAGCCGCGGCCCTGGTGACCCTCGCAGTGGACGGATCGGGTCGAGTCTGGGCCGGCCAGGCAAAAATGAGGCACGAATCCACGCTTGGCCGGACAGCACTTCGGTCCGCCCTCCGGGCGTTGAAGATGGCAGGCTTTGTCGATATCCAGCAAAGAGCGATCCCGGGCCTGCGTGAGCGGGACACGGATATGATCACCCTGCGATATCCCCAAGGCGGGGCGCCATGCGACCCACCTGGGTCGTCAGACGATGAGGGGCGGGCCGCCGCGCGGCTTGAGGTGGGTCGGCACGTGGCCCCAAAAGAGGAATCTAGAGATAGAGAGAGAGTCGCGCGGGCACGCGCTTGGGCAGAGCGCCTGCCGGCCAAGGAGTGGCACGCGGCCAAGATGGCAAACGTCACTGCGCGTGGCCCATGGCAGGTCGCCGCCTGGGAGGCGGCTGGCTGCCCGGTTTCGGGTGAAAGGGGCGAACCATTGCATGTCGACACCGCCGTGAGAAGCTGACCTAGCCCTTCCACGCTCGGAGATCCCCATGGCACGCCGGATCTTTGCTTTGACGCTGTTCGTCCGCCAGATTGGCTGGGGAGTCGCCTTCCTTTGCGCAGGCTACTCCGCTGTTGAGGAGAGTTGGCTGTGGCTCGGGGCCGGCGCAGGCGCCTGGTTCCTTTGCCAGAGTTTGGGACTCCTCTTCGCCTGCATCAGGACGGATTCTGTATCCGAGACCAAACCATCGCAGAACATGCGCGCCAATAATGAAATGCAATGAATAGAAAGCCACCTGCCCCGGAGATAGTGAGATGATGAGCTTCCTGAGATGGCTTGCTGACGCTGTAGCACTAGGCTTATCCGTAATCGGGATATTTATCGTTGGATTCAGGTTCTTGGGAAGCATTTTCATAGGCTGGTCTTGGACGTCACCTGCGTTTCTAACTGGTAGCGGCATGATTATAGTTGCGATCGGGCTTGCCTGTCTGCCTGAGCCCAGCGCCTCATCTGCTACTGGATGGCAGAGCACCCGCGATAACGAAGGCGCAACGGAAGAAGAAGACTTTCAGCCGGTCTCGAATTCCGAACATGGCAATGGTCCAAATTCAGGAGACGATCGTGACTCCGCGGCCCATCTTCCGGGCTATATTGGGGAGGAATGGGTCGACCACCCATCCACGCCGCCCGGTTGGGGTGGCCCAGCGGGAGCTCCGTTCGGCTTCGACAATCATTGATGACGAAGGGAGCCCCTTGCCAATGGAGAAAGGGGTACGGAGACGGATACTGGCGCCGCGTTCGAGCCCTCCAATGACAATGCGCCACTGACGAAAAATGAAGGGGCGGCGCCAAGCCAAATCCAGCACCCATTATCAGCACGACACCGAGCATCTGTCTAAGTCCAGAGATCCCCCCTGATTATCGGGCTAGCAGATTGCGCACCGAGGTGGCCTGCCACTCACGCCCGCGTGCGGTCCGCACACCGTGGTCGTTCAATTCGCGGGCGATGGCGCGCAAGCTCAAACCTTGACTGCGCAACCCCTCCACCATTGGCCGCACGGTCGCAGCGAACCGGTCGGCCTCAGCGGTGAGACGTTTGGCCGCCGCCATTCTGGCGCCCCGCCCATCGGGATTACCCAGACGAATCCCTCTTTCCCTAGCTGCGCCCAGGGCCACTTTCGTCCTCAGCGAGATCATCTCCCTCTCGTGCTCCGCTACTGCCGCCAGAATATGCAGGGTCAGGCGGTTGGCTTCCGGCATGTCGCAGGCGACAAAGTCCACCCGGCTGTCCATGATATTGGCGATGAAGGCAACGTTGCGGGCCAGCCGATCCAGGCGGGCGATGACCAATGTCGCCTTGTGCCGCGCCGCTAAGTCCAGCGCCGCCTGCAACTGCGGTCGGTCCACCTTGCACCCGGATTCAATTTCCGTGAACTCCCCCAGGATCGTCCCGCGACCGCTGCTATAGGCGGTCACAGCGCAACGCTGTGCGTCCAATCCCAACCCAGATTTTCCCTGACGATCCGTTGAGACTCGGTAATAAGCGATAAATTTCATGACGTTAAACTCCTAAACCCACGATTAGAATTTTAACGCCATTCGATTTTGATGCACGTAGCCACGAGAACAAAACGTGATTGACGGCTATTCCGCTTATTGGTAGGTTCACCCATCAACGCCACAACCACGTCCGAGGCCAGGGTGGAGCGCATTCCGTCAATAAGGACAACGGCCAAACTGGTTGTCGGAACATTGCTGGTGCTGCTGGCGCTCGGATGGGCTGACCATTCCGGTCGAGGGAGTCATCATCCATTCCTTCCGGCATCCGGTCTTCGTCTTCCAGGATCCCTGCCTGCTGCCCTGGCGCGACGCCCGCGACAACGTGGCCTTCGGCCTGAAGGCGCGGGGCGCCGGACGGCGGGAGCGCATGGCGGCGGCCGAGCATCTGCTCGCCGAGGTCGGCCTGGCCCCGGAGGACGCCGCCAAGTTCCCCCATGAGCTGTCGGGCGGCATGCGTCAGCGCGTCTCCCTGGCCCGTGCCCTGGCGGTGGAGCCCGACCTGCTGCTGCTGGACGAGCCGTTCAGCGCCCTGGATGTGGGACTGCGCCGGCAGATGCAGGGACTGGTCCGCCGCCTGATCGAGCAGCGCGGGCTGACCGCTCTGCTGGTCACCCATGATCTGGCCGAGGCGGTGAGGATGGCCGACAGGATCATCGTCCTGTCCACCTCCCCCGGCCGCGTGGCGGCGGAGCATCGGGTGGCCGAGCCCCATTGCGGCCGTGACGACGGCTTCGTCCATCAGAGGGTGGGGCGCCTGCTGGCCGATCCGGCCACGGCGGCCGCCCTGGCGGTGGAGGAGAGGGGCTGATGGTGTGGGCTTACGGCTTCAGGCCGTTCTTCCTGTTGCTGCCCCTGGCGGCGGTGGCGGCGGTGATTCCCCTGCCGCTGCTGTGGCTGGGAGGGGAGGCCGGGGCCTCGCCGGGACTGTGGCACGGGCACGAGCAGGTGTTCGGCGTGCTGTCGGCCGCCCTGGCCGGATTCCTGCTCACCGCGTTGCCCAGCTGGACGGGCACGGCGCCGCTGACCGGGCGGGGTCTTCGGGTCCTGGTGGCTCTGTGGGCGGCTGGGCGGGTCGCCTTCTGGCTGGATGGATTGCTTCCTCCCTGGCTGGTGGCCGGGGTGGACGCGGCCTTCCTGCCCGCCCTGCTGGCGGCGGCGCTGCCGGCCCTCGCCGCCGAGGAGCGGCGGCCGTGGGAGTTCTGCGCCGCCATCGCCGTCCTGGCCGTGGCCAATGGTGCGTTCCACCTGTACCGGCTGGGGCTGGCCCCCATCCCGCCGGAGCGGGTGCTTTCGGCCTCGGTCATTCTCTATCTCGCCCTGATCGCCATGGCCACCGGCCGCATCCTGCCGGTGACCATCCGCGCCGCCCTGGTGGAAAGCGGCGAGACGCCCCAGGTGCGCCTGCCGCCGGGGCGCCGCCATCTCGCGACCGCCACCCTGCTGCTGGTGGCCCTGGGGGAGTTGTCGGCGCCCGACAGCCCGGTCACCGGCTGGCTGGCCCTGGCCGCCGCCTGTGCCCAGGCCGACCGCATGACCGAGATGCACCGCTGGGCCGCCCTTCGCCGTCCCCAGGTGGCGCTGTTCCATCTCAGTCACGTCTGGATGGTGCTGGGCCTCGGCGGGCTGGGCCTTGCCGTCCTGGGGGCTCCGCTCGACCCGCTGGCCATGCGCCATGCCCTGGGGCCGGGAGCGGCCGCAACGGCCGTGCTGGCGGTGATGTCCATCGTCAGCCTGCGGCATACCGGGCGGCCGTTTCCGTTGCCCGCCGGAATCTGGGCCGCCCCCGTCCTGATCGCGATGGCCACCACCCTGCGGGTGCTGGTTCCCCATCTCGCCCCCCAGGCCATGGCGGTCTGGGGCGTGACCGTGCCGGCGGTGCTGTGGTCGGCGGGCTTCATGATCTGGTGGTGGTGCTTCGCGCCCTGGCTGACGGCGGCCCGGACCGACGGGCAACCGGGATAGCCGCCGGGCGCGCCCCCGCATATTTCCGTTGCGCCCTTCGCCGCCGGAGGGACAATGCGGGGATGGATACCATTCGCATCACCGATGTGGGCGACACCGCCTTCAACGTGGAATTCGGCGATTCCGTCGATCCGGCCGTCAGCGCCAGGGTCACCGGCCTGCGCCATGCCATCGCCGAGGCCAGCCGGGCGGGGGGAATGGCGGGGCTGGTGGAGACGGTTCCCACCTTCCGCTCGCTCCTGGTGCAGTATGATCCCCTGCTGACCTCCCGCGCCGTGCTGGAGGCCGAGATTCGGGCCATGGCGGCGGCGGGCGGGACGGTGTCCGCTTCCTCCGGGCGCCTTTGGGACATTCCCGTCTGCTACGATGCCGATCTGGGGGAAGATCTGGGGGAGATCGCGGCGTCGGGGGGCCTGACGCGCGACGAGGCCATCGGCCTGCACACCGGAGCCGAGTTCTTCGTCTACATGCTGGGGTTCATGCCCGGCTTCGCCTATATGGGCGGCCTGCCCCAGCCGTTGCGCCTGCCCCGCCGGGCGTCGCCCCGTCTCAAGGTGCCGCCGGGCTCGGTGGCGGTGGCCGATGGCCTGTGCGCGGTCTATCCCTGGGAAAGCCCCGGCGGCTGGCATCTGATCGGGCGGACGCCGCTCAGGATGTTCGACCTGGGCCGCGATCCGCCCAGCTTGCTGGCCGCCGGCGACCGGGTGCGGTTCCGCGCCATCGGCCGCCAGGCGTTCGAGACCTTGCGCGAAGGGGAGGCGTCCCGTGGCTGAGGGGCTCGAAATTGTTCATCCCGGCCTGCATACCACCGTGCAGGACCTGGGGCGCTTCGGCCATCAGGACCAGGGCGTGCCCCCCGCCGGCGCGCTCGATCCCGTCGGCCTGCGTCTCGCCAATGCCCTGGTGGGCAATTCCGCCGGGGAGGGGGGGCTGGAGATCAGCTATATGGGACCGGTGATTCGCGTTCAGGTGGATTCTGTGCGGATCGGCGTGGCGGGCGAGCTCCGGCTGGTCATCGCCGAGAACGGCATACCCAGGCCGGTGGCCTCCAACCGCTCCCATCGCCTCAGGCGTGGCGACGTGCTGACCGTGGGCGCGGTGAGCGGTTCGTCGACCGCCTATCTGGCGGTGGAGGGCGGCTTCGCCCTGGCGCCGGTGATGGGCAGCCTGTCCACCTATGTGCGGGCGGGCCTGGGGCCGCTGGGCGGCAGGCCGCTCTCCGCCGGGACCATGTTGCCGCTCCGCCGGGGTGAGTGCGCCCGGCGGGACGAGAGGGCCATTCTCCGTCCCATGGACTATGGAAGCGGTCCCATCCGGGTGGTTCTCGGTCCCCAGGCCGAGGCCTTCACCCATGAGGCCGTCGCCACCTTGCTGGAATCCGAGTACCGCGTCACCCGCGAGGCCGACCGCATGGGGCTGCGGCTCGACGGCCCCAGGCTCTGCCATCGCGACCGGGCCGACATCGCCTCGGACGGGCTGGTGGGCGGCTGTATCCAGGTTCCCGGCAGCGGCCATCCCATCATCGTGCTGGCCGACCGCCAGACGGTGGGCGGCTATGCCAAGATCGCCACGGTGATCTCGGCCGATCTGCCGCGCCTGGGCCGCGCGGTGCCGGGAACCGTTCTCACCTTCACCGCCATCCCGGTGGCGGAGGCCGAGGAGGCGCGGCGCGATCTCGAACGGCGTGTGGGGCGGACGGTGGCGGGAATGGCGGATCTGGCCGCCGTGGGCGTCGATCTCGAGGCCCTCTATGGTTCCGACCTGGTCTCGGGCATAGTGGACGCGGTCAGCGGATTGGGAAGGTAGCGGCCATGACGCTCCGCGTGGATTTGAACTCCGATCTGGGCGAGGCCTTCGGCGCCTGGACCAAGGGCGACGATCGGGCGATGCTGGGCATCGTCACCTCGGCCAGCATCGCCTGCGGCTTCCATGCCGGCGATCCCATGGTGATGACCCGCACGGTCCGTGCCGCCCTGGCCGCCGGCACCGGGATCGGCGCCCATCCCGGCTATGCCGACCTGCAAGGCTTCGGCCGCCGCCCCATGGCATTGTCGGTCGCCGAGATCGAGGCTTTGCTCGCCTATCAGATCGGTGCCCTGAAGGGGATCGCCGCAGCCTGCGGGGCGGTGGTCGCCCACGTCAAGCCGCATGGGGCGCTCAGCAATCTGGCCTCGGTCGAGCGCGACGCGGCCCTGGCGGTGGCGCGCGGCGTTTCGGCCGTCGATGCCGGATTGATCCTGCTGGCGCCATCGGGATCGGCCATGGCCGCCGCCGGGCGGGAGTTGGGATTGCGCGTGGCGGAGGAGGTGTTCGCCGACCGCAATTACGGCGACGACGGCCATCTGCTGCCGCGCTCCCATCCCCAGGCCATGGTGAAGGATCCCGCCGAGGCCGCCGCCAACGTATTGCGCATGGTGCGGCATGGGTGCCTGCGTTCGGTGACGGGCCGGGAGATCGCCTGCCGCCCCCTTTCGGTCTGCGTCCATGGCGATGACGCCGGCGCCGTGGAACTGGCGCGGCGGCTGCGCGACGGCCTGGCCGCCGCCGGAGTGGAGATGCTCCCCCTGGCCGCCCTGGTCTGAAACCGTCCGACCGTCGAAAAGACCCGCTTGTTTCCTCCCTCCCCCTCGTGGGGAGGGGAGTCTCTAGAGCGGCGTGCGTTTAATCTGAAACATACCCGGCTTCCCTGAGGTAGTTCCAGCATTCGTCTGGGGTGTAGAGATCGCAGATATTGCCGACGGCCTTCCAGAGGTCGTCGATGGTGCGCGCGCCGATCCGTCGGAGATGAGCCTTGAGTTTGGCAAAGGCCATCTCGATTGGGTTTAGGTCTGGGCTGTATGGGGGTAGGAACAGGAACCAGGCGCCTCTCTCCTTGAGGATGGCCTTGGCCTTCTCGCTTTTATGGCTGGAGAGGTTGTCGAGGATGACGACGTCGCCCGGCTGGAGCGTCGGGGCCAGTTGGGTCTCGACGTAGACCTCGAAGGTTTGTCGGTTCATGGGGCCGTTTATGATCCAGGGTGCCGTCAGACCGTCACAGCGCAAGGCGGCGATGAAGGTTTGGGTTCCCCAGTGGCCGAATGGCGCGCGGGCCTTGAACCGTTGCCCTCGCGGTGCCCGTCCCCGCAACCGGGTCATCTTGGTGGTGGTGGCGGTCTCGTCGATGAACGCCAGCCGGTGAGGCTCCTGGCACATCCGGGGCTGGCGGTGGCTCAGCCAGGTCCGGCGCTCCGCCACCACATCATCGCGACCGGCTTCGGTGGCCAGCAGCGTTTTTTTTGACGCTGAAGCCTTGCCCGATCAGAAACCGCGAGAGTGACGCCGGGTGGGCCGTGACGCCGCATTCGGCCTTCAGCTTGGCCGCCAGTTCCGGCATCGTGATGTCGCCTTGCGCCTCCACCCAGCCGGTCAGAAGAGCGGCAAAGGCCGCCAGCTTACCACCGCCCGGCGGACGGCCTTGCCGCAAGGGCTCCAACGAACCCGTCGCCGCCATCCGTTGTGCAAGACAGACGCTGGTCGCGGCGCTCACTCCAAAATGCCGAGCCGCCGCTCGCCGCGATTCGCCGTGTTCGATCTTACCGTAAACACGGACCCGAAGATCTGATGATAGCCATTTGCCCATGATCCACCTCCAATGAGGTTGAATCACTTTTTCGCCTACAAGGGAATCCCCTGCGATTCAGATTTCAGGTCCGATGCTCTAGGTCTGGGCTGTATGGGGGTAGGAACAGGAACCAGGCGCCTCTCTCCTTGAGGATGGCCTTGGCCTTCTCGCTTTTATGGCTGGAGAGGTTGTCGAGGATGACGACGTCGCCCGGCTGGAGCGTCGGGGCCAGTTGGGTCTCGACGTAGACCTCGAAGGTTTGTCGGTTCATGGGGCCGTTTATGATCCAGGGTGCCGTCAGACCGTCACAGCGCAAGGCGGCGATGAAGGTTTGGGTTCCCCAGTGGCCGAATGGCGCGCGGGCCTTGAACCGTTGCCCTCGCGGTGCCCGTCCCCGCAACCGGGTCATCTTGGTGGTGGTGGCGGTCTCGTCGATGAACGCCAGCCGGTGAGGCTCCTGGCACATCCGGGGCTGGCGGTGGCTCAGCCAGGTCCGGCGCTCCGCCACCACATCATCGCGACCGGCTTCGGTGGCCAGCAGCGTTTTTTTTGACGCTGAAGCCTTGCCCGATCAGAAACCGCGAGAGTGACGCCGGGTGGGCCGTGACGCCGCATTCGGCCTTCAGCTTGGCCGCCAGTTCCGGCATCGTGATGTCGCCTTGCGCCTCCACCCAGCCGGTCAGAAGAGCGGCAAAGGCCGCCAGCTTACCACCGCCCGGCGGACGGCCTTGCCGCAAGGGCTCCAACGAACCCGTCGCCGCCATCCGTTGTGCAAGACGGACGCTGGTCGCGGCGCTCACTCCAAAATGCCGAGCCGCCGCTCGCCGCGATTCGCCGTGTTCGATCTTACCGTAAACACGGACCCGAAGATCTGATGATAGCCATTTGCCCATGATCCACCTCCAATGAGGTTGAATCACTTTTTCGCCTACAAGGGAATCCCCTGCGATTCAGATTTCAGGTCCGATGCTCTATCAAGCGCCGGACGGTCTGAAACCCATCCCGGCCGTGATGGGGCCGATTCCATGAGAAGAGGGCCACCGGCCTTGCGGCGGGTGGCCCTCGTTCATCGGTCTCTGCCGGTTATTCCTCGACCGGGGTGCCGTCCAGGTCGCCGGGGCCGCCGGCCAGGGCCTCGGAGATGAGGCCGGCGTTCTGGCGGATGGTTCCCTCGATCTCGGCGGCCATGGCGGGATTGTCGCGCAGGAACTGCTTGGCGTTCTCGCGGCCCTGGCCGATGCGGGTAGAGTTGTAGGAGAACCACGCCCCCGACTTCTCCACCACGTTGGCCTTGACGCCGAGATCGATGAGCTCGCCCATCTTGGAGATGCCCTCGCCGTACATGATGTCGAAATCCACCACCTTGAACGGCGGCGCCAGCTTGTTCTTGACCACCTTGACGCGGGTCTGGTTGCCCACCACCTCGTCGCGGTCCTTGATGGCGCCGACCCGACGGATCTCCATGCGCACCGAGGCGTAGAACTTGAGCGCGTTGCCGCCGGTGGTGGTCTCCGGATTGCCGAACATGACGCCGATCTTCATGCGGATCTGATTGATGAAGATGACGATGGTCTTGGACTTGGACACCGAGCCGGTCAGCTTGCGCAGCGCCTGGCTCATCAGGCGGGCATGCAGGCCCATGTGGTTGTCGCCCATCTCGCCTTCCAGCTCGGCGCGCGGCACCAGGGCGGCCACCGAATCCACCACCAGCACGTCGATGGCGCCCGAACGGACCAGGGTGTCGGCGATCTCCAGCGCCTGCTCGCCGGCATCGGGCTGGCTGATCAGCAGTTCGTCCAGGTTGACGCCCAGCTTGCGGGCGTAGACGGGGTCGAGCGCATGCTCGGCATCGACGAAGGCGCAGGTTCCGCCCTTCTTCTGGGCCTCGGCGATGACGTGCAGCGCCAGCGTGGTCTTGCCCGAGCTTTCCGGCCCATAGACCTCGATGATGCGGCCACGGGGCAGGCCGCCGATGCCGAGAGCCACGTCCAGGCCCAGCGATCCGGTGGAGATCACCTCGGTCTCGACCACCTGATCCTTCTGGCCCATCTTCATGATGGAGCCCTTGCCGAACGCCCGCTCGATCTGGCTGACGGCGGCTTCCAAAGCCTTCTGTCTATCCATGGTATCCTTGTCCACGAGACGCAACGCAGCCTGAGACATGGCCGTTCCCCTTCATCTATCCCGAACCGGGCGGTTCCGCAATGAGGATTACGGTACACGAACGAGAAGAGAACGCAAGGGGAATTGTTCCCTTTTGTTCTTTTTCAGTTCCGAGCGCTTCCCGTGCCGCCGGGACGTCCGGGGCCATTGAAAAAGACCCCCCCGGTTATGCACAGGGGGGGGGGGGGGGGGGGGGGGGGGTAAAGTCAAACAGGGTGAGCTACTCCCCAGAAATCGGACACTGACGGAAGCTACGATCTGATGTTTGCTGATCCCCAACGAGGAGGAGATCATCTGCACGCCTTCGAGATCAAGAGCGACGCCGACAAGCTCGACCGACTTCCTGACCAGATCCGGCGCATGATGCGCTATTTCGACAACGTCGGAGTGGTGTGCGGCGATCGCCACTTGGACAAGGTCGGCGCGGTTGTCGACGCGGTCGGCGAAGGCCGCGTCGGCGTCTACCGGGTGGCTCCGGACGGTACCGTCCGGCAGAAGCGGCCAAGCCGGATCGTAGCGATCAAGGAGCCCTCGGCGCTTTCGTCGTTCCTGGTCAGGGAGGATATCGAGGCGGCGTTCGAGCGCGGCCGCGTGCCCTTCCAGAAGGATGAATACGCCTATATCCTCCGCCAGAGGGTCGCGGAAATCCGCCCGTCCATACTGCGCTCGGTGGCCATGGCTTCCCTGAAGATGCGCTTTCGAGCGCGCGGCGAGAGGCTGGTCGCGGCGCTAGGCGACTGACTCAGCTGTCGTCCGGCAGTTCGTCCTCGTCGTCGTCGGGCTGAGGCACCCCCAACAACGCGGACGCGCGATCGAGTTGACGGTAGAGGTGAATGTTCATCTTCACCGCCAACCATTTTGCGGCATTGCCCATATTGGCGATGTTGCCTTTGGCTGCTGCGTCGATGCGATCTGAACCCCACAAATCGGGGATGTTCGCCCATCCCGCCTTTTTGAGCTCAACAGCGCACGGGATGTACTCCTTCAGCGCCCCCACGTTCTGCCCGCGGCACTGAATCCATTCCCGGTCCATGGGGCCGACTATGCGGGGATACCCCATGCCGCCACCCTTTTGCGGGCGCACCGGCATGCCCACGTAGTCGCCGTACTGCGCGACGGCGAACCCGCCGACCGCGTCGAAGACGTCCGCCTCCTCGATGTCCAGCCGTGTGACGCCTGCGGGCGGGGTCTCGAACGGAAAACTGGTCCCGAGGCAGACGAGAGAAAGGGCCGGCCAATCAAAGGGTAAGGCCGCGACGACCCGACTGCGTGCTATCTCAAAGACCTGCGCCGCCCGGGCGACGCGCCCGCGCACGTCACCGAGATCCACGATGAGGAGAACGTGCGCGACATTGGGAACCGCCGTTAGCGCGGCGAGGACGTGCTCCATCTCAGTGTCGGAAGAGGTTGTCGAGGATGACGACGTCGCCCGGCTGGAGCGTCGGGGCCAGTTGGGTCTCGACGTAGACCTCGAAGGTTTGTCGGTTCATGGGGCCGTTTATGATCCAGGGTGCCGTCAGACCGTCACAGCGCAAGGCGGCGATGAAGGTTTGGGTTCCCCAGTGGCCGAATGGCGCGCGGGCCTTGAACCGTTGCCCTCGCGGTGCCCGTCCCCGCAACCGGGTCATCTTGGTGGTGGTGGCGGTCTCGTCGATGAACGCCAGCCGGTGAGGCTCCTGGCACATCCGGGGCTGGCGGTGGCTCAGCCAGGTCCGGCGCTCCGCCACCACATCATCGCGACCGGCTTCGGTGGCCAGCAGCGTTTTTTTTGACGCTGAAGCCTTGCCCGATCAGAAACCGCGAGAGTGACGCCGGGTGGGCCGTGACGCCGCATTCGGCCTTCAGCTTGGCCGCCAGTTCCGGCATCGTGATGTCGCCTTGCGCCTCCACCCAGCCGGTCAGAAGAGCGGCAAAGGCCGCCAGCTTACCACCGCCCGGCGGACGGCCTTGCCGCAAGGGCTCCAACGAACCCGTCGCCGCCATCCGTTGTGCAAGACGGACGCTGGTCGCGGCGCTCACTCCAAAATGCCGAGCCGCCGCTCGCCGCGATTCGCCGTGTTCGATCTTACCGTAAACACGGACCCGAAGATCTGATGATAGCCATTTGCCCATGATCCACCTCCAATGAGGTTGAATCACTTTTTCGCCTACAAGGGAATCCCCTGCGATTCAGATTTCAGGTCCGATGCTCTAGCTCATGAGCTAGGCCACTATCTGCTTCATCGCCGTCCGCTGAGTACTGCCGACTTCATCGGCGGAACCGCAAATAATGATGTGGGTGAGCGGACCTTCGCCTGTAACCCACTCGACCGTCACCTCTGGCAGAAGTCCAAGGAGGAAGTTGAGGGCGAAGCTGATACTTTCGCCTCTTACCTGCTGATGCCCATCGACGATTACCGCCAGCAGATCAGCGGCCAGGAGATGAGTTTTGATCTGCTCCGTCACGTAGCTAGGCGATACGGTGTATCTCTAACCGCTGTCGTACGCAAATGGATCGAATTCACCCCTCAGAGGGCCGCCATGGTATTGGGGCGTGATGGATTTGCCCTCTGGGGCTGGTCAAGCGATTCAGCCTATAAGAGCGGCATTTTCATCAACTCGGGGATGGAGCTTCCCGAACTATCCATCGCCGCCCGCGGCCCCACCGCCCAGAACGGTGAAGCCAATCATCCTATCGCTCTGCCCGAAAACGTGTGGGTCTTCGCTCGTACCAGTGAGCCTGTGCGGGAGTTGACGATCTTCGCTAGTCGATTGGGACAAACTTTGTCCATTTTGCTCTTCGACGAAGTGCCGGAACGTGACTACGTGGCAGAGCCACGAGGATGGGACACCTTCGACCAGTTCCGCTGGCGCCGCTAAATAGGACAGCAGGTTTCATTCCGGCCCTCCCAAAGGGGAGGCGAGCGCAGGCCCAGTCTTTGCATTTTACGCGTCAAAAATTAGCGCGTTATGGGTCGCGTTTGCGGGTTATGGGTCACCCGACAAACCCCCTACACGTCCAGGTTCGAGACCTTCAGCGCGTTGGTCTGGATGAAGTCGCGGCGGGGTTCGACCACGTCGCCCATCAGGGTGGAGAACACCTGCTCGGCGTCGTCGGCCTGGGCCACCTTGACCTGGAGGAGCGAGCGCACCTGGGGATCCAGGGTGGTTTCCCACAGCTGTTCCGGGTTCATCTCGCCCAGGCCCTTGTAGCGCTGGATGGCGATGCCCCTGCGGCCCTGCTCCATCACGGCGGTGACCAGGGCGACGGGACCGGCCAGGGCGGCTTCGCGCTCCTTGACCATCAGGGTGGCGGCCTGGTCGAAGGTCTCGCGCAGGCGGGGCGCCAGGTCGTGCAGGCGCCGGGCCTCGGCCGACCGGATCACCGCCGAATCCAGGTGATGGGTCTCGGTGACGCCGCGCAGCGTGCGGGCGAAGGAATAGCCGTCGCCTTCCACCCAGGTGCCGGTCCAGCCGCGTTCCAGTTCGGATTCCAGGGCGTCGAGACGCCGGGCCAGGGTCTCGGCCATGGCCGGGCCGCGGATTGCGTCGGTGAGCAGGGCGGAATCCAGGGCATCGGCGATGGCCGCCTGTTCCACCAGCCGGAGCGGCACCCGCCGGGTCAGCGGGTTGAGCAGGTTCCGCACGGCGCGGGATTGCTCGACCAGGGCGCGCAGGTCGGCGGCGGCCACCTGGGTGCCGTCGGCCAGGCGCAGCACCGCGTCGGACAGGCCGCCATCGATCAGGTATTCCTCCAGCGCCCGGTCGTCCTTGAGGTAGACCTCGGATTGCCCGCGCTTGGCGCGGTAGAGCGGCGGCTGGGCGATGTAGAGGTAGCCGCGCTCGATCAGCTCGGGCATCTGGCGATAGAAGAAGGTGAGCAGCAGGGTACGGATGTGGGAGCCGTCCACGTCCGCGTCGGTCATGATGATGATCTTGTGGTAGCGCGCCTTGTCGACGTTGAAGTCCTCGCGCCCGATGCCGGTGCCCATGGCGGCGATCAGGGTGCCGATCTCGGCCGAGGACAGCATCTTGTCGAAGCGGGCGCGCTCGACGTTGAGGATCTTGCCCTTGAGCGGCAAAATGGCCTGGTTGGCGCGGTTGCGGCCCTGCTTGGCCGAGCCGCCGGCCGAATCGCCCTCGACGATGAACAGTTCGGACAGCGCCGGGTCGCGTTCCTGGCAATCGGCCAGCTTGCCCGGCAGGGTGGCGATGTCGAGCACGCCCTTCCTGCGGGTCAGCTCGCGGGCCTTCCTCGCCGCCTCGCGGGCGGCGGCGGCCTCGACCACCTTGGTGACCACCTTGCGGGCCTCGGCCGGGTGTTCCTCGAACCACTCGGCCAGCTTTTCCCCCACCAGATTCTCCACCAGGGGGCGGACCTCGGAGGAGACCAGCTTCTCCTTGGCCTGGGACGAGAACTTGGGGTCGGGCATCTTCACCGACAGCACGCAGGTCAGCCCTTCCCGCATGTCGTCGCCCGACAGGTTGACCTTTTCCTTCTTGGCGATGCCGGATTCGTTGGCATAGGCGTTGATGGTGCGGGTCAGCGCGGCGCGGAAGCCGGCCAGATGGGTGCCGCCGTCCTTCTGCGGCACGTTGTTGGTGAAGCACAGGCAGGTCTCGTGGTAGCTGTCGGTCCATTCCATGGACAGTTCCAGCCGCACCACGTCGCGCTCGGCGGCCACCAGGATGGGGGCGTGCAGCGCTTCCTTGGAGCGGTCCAGCCACTGGACGAAGGCCTGGACGCCGCCCTCGTAATGCAGCAGCGCCTCGCGGGTCTCGGCGTGGCGCTCGTCCTTGATGGTCAGGGTGGCCCGCCAGTTGAGGAAGGCCAGCTCGCGCAGGCGGTGCTCCACCGTGTCGAAATCGAATTCGGTGTGGGAGAAGGTGCCCTTGGAGGGCAGGAACACCACCTCGGTACCGGTGCGGTCGCCGCACGCGCCCACCACGGCCAGCGGCGCCTCGGGCTCGCCGTGGCGGAAGCGCATGAAATGCTCCTTGCCGTGGCGCCAGATGCGCAGCTCCAGCCACTCGGACAGGGCGTTGACCACCGAGATGCCGACCCCGTGCAGGCCCGACGAGATACGGTTGGAGTTCTGCTCGAACTTGCCGCCGGCGTGCAGCTTGGTCAGCGCCACCTCGGCCGCCGAGATGCCTTCCTCGGGGTGGATGTCCACCGGAATGCCGCGGCCGTTGTCGGTGACCCGCACCGAGCCGTCGGCGTTCAGCACCACGTCGCAACGGTCGCCGAAGCCGTTCATGATCTCGTCCACGGCGTTGTCCACCGCCTCGTAGATCATGCGGTGCAGGCCCGACCCGTCGTCGGTGTCGCCGATATACATGCCGGGACGCTTGCGCACCGCCTCCAGACCTCGCAGCACCTGGATCGAGCCGGCGCCGTATTCCTCGGCTCCGTTCGCGCTGGCGTGGGGATCGTTGGGGATCATGGGTTCGGTGCTCATCACATCTCAACCTTATCTGGGGTCACGGTGGCGTCCGTCACCCGGAAAAACTGGGCCCTCTCGCCGAAGCCCGCGAACAGCGCCGCGTCGGTTCCGGTCATCCAGCTCTGGGCCCGAAGGGCGCAAAGCTCGTCGTACAGGGCGGCGCGCCGGACCTCGTCCAGATGGGCCGCCACCTCGTCCAGCAGCAGCAGCGGCGCCCGGCCGCCGGCCTGATCCTGGACCCGGCCCTGGGCCAGGACGATGGACACCAGGACCGCCTTCTGCTCGCCGGTGGAGCATTGCCCCGCCGGCAGATTCTTGGGCACGTGGCGCACCAGAAGGTCCGAACGGTGCGGCCCCATGGTGGCGGCCCCGGCCGCCTCGTCGCGCGCGCGCGCGAGTCGCAGCGCGCTCCTGAACCTGTCCTCGGCCTCGTCGGGAGAGGTTCCCCCGGCCAGCCAACCCTCGATCTCGCCCTCAACCGCCAGCCCGGCGGCGGGGAACGGCCCCAACCCGGCGCGGCAGGCCGCATCCAGGCGGAAGATGGTCTCGACCCGGGCCAGGGCGATCCGGGCGCCATGGCGGGCCATACCCTCCTCCAGCGCGGCGATCCAGGCCGGATCGGGCCTAGTCCCCCCGTCACGGGCGGCCCGCAGCAGGCGGGTACGCTCGCGCATGGCGTGCTCGTAGGCCCCCGATTCAGCCCCATGACCGGCGACCAGCCCGAACACCAGACGGTCGAGGAAGCGCCGCCGTCCGCTCGCCCCCTCGATGAACAGACGGTCCATGGCCGGGGTCAGCCACAGCGCCGAAACCAGTCCGGCCAGATCGCCGGGCTTGGCCGGCTTGCCGTCGATGCGTACCGAGCGGCGTTCATGCCCGGCCTCGCGGCCCGTTCCGATCTCCACCCGTCCCGCCGGCCCGTCCAGGGAGGCCGCCACCGCCCAAGGTGAGCCCGGCGGCAATCCGTGGCGAGTGATGTCCGCCGCCCCGGCGCGGCGCAGGCCGCGGCCCGGAACCAGGAAGGACAGGGCCTCGAGGATGTTGGTCTTGCCGGCGCCGTTGGGCCCCGTCAGCACCACCGGGCGACTATCCGTCTCAAGGCGCAGCGTCCGATAACAGCGGAAATCACTGAGCGACAGACGGCGGATGGCCGGCCGCTCCAATTCCGCGCAGGTCACCGGATCGCCGATCACACCCTCATGGGCATCAGCACGTAGATGGCGCCGCCATCGGTCACTTCGCGCACCACGGTGGGCGAGGCGGCATCGGCCATGGCGAAACGGGCGGTCTCGCCCTCCACCTGGGCCAGGATGTCCATCAGGTAGCGCGAGTTGAAGCCGATCTCCAGCGGCGTCGAGGTGTAGTCGGCCTCGATCTCCTCCACCGCGCTGCCGTTCTCGGCGCTGGACGCCGACAGGGTGGCGCTGCCCTTTTCCAGCGCCAGCTTGATGGCGCGGCTCTTCTCGGTGGAAATGGCCGAGACGCGGTCGACGGCCTGGGCGAAGCTCTTGCAGTCGACCACCAGCACCTTGTCGTTGTCGGCGGGAATCACCCGTTCGTAATCGGGGAAGGTGCCGTCGATCAGCTTCGAGGTCAGCACCGCGTCGCCGAAGGCGAATTTCAGCTTGGTCTCGGACAGCGACACGGTGATCTCGCCGTCGGTCTCGTCGATCAGCTTGCGGATCTCGGCCACCGTCTTCCTGGGCACGATGATGCCGGGCATGCCGGCGGCGCCGTCGGGCAGGGTGATCTCCACCCGGGCCAGGCGATGGCCGTCGGTAGCCACGGCGCGCAGCACATCGACGCCCTCCGCCTTGGCGGCATGCAGGTAGATGCCGTTCAGGTAGTAGCGGGTTTCTTCGGTCGAGATGGCGAAGCGGGTGCGGTCGATCAGGGTCTTCAGCTCGGCCGCCGAGAGCGAGAAGCTGAACGGCAGCTCGCCGCCCGACAGGACCGGGAAGTCCTCCACCGGCAGGCAGGCCAGCGAGAACTTGGAACGGCCCGAGCGCAGCGTCAGCTGGCCGTTCTCGGCATCATGCTCGATTTCCACCTGGCTGCCATCGGGCAGCTTGCGCACGATCTCGTAGAAGGTGTGGGCCGGGGCGGTGGTGGCGCCGGGACGCACCACATCGGCGGGCACCGATTCGATGATGTCGAGATCCATGTCGGTGGCGTTCAGCGACAAGAGGCCGGCACGGCCCTCGAGCTTGACGTTGGACAGGATCGGAATGGTGGTCCGGCGTTCGACGACGCTCTGGACGTGGGCCAGCGACTTCAACAGCGCGGCGCGCTCGATGGTCAGTTTCATGGCGTTCTGCTGACTACCCATATGATTCGTTACTGCCCCCCTGAGGCAGGGCTGGGCAGTATATCACAGGCGCCGGAGTCCAAAAGCGATTTCGGGCAACGGGAAGAGCGGCTGGAGCACCTGTCGCATGGCACCGGGGGCGACTGCGCCAAATGCGGCCGGGACGGCCGCGCTCCAAGGGAAAATGCGGTGTGTTCGGAGCGCGGGCATCCTGCCCGCCCTGGCGGTGACGTCCGGAGAATTTCCTATCCCTGCAGCATGCGGCGCAGCAGTTCCACGTCCTCCGCGAAGTTCTGGTCCACTTCCTTCAGCTCCTCGACCTTCTTCACCGCGTGCATGACGGTGGTGTGGTCGCGGCCGCCGAACTTGCGGCCGATCTCGGGGAGGGACCGGCTGGTCAGCTGCTTGGCCAGGTACATGGCGATCTGGCGAGGCCGCGCCACCTGGCGCGAGCGCCGGGCCGAGGACATTTCCGCCAGCTTGATGGTGAAGTGCTCGGCCACCTTCTTCTGGATCTCCTCGATGGTGATCCGGCGGTCCGAGGCGCGCAGCAGGTCGTGCAGCACCTCCTGGGTGGTCTCCAGCGTGATGGCGCGTCCCACCAGCTGGGAATGGGCCACCACGCGGTTGAGCGCGCCCTCCAGCTCGCGGACGTTGGAGATGATCTTGTGGGCCAGGAATTCCATGACCTTCTGGGGGACGATCACCCCCATCTGCTCGGCCTTGGACTGCAGGATGCCGAGGCGCAGCTCGTAGGTGGTGGCGTGGATGTCGGCCACCAGGCCGCAGGCCATGCGGGACCGCAGGCGCTCCTCGATGCCTTCCAGGTCCGACGGAGACTTGTCGGCCGAGATGACGATCTGGCTGCCCTGGTCCACCAGGGCGTTGAAGGTGTGGAAGAACTCTTCCTGGGTGGCGTCCTTGCCGGCGATGAACTGGACGTCGTCGATCATCAGCACGTCGACGGAACGGAACTGCTCCTTGAACGACATGGTGTCCTGGCCACGCAGGGCCCGGATGAAGCGGTACATGAACTTCTCGGCCGAGAGGTACAGCACGCTGCGCTCGGGGCTGCGCTCGCGGATATGGTGGGCGATGGCGTGCATCAGGTGGGTCTTGCCCAGGCCGACGCCACCATAGAGGAACAGCGGGTTGAACGAGACCTGGTCGGCTTCGGCCACCCGGCGGGCGGCGGCCCAGGCGAATTCGTTGGGCTTGCCCACCACGAAGTTCTTGAAGGTGAAGCGGGTGTCCAGCGGCGCGCCCAGTTCGTCGGCATCGGCGGTCGGGGCGGCGGCGGGGGCGCAGGGAATGGCGGGACGCGGGCGTTCGGCGACGGGCGCCGCCACGGCCGGCGACGCCGTCTCGGCCTGCGCGGGCTTGGCGGCCGGGGGGGCCGCGGCCCGGGCGGCCTCGACGACGATCTCCACGTTGCGGATGGCCGGGTTCTCGGCCCCCCACAGGGTGCGGATACGCTCGGCGTAATGGGTGTTGACCCAGTCGCGCATGAAACGGGTGGGAAGGGCCAGCCGGACGGCGTCGTCGCTCATGCCGTGCAGGGTGATGGGGCGCAGCCAGGAGCGGTAGGCGGCGTCGCCCACCTCGTCCTTCAGCCTGACCTTCACGCGATCCCACTCAGATTTTACCATTGCCGTCCCCGAATCCTTTGCCCACCGTCCCGCGGCATCGTGAAACCTTGCCCACGACACCGTCCCTCTTTCCTTCCTTGGCGGCAGCATGCGCCGGGCTCCCCTCCCAGCGGGGATGGTGCCCCGCACGCATGTGGCTTTTGCCATCCCTGACCTCGGCCGCGCCGAGTCATACTCTGGTGCCGCCGGCCTGTAAATATCTCCAGCCATCCATATTACAAAAAGTCATCAACGGGCTGTGATCCGCTTCACATAGTCTTGTGAAGCAGAGAATAAATAAAAAAGGCAAAATTCTATTGATTTCGCGGCGCCGCATTATTGCGACCAGCGAGGTTCGCGACTCTACCGAGACCACCCGAGACTCGCAACGTGATCGGAACGCGAACATGGAAAATTTTTTGCTTGCAATTCCGGACTCGTGGATTCGTCTGGAATTGCCAAAACGACAAAGGCCGCGCCCAGGGCGCGGCCTTTAAAATCGCAGGGAAATCAGACCGTTGGCATTAGGCCAGCGGCTTCATCTCCTTGACGCGGGCGACAAGGCGGGAAACCTTGCGCGACGCGGTGTTCTTGTGCAGCACGCCGGCCTGGGCACCCTTCATCAGTTCGGGCTGGGCCTCCTTGAGGGCGGCCTGGGCAGCGGCGGAATCGCCACCGGCGATGGCGAGCTCGACCTTCTTGACGAAGGTGCGGATACGGCTCACGCGGGCGCGGTTGACCTCGGTACGACGCTCGGTCTGGCGGATGCGCTTCTTAGCCGACTTATGATGGGCCATGGATCAGAACCTTGGAACACGGTTGCAAATTCGAAGGCGCGTTTATATGTCCGCGCCGAAAGGTCGTCAAGCGTTGAATCGGAGCCCGGCGGAATCACCGGGCTCCGTCCCCGCAATCCGCCCTGTTTCACCTTGGAAACAGGGCTAGGCGCAAGGCGCCGCGCGGCTTATGCCGCGGGAGGCAAGGGCCGCGACGCGGCCCGCCCGCCGCCTGAGGGGCAGATCAGCGATTCTTGAAAGCGGCCGGGCGCTTCTCGACGAAAGCGGCCATGCCTTCCTTCTGGTCCTCGGTGGAGAAGGTGGAATGGAACAGCCGGCGCTCGAAGGTGACGCCCTGGGCCAGGGTGGTCTCGAAGGCGGCGTTGACCGATTCCTTGCACAGCATGACGATGGGGCGCGACAGGGAGGCGATCTTGGAAGCGGCCTTGACCGCCTCGTCCACCAGGTCGGCCACCGGCACGATGCGGCTGACCAGGCCGGCGCGCTCGGCCTCGGCGGCGTCCATCATGCGGCCGGTGAGACACATCTCCATGGCCTTGGACTTGCCCACGGCGCGGGTCAGGCGCTGGGTGCCGCCGGCGCCGGGGATGGTGCCGATGGTGATCTCGGGCTGGCCGAACTTGGCGTTGTCGCCGGCGATGATGAAGTCGCACATCATGGCCATCTCGCAGCCGCCGCCGAGCGCGAAGCCGGCCACCGCCGCCACGATGGGCTTGCGGCACTTGGTGACCCGCTCCCAGCCGTCGGTGATGAAGTTGGACAGGTAGACGTCCATGTAGCCCTTGGACGCCATCTCCTTGATGTCGGCGCCGGCGGCGAAGGCCTTGTCCGAGCCGGTCAGCACGATAGCGCCGATGGCGTCGTCGGCCTCGAAGGCGTCCAGCGCCTGGCCCAGCTCGGAGATCAGGGCGGCGCACAGGGCGTTCATGGCCTTGGGACGGTTCAGCGCGATCAGGCCGACATTGCCGCGGGTCTCGACGGTGATGTTCTCGAAAGCCATGGGAATTCCTCTTCGCTTGGGTGTCATTCGGGGGAAATGGTGAAGCGCAGGGTCACCCCGGCGCGGTCCTGGGTGGTTTCCAGCCGCAATACCTCGGTCTCGCGGCGATAGAGCCGGTCGCTTTCCCGCGTCCAGCCCAGTTGGGGCAAGGTGGCGGCATAGAATTTGAGAATGTCGCCCGCCCTGGCGGCGCCGTGGGCATAGGCCTCGACGATGCGGCCCGAGGGGGAATCGAACGAAACCCCCGATCCCGCCACCTCGGTCAGGCCGGGGGCGAGCGGCAGATCCTCGTAGGCGGACAGGAACGCCTCGGCCCGCGCCGATCCGGCGCCCAGCAGGAGGGAAAGCGCGAAAGCGGTAACCAGATGCCGAAAACGAGCCATGGAATCCCTATACCATCACACTTGCCGCTTCGCACAATAGAAAGTGGAGCGCCCCGCCTGGGTTATCCTGAGGATGCCGCCGCATTCGGGCGTGCCGGGGCAGCCGGGGCAGCCCTCGCCCTCGCGGCCGTAGACCTGGAAGGAATGCTGGAAATAGCCCAGTTCGCCGTCGGGCCTTGCGTGGTCCCTGAGGGTGGAGCCGCCCGCGGCGATGGCGTCCCGCAGCACCGCCTTGATCAGCGGCACCAGCCGCCCGATTTCGACCGTGGTCAACGAACCGGCGGGACGCAGGGGCGAGATGCCGGCGCGGAACAGGCTTTCGCACACATAGATGTTGCCGAGACCCGCCACCACCTTCTGGTCCAGCAACACGGTCTTGATGGGGCCGACCTTGCCCGCCAGAGCCCCGGCCAGCAGGGCGGCGTCGAAGGAATCGTCCAGCGGTTCCGGCCCGATACCGGCCAGCAGGGGGTGATCCGCCAGTTCCGCCGTCTCGCACAGGGTGAACAGGCCGAACCGGCGGGGATCGGTCAGAGTCACGCTGATGCCCTGGTCGGTCACCCATTCCACATGGTCGTGGGGGCCGGGCGGCGCGTTGCGCAAGGGGGAAATGGTCATGCGCCCCGACATGCCGAGATGGCCCAGCATGACCAGCCCGCCGTCGAGCCGCACCACCAGATACTTGGCGCGGCGCCCGACGCTTTCCACCCTGCGCCCCGTGAGGCGGCGGGCGAAGTCCTTGGGGAACGGCACCCGCAGGCCGGCGCGCCGCGTCTCCACCGACACGAAACGCCGTCCGTCCCACACTTGGGCCAGGCCTTTGGCGACGGTCTCGACTTCGGGAAGCTCGGGCATGGCGGGGAGTATAATGGAGGCGGCACCCCGTGACAGCGCCCAATTTCCGCGATAAGGTGCCGCACCATGAGCAACAGCCATTCCCACGACGACGGCACCACCCATTTCGGCTTCAAGACCGTGGCCGAGGACGAGAAGGTTTCCCTCGTTCGCGGCGTCTTCGATTCGGTGGCGTCCAAATACGACCTGATGAACGACCTGATGAGCGCCGGCGTCCATCGCCTGTGGAAGTCGGCGTTCCTCGACTGGCTGCGGCCCCGCCCCGACCAGACCCTGCTGGACGTGGGCGGCGGCACCGGCGACATCGCCTTCGGCTGGAAGAAGCGGGGCGGCGGCCCGGTGACCGTGTGCGACATCAACCGCGAGATGCTCTCCGTCGGCCGCGACCGCGCCGTGGACCGCAATCTGCTGGACGGGCTGACCTGGGTGTGCGGCAATGCCGAGGAATTGCCCATACCCGACCGGTCGGTCGACCGCTACACCATCGCCTTCTGCCTGCGCAACGTCACCCATTGGGACCGGGCCATCGCCGAGGCCTATCGGGTGCTGCGTCCCGGCGGGCGCTTCATGTGCCTGGAATTTTCCCGCGTCATCGTGCCGGGCCTGCGCGAGGCCTACGACGCCTATTCCTTCAACGTGCTGCCCAAGGTGGGCGGCATGGTCACCGGCAACGCCGAGGCCTACCAGTATCTGGTGGAGAGCATCCGCAAGTTCCCGCCCCAGGAGGAAATGGCCGCCATGGTCGAGGCCGCCGGCTTCGCCCGCGTCGAAGTGCGCAACCTGTCGGCGGGCATCGCCGCCATCCATTCGGGGTGGCGCCTGTAAATGATCCGGTCGATCCGCAATCTCAACCGCCTGCTGACCATCGGCCGCGTGCTGGCCCGCCATGACGCCCTGTTCCTGCTGGAAGAGGCCCTGCCCCTGGCGCGCTTCGGCTCCAGGCTGCTGCGCGGCGGCCGCTCGCCGGCCAGCACCGGGCGCCCCGGCCAGCGTCTGGCCGCCGCCTTGGCCGAACTGGGCCCCTCCTTCATCAAGCTGGGCCAGGCGCTGTCCACCCGCGCCGACCTGCTGGGCGAGGAGATGGCCGCCGACCTGTCGGGCCTGCAGGACGAGTTGCCGCCCTTTCCGCCGGAAGAGGCGCGGCGCATCGTCGAGGAGGAACTGGGCGGCCCGCTGTCCAATTTCTATTCCAGCTTCGACGACGTGCCGGTGGCGGCGGCGTCCATCGCCCAGGTCCACTTCGCCATCACCCGCCAGGGCCGCGAGGTGGCGGTCAAGGTGCTGCGCCCCGGCGTCGAGGCCAAGTTCCACCGCGACATCGACCTCTTGTACTGGCTGGCCGAATGGGCCGAGCTGGCCCTGCCCCGCATCCGCCGCCTGAAGCCCGTCGAGACGGTCAAGACCTTCGAGGAATCCGTCACGCTGGAGATGGATCTGCGCTTCGAGGCGGCCGCCGCCTCCGAACTGGCCGAGAACTTCCGGGGCGACGACAATTTCAAGGTGCCGGAAGTGGACTGGCTGCGCACCGGCAAGCGGCTGCTGACGCTGGAGCGCGTCTCGGGCATTCCGGTGGACGAGACCGAGCGCCTCAGGGCGGCGGGCATCGATCCGGTGGACGTGCTGTCCAAGGCCGCCGAGGCCATGTTCAAGCAGGTGTTCCGCGACGGCTTCTTCCACGCCGACATGCATCCGGGCAACCTGTTCATCGGCGAGGGCGGCCAGCTCATCGCCATGGATTTCGGCATCATGGGCCGGGTCGACAAACGCACCCGGCGTTTCCTGGGCGAGATGCTGCTGGGCTTTCTGTCGGGCGATTACCGCAAGGTGGCCGAGGTGCATTTCGCCGCCGGCTACGTGCCGGCCGACCAGTCCATGGACACCTTCACCCAGGCCTGCCGCTCCATCGCCGAGCCCATTCTGGGCCGGCCGCTGCACGAGATCTCCATCGCCAAGCTGCTGGGCCAGTTGTTCCAGGTGACCGAGACCTTCGCCATGGAGACCCAGCCCCAGCTGCTGCTGCTGCAAAAGAGCATGCTGGTGGCCGAGGGCGTGGGGCGCATCCTCGATCCCAACATCAACATGTGGCATCTGGCCCAGCCGCTGATCGAAGGCTGGATGCGCGAGAATCTCGGCCCCGAGGCCAAGGTGCGCGAGACGGTCTCCAGCGTGGTCGGCTCGCTCGAACGCCTGCCCCGCCTGATCGCCGAGACCGAGCGGACCTATTCCATGCTGGTCAACCAGGGGCTGAAGCTGCACCCGGAAACGGTCAAGGCCATGTTCCCGGAACAAAGCCGCATGCGTCGCTCCTCACCCGTGGTGGCCTGGGTGATCGCCGCCGCCCTGGCGGTGGCGCTGTATCTGAAGTGACGGGCGCAAGCCTGTCATCGTGAGCCATCGGCGAAGGATCTTTCAGGCAGGCGCGGCCGCCGGATGCTGAAAGATCCTTCACTTCGTTCAGGATGACAGCGGGAGTGGCCTATTCCGCCGCGCCGGCCTTGTTGGAATTGGCGGCCGGCAGGTCGGGGTCGCGCAGCACGTAGCCGCGTCCCCACACCGTCTCGATGTAGGATTCGCCGCCCGTGGCGGTGGCCAGCTTCTTCCTCAGCTTGCAGATGAAGACGTCGATGATCTTCAGCTCGGGCTCGTCGATGCCGCCATAGAGGTGGTTGAGGAACTGCTCCTTGGTCAGCGTCTGGCCCTTGCGCAAGCTGAGCAGTTCCAGGATGCCGTATTCCTTGGCGGTCAGGTGCAGCGGCTCGCCGGTGACGGCGACGGTCCGCGCGTCCAGGTTGACAGACAGCTTGCCGGTGTCGATCACCGACTGGGCATGGCCCTTGGAGCGCCGGACGATGGCCTGGATGCGGGCCACCAGCTCGCCCTTGTCGAACGGCTTGGTCAGGTAATCGTCGGCGCCCGAACCCAGCCCCTTGATCTTCTTGTCCGGCTCGGAAAGGCCCGACAGAATGAGCACGGGCGTCTCGATGCGCGCCGAGCGCAGGCGGCGCAGCACCTCGTAGCCGTCCATGTCGGGCAGCATCAGATCCAGCAGGATGATGTCGTAATCGTAGAGCTTGCCGATCTCGAGCCCATCCTCGCCCAAGGCAGTGGTATCCACCACCATGCCCTCGGCCTTGAGCATGGCTTCGATCGCCCTGGACATCAGCTGGTCGTCTTCGACCACTAGAACGCGCATCGTAAGGTCCCCGGTCCCATCCGTCTCTACGATGTGTTAACCATACGGGGGTATTCTGACGAGTTCAAGGCGGCTGGAAGGGGTACGCGATTGAAATTCCTTGTCCGCAACCTGATCAACGACATCGAGCGGGTTTCCAACATTCAGGTTTACGGCCAGGTGGCGGCCGTTCAGGGCATGCTGCTGGAAGCGGGCGGCGTGCAGCGGACCATTTCGGTGGGCGACCGCTGCAACGTGGTGGCCCGCGACGGCCGCCGGGTGATCTGCGAGGTGGTGGGCTTCCGTCAGGGCCGCGCCCTGCTGATGCCCTATTCTCCCATCGAAGGAATCGGACTTGGCTGCCGCACCGAGGTGCAGGACGCCGAACCGGTGGTCTATCCCGACCGGGGCTGGCTGGGCCGGGTGATCAACGGCTTCGGCGAGCCGGTGGACGGGCTGGGGCCGCTGCCCGGCGGCGACACCGCCTACCCGATCAAGGCCGCCCCGCCCTCGGCCCATTCCCGTTCGCGGGTGGCCGGCAAGATCGACCTGGGCCTGCGCTCGGTCAACGCCTTCCTGACCTGCTGCCGGGGCCAGCGCATGGGCATCTTCGCCGGATCGGGCGTCGGCAAGTCGTCCATCATGTCCATGATGGCGCGCAATACCTCGGCCGACATCGCCGTGCTGGGACTGATCGGCGAGCGCGGCCGCGAGGCCCGCGAATTCATCGAGGACGATCTGGGGCCGGAGGGCATGAAGCGCTCCATCGTGGTGGTCTCCACCTCGGACGAAAGCCCGCTGATGCGGCGTCAGGCCGCCTACATGACGCTGACCGTGGCCGAGTATTTCCGCGACCAGGGCATGGACGTGCTGTGCATGATGGATTCGGTGACCCGCTTCGCCATGGCCCAGCGCGAGATCTCGCTGTCGGCGGGCGAGCCGCCGGCCTCCAAGGGCTATACCCCGACCGTGTTCGCCGAGCTGCCCCGCCTGCTGGAACGGGCCGGACCCGGGGTGGGCAAGGGCTCCATCACCGGCCTGTTCACCGTGCTGGTGGACGGCGACGACCACAACGAGCCCATCGCCGACGCGGTGCGCGGCATCCTGGACGGCCACATCGTGCTGGACCGCTCCATCGCCGAGCGCGGCCGCTACCCGGCCATCAACATCCTGCGCTCGGTCAGCCGAACCATGCCCGGCTGCAACAACCAGCAGGAAAACGATCTGGTGCGCCGGGCCCGCGCCCTGTTGTCCACCTACGAGGACATGGCCGAGCTGATCCGCCTGGGCGCCTATCGTCGCGGCACCGACCCCAAGGTGGACGAGGCCATCCACTATTACCCGGCCCTGGAAGCCTTCCTCGGCCAGCTGAAGACCGAGGCCACCAACCTGCAGACCGCCTACGCCCAGCTGGCCGAGATCCTCGGGATGCCGTTCGACGGCGACGGCATGGGGCGCAAGTGATCCATGGCCGCCAAGGGGCTGAAGACCCTCATCCGCCTCGCCAAGTGGAACGTGGACGAGAAGCAGCGCGTCCTGGTGGCGCTGCAGGGCCGCGAGGACCAGATTCTCGCCGCCATCCAGCAGGCCGAGCAGAGCCTGATCCATGAGCAGCAGGTGGCCTCCGAGGACGCCGCCGGGGTGGGCTTCGCCTATGCCGCCTTCGCCAATGCCTGGCTGGCCCGGCGCGAACAGCTGATGCAGATGCTCGAGCAGGTGCGCCAGGAGATCAACCGGGCGCGTGACGACCTGGCCGAAGCCTTCAACCAGCTGAAAACCTACGAGATCACCCAGAAGGAGCGCGAACGCCGCGCCCAGGCCGAGCTGGACAAGAAGGAACAGGCCTTCCTGGACGAGATCGGACTGAACATCCACCGCAGGCGGGACAAGGACGAGGGGTGATACCGGCCGTCATTTGAACCGACTTGTCATCCTGACGACCGCAGGGAGGAAGGATCTTTCAGCTGCAAGCGGTTGCCGCCATCGCGTGAAAGATCCCTCGCCAAAGCTCGGGATGACAGGAAGAGTCGGTTCTTTTGGCGGACGGTATGATTTATGGGCCGGCGAGGGATGGGGCCGGTGTGCCGGCCTTGTCCCTCGCCGCCCGTGGCAGCTTCGCGCCCCGTATGGGGGGAGGGTGGCGCGAGCTATGCCCTTTTCCCACCCGTCTCCCTGAGATTGAGCGGTGGGGCCCTGGCGGCCCGTCCCGGCGGAGTGGGGGGAGCTGGGACAGGCGTCAGAGTGAGAAATAGAATAATTCAACCGTCAGGACTCGGCAAGACCTTTGCCGCTCCCTGCCGAAGGTTATCGCCGGTTCAGCTGGACGGGGCCGAAGCTACAGCAGCTTGACCACGAAGAAGCCGCCCACCAGGACGATGACGAACACGGTGGTGACCAGCTTCAGGCGACGCTCCACGAAGTCGCGGATGGGCGGGCCGAACTTCCACAGCAGCGCCGCCACCAGGATGAAGCGCATGCCCCGCGCGATGAAGGAGGCGAAGGTGAACTTGGCCAGGTCGAAGTCGAAGGCGCCGGCGGTGATGGTCACCAGCTTGTAGGGAATGGGCGTGGCGCCCTTGACGATGATGAACCACACGCCCCATTCGTCGATGATCGGCTTCAAGGCGTGGAATTTCTCCTGCAGCTTGAAGGCCCCCAGGATGGCCATGCCGATGGAATCCATGGCGAAGGCGCCGATGGCGTAGCCGAGATAGCCGCCCGCCACCGAGGACAGCGTGCAGATCATGGCGATGCGCAGCCACTGGGTGGGCGCGGCGATCACCATGGGAATCAGCATGACGTCGGGCGGGATGGGAAAGAACGAGCTTTCGATGAACGAGATGGCCGCCAGCCACCACACGGCATGCCGGTGGGCCGCCTTGGCCATCATCCAGTCGTAAAGGCTCTTCAGCATCTCGCTCTCTCCTCCGAACAGCGGGCGAGGTGTAGCAGCAGAGGCCGGTCGGGGCAACCACCCCTTGTCTTTTGCGCGCGCCAACGGCACTTTGGGGCCGTATCGGGGAGAATGCGGACATGCGCGCGGCGATCGCGGCGGGACTGGCGGTGATGGGGATTGCGGGCGATGCCGTGGCCGAGGAGTCGCTCGCCCTGGCCGCCCTGCGCTTCGACCCCCTGTCGCTGGGCATCGGCGCCCTGCTGGTCCTGGTGCCGGCCGTGGCGGTGCTGCTGCTGTTGCGCTGGCGCATGGTGGGGCTGGCCGCCGACGCCACGCGCTCCGCCGCCCTGGCCGAACGCCTGGGCGAGAGCCTGCTGGCGGCGCCCGACGGCTTCTACGCCTGGCTGGGGGGCGAGCGCGAAATCTGCTCGCGCCGCCTTGCCGTGCTGCTGGGCCTGTTCGGCGGCACCGACTCCACCTTCACCGACGTGCTGGAATCCTTCGCCGCCGCCGACGCCGCCCAGTTGGACGGCGCCGCGTCCCGCCTGCGCAAGGAAGGCCAGGGCTTCGAGCTGGAACTGCGCCTGCGCGACGGCGGCCGCCGCGTCCGGGCGTTGGGAATCCGCGCCGCCGGCGCCGATGGCCAGGCTCTGGCCGACCTGATCTGGATGCACGACGTGACCGAGGATGCCGCCTTCGAGGCGGAGCTGGCGTCGCGCCTGGCCGGGCTGGTGGCCGAACGGGAACGGATCGAGGGCCTGCTGGGCATGCTGCCCATTCCCGTCTGGGTGCGCGACGACGACCTGTCGCTGCTGCACGTCAACCGGGCCTACGCAAGGGCGGTGGACGTGGCCTCGCCCCAGGCGGCGGTGGCGGGGCAGATCGAACTGGCCTCGGACGGCTCGGTGCGCGAGGCCCGCGCCCTGGCCGCCCGGGCGCGGGCGGCGGGCGAGCCCCGCGCCGAATCCTTCCATCTGGTGCTGGGCGGCCAGCGCCGCTTCACCGAGATCACCGAGGCGCCGTTCGAGACCGGCGACGGCGGGCTGCTGACCGCCGGCTACGCCATGGACCTCACCCGCATCGAGGAATTGCAGGTGGAGCTGTCGCGCCACGCCAGCGCCCACGCCCAGGTGCTGGAGCATCTGGCCACCGCCATCGCCATCTTCTCCACCGATACGAGGCTGACCTTCTTCAACACCGCCTTCACCCGGCTGTGGCGGCTGGAAGCGGACTGGCTGGGGAATCAGCCCACCTACGGCGCCGTGCTGGATTCGCTGCGCGAACGCCGCCTGCTGCCCGAGGTGGCCGATTACCGCGCCTACAAGGAAGACGAACTGAAGCGGTTCATCTCGCTGATCGACGCCGCCGAGACCCTGCTGCACCTGCCCGACGGCCGCACCCTGCGCCGGATGATCGCCGCCCATCCCTATGGCGGGCTGATCTTCACCTACGAGGACGTCACCGACACCCTGGCGCTGGAGCGCTCGTTCAACACCGCGCTGGCGGTGCAGCGCGAGACCCTGGACCACCTGCACGAGGGCGTGGCGGTGTTCAGGGGCGACGGGCGGCTGCGCCTGTTCAATCCCGCCTACGGGCGCATCTGGAACCTGCCGGCCTCCCTGCTGGAGGCCGAGCCCCACGTCAACGAACTGGTGGAGGCCCACCGGCCCTATTTCGAGGGCGGCGCCGGGCGCGCCTCGGTCTGGCCGGAAATGCGCGAGCGCCTGATGGCCCTGTTCAACACCCGGGCGCCCCAGAGCGGCAGGGTCGAGCGCCTGGACGATTCCATCGTCGATTTCGCCTCGGTGCCGCTGCCCGACGGGGCCATGCTGCTGACCTGGCTGGACGTCACCGATTCCGCCCGGGTCGAGCGCGCGCTTCGCGAAAGGAACGAGGCGCTGGCCGCCGCCGACCTGTTGAAGAGCGAATTCATCGCCAACGTCTCGGCCGAGGTCAGAAAGCCGCTGACCACGGTGATCGGCTTCTCCGAGATGCTGGCCGCCGAGTATTTCGGCAAGCTCAACAAGCGCCAGCACGAATACGCCAAGGGCATTACCGAGGCGGGCCAGGGGCTGCAGGCGCTGATCTCCGACATCCTCGACCTCGCCGCCATCGAGGCGGGCCAGATGACGCTGGAACTGGACACCGTCGACATCCACCCCATGCTTTCCGGCGTGCTGGGGCTGGTGCGGGAAAGGGTGCGCGAGAAGAAGCTGCACCTGGATTTCGACTGCCCGCTGGAGATCGGCTGGATCGTCGCCGACGAGCGCCGGCTGCGCCAGGTGATGTTCAACCTGCTGGGCAACGCGCTGAAGCGCACGCCGGCCGGCGGACGGGTGACGGTGCGGGCCGAGCGGCGGCCGAGCGAACTGGCGCTGACCATCAGCGACACCGGCGCCGTCCTGTCCGACGAACAGCGCCAGAGCCTGTTCGACGGTTTCGCGCCGGGCGGCCGCCGCGAGGCGCTGCCGGCCGGCCGGGGCGACGACGATTCCGGCATCGGACTCGCCCTGGTGCATCGTTTCGTGGACCTGCATGGTGGCAGGGTGGAATTGGCTTCGGTTCCCGGCGAGGGTACGGTGGTGACCGTGCGCCTGCCGGTGGGCGTCGGAGCGGCGTAATCTGCAAGGGAGCGGACGGGAGATGATGAGCAAGATGGGATGGCGGAGGGGCCTTGTCGCCGCCGCGATGCTGGTGGCGGCGGCCCTGCCCGCCCGGGCCGAGACGGTGACCGAGGAATTCTCCATCGGCAGCAAGTGGCCGGATCAGCCGCTTTATATCCGCAACAAGCACCCCGCCAATCTCTACGACGTCAAGCCGGAGAAGACGGTGCTGTTCCTGCACGGCGCCACCTACCCCGCCCATTCCTCCTTCGACATGGCGGTGGACGGCCAGAGCTGGATGGACTGGATGGCGGCCCGGGGCTATGACGTCTACACGCTCGACATCCGCGGCTACGGCAAGTCGGGCCGTCCCCCCGAGATGAAGCAGACGCCCGAGGCCAACCCGCCCGTGGTGGACACCACCGAGGCGGTGGAAGACGTCACCCGCGCCGTGGACTTCATCCTGTCGCGGCGCAATTCCCAGCGCCTGGTGCTGGTCGGCTGGTCGTGGGGCGCCACCCTGGCCGGAACCTACGCCAATTCCGCCCAGGACAAGGTGGAGCGGCTGGTGCTCTACGCGCCGCAATGGCTGCGCGACGTGACGCCGCCCACCGACGCCGAACTGGCCCGGGTTCCCGCCTGGCGTCAGGTGGACCCCAGGGACGCCCGCGACATCTGGCTGAAGGCGGTGCCCGAAGCCAAGCGCGACGCCGTGCTGCCCAAGGCCGTGTTCGGCGACTGGCTGAAGGCGACCCTGGCCAGCGATTCCGAGCCCGCCTCCCCCAACACGGTGCGCGCTCCCAACGGCGTGGTGCTGGACACCATGCGCTATTGGGCCTCGGGCAAGCCGCGCTGGAACCCGGAGCGCCTGTCCATTCCCGCCCTGGTGATCCAGGGTGAATGGGACGCCGAGGCGCCGCCCGCCATGGGGATGAAGCTGTTCAACCGCCTCACCGGTTCGCCCTACAAGCGCTACGTCATGGTGGGCGAGGCCACCCACGCCGCCCTGATCGAGAAGAATCGCAGGCAGCTTTATCAGGCGGTGGCCGAGTTCCTGGAATCCCCGGCGCCCCGGCGCTGAAGCAGGCGGAAGCAATGATGACGAAGAAATTTCTCCATGTGGGCTGCGGCCCGCAGAACAAGTCGGGCCTGAAGGGCTTCGACTCCAGTGATTGGCAGGAAATCCGCTTCGATATCGACGCCAGTGTGAACCCCGATATCGTCGGTACGCTCACCGACATGCGGCAGGTGGAAACCGCCAGCGTCGATGCCGTCTATTCCAGCCACAACATCGAACACGTCTTCCCGCACGAGGTGCTCACCGCGCTGAAGGAGTTTCACCGGGTGCTGAAGGATGACGGCTTCCTGGTGATCACCTGTCCCGACCTGCAAACCGTCTGCGAGGCCGTGGCGCGGGACCAGCTGATCGAGCCGCTCTACGATTCCCCGGCCGGTCCCATCAGCCCCATCGACATCCTCTACGGGCACCGCGGGATGATCGCCCAGGGCAACACCTACATGGCCCACAAATGCGGCTTCACCTATTCGGTGCTGGACCGCTGCCTGCTGGGAGCGGGATTCGCCAATACCATCGGCGGACGGCGGCAGAAATCGTTCGACCTGTGGCTGCTGGCCTTCAAGTCGGAGACCAGCGAGGCGCGGATGCACGAGCTGGCGCCAAAGTTCCTGCCGTGATCCTCTCGGATCAGCGTCCGAACAGGTCGGGCGGGTCGGCCTCGTCCGCCGGGCAGAGGTCGGCCATGCCGATGCCCAGCAGGCGGAAGGCGCGTCCGTCCGCCTGACGCTCCAGCAGCGCCAGCCCGGCCCGCCGGATGACCTCCGCCCGCCGGGTCGGATCGGCGAGGCGATGATGGCGGGTGATCACCCGGAAATCGGCGGTCTTGAGCTTCAGCACCACGGTGCGCCCCGCCAGCCGGGCGCGGTCGAGGCGACGCGCCACGCCCTCGGCCAGCGGCGCCAAGGCTTCGGCCAGGGCCTTGGACTCCCGAATGTCGCGGGCGAAGGTGGTCTCGGTGGAGACGCTCTTGGCCGGGCGATCGGGATTGACCGGGCGGAGATCGATGCCATGCACCATGCCGGCCAGCCGCCGGCCGAACTTGCCCCAGCGCGCCACGAATTCCGCCTCGGGCAGGGATTGCAGCTGGGCGATGGTGGTGATGCCCTGCTCCGCCATGCGCGCCGCCGTGGCCGCCCCGATGCCGAACAGGGCGGTCACCGGGCGGGGCGCCAGGAACGCCGCCGCCTCCCGGCGGCCGATCACCGAGAAGCCGTCGGGCTTGTCCAGGTCCGACGCCATCTTGGCCAGGAACTTGTTGTAGCTGAGGCCCACCGAGACGGTGATCCCCACCTCGCGGCGGATGGCGCGGGCCAGCCGGGCCAGCAGCACCGCCGCCGGACGCTCCACCCGCCGCACCTCCGGCGACAGATCGAGATAGGCCTCGTCCAGGGACAGCGGCTCGACCAGGGGGGTGGCCTTCTCGAACAGCGCGCGGATGTCGGCGCTGACCCGCTTGTATTTCGCGATGTCGGGGGGAATGACCACGGCGTGCGGGCAGAGCTCCAGCGCCTTGAACATGGGCATGGCCGAGCGCGGCCCGAACTTGCGCGCCACGTAGCAGGCGGTGGTCACCACGCCGCGCCCGCCCGGATGGCCGACGATCACCGGCTTGTCGGCCAGGGATGGATTGTCGCGCTTCTCCACCGAGGCGTAGAACGCATCGCAGTCGATGTGGGCGATGCAGAGATCCGGCAGCTCGGCATGGCGGACCAGCCGTGCCGAGCCGCAGGCGGCGCACACGTCCTCCCCCGTTCCCAGGGCCCCGCAATCCCGACATACCGCCGGCATCTGGTCACCATATGTTCCCATGGGTGGACTATAGCGCGGCCCGGACGAAAAGAAACCCCCGGATACCGGCCGGGGCGCGGAGCGCGCCCCTCACCCGCCCTCCATCACCTGCTTGACCGCCCCGGCCAGTTGCTTGAGCGAGAAGGGCTTGGGAAGGAAGTGGATGCCGGCGTCGGGATCGATGCCGTCGCGGGCGACGTCCTCGGAATAGCCCGAGATGAGGATGACCTTGATGTCGGGACGCTCCATGCGCACGAAACGGGCCAGCGTCACGCCGTCCATGCCGGGCATCACCACGTCGGAGATGAGGACGGCGATGGCTTCGCCGCCGTTCAGCACTTCCATGGCCTGCTCGCCCGAACGGGCCTCGATCACCGTGTAGCCCTTGTTCCGAAGCGCCCGGGCGCCGAACAGCCGCACGGCGTCCTCGTCCTCCACCAGCAGGATGGTGCCCGATCCGGTGAGATCGGCCCCGGCGGATTCCGCCTGCTGGGCGGGGCGTCGGGTCTCGGCCGCCGGATCGGCGTCGATGCGCGGCAGATAGATGGAGAAGGTGGCGCCCTGGCCGGGCTCGGAATCGACGAAGATGAAGCCGTCGGTCTGGCGCACGATGCCGTAGACGGTGGACAGCCCCAGGCCGGTGCCCGCCCCCACCTCCTTGGTGGAGAAGAACGGCTCGAAGATGCGCGCCAGGTTCTCCTTGCCGATACCGGTGCCGGTATCCATCACCTCGATCAGCACGTAATCCCCGGCCGGCATCAGTTCTGGGCCGCGCTGCACCGGCTGGTCCACGTGGACGGCGTTGGTGCGGATGGTCAGCGCCCCGCCGCCCGGCATGGCGTCCCTGGCATTGACGGCGAGGTTGATGATGACCTGATCGAACTGGCCGGGATCGACGCGCACCAGCCCCAGGGCGCGGCCATGGGTCATGCGCAGCTCGATGGTCTCGCCCAGCAGGCGGCGCAGCAGGTTGGACAGTTCCGCCAGGGCGTCGGTGACGTTCAGCAGGCGCGGCTGCAGCGCCTGCCTGCGCGAGAAGGCCAACAATTGCCGCACCAGCGAGGCGGCGCGGTTGGCGTTCTGCTTGACCTGCATGATGTCGGCGAAGCTGGGATCACCCGCCCCGTGCCGTTGCAGCAGCAGGTCGCAGAAGCCGATCATGGCGGTGAGCAGATTGTTGAAGTCGTGGGCCACCCCGCCCGCCAGCTGGCCCATGGCCTGCATCTTCTGGCTCTGGGCGAACTGCATTTCCAGGTTGCGCTGCTCGGTGGCGTCGATGAAATGGATGACCAGGCCCGAGATGTCGCCGTCCTCGTGGCTGGGGCTGACGAACAGCTGGGCGATCAGGTTGCGCCGCCCTTTCAGGCGTACCTCCAGATGGGTGCCGGGGGTGGAGCCGGTCAGCACCTTGCCCAATTGTTCCGAGGCCGGGGTCCGGTTCTCCTCGGCGATGACGTCGATGACGGGACGCCCGATCATATCGTCGCGGTCGATGCCCAGCATGGCCTGCAGCGCCAGATTGCAGGCGCCGATGGCCCCGTCCAGGTCCACCAGGGCGATGCCCACCGGCGCGTCGTCGAACAGCCAGCGGAAGCGGCGCTCGGCGGCCCGCAGCGCCTTTTCCCACTGCTGTTCCGGCACCAGATCGCGCACCACCACCGAGCGGGTGAACATCTCGCCGCCCTCGTCGAACACCGAATGGGCGACCAGGGCCTGGAACACCTCGCCCGAACGGCCCCGGAGCCGCAGCTCGGCGCGTTCCTCCTCGGGGTTGGGGACGGTGCCGAACACCTCGGCCAGATTGTGGCCGACGATCTCGTCGCCGCTCTTGCCCAGCCACTCGGCCAGACGCTGGTTGACGTAGCGCACCGTGCCGTCGGCATCGGCGGAATAGCAGCCCACCGGCAGCAGGTCGACGAAGTCGGACAGCAATTCGTTCTCGCGCCTGAGCGTCTCCTCGATGGCGCGGCGCGGGCTCACGTCCTCGACGGTCCAGGCCACCGCCCGGGCGCCGCCGGCCGGCCTGACCTCCAGCGCGAACCACTCGCGCCCGCCCCCGGCCGAGACCAGGCTGATTTCGGTGCGCCGGGGCGCCCCCACCGCGGCGGCAGCGTCCAGACGCTCCAGCTCGGCCAGGGCGCGGTCGTCGGCGGCGGCAAGGCCCTTGAGCGGCTCCAGGGGATCGGCGCCTCCCCCCAGCAGTCGGCGCCCCGCCTGATTGCGATACAGCTCGCGTCCGTCGGACGCCACCACCAGCACGGCGCGGGTTTCCGAGTCCAGCGCCCCGGCCAGGGCCGGCGCATCGCCCCCCGGACGGCCGGCACGGCGCAGCAGCATGCCGCCCGACACCGCCGCCACCAGGCCGGCCGCCGCGATGGCCGGCCAGCCGGCCTGGGCGATTCCCAGCAGCGCGGTCCCGGCCACCGCGGCGGCCAGACTGAGGACCAGGGGGGCGGGCATGGGCTCAGTTCGCAAGTTCACCCTTCAGCTTCATGACGTAGCCGATGATTTCCGCCACCGTCTTGTAGTGCTCCGGCGGGATTTCCTCATCCAGTTCGACGGTGGCGTAAAGGGCGCGGGCCAGCGGAGGGTTCTCGACGATGGGCACCTCGTTCTCGGTGGCGAGGTCGCGGATGCGCTTGGCGATCAGATCGACGCCCTTGGCCACCAGGACCGGCGCGTTCATGGCATCCTGGTCGTATTGCAGCGCCACCGCGTAATGGGTGGGGTTGGTGACCACCACGCTGGCCTTGGGCACCGCCTGCATCATGCGCTGGCGGGCGCGCTGCATGCGCAGCGCCCTGAGGCGGCCCTTGATCATGGGGTCGCCTTCGGTCTGCTTGTGCTCGTCCTTGATCTCCTGCTTGGTCATCTTCATCTGCTGGGTGAAGGACCAGCGCTGATAGAACCAGTCGGCGGCGGCCAGGGCGAAGACCAGAATCACCACGATCATGATCATGGCCACCACCTGCTGGCGCAGGTAGTCCAGCACCGCCATCAGGTCCAGCGCCGCTAGCGCGGCGTACTCGCTCATATGCGACTTCAGGATCAGGAAGACGACGAAGCCGATGGCGCCCACCTTGAACAGGGACTTCAGGAACTCGACCAGATTGCGGCCCGAGAAGATGCGCTGAATGCCCTTCATGGGGCTCAGCTTGCTGAAATCCATGGTCAGCTTGTCGGGCAGGAACATCAGGCCGCTCTGGGCCATGGCCGAGGCGACGGCCAGGACCATCAGCAGCAGCATGGGCAGGACCAGGAGCTTGATGATGCCGATGGTGACCTCGGCCAGCAATTGCCCCACGTCGGGCTGGTCCATGGGAAAGGCGTGGGGATGCTCGATGAAGGGGAGCATCAGGCGTTGGACGTCCTTGGCCATGTAGGGCGCGAACATGGCGACGATGGCCAGCGCGCCCACCAGGCCGGCCCAGATCTTCACCTCCTGGGAGGTGGGGATGTTGCCCTGCTCGCGGGCCTGGGTCAGTTTTCGGTCGGTCGGCTCTTCCGTTTTGTCTTCGGCGTCTTCGGCCATGGTCTCACCTCGGCTGGACGTAAGGCATCAGGCCGGATTCGAAGAAGCGCAGGAACAGCGAGATGATCAGCGGCAGCGACACCATGAACAGCCACATCCCCACCATCACCTGCACCGGCATGCCGACGAAGAACACCTGCAGCTGGGGCACCAGCCGCGACAGCAGGCCGAGGCCAGTGTAGAACACCAGGCCGAACACCACCAGCGGCGCCGCGAACTGGGTGCCGACCTTGAAGGTGTCGGTGACCAGATGGCCCAGCGTCTCGGCGTAGTCGCCGAACTGCAAGGGCTGGCCCGGCGGGAACAGGGCGTAGGATTCGAACACCGCCTGGAACATCAAATGATGCATGTCGGTGGCGAACACCGCCACCAGCCCGATATTGGACAGGAAGCCGGTCAGCAGCTGGCTCTGCTGCTGGGCGATGGGATCGAACGAGAAGGCGTTGGTCAGGCCCGTCTGATAGCCGATCATGGAACCGGCCATGTTGAGCGTCGACATGATGACCATGATCACCGTGCCGAGGAAGATGCCGATCACCGCCTCGCCGAAGATGGCCAGCACCATGCCCCCCACCGTGCCCGGCACCCGCGGGAAGCTGCCGCCCACCACCGGCAGCATCACGAAGGCGATGGAAAGCGCCAGCAGCAGCCGGATGCGGGTCGAGACCAGCGAACCGCCCAGGCCGGGAAACAGCATCAGGGCCGAACCGATGCGGGTGAACACCAGGAAGAAGCGGAAGATGTCCAGCTGCAGCAGTTCGGTCAGCACGTCAGCCGCCGCCGGCGATGACGCGGTCCATGACCAGCTTCCAGAACTCGGCCAGCGAGTGCAGCATGAACGGCAGGAACAGGATCATGGAGGCGAAGACCAGCAGCATCTTCGGCACGAAGGTCAGCGTCTGCTCCTGAATCTGGGTGAGCGTCTGGAAGATGGAAATCACCAGGCCCACCACCAGGCCGGTCAGCAGGGTGGGCGCCGCCACCTTCAGCATGACGATGATGGTCTCGCGGGCGATGTCGATCAGCTCGGGCTCGGTCATCCTTGCGACGGCCCCGGGCTCAGATGGGCATGCGCAGGATTTCGTTGTAGGCGTTGATCACCTTGTCGCGGACGTTGACCACGGTTTCCAGGGTCATTTCCGCGTTGGCCACGGCGGCCACCACTTCCCGGATGTCGGCCTTGCCGGCGATGGCCGCCATGGAGGCCTTTTCCGCCGACTTGGCATCACCCACCGCCACCTTGGCGGCATCCTTCAGCACGCTGGCGAAATCGGTGCCGGTTCCCTCGGACTCGGAGGACTTGCCCACCGAGTCGAAGGGATTGGCGGCGGACTTGTAGGCGGAGATGGCGTCGGTGAGACGGGAGGTCATGATGGCGAATCCTTAACGCAGCATCTCGATGGTGCGAGTGAGCAGCGAGCGCGAGGTGTTGATGACGTTCATGTTGGCCTCGTAGCTGCGCTGGGCCTCGCGCATGTCCATCATCTCGACCAGCGGATTGACGTTGGGGGCCAGAACGTAGCCGTCGCGGTCGGCGGCCGGGTGCTTGGGATCGTAACGGCGCTGAAACTCGGACGAATCGCCCCGGACCTTGTCCACCGTGACCCGGCTGACCCCGGTGGCGCGGTCCAGCTCGGTCTTGAAGGTCATCACCTTGCGGCGGTAGGGCAGCCCCTCGGGGGTCTGGGCCAGCGAATCGGCGTTGGCGAGATTCTCCGAGATCAGGCGCAGGCGCTGGGACTGCACCTTCATGCCCGAAATGGCGGTTTGCGTACTTTTGCTCAGCTCGTCCATGGCGGTCTCTTCGACTTACCCGGTCACGGTTTCAGCGGCCGCCCGAGGCGGTCTTGATCATCTTCTGGTACTTCTGGAACAGCGAGGCGGCGGCGTTGTAACGCGAATTGGCCTCGCCCATCTTGGCCATCTGCTCTTCCAGGATGACGGCATTGCCGTCGGGCGTGGATTCGTAGGTGCGGCGCTGGGTCACCGCCTTGAACGGGCTGGGCGCCATCTCGGGCACGATGTGCCGGGCATTGGTGGCGGTGGCGCCGACCTCTGGCTGGGAGGTCCCGGCCAGGACCTCCTTGAAGTTCAGCGGCTTGATGTCCTTGGGCAGGTAACGCGGCGTATCGATGTTGGCGATGTTGCCGGCCAGCACCTCCTGGCGCTGGGCGATCCAGTCCATCTGGGCCTTGGCCATCTTGAAGATGCCGAGATCGTCATACATCTGCGCGAAACCTTCGCCTGCCGAATTCAGGGGCGAGCGGAACCTTTCTCGCCATGATCACTATCCGCCCGACCCTTTTAAGATTCGGTAAAGTAGCCGATTTCGCATTCAGGTTAGCCCACAGCAATCGGTTTGTTGTGTTTTTTCCTGTCGGTGGTAGACTGAACCCATACCGCCTCCAGCAGTACGCATGTGGGACAGATGATCCGCCTCATGCCGAACCTGGAGGCTTCCGCTTTTTGATGCGGATTTGCAGACTATGACGTTGCGGAGGAGCAAGTTGGCTACCGCCATCCTTGTTGATGCAGGCTTCTTTCTGAAGCGCTTTCACAAAGTATATCCCACCAAAGACAGCCGAGATGCCGCAGCCGTCGCGCGCGCGATGCACGAAATGGCCCTTGACCATCTCTCGCAGCGGGGCGAGACGGAGCGAAAAGACCTCTACAGGATTTTCGTATACGACTGCCTGCCTCTGACAAAAAAGGTTCACCTCCCGATTTCAAAGAAGGCACTTGACTTCGGCAAGTCGGAGACCGCGCAATTCCGCTCAGCATTCCACACCGAGCTGAAGCGGTTGCGCAAGGTCGCATTACGGCTTGGGCGGCTTCAGGATGGGAATTGCTGGCTGCCGACCCCCAGGGCGTCGGAAGATTTGCTCAAAGGCCGCAAGACTTTCGATTCTCTTGGAGACGATGATTTTCAGTATGATGTCCGGCAAAAGGGCACCGACATGAAAATCGGACTCGATATCGCGTCTCTGGCATATAAGCGCCAAGTGGATCAGATCGTGCTTGTTGCAGGAGATGCCGACTTCGTTCCTGCTGCCAAATTGGCTCGACGGGAAGGAATCGATTTTGTCCTCGATCCGATGTGGAATGCAATTTCTCCGGATTTGCACGAACACATTGATGGCTTGCGGTCCACCTGCCCGAGGCCATCTGCCACCATTTAAACGAATTTTAAGCGCGCCGGCGCCATTGTGAAGCCTGGAAACCCCGATGGGAAGCCGCCGATGGGCAACAGGGACATTTGGGACGAAGAGGCGGAAGCCGAGCGGGCCGAGGCCGCCGCCCGGCCGCAGCGCCGCCAGGTGGCCGTGGCGCTCTCCGACGATCCCGACAATCCCGGCATGCCCACCGTCACCGCCTCCGGCCGGGGCGCGGTGGCGGAACAGATCCTGCAGCTGGCCTTCGCCCACGGGGTGAAGGTCCGCACCGATCCCGACCTGGCCGAGGTGCTGGCCGCCGTCGAGGTGGACACCGTCATTCCGGTGGAGGCCTTCGTCGCGGTGGCCGAGATTCTGGCCTATGTCTATCGCGCCAACGCCGCCATGGGCGGGGCGGCGGCTCCGGGAGGCAGCGCATGAGCGAGCAGTCCGAGACCGTCCGCCAGGAACTGGAAAAGGCCGCCACCCTGGTGGGCACCGCCCGCCGCCTGCTCGCCACCGGAACCGAGGTGGACCTGGCCGCGCTGGAGGGCCGGGTGAAGTTCGTCTGCGGCGCCGTGCTCGACCTTGACCGCAGCGAGGGAGCGGCCTTCCGCCCCGGTCTCGAGGCCCTGGTCGCCGACCTGGACCGGCTGGCCGCCGCGCTGACCCAGCGCCACAACCCGACCTCCCTGGACGCCTGAGCATGGATTCAGCCCATTACCTGCGCTTCATCCTGTCGCTCGTGGCGGTGCTGGGACTGATCTTCGCCGTGCTGTGGGTGGTGCGCCAACGCCTGCCCGGTGCCATGGCGGGACGAAACGGGCCCGGGCGCCGCCTGGGCATCGTCGAATCCTTGACGCTGGACGTGAAACATCGTCTTGTCCTGGTGCGCCGCGACGACCGCGAGCATCTGGTGATCCTGGGTGGCGGCCAGCCGGTGGTGGTCGAATCCGACTGTCCCAGGGCCGCCTTCGCCCTGTCCAAATCCGAGGCTTCCTGGCCCGAGGCCCCAAAGCCGGAGACCGGAACATGACCCGCCTTGCCTTGCGCCCCCGGCTGATCCTGGCCGCCGCCATCGGCATCGTCACCGCCGTGCTGGCCGGACCGGCGCTGGCCCAATCCCTGAACATCGACCTGGGCGGCCCCCAGGCCAGCGCCACGTCGCGCATCATCCAGCTGATCGCGCTGACCACCGTCCTGTCGGTGGCGCCAAGCATCCTGGTGATGGTCACCTCGTTCACCCGCTTCGTGGTGGTGCTGGGCTTCCTGCGTCAGGCGCTGGGCACCATGCAGAGCCCCCCCAACACCGTGCTGGTCAGCCTGGCCCTGTTCCTCACCGCCTTCGTCATGGCGCCCACCTTCGAGAAGGCCTGGACCGACGGCATCCAGCCGGTGATGGACGGCCACCTGGACGAGATCGAGGGCTTCGAGAAGGCCATCAAGCCGTTCCACGCCTTCATGAGCAGGCATGTCCGCGCCCAGGACCTGAAGCTGTTTATGGACCTGTCGCGCTCCAAGGAGGTGGAGAAGGCCGAGGACGTGCCGCTCAAGGCCCTGATTCCCGCCTTCATGATCAGCGAGCTGCGCCGGGCCTTCGAGATCGGCTTCCTGGTCTTCCTGCCCTTCCTGATCATCGACATGGTCATCGCCTCGGTGCTGATGAGCATGGGCATGATGATGATTCCACCGGCCATGATCTCACTTCCGTTTAAGCTAATATTCTTCGTCATGGTGGACGGCTGGTATCTGGTCGTAGGGTCCCTGGTGCAGAGTTACGGGTAAGGACCTACTACCGAATCGAGAAGTGACGGCACATTTCGCATTGGTTTAAATTCAGTTAACCAAGGGCGCGAATTGTGTTGACCTACCTTTGTCATACTTCGCGCACAACCATTGTCTGGATCACCTCCAGCCCAAGGAAATGCCGAAGAATGCCTTTCAATCTTGACGCCTTCCGCGCCGGCTTCGGCGCCACCATGGACAAGATCCGGGACCATCTGCTGGAATTAAGCCGCGCCCAAGAGGAGATGCGCCGCCGCATCGAGGCATTCGGCACCCGCTGATCCCGTCCGGAAGAAACAGCCCCGCCGGCGCTTTCGCATCGGCGGGGCTTTTTTTGGCCGGCTTGCGGGCGAAACGCCCGCGCTCCGGAGGTCGGCCCGTGATGGAGCGCGGCCGTTCCGGCCGCTCCCCTCGGAGGATCAGGCCAGACCCATCTTCTTCTTCAGGTTCTCGTCCAGCTTGTCCAGGAACTGCTGGGTGGTCAGCCACGACTGGCCGGGGCCGATCAGGATGGCCAGGTCCTTGGTCATGAAGCCGGATTCCACGGTTTCGACGCACACTTCCTCGAGGGACTGGGCGAACTTGGCCACCTCGGGGGTGTTGTCGAACTGGGCGCGGTAGAACAGGCCCCGGGTCCAGGCGAAGATGGACGCGATGGGGTTGGTCGAGGTCTCCTTGCCCTTCTGGTGCTCGCGGTAGTGCCGCGTCACCGTGCCGTGGGCGGCCTCGGCCTCGACGGTCTTGCCGTCGGGGCTCATCAGCACCGAGGTCATCAGGCCCAGCGAGCCGAAGCCCTGGGCCACGGTGTCGGACTGCACGTCGCCGTCGTAGTTCTTGCAGGCCCAGACGAACTCACCCGACCACTTCAGCGCCGAAGCGACCATGTCGTCGATCAGGCGGTGTTCGTAGGTGATGCCCAGCTTGTCGAACTCGGCCTTGAATTCCTTCTCGTACACTTCCTGGAAGATGTCCTTGAAGCGGCCGTCATAGGCCTTGAGAATGGTGTTCTTGGTCGACAGGTAGACCGGCCACTTCTTCTGCAGGCCGTAATTCATGCAGGCCCGGGCGAAGCCGTAGATGGATTCGTCCAGGTTGTACATGCCCATGGCGACGCCGGCGCCGGGGAAGTCGAACACCTCGTGCTCGATGGTCTCGCCGTTGGTGCCGACGAACTTGATGGTCAGCTTGCCCGGGCCGGGGACGGTGAAGTCGGTGGCCTTGTACTGGTCGCCGAAGGCATGGCGGCCGATGACGATGGGCTTGGTCCAGCCGGGCACCAGGCGCGGCACGTTCTTGCAGATGATCGGCTCGCGGAACACGGTGCCGTCGAGGATGTTGCGGATGGTGCCGTTGGGCGACTTCCACATCTTCTTGAGGTTGAACTCCTTCACCCGCGCCTCGTCGGGGGTGATGGTGGCGCACTTGACGCCGACGCCATACTTCTTGATGGCCTCCGAGGCCTCGACCGTCACCTTGTCGTCGGTCTTGTCGCGGTATTCGATGCCCAGATCGTAATATTTCAGGTCGATGTCCAGATAGGGCAGGATCAGCTTGTCCTTGATGAACTTCCAGATGATCCGGGTCATCTCGTCGCCGTCCAGCTCGACGATCGGGTTTGCGACTTTGATCTTCTTCATTGACGGTGTTCCTCGGGGTGCGAAAGGCCCAATTACTGCTTGTCTTTAGATGGCGGACCGGAACGAAGGCGGCGGGAGTTCGCTTCTCCCGCCGCCGCCGAACCGTATTAGATGGCGGCCAGCGCCGCGTTCAAGGTGGCGCTGGGCCGCATGGCGGCCGAGGTCTTGGCGTCGTCGGGGCTGTAATAGCCGCCCATGTCGACGGGCTTGCCCTGGGCCGCGATCAGCTCGGCGTTGATCTTGGCCTCGTTCTCGGTCAGCGCCTTGGCCAGCGGAGCGAAGCGGGCGGCCAGCGCCGCGTCCTTGGTCTGCTCGGCCAGGGCCTGGGCCCAGTACAGGGCCAGGTAGAAGTGGCTGCCGCGATTGTCCAGCTGCCCCACCTTGCGGGCCGGCGAGCGGTCGTTGTCGAGGATCTTGCCGTTGGCCTGATCCAGGGTGTCGGCCAGCACCTGGGCCTTGTCGTTCTTGAAGGTCTGGGCCAGATGCTCCAGCGACACGGCCAGCGCCAGGAACTCGCCCAGGCTGTCCCAGCGGAGATAGCCTTCCTCCTGGAACTGCTGCACGTGCTTGGGCGCCGAACCGCCGGCGCCGGTCTCGAACAGGCCGCCGCCCGCCATCAGCGGAACGATGGACAGCATCTTGGCCGAAGTGCCCAGTTCCAGGATGGGGAACAGGTCGGTCAGGTAGTCGCGCAGCACGTTGCCGGTGGCCGAGATGGTGTCCTGGCCCTTGCGGATGCGGTCCAGCGACGCCTTGCAGGCCTCGGCCGGGGGCAGGATGGAGATGTCCAGGCCCGTGGTGTCGTGATCCTTCAGGTACTTTTCCACCTTGGCGATGATCTGGGCGTCATGGCCGCGGTTCCGGTCCAGCCAGAAGATGACGGGCGTGTTGGACAGGCGCGCGCGGGTGACGGCCAGCTTGACCCAATCCTGGATGGGGGCGTCCTTGGTCTGGCACGAGCGGTAGATGTCGCCCGCCTCCACCTTCTGCTCCAGCAGCACGGCGCCCGAGGCATCGACCACGCGGATGACGCCGTCGGCGGCGGCCTCGAAGGTCTTGTCGTGGGAGCCGTATTCCTCGGCCTTCTGGGCCATCAGGCCGACATTGGGGACGCTGCCCATGGTCTTGGGGTCGAAGGCGCCGTTCTTCTTGCAGTCCTCGATCACCACCTGATAGACGCCGGCGTAGCAGCGGTCGGGAATGATCGCCTTGGCGTCGTGCAGCTTGCCGTCCTTGCCCCACATCTTGCCGGAATCGCGGATCATTGCGGGCATGGAGGCATCGACGATGACGTCGGAGGGGACGTGCAGGTTGGTGATGCCCTTGTCGGAATTCACCATGGCCAGCGGCGGGCCGTTCTCGTAGGCCTTGGCGATGTCGGCCTCGATCTCGGCCTTCTTGTCGGCGGGAAGCTTCTCGATCTTGGCCAGCAGGTCGCCCAGGCCGTTGTTGACGTTGACGCCCAGGTCGCGAATGGTCGCGGCGTGCTTCTCGAACACGTCCTTGAAGAACACGGTGACGGCATGGCCGAACATGATGGGGTCCGAGACCTTCATCATGGTGGCCTTGAGGTGCAGGGAGAGCAGCAGGCCGGGCTGGGACTTGGCGTCCTCGATCTGCTCGGCGTAGAAGGCGCGCAGCGCCCTGGCGCTCATCACCGAGGAATCCACCACTTCGCCCGCCTTGAGGGCCAGCTTGTCCTTCAGCACGGTGACGGCGCCGTCCTTGCCCACGAACTCGATGCGGGCGGTGGTGGCGGCGTCCAGGGTCACCGACTTTTCCGAGCCGTAGAAGTCGCCGTGGGTCATGTGGGCGACGTGGGCCAGGGAGGACGAGGCCCAGGCCCCCATCTTGTGCGGGTTCTTGCGGGCGTAGTTCTTGACCGAGAGCGCCGCGCGGCGGTCGGAATTGCCCTCGCGCAGCACCGGGTTCACCGCCGAGCCCAGCACACGGCCGTAGCGGGTCTTGATCTCCTTCTCGGAATCGGTCTTGGGGTCCTCGGGGTAGTCGGGAATCTTGTAGCCCTGGGACTGCAGCTCCTTGATGGCCGCCTTGAGCTGCGGCACCGAGGCGCTGATGTTGGGCAGCTTGATGATGTTGGCCTCGGGCTTCAGCGTCAGCTCGCCCAGTTCGGCCAGTTCGTCCTTGATCTTCTGGGCGGGGGTCAGGTTCTCGGGGAAAGTGGCGATGATGCGACCGGCCAGCGAGATGTCGCGGGTTTCGACGGCGATTCCGGCCGCCCCGGTGAAGGCCTGGACGATGGGAAGCAGGGAATAGGTCGCCAGAGCCGGCGCCTCGTCAACCTTGGTCCAGATGATTTTCGCGGTGCTCATCGTTTCTCATCCCTTCGCTGGAAGCCCTTGCCGTCGTCCGCCCGTGATTTCCCGCCACGCGGCAAACGCGGGACGATAGCATTCGGGAGGGCAAACGCAAGACTCAATCCTACTCGTTGGGAGGGGAAACGGGCGGGTAGGACCGGCGGAAAACCCGTACCGGCGGGATTCCGCCCCGTGACAGTAGGGAAAATACGGGCTAGGGTAGCGACCGCTTCCACCGCCACCACATCGCGAGGCGCCGTTGAACCGGCCTACGATCATCGCCCTGATCGGGCTTGCCGTCGCCGTCATCGCCATCGTGCTGGCCTTGCGCGGCCAGCGTGACGACACGAGGGAGATGGAGGCGCAGATTCCGCCCCCGCCCGCCTCCGCGTCGTCCGCCATCCCCGTCGAGTCGGGCGAGCCGTCCTTCGACGTGGTGCGTATCGATGCCGGCGGCGACGCGGTCATCGCCGGCCGCGCCAAGCCCGGCGCCCGCATCACCATCATCGACGGCGGCAAGGAACTGGGTCAGGTCACCGCCGACCAGCGCGGCGAGTGGGTCTTCCTGCCCTCGGGTCCGCTGGCCCCCGGCTCGCGGGAACTCCGGCTGCGGGCGGTCAACCCCGACGGCAGCCAGACCGAATCCGGCGAGACCGTGGTCCTGGTGGTGCCTCCGCGCGGCCAGGGCACCGCCCTGGCCATCAAGTCGGGCCGCGACGGCAGCAGCCGCATTTTGCAGGGGCCGGCCAACGGCGCTCCGGGCGCCCTTACGCTCGACATCGTCGACCACGACGACAAGGGCCGCATGACGGTCAGCGGCCGCGCACCGGCCGGAGCCAAGGTCAACGTCTACATGGACAACCGCCTGCTGGGCCGCGCCACCGCCGACGCCGACGGCAACTGGCGGGTATCCTCGACCCTGCCGCCGGGCAAGGGCAGCCACGTGCTGCGCGCCGATCAGGTGGACGACAAGGGCAAGGTGCTGGCCCGCGTCGAGTTCCCGTGGACCAGGGGCGACGAGGTCGCGCCCGCGGGCGGCTCGACCGTGACGGTGCTGCAGGGCAATTCGCTGTGGCGCATCGCCCGGCGGCTCTATGGCCAGGGCACCGCCTACACGGTGATCTTCGAGGCCAACCGCGACAGCATCCGGAACCCCGACCTCATCTATCCCGGCCAGGTGTTCAGCGTTCCCGTAAAGTAGGCCTCAGCCCCAAGCGTTCCGCCATGCCCGGACTTGATCCGGGCATCCACGTCGTGCCGCCACCACCCATTGCTTCGGACGATGTCCCCTCGGCAGCGCGTGGATCACCGGGACAAGCCCGGTGATGACGGCTGAGAGGAATAACGCTTCAACGCCCCCGGGGCTTCGCCTTGCGCCATTCCGGCCGCACGGCGCTTTCGCCGGGACGGGCGGGGGCCAGCGGCGGCCGCACGTACATGGCCATCAGTTCCATGTAGGGAATGGCCGGGGCCAGGAACCGGATCACCGCCGAAACCAGCCGGACCGCCGAGACCGGCGCGTCGATGGCCACCTCGCCCCCCAGCAGGATGCGTCCCTGGTTGATGCGGAAGCTTCCCTGGCCCAGCACGGCGTTGCCGGCATCGACGATGCGCGCCAGGCCGGAGCGGGCGGCGGGCGATTCCGCCGAGAACGGCATGGGGCCCAGATCCCCCACCAGCTTGAGCTGGACCGAGGCAGCGCCCTCCTCCAGGCGGGCGGCGAAGCGGACGAAGCGGAAGCCGAAATCGAAGGCCACCGGACCGTCACCCAGGGAAAGGGGAGGAGCCTCCGCCCCCTCGAGCACCGCGTCGATATCCAGCGGCAAGGTCATGCCGCCCAAAGAAAACGCATTCGACTTGGACATGCAGACGCCGCCCGATCCCCGACGAAATTCATGGTAGGAACTTGGGTTCCTCCACACTAGTATCATGCCGCCGACCGGGATGAAAATCCAAAAGGCCGGCCACGGCAGGGACACCGCCCCGACCTATGGAGGGGGCGGTCATTCGGAGGTGACGCGTGCAGGCTCAGCAGATTTCCTTGACCAAGTATCTCTGGTTCCCCATCAACCGCGAGGGATGGCCCTTCGTCGGCCTGTTCGCGCTGGGAGCCCTGCTGCTGGGCCAGATCTGGGGACCGCTGGGCTGGGTGGGCGCGCTGCTGACCTGCTGGTGCGCCTGGTTCTTCCGCGACCCCGACCGCGTCACCCCCACCCGCGACGGCCTGGTGATCAGCCCGGCCGACGGCGTGGTGCAGATGGTGGGCATGGTCGCCCCGCCGCCCGAACTGGAGATGGGGACCGAGCCGCGCATGCGCATCTCGGTGTTCATGAGCGTGTTCTCGGTCCACATCAACCGCTGCCCGGTGGACGGCACCATCGTCAAGTGCTCGTACCGTCCCGGCAAGTTCCTGGACGCCTCGCTGGACAAGGCCAGCGCCGACAACGAGCGCATGAGCGTCCGCATGAGCCGCGCCGACGGCCGCGAGATCGCCTTCGTGCAGATCGCCGGCCTGGTGGCGCGCCGCATCAAGTGCGACCTGAAGGAAGGCCAGCAGGTCCGCGCCGGACAGCGCTTCGGCCTGATCCGCTTCGGCTCGCGCGTCGATGTCTATCTGCCCGACGGCGTGGCGCCGCTGGTCAGCCTGGGGCAATCCATCATCGCCGGCGAGACCGTGCTGGCCGACCTGGACTCGACGGAAGGTGCCCGTCAGGGGGAAGTCCGCTGATGTTCCGCCCCAAGCGCCCGCCCCGCATCCGAGGGTTGTCGATCAACAAGCTGATCCCCAACATCCTGACGCTGCTGGCGCTGTGCGCCGGGCTGACCGCCATTCGCTTCGCCGTCCACGGCATGTGGAAGGAGGCGGTGATGTCCACCGTGCTGGCCGCCATCCTGGACGGCCTCGACGGCCGCGTGGCCCGCCTGCTGCAGGGCACCTCCAAGTTCGGCGCCGAGCTGGATTCGCTGTCCGACTTCGTCAGCTTCGGCGTGGCGCCGGCCATGGTGCTGTATTTCTGGACCATGCAGGGGGCCGGGGCCTATGGCTGGGCCCTGGTGCTGCTGTTCTCGGTGTGCTGCGCCCTGCGTCTGGCCCGCTTCAACACCATGATCGGCGAGCCCGACCTGCCGCCCTACGCCTACAACTTCTTCACCGGCGTCCCCGCCCCGGCGGCGGCCGGGCTGGTGCTGATGCCGCTGGTGTTCACCATCCAGTTCGGCGGCGGCTTCTTCGACCAGCCGGCCGTGGTGGCGGTGTTCCTGATGGGCGTGTCGTTCCTGATGGTCAGCAAGATCCCGACCTTCTCGTTCAAGAAGGTGCGGGTGCCCCACAAATGGGTGCTGCCCATCCTGCTGGTCATCGGCCTGGCCGCCGCCTTCCTGGTCACCGAGCCGTGGCTGACCCTGTCCGTGCTGGGCACGCTTTATCTCGGCATGATTCCGCTCAGCCTGCGCTCGTTCGCCCGCCTCAAGGCCCAGGCGGAGACCGCGCCACCCGACGAACCGGCGCCCCCTCCGGCGTAACACTGTGGCTTTTGCGCAACAGGGAGCGAGGATCGTGCTGCGGCGCGGCGACCCCTCCTTGCCGCTCACAGCCCCGGGCTGTACATATGGGGGCAGATTCACAACGCCTCGCACCCCTACGGGAAGGTAAAAACCATGCGCAGCCTCAAGTCCCTCCTCGCCGCCGCGATCGTCGCCGGCACCTTGGCCCCGGTGGCCGCCCAGGCCCAGTGGTATGTCGGCCTCGATGCCGGCGCCCAGTTCCTGCAGGATTCCAAGAACAGCGGCGTCGCCGGCCTCAAGTCCGAGTCCGAGGTGGGCTGGCTGACCCAGGGCCTGGTGGGCTACGGCTTCGGCCAGTGGCGCGTGGAAGGCGAGCTGTCCTACCGCGACAGCGGTATCGACAAGGTCGGCGGCGCGTCGGGCAGCGGCAGCACCACCGCGCTGGCTCCCATGATCAACGGCGTCTACGAATTCCTGCCCCAGTCCAAGTGGCATCCCTTCGTCGGCCTGGGTATCGGCGCCGCCTACCTGGACAACGGCAAGGTCAAGAAGAACGGTGCCGATGCCTATAACGGCAGCGACTGGCAGTTCGCCTATCAGGGCTTCGCCGGCGTCGGCTACGACCTCACCGACAATATCGGCTTGAAGGCCCAGTACCGCTACTTCGCCACCCTGGACTACGAGACCAAGGCCACCGCCGGCACCAAGCTGGACTCCGAGTACCGCGACCACGGCGTGCTGCTGGGCTTCGTCTACAAGTTCAACGCGCCCAAGGCCGCTCCCGCCCCGGCTCCGGCCCCGGTCGCCGCCCCGGCTCCGGCCCCGGCGCCCAAGCCCATGGCCCAGGTGCAGAAGAACTACATCGTGTTCTTCGACTTCGACAAGGCCGCCATCACCCCCGAGGCCGCCCGCGTCCTGCAGCAGGCCGCCAGCGCCGCCAAGACCGCCGGTGCCGCCCGCATCGACCTGTCCGCTCACACCGACCTGTCGGGCAGCGCCAAGTACAACCAGGCCCTGTCCGAGAAGCGCGGTGCCGCCGTCAAGGCTCAGCTGGAGCAGCTGGGCATCCCGGCCAGCCAGATCATCGTGGTCGCCAAGGGCAAGTCCTCGCCCATGGTCCCCACCCCCGATGGCGTGCGCGAGCCGCAGAACCGCCGCGTGGAGATCGTCCTGCCCTAATCGGCGGCGTCGAGACAATCCGGGAAGGGCTCGGCCGCAAGGTCGGGCCCTTTTCGATTCCCATCCCCGCCTTTGGCGGCTATTAAGATTCCAGATGCCAGTCGAGGATTCCTGCCCATGATCGCCCGTTCGCTCGTCATCGCCGCCGCCCTGCTCACGTCCACCGGCGCGGCCCTCGCCGCCGACAACACCAAGCGCCTGGGCAAGTTCGGCGAGTGGGAGGCCTTCTCCTACACCGAGGGCAAGGCCGCCACCTGCTATCTGGCCGCCACCGCCGGCAAGGTCACCGGCGGCGAGAAGGGCAAGCCCACCACCACCTACCTGATCGTCACCCATCGCCCCGCCGCCAAGAGCAGCGACGAGGTCAGCATTAACGGCGTCTACGGCTTCAAGAAGGATTCCAACGTCGAACTGCAGGTGGGCGCCATGAAGCACTCGCTGTTCACCAAGGGCGACCGCGCCTGGGCCACCGACGCCAAGGCCGACGCGGCCATCGTCGCCTCGCTGCGCAAGGGCAAGGAAGCCATCCTGCACGCCAGCCCGGCCAAGGGCGCCGAAGTCGCCGCCGCCTTCCCGCTGTCGGGCTTCTCCGACGCGCTGTCCGCCGCCGACAAGGCCTGCGGCATCAAGCGGTAGGCCGCCGCCACGGAAAGAATGCCGGCACCCTGGCCCGATAAGCGGCATAGGCCTCGCCGTAGCGGGCCAGCAGGCGGTGTTCCTCGCAATAGGTGCCGATCAGCAGATAGAGGCTTCCCCAGACCGCCGTGGCGAGGCCCAGGGGCGACAGCGCCGCGCCCCACAGGATCAGGAAGGCTCCGGCATAAAGGGGATGGCGGACCCAGGCGTGGGGGCCATCCCGGCGCAGGGCCTCGTCCTCGGGCTGGTCGGGATGGCGCAATTGGCTCAATCCCCCCAGTCTTCCCAGGTCGTAATAGCGGGCGGAAAACAGCATCACCGCCCAGCCGGCCAGATGCACCGCCCCCAGTCCCAGCCTTGCCCAGACGGGTAGATCGAAGGCGGGCTCGGATCCCAGCGCCAAGGCCCCAACGCCTCCCACCGCCAGGAAGGCGGCGACGGCGATGCCATTGTATACAATCCGCGACCATCGCCCGGCGAGGCGACGTCCGGCCAGCCCGCTGTGGGACAGGCCGAAGGCGATCCAGGCCAGCAGATAGGCGAGATGGCCGCTCATGCCGGCTCGTCCTCCTCCTCGATGCCCCCCCGGCGCACCACCGCCAGCAGCCGGGCCGCCCCCAGCCGGTCGCCGGAATCCAGTTCCACCACCTTGGAGAGATGGGCCTCGGCCTCCTCGATCCGCCCCAGGCGGGCCAGGACGTAGCCGGTGGCGATCAGGGTCTGCATCAGCAGCTTGGGCAAGGGCGCCAGGGTGACGGCGGTGCCGACGAAGGCGGCGTCGCCGGGCCTGACCCGCCGCCAATCCTCCCCCAGCCCCAGCGCCGCCAGGGCGAAGGCGACGCAGGAGCGGGCGTGGGGCAGGGCCTCGTCCAGGCGATGGCGGTAGAAATAGAACTTGTAGGCGCCGATGCGGGCCGCCAGGGCGTCGGGGGCAAGCGCCAGCGCCTCCAGCACCTTGGCTTCGGCGGCGGCTTGGTCGTGCCAGAGAAGGCCGGCCTGCTTCAGCGCCGCCTGAGCGGAATCGGGCAGGTCGAGAGGAAGACCGTCGGTATCGTCGAGCATGGAACCCTCGGGCGAGTGACGGTGGCGGTCCCCTATAATGCCTCGATATCCCCTTGGGCTTCCAGTGCCGCCGCTTCGGCCGCGAACTGGGCGAACCTCCCCTCGGCGATGGCCGAGCGCAAGCCGGCCATCAGGCTCTGATAGGCCTGGATGTTGTGCCAGGTCAGCAGCATGGGACCCAGGATCTCTTCCGAGCGGATCAGGTGGTGGAGATAGGCCCGGCTGTGGTCGCGGCAGGCCGGACAGGGACAGCCCTCCTCCAGCGGCCGGGGATCATCCTGGTGGCGGGCATTCCTGAGGTTGACCGTGCCGCGCCGGGTGAAGGCCTGGGCGGTGCGGCCCGAACGCGTCGGCATGACGCAGTCGAACATGTCGATGCCGCGCCCCACCGCGCCGATGATGTCCGAAGGCTTGCCCACTCCCATCAGGTAGCGGGGCTTGTCGGCGGGCAGCAGGGGCGTGGTGACGTCCAGGGTGGCGAACATGGCCTCCTGGCCTTCGCCCACCGCCAGCCCGCCCACGGCATAGCCCTCGAAGCCGATCTCCAGCAGGGCCTTGGCGGATTCGGCTCGCAAATCGGGGTAGATGCCGCCCTGGACGATGCCGAACAGGCCGTAGCCCTGCCGCGCCACGAAGGCCTCCTTGGACCGGCGCGCCCAACGCATGGACAGACGCATGCTCTCTTCCGCCTGTTCATGGGTGGCGGGAAAGGGCGTGCATTCGTCGAAGGCCATGGTGATGTCGGCATCCAGCAGGCGCTGAATCTCCATGGAGCTTTCCGGAGTGAGGCGATGCTTCGACCCGTCGTGGTGGGACTGGAAGGTGACGCCGTCCGCATCCATCTTGCGCAGCTTGGCCAGGCTCATCACCTGGAAGCCGCCGGAATCGGTCAGAATCGGCCCCGGCCAGTTCATGAACTTGTGCAGGCCGCCCAGGCGCGCCACCCGCTCGGCCCCGGGCCGCAGCATCAGGTGATAGGTGTTGCCCAGCACGATCTGGGCGCCGGTCGCCGCCACGGATTCGGGCAGCATGGCCTTCACCGTGCCCGCCGTGCCCACCGGCATGAAGGCCGGGGTGTCGATGGGACCATGGGCGGTATAGACGCGGCCCCGCCGGGCGGCGCCATCGGTGGCCAGGAGTTCGAAGGAGAATTCGGTCATGGGGCGCTCTCAACTTTTATCGTCATGGCCGGACTTGTTCCGGCCATCCACGTCTTGCCGGCGACGCGATGCCAGACGGACACACGTGGATACGCGGGTCAAGCCCGCGCATGACGGAGCAAACGATCACGTATTTCTCTCCAGCAGGCAGCAATCGCCGTAGGAGTAGAAGCGGTAGCCGGCCGCCTTGGCATGCTCGTAGGCCGCCTTCATGCGGGGGAGGCCGCAAAGGGCCGAGACCAGCATGAACAGGGTGGAGCGCGGCAGGTGGAAATTGGTGAGCAGCACGTCCACCAGCCGGAAGGCGTGGCCGGGCGTGATGAAGATGTCGGTGGCCCCGTCGAAGGGCCGAAGCGTGCCCAGGGGATCGGCGGCGCTTTCCAGCAGGCGGGCCGACGTGGTGCCCACCGCCACCACCCGCCCGCCCGCCGCCTTGGCCGCGTTGATGGCGGCGGCGGCCTCTTGCGTCACCACGCCGATCTCCTGATGCATGCGGTGGTCGTCGGTGTCGTCCACCTTGACCGGCAGGAAGGTCCCCGCCCCCACATGCAGGGTGACGGTGACGCGGCGGATGCCGCGCGCGTCCAGCGCCGCCAGCAATTCCGGCGTGAAATGCAGGCCGGCGGTGGGGGCGGCCACCGCTCCCCTCTCGCGGGCGAAGACGGTCTGGTAGTCGTCCCGGTCGCGCTCGTCGGCCTCGCCCTGGCGGATATAGGGGGGCAGCGGCAGGCGGCCATGGGCTTCCAGCGCCGCCATCAGATCCTCGCCCGAGCGGTCGAAGTCCAGGGTCACCTCGCCCGCCTCGCCCTTCTCAGTGACGGTCGCGAAGAATCCTTCGGCGAAATCCACCCGGTCGCCGGGCCGCAGCTTCTTGGCCGGGCGGGCGAAGGCCTTCCATTGGGCCAGGCCGGTGCGCTGGTGCAGCGTCACCTCGACCCCAGCCAGCCCACGCTTGCCGAACAGGCGGGCGGGAATCACCCTGGTGTCGTTGAACACCAGGACGTCACCGGGCGAAAGCAGCGACGGCAGGTCGCGGATGCCGAGATCGGCCAGCCCGCCCGAGGCGGGCACGTGCAGCAGGCGCGCCGAATCCCTGGGGCTGGCGGGGCGCTCGGCGATCATCTCGCGCGGCAGGTCGAAGTCGAAATCGTCCACTTTCATGAAGGCGGGTTTAGGCTTTGCCCATACCACCGTCAAGCTCTCGCAGGCGAGCGTGGCGCATGCCATATTGGAAACAGGAAGAAGAGGAGACTTCATGGAGTTGTTCGCCCCGTTCGAATCCCACGCCTCGGGCATGCTGGCCGCAGGGGACGGCCACAGCCTTTACTGGGAGGTGTCGGGCAATCCCGACGGCCCGGTGGTGGTCTTCGTCCATGGCGGACCGGGGGCGGGAACCGCCCCCACCTATCGCCGCTTCTTCGACCCCTCGTTCTGGCGCATCGTGCTGTTCGACCAGCGGGGCAGCGGCCGGTCGCGCCCCGTCGCCTCGGTGGAGGCCAATACCACGCCCCATCTGGTGGCCGACATGGAAGCGCTGCGCCACCACCTGGGCGTCGATCGCTGGCTGCTGTTCGGCGGCTCGTGGGGCAGCACCCTGGCGCTGGCCTATGGCGAGACCTACCCAGAGCGCTGCACCGGCTTCGTCATGCGCGGGATCTTCCTGTGCCGGCCGTCGGAAATCGAGTGGTTCATGACCGGCATGGGCCATTTCTTCCCCGAGGCGCGGCGCCAGTTCATCTCCTTCCTGCCGGAGGCCGAGCGCGACCACCCGCTGTCCTCCTATCTCAGGCGGCTCAATCATCCCGACCCCCTGGTCCACATGCCCGCCGCGCGGCAGTGGTGTGCGTATGAGGAGGCCTGCGCCCGCCTGCTGCCCCGCGACGAGAACGGAACGGGCGACGGCCCCTCCACCCTGGCGCTGGCCCGCCTGGAGGCCCATTACATGGCCCATGGCGGCTTCCTGCGCCCCAACCAGCTGCTGGATGATCTCCACCGCATCCGCCACCTGCCGGCCATCATCATCCAGGGCCGCTACGACATGGTCTGTCCGCCCAACTCGGCCGACGACCTGGCCCGGGCCTGGGGTGGAACGTGCGAATTGCGCCTGATCCCCGATTCCGGCCATTCGGCCATGGAGCCCGGCACCCGCGCCGGCCTGGTCGACGCCGTCGAGCGCATGAAGATGAAGGTCAGACGGTAACTTGCGGGGTCTTGCGTCCCGGCCTATAAGAGTCGCGGACAAATCCCAGTCGCGGAGCGCCCCATGATCCTCGTCACCGGCGGAGCCGGCTTCATCGGTTCCAACATCCTGGCGGCCCTCGAGGAGCGGGGCGCGGGCAAGCTGGTGGTATGCGACCGCCTGCGCTCGGGCACCAAGTGGCACAACATCGCCAAGCGCGAACTGGCCGACATCGTCCACCCCGAGCAGATCTTCGACTTCCTGGAAGCCAACGCCAAGCACATGGAGATGGTGATCCACATGGGCGCCATCTCGGCCACCACCGAGACCGACGCCGACAAGATCCTCGCCAACAACTTCTCGCTGTCCCTGGCGCTGTGGAAGTGGTGCGCCCAGCACAACGTGCGCTTCATCTACGCCTCCTCGGCCGCCACCTACGGCGACGGCACCCAAGGATTCGACGACGACGGCTCCATGGAGCATCTGGCCCGCCTGCGGCCCCTGAACGCCTACGGCTGGTCCAAGCACCTGTTCGACCGCCGGGTGGCGCGCAAGGTGTGGGCCGGCTCGCGCAAGCCGCCGCAATGGGCGGGCCTCAAGTTCTTCAACGTCTACGGCCCCAACGAGTACCACAAGGGCGGCCAGCAGAGCGTGGTGGCCCAGGTCTATCCCCATGCCGAGAAGGACGCCGCCTACCAGCTGTTCAAGTCCCACAATCCCAAGTACCCGGACGGTGGCCAGTTGCGCGACTTCATCTGGGTGGGCGACGTGGTGGACGTGATCATGTGGCTGATCGAGAACCCCAAGGTCAGCGGCCTGTTCAACGTGGGCACCGGAAAAGCGCGCTCGTTCCTCGACCTCGCCACCGCCGTCTACCGCGCCGTGGGCCGCGAGCCGCAGATCAAGTTCCGCGATACCCCCATCGAGATCAGGGACAAGTACCAGTACTTCACCCAGGCCAGGATGGAGCGCCTGCACCGCGCCGGCTATACCAAGCCCTTCACCTCGCTGGAGGACGGCGTCGAGATGTACGTGAAGCGCTTCCTCGCCTCCGGGGATGCCTACCGCTGATGACCTTCGCCCTGGCCTATCCCCATATCGACCCCATCGCGCTCCAGCTCGGCCCCTTCGCCATCCGCTGGTACGCCCTGGCCTACATCGCCGGACTGATGCTGGGCTGGCGCTACGTCAAGTTCCTGGTGGCGCGCCCGCCCCATGCCATGACCGAGGTGGAGGTGGACGACTTCCTGGTCTGGGCCACCATGGGCGTGGTGCTGGGCGGACGGCTGGGCTACGTGCTGTTCTACAAGCCGCTCCACTACCTGCAGAACCCGCTGGAGATTCCCATGGTCTGGCAGGGCGGCATGTCGTTCCACGGCGGCGCGCTGGGCGTGATCATCGGCATCATCGCCTTTTCCAAGTTCCGCAAGCGCAACCTGTTCCAGGTGGGCGACGTCATCTGCTGCGCCGTGCCCATCGGCCTGTTCTTCGGGCGCATCGCCAATTTCGTCAACGGCGAGCTGTTCGGCCGCGTCGCTCCCGATGCCGCCTGGGCCATGGTCTTTCCCGGCGGCGGTCCGCTGCCGCGCCACCCCAGCCAGCTCTACGAGGCCGGGCTGGAGGGCGCGCTGCTGTTCCTGGTGATGTTCGCCCTGTGGAAGCTGACCGACATCCGTCACCGGGCCGGCGCCCTGTCGGGCGTGTTCCTGGCCGGCTACGGGCTGGGCCGCATCACCGCCGAGTTCTTCCGCCAGCCCGACGCCCATCTGGGCTTCCTGTGGGGGGGCGCCACCATGGGCCAGCTGCTGTCCATTCCCCAGGTGCTGGTCGGCCTGGCCATGCTGGCCTGGGCCTGGCGGCGCGGGCCGAAGGCCGCCTGATGAGCCTTACCCGGCTCATCACCGACCGCATCCGCCAGTCCGGGCCGATTCCGGTATCCGAATTCATGGCCGAAGCCTTGGGCCATCCCGAGCACGGCTATTACATGGGCCGCGACCCGTTCGGCATGGCGGGCGACTTCATCACCGCGCCGGAAGTCAGCCAGATGTTCGGCGAGCTGATCGGCCTGTGGTGCGCCCTGGTCTGGCAGAGCATGGGGGCGCCCGATCGGGTGGTGCTGGCCGAGATGGGGCCGGGGCGCGGCACCCTGATGGCCGATCTGCTGCGCGCGGCGTCCGCCCTGCCGCCCTTCGCGCGCGCGCTGGAGGTCCATCTGGTGGAGACCAGCCCGGCACTGGCCAACCGCCAGCGCCAGACCCTGGCCGGACGGAACGTCACCTGGCACTCACGCTTCGAGGATCTGCCCGACGGGCCGCTGCTCATGGTGGCCAACGAACTGTTCGACGCCCTGCCCATCCGCCAGCTGGAAAAGGCCGAGGGCCGATGGCACGAGCGGATGGTGGGACTGGACGAATCCGGGGCCTTCACCTTCATCCTCGGCCCCATCGTGCCGGAGCCGCCGCTGGCCCCCGCCGTGCTGGCCGCCCCCGACGGTTCCCTGGCCGAAATCTGCCCCATGGGCCGCGACCTGGCCCGCGCCATCGCCCGGCGGCTGGCCCATCAGGGCGGCGCCGCCCTGATCATCGATTACGGCTACGCGACCAGCGCCGCCGGCGACTCGCTCCAGGCGCTGAAGGCGCACAAGCATCACCCGATCCTGTCCCAGCCGGGCCATGCCGACATCACCGCCCACGTGGATTTCCAGGCCCTGGCCGAGGCCGCCTCCGGCCTTGCCAAGGTCCATGGTCCGGTGTCCCAGGGCCGCTTCCTGGCCGGCCTGGGCATCGAGGAACGGACCCGCATGCTGATGGCCAACGCCACCCTGGAGCAGGCCGCCGAACTGGCGCGCGGCGCACGGCGCTTGATCGATCCCGGTGAAATGGGCACCCTGTTCAAGGTCCTGGCGCTCGCCGCGCCCCTTCTGCCCGTCCCTCCCGGCCTGGAACCCGCCTGAATGATCACCTTGTCGGCCCTGAACGAGTTCGTCCGCATCCGCCACGGCTTCTTCACCCGCGAAGGCGGCGTGTCCGAAGGCCTTTACGCCTCCCTCAATTGCGGCCCGGGATCCAGCGACAAGCCCGAAGCGGTGCGGGAGAACCGCCGCCGCGCCATGGCGCTGCTGGACCTGCCGGAGGAGGCGCTGGTCACCCTCTACCAGACCCATTCCAGCGACGTGGTGACGGTCAGGGAGGCGTGGGAGCCGGGCAAGGCCCCCAAGGCCGACGCCATGGTCACCGACCGGCCCGGCATCGCGCTCGGCATCCTCACCGCCGATTGCGCGCCGGTGCTGTTCGCCGACGGCAAGTCGGGGATCATCGGCGCCGCCCATGCCGGCTGGAAGGGCGCGCTCGGCAACGTGCTGGAGAACACCGTCGCCGCCATGACGGAGTTGGGCGCCAGAAAGCCCAAGATCGTCGCCGCCATCGGGCCGTGCATCGGCCACCGCAATTACGAGGTCGGGCCGGAATTTCCCGCCCCCTTCCTGGCCGAGGCGAGCGAGAACGCCGATTTCTTCGCGCCCTCGCCGGTCAGGCCCGGCCATCACCTGTTCGACCTGCCGGGCTACATCTCGCGCAAGCTGTCCCGCCTCGGCGTCCACGAGGTGACCCGCGTGCCCGCCGACACCCTGCGCGACGAGGCCCGCTTCTTCAGCTATCGCCGCGCCACGCTGCGGGGCGAGGCCGATTACGGCCGCCAGCTCTCGGTGATCATGCTGGACCGATGAGGCTTCTTTCCGTCCTGCTTTTCCTGCTCGTCGCCGCCTGCGGCGATCTGCCCCAGCCCTTCCGCCATGACGGCGTCAACGCGGCGGTGGCTCCGCCGGGCCCCCGCGGCGTGGTGGTGCGCCCGCCAGGCGATGATCCCAGCGCCCACGCCCTGGCCCGGGCCATCGTCAAGCGCCTGATGGACCTGGAGATTCCCGCCTCCATGCGCAGTGCCGCCAGCGGCAGCTGGGTGCTGGCCGCCGGGACCGAGACCTCGGTCGCCACCAAGACCTTGCGCTGGCGCCTGATCGCCCCCGATGGCGAGGCCCCGGCCGAGTTCGCCCAGACCCTGCCCGCCGCCGTCTGGGACAAGGCCGGCCCCGCCAGCATCGACCGTCTGGCCGACGAGGTGGTGGCGCGCTACGCGGGCGCCCTGCACGGCGAATCGGCCGAGAATGCCGCCACTCCGCCACGCGTGCCATTGGTCCGCGTCGAACCGCTGGGCGGGCTGCCGGGCGACGGGGATACCGCCCTGCCCAAGGCGCTGGGCATCGCCCTGCAACGCCTGGGCATGAAACTGGCCGGGCCCGGGGCCGAACTGGTGGTGAGCGGCCGCGTCGCCGTGGTGCCGGGCCGCCCCGGCGAGGAGATCCTGGACGTCACCTGGGTGGTGAGCGACGCCCGCACCGGCGAGGAACTGGGCAAGGCCGCCCAGCAGGGCGCCCTGCCCAAGGGCCGGCTGTCCGGACCCTGGGGCGCGCTGGCGGGCGATATCGCCGCCGGCGGGGCGGAGGGTATCGCCGATATCATAGCCGCCATACCACAGAAATGAGGGGCCGGTCATAGGCACCAGTTTACAGGACGGGTATCCGGCTGTTATACGGGTGCCGGTTTCACGGAGCGCAGCGGCGCGCTAACCCGGCGGTATCCATCATGAAAATCCTCGCCTGCAACAGCAACCGGCCTCTCGCGGAAGCGATCGCCGAGTATCTCACCATGTCCATCACCAAGGCGGTGATCCGCCGGTTCTCGGACAACGAGGTGTTCGTCGAAATTCACGAGAACGTGCGTGGCGAGGACGTCTTCGTCATCCAGTCCACCTCCTATCCCGCCAACGACAACCTGATGGAGCTGCTGGTCACCCTGGACGCCCTGCGCCGCGGATCGGCCCGGCGCATCACGGCGGTGATCCCCTATTTCGGCTATGCCCGCCAGGACCGCAAGTCGTCGCCCCGCTCGCCCATCTCGGCCAAGCTGGTGGCCAACCTGATCACCACCGCCGGAGCCGACCGCGTGGTGACGCTGGACCTCCACTCCGGCCAGATCCAGGGCTTCTTCGACATTCCGCTGGACAACCTCTACGCCGCCCCGGTGTTCACCAACGACATCCGCGCCCGCTACCAGGGCGACGACGTCATGGTGGTGTCGCCCGACGTGGGCGGCGTGGTGCGCGCCCGCGCCATCGCCAGCCGCATCGACGCCGACCTCGCCATCATCGACAAGCGGCGCGAGCGCGCCGGCGTGTCCGAGGTGATGAACATCATCGGCGACGTGCGCGGCCGCCGCTGCATCATGGTGGACGACATCGTCGATTCCGCCGGCACGCTGTGCAACGCCGCCGAGGCGCTGATGAAGGCCGGAGCCGTGTCGGTGGCCGCCTTCGTCACCCATGGCGTGCTGTCGGGCGGCGCGGTGGCCCGCGTCACCGGCTCGCCGCTGGAAGAGCTGGTGATCACCGATTCCATCCCCGCCACCGAGGCGGTGAAGATGGCCCGCAACATCCGCCAGGTCACCATCGCCCCCCTGATGGCCGAGTCCATCTCGCGCATCAGCGAGGAGCGCTCGGTGTCCAGCCTGTTCGACTAACTTTCCTCGTCATGCCCGGACTTGATCCGAGGGTGTCCGGTTCAATTCGGCCCGCACTGGTCTCTTGCCTTGCCCAGGCTTGGTTTGAGATGGCTCCACCGGAATGGGGATACGGAAAAGCCTCTTCAACCACCAAGACACCAAGGACACCAAGAGGACAGAGCTGACCGCCCCGCCCAACCTCACCGTCATGGCCGGGCATCGTCCCGGCCATCCACGCGGATCCGCTGGAATGCCTCATGAAACAATAGTCCCTGCGGATGGGCGTGGATGCCCGGAACAAGTCCGGGCACGACGCACCTGAAATATCCTCTTGGTGTCCTTGGTGTCTTGGTGGTGAAAAAAACCGTCCGCCAGCACCCAGGAAATTGGAGCGGACAGCAGTGGCCTTGATCCGGGCATCCATGCCTTTCCGTCACACAAGACGCCGACCTTGCGGCCTCTGCGTGGATACGCGGATCAAGTCCGGGCATGACGGCGGAGATGCTTACTCCCCGAACAGCGCCTTGCCCAACAGGCGGAATTCGTCCTTCCTGGGGCTGGACTTGCGCCAGGCCAGACCCAGCAGGCGGGCACCGCCGCCGGAGAGCGGCCGGGTGACCAGATCGGTCCCCGCCAGGATACCCGCCTCCACCGCCAGCCGGGGCAGCAGGGTCACCCCCATTCCGGTCGCCACCATCTGCACCAGGGTGCCCAGCGAGGTGCCGAGCATGCCCTCGCCCCGCCTGGGCGCCGGCAGGGAGCAGGCGGCCAGGGCATGGTCGCGCAGGCAATGTCCCTCCTCGAGCAGCAGCAGGTCGGCGTTCGCCAGATCGGCGCCGCCGACGCTGTCCCGTGCCGCCAGGGGATGGCCGGGCGGACAGGCCAGCACGAAGGGATCGGTGAACAGCGCCTCCATCTCCATCTCGGGCGCGTCGTAGGGCAGGGCGAGCACCGCCACGTCCAGGTCGCCGCCGGCCAGACGCTCCAGCAACCGCGCCGTCAGATCCTCGCGCAGCGCCAGCTTCAGCTCGGGATACTGGCGGCGCAGCCCGGGCAGGACGCGGGGCAGCAGGAACGGCGCGATGGTGGGAATCACCCCCAGGCGCAGGCGGCCGCACAGGGGCCTGCCGTGGGCACGGGCCAGATCGGCGATATCCTCGGCGCCACGCAGCAAATCACGCGCCCGTGCCGCCACCTCCTCGCCCAGGGGTGTCATCAGCACCTTGCGCTTGGTGCGCTCCACCAGGGTGACGCCCAGCAGGCTTTCCAGCTCCTGCAGGCCGGCCGAGAGCGTGCTCTGGGTGGCGAGGCAGGATTCGGCCGCCCGCCCGAAATGACGGTGATCGTCCAGGGCGACCAGATACCGCAACTGCCTGAGGGTGGGCAGATAGACCGGCATCAGCCGTGATCCCGCTGGTGCAGCACCGGCATCAGTTCGAAATAGGGGCGGATGATGGGAGAATCCGAGGCCTCGAACGTCTCGAACGGCCCGTCGAACGATACCCTGCCCTCGTGCAGCATCACCACCCGGGGCCGCAGCCGGTACAGAAGGTCCTTGTCGTGAGTCACGACGATGGTGGTGCGCGCCCGCCCGTCGCTTTCGTCCACATGGGTCGAGGCCAGCAGATCCTGAATCTGCGAGGCGGTGACCGGGTCCAGGCCGGTGGTGGGCTCGTCGAAGAACATGCAGCGGGGCTCCATGGCCAAGGCGCGTGCGATGGCGATGCGCTTGGCCATGCCGCCCGACAGGGATTCCACCCTTCCCTCCAGGAAGTCGGGGCTGCCGGGCAGGCCCACCGCCGCCAGCACGCGGCGCGCCACCCGCTCGATGTCGCCCCGGCCCATATGGCCGACCTCTTCCAGCCACAGGCCGATATTGTCCAGCACCGTGCCCGAGAACAGGGCGTTGCGCTGGAACACCACGCCCCAGTGAACGTGGATGTCGGCCATGCGGTCGGCATCCAGGGCGGCGAGGTCGAGCAGGGCGCCGTCGGTTCGCTCGGGATCGGCCACCATCACGCGGCCGCCATCGGGCTGCATCAGGCCGAGGATGTGGTTGAGCAGCACGCTCTTGCCGCAGCCCGACCCTCCCACCACCGCCACGAAGGCGCCGGACTGGATGTCGAGATCGACGCCGCGCAGCACCTGATGGCCGTCGAACGCCTTGGTCAGGCCCTCGATGCGGATTTCCACCGGCTCGGTCGTCGGATCGCTCATGGAGACAGGATAGACCGCCTGCCCCCAAAAGCAAACGGCCACCCCGGTTGGGGTGGCCGCTCGTTTCGAGTCCCACTTTCTCGTCATGCCCGGACTTGATCCGGGCATCCATGGATCGCCGGGTCAAGCCCGGCGATGACGAAAGTGAAAGACCTACTTCTTCAGGTAGTCGCGGATCAGCACCTCGGCGATCTGCACGGCATTCAAGGCCGCGCCCTTCCTGAGGTTGTCGGCGACGCACCAGAAGGACAGACCGTTCTTGACGGTGGGGTCCTTGCGGATGCGGCTGACATAGACCGGGTCCTCGCCGGCGGTCTCGAGCGGCGTGATGTAGCCGCCGGGCTCGCGGGTGTCGAGCACCACCACGCCCTCGGCCTTGGCGAGCGCCTTGGTGGCCTCCTCGACGCTGACCGGACGCTCGAACTCCACGTTGATGGATTCCGAATGGCTGACGAACACCGGCACGCGCACGCAGGTGGCGTTGACGGCGATGTCGGGATCGAGGATCTTGTGGGTTTCCACCACCATCTTCCACTCTTCCTTGGTCGAGCCGTCCTCCATGAAGACGTCGATCTGGGGAATCAGGTTGAAGGCGATCTGCTTGGCGAACTTCTGCGGCTTGACCGCGTCGTGGACCAGCACGCCCTTGGTCTGGTCGTAAAGCTCGTCCATGCCTTCCTTGCCGGCGCCCGACACCGACTGGTAGGTGGAGACCACCACGCGCTTGATCTTGCCCAGCTTGTGCAGCGGCTTCAGCGCCACCACCATCTGGATGGTCGAGCAGTTGGGGTTGGCGATGATGCCGCGCTTCTTGTACTGGGCGATGGCTTCCGGGTTGACCTCGGGCACCACCAGCGGCACGTCGGGCTCCATGCGGAAATGGGACGTGTTGTCGATCACCACGGCCCCGGCCGCGGCGGCGCGGGGGGAATGGATGGCCGAGACCTTGGCGCCCGGCGACGACAGGGCGATGTCGATGCCCTTGAAGTCGAAGGTGGCCAGGTCCTTGCACTTCAGAATCTTGTCGTCGCCGAACGAGACCTCGCGGCCGACCGAGCGCTCGGACGCCAGGGCCACTACCTCGTCCGCCGGGAACTTGCGATCCGCCAGGATTTGAAGCATCGCCCGGCCCACATTGCCGGTAGCGCCGATCACAGCAACCTTGTAACCCATCTTGTCCTCTCCGTTTTCCGAAGCCCTTGGTTCCCTGGCGCTTCTCGGGATGCGAAAAGGCCCGCGGGAAGCTTTCCGCGGGCCTTTTTCGTGCAATCGTGACGAACCGGCCCGCTCAAGCGGTCTTGGTGGTGCCGGTTTTGGTAGTGACGAAGGCCGCCGCCGAGGCGAAGCCCCGGACGCGGAACGCGTTTGCCTTGGACAAGCAGACGAGCATGGTTTCCTCCATCGGAAGCGTAGGATTAGCGGAAGCCGATCCGCCACGCAAGGGGAAAGGAATTGCCTGCCCCCCTACGCCCCCTTGATCCCCGAGCACACCCGCGAGACGAAGGCGTCGATGTCGTCGTTCATGCTGACCGTGCGGCTGGCCAGATCGCCGGCGGCGATCAGCACCTGGCCGGCGGCGTCGGTGGCGGTGCCGGCGGTGGAGGCCACTTCGCCGATGGTGTCGGCCACCGTCTGCACGTCGGCGGCGACGGTGCGGATGGAGCGGCTCATCTCGGCCACCGCCGCGCTCTGCTGCTCGGTGGTGGCGGCGATGCCGGTGGCGTTGTCGTTGATCTCGCGGATCTTGCCGGCGATGTTGCGCACCGCTCCCACCGCCTGGCCGGTGGCCTGGCGCATGCCGTCGATCTGGCTGGAAATCTCGTCGGTGGCGCGCGCCGTCTGGTTGGCCAGATGCTTGACCTCGTTGGCGACGACGGCGAAGCCTTTTCCCGCCTCGCCGGCGCGGGCCGCCTCGATGGTGGCGTTCAAGGCCAGCAGGTTGGTCTGGCTGGCGATCTCGGTGATCAGGTTGACCACCTCGCCGATCTTCTGGGCGGCGGCGTTGAGGCCGTTGATGGCCTCGTCCGTCTCGGTGGCGACCCGCACCGTCTCCTGGGCCATGCGGGCCGAGTTCTGAATGCGCTCGGCCACGTCGCGGATACCCGACGACACCTGTTCGGCGGCGGCGGCCACCGCCTCCACATGGGTATAGGCGTCCTCGGCCGCGCCGGCCACCCGGGTGGATTGCTCGCTGGTCTGCGACGCGATGTCCGACATCTGCTTGGCGGTGGCTTCCAGCTCGGTGGCGGTGGCGGCCACCACGCCGGTGACGTGCTTGATGGTGTTGCCGACGCCGGTGGCCTCGGCGCTGAAGGCCTTGGCGCGCTTTTCCATCTCGGACAGCGCCTTGTTGATCAGGCGGGCATGGTCGGCGAACTCGCCCACCAGGCCGTCGGTGAGGATGTGGCGGAAATAGCGGCCCTCGGAGGTCAGCGCCATGGCGGCGTCGGCTTCCTTGGTGAACACCTCGGTCAGGTCGAGGAGACGGTTGACCGACTTGTCCAGCTGGCCGAGCACGCCACCCTCGCGGATGCCGACGATGCGCACGTCCAGGCGGCCGCCCCCGGCCTCGGCCAGGACCGCGCAGGCCCGATGGATGCTGCGGCGCGCCCGATTGATGTAGAACAGCGCGGCCAGGGCGCCCAGCGACGCCAGCGCCATGGCCCCCGCGTCGAGCAGCGCGCCGCGGGTGGCGGCGATCACCGCGCCCACGCCGCACAGCGCCGCGGCCAGGACGGCGGCGGCCAGGGCCCTAGAGAGAGAAGACGAATTCATCGTAGGGCACTCCCGCGCCTTGCAGTTTGGCGACCACGGCCTGGAAGGCCGCCTCCATGCCGGCCTTGCGGTCGGCGTGGCCGTTCTCGATGGCGAGCAGTTCCTTGTAGAGCGCCTCGGCCTTGGCCACCGCCTCGCGCCGCGGCGAGCGGCGGTTGGAATGGTAGCTGACGATCCTGCCGGCTTGGTCGAAGGTGGGGGTCACGTGGGCCAGCACCCAGTAATGGTCGCCGTTCTTCGAGCGGTTCTTCACGTAGGCGAAGATTTCCTTGCCCGCCTCGATGGTGTCCCACAACAGCTTGAAGACGCAGCGCGGCATGTCGGGATGGCGGATGATGCTGTGCGGCTGATTGAGGATCTCGCTCTCGGAAAATCCCGCCAGCCGCAGGAAAACCTCGTTGGCGTAGATGATCCGCCCCTTGGTATCGGTCTTGCTGACGATGATCTCGTCCGCGCCGAACGTGCGCTCGACCCCGGACAAGTGAACACCAGGACGCGACATGACGTTTCCCCGCATTAGCAGCAAGCGGGTAGCTACCCGCCCAAGCCCGACCAATCCAACCCCTATTCCAGAGGCTATAGCGGAATGGACTTTACACCATAACTCTTGGGAAAAGATGAAGAAGGATGTATCAAAATGTGTCGTCTACTGGAGATACATGGACTATCCGCCATGTGAACTCGACAGGTCAACACGGCATCAATGGGAGCTTTCCGCTTCTCTTGGGAAAAACCCCTATCCCATTGGTTGGTCCTACCACTTATTCCATTGGAATGGATTCAGCCCTGCCGCCCCTAAAGCAAAGCCACTCGTCAGTCTTTATTTTTAATAGTTTTAATTTTAGCGGAACAGCCCGTTCTTTCCCCTTGCAGACGGGCGGCGCCGCCCTATGCTCGCCCCGCCAGAAGGACTGAGCCGCGAGAGCCGGAATGAACTACCGCCACGCCTATCATGCCGGAAACTTCGCCGACGTGATGAAACACGCCACCCTCGCCCTGGCCATCGCCGCCTTGAAGCGCAAGGAAACGCCGTTCTTCGTTCTGGATACCCATGCCGGCATCGGTGCCTACGACCTGGAAGCCCCCCAGGCCGACAGGACCGGAGAATACCTGAACGGCATCGCGCGCGTTCTGGACGCCCCCGCCCCGCCCGCCGATCTGGAGCCCTATCTGGCGGTTGTCCGCTCGTGGAACGCCGGCGGGGCGCTGCGCCGCTATCCCGGCTCGCCCGAGCTGGCGCGGGGCCTGATGCGGCCCCAGGACCGCATGGCCCTGGTGGAACTGCACCCCGAGGATTTCGAGACGCTGCACGCCCGTTTCCACGGCGACCGCCGGGTGGGAGTCCACCACCTGGACGGCTACACCGCCGCCAAGGGCCTGCTGCCGCCGGCCGAGCGGCGCGGCCTGGTGCTGATGGACCCGCCCTTCGAGGTGAAGAACGAGTTCGACCGTCTGCTGGCGGCGCTGCGCCGCGCCCGCAAGCTGTGGCCCACCGGCATCTACATGGTCTGGTACCCCATCAAGGGGCGCGAGCCGGTGGACGGCTTCCTCCAGGCCGTCATCGACCAGGGCGGACCGGAAGCCATGGCGGTGGAAATGCTGCTGCGCCCCGCCACCGATCCGTTCAAGCTCAACGGCAGCGGCCTGCTGGTCATCAATCCCCCCTGGCGGCTGCGGGAGACCCTGGAGCGGGTCCTGCCCTGGCTGACCGGCCTGATGGCCCCGGGAACCGGCGCATGGGACATCCGCCAGCTGATCGCCGAGACGTCCATCGGGCCGTGACCCGATGCTGCAGTGCAAAACTGCAACACTCCTGGAAAATCAGTGCCGAAGCCGTCGCCAGGGCCTTCCCCTCGCCCCGGTCCGGCCCTATATCTTTCCGAAGCGATACACCTTTTCCGATTCAGACCATGACTTGCGCCCGCCCGATCCTCTCCGCCATCCTGGCGCTGCCCCTCTGGGTGGCGGCAGCGGCGGATTCGGCGGAACTGGCCCCCGCCGCCCGGCTGGTTCCCGGCGGCGGCGCGATCCGTTCGGACGCCCCCGCCGCCGGCCCGGGCGAAACCCGCCTGCCCCTGGTCTCGGCCGGAAAACTGTCGGCCGGCGCGATGTCGTCCCCCAGCGGCTCGCCCCTGCCCTTCGGCCAGCCCGGCAGCCCCCTGGCGGTGGGTGGCTATGTCGCCTATGGCAACGGTTCCGCCCAGCTGAGTTCGTCCCTGCGCAGCGACGGCGTCACCAGCGGCGCCAGCCTGTCGGCCTCGTGGGGCAACGACAGCAGGGCCGCCGTCAGCCTGGGCGTCAACCGCACCGACTGGAGCCGCATCAGCCCCAATTCCCAGCATCCGGCCCTGACCCTGGCCGACCCCTATCGCGGCATCGGCAACGACCTCAACATGTCGCTCAGCCTGACCCATCAGGTCAGCCCGTCGTTCAGCGTCGGCGGCATGGCCGGCGCCAACCGGGCCAGCGGCACCGAAGCACCCGAAACCGGCCTGATGGTCGGCGCCGGCCTGGGCTATCGCTTTTAGCGGTCTGTCCAACTTAAGTTGAATGGCATTCCCTTCGCCGTCACCCCCGGACTTGATCCGGGGGTCTGGATGGCCGGGTCAAGCCCACTTCCGTCCGGTTTACTTCGGCCAGCGCTGGTCTCTTGCCTTGCCCAGGCTTGGTTTGAGATGGCTCCACCGGAATGGGGATACGGAAAAGCCTCTTCAACCACCAAGACACCAAGAGGACGGAGCGGATCGCCCCGCCCAACCTCACCGTCATGGCCGGGCATCGTTCCGGCCATCCACGCGGATCCGCTGGAATGCCTCATGAAGCAATAGTCCCTGCGGATGGGCGTGGATGCCCGGAACAAGTCCGGGCATGACGCACCTGGAATGTCCTCTTGGTGTCCTTGGTGTCTTGGTGGTGAAAAAACCCGTCCGCCAGCGCCCAGGCAATTAAACCCGGACAGCCGTGGGTCAAGCCCGGCCATGACGGTTATCAATCTATTCCCGACCGGCGACGCCGCATTCGGCGACGGCCTTGCCCAGTTCCTTGCAGATGGCCTTGGCGGCGGCGTCATCCCTGGTGGCGGCGAACAGGCGGACGAACCGCCCCTTGCCCTCGAGGTCCACCGGCTTCATCACCGGCTCGGACGCCTTGAGCCCGGCCGAACGGCCGGCCAGGATGCCCCACCCCTTCTTCGCCCAGTCCTCGGTCCTGTAGGAGGCGAGATAGACCAGCCGGCGCGCCGTCTCGGGCGGCGGCGCCACCGCTGGAGCGGGAACCGCCGCCATCTCCATGGGCGGGGCCGGCGGCTCGGCCATCATGGGGGCGGGATTGGCGGCCAGCTTCTCTCCATGTTCCAGTCGCAGCACCCAGGGGCCGTAACGGGTCAGCAAGGCACCGTCCTTCATCACCGCATAGCTGGCGAAGGGCTTGCCGCCGCACTCCACGCGCAGGACGGCGACCTTGTCGCCCAGGCCCGGCCAGTCCGGCGCGGCGGCGCCGGTTACCGCCGCCAGCGGCGCATGGTCCCGGCCGTAGCGCGGCGACGGGCAGACGCGTCCGGCGGCGTCGCCGGCCCGCTCCGCCTCCATGGAGACCGGCTGGCCGCGCGGGGCGGAACCGCCATCGCTCACCGCGCCCGAGGCGAAGGCGTCGGTGACGATCCAGGTGCCGTGATGCCAGGCTTCCCCCTCCATGGGCTGGGGCGAGGCGGCGCAGCCCCCCAGCAGGGCCAGGGCGCCGAGGGAGGTGATGGCGAGAACGGGCCGACGGGACATCGTCATCTCACATCACGTCCAGCAGAAGCTTGCGGCGATTGAGCGGCTGAACCGGGCGGGCGTTGTTGGGAAACAGCCTGGCGAAGGCCGCCAGCTGCTCGGCCGAGGCGGTGATGGCCTGACGGTAGACCACCCACTGCACCACCTCGGAACAGGGCGGCGTGGTCAGCGATCCGGCGTAGCGGAAGGTCACCGGGTCCCGGGGCAGCAGCATGGAGGGATCGAGCATGGCCGGCGCCGTGGCCGTCTCGCCGCCCTTGGACGGCATCACCTGCCAGATGGCCTCCAGGGCCGGATTGGCGGTGCCCTTGGCGATCATCACGCCCAGCACCGCCAGTCCGCCATCGGCCGCCTTGTGGACGAAATGGCATTCCATGTCGAAGAACGCCCCGTCCACGCTGTGCTCGCTGGGATGATGGAAGTGGAACTGCAGCAGGTCGAAGGACTTGCCGTCCAGCATCAGAGTGCCGCCGCCGGCGCAATCCACCTGGATGGTGTGGCCGTTGTTCTGGACGCGCAAGGAAACCGGCCGCCAGGCGGTCATGGGATCGCCGATGATGGCGGCGACGGGCCGGGTGAGATCCACCGGCGATTGCTCGCGCCCCATGGAACAGGCGGCGTATTCCGGCGACAGCATGCCCCATTCCTTGGGGCCGCCATGCCCGCCATAGGACCAATGGGCGCCCTCGGCCGCCACCGCCCCGGCAATGGAGCCGCCACAGGTTCCGCACAGGCAGGCGGCGGCGCCGGCCCCCCTGAGGAATGAACGACGATCCATGGAAAGCCCCTCCCGTCAAACCACTTGGACGAAAAGGCTATCGCCAAAGTCGATCGCCGTCACGCCTCCAATTCGGGACGCCCGGAGAACAGCTCCAGGGCTTCCGGATTGGCCAGGGCCTCCTTGTTCTTGACGGAACGCCCATGCACCACGTCGCGTACCGCCAGCTCGACGATCTTGCCCGACTTGGTGCGGGGGATGTCGGCCACCTGGACGATCTTGGCCGGCACGTGGCGCGGCGTGGTGTTGTCCTTGATGCGGCTCCTGATGCGCGCCTCCAGCTCCGGCGACAGCTTCAGCCCGTCGCGCAGCCGCACGAACAGCACCACGCGGACGTCGCCCTGCCAGTCCTGGCCGATCACCAGGCTTTCCAGCACGTCGTCGATCTGCTCCACCTGACGGTAGATCTCGGCGGTGCCGATGCGCACCCCGCCGGGATTCAGCGTGGCGTCCGAGCGGCCGAACACGATGATGCCCCCGGTTTCGGGGTTCACCTCCACCCAGTCGCCGTGCGTCCACACGCCGGGGAACTTCTCGAAATAGGCGGCGCGGTATTTGGCGCCGTCGTCGTCGTTCCAGAATCCCACCGGCATGGAGGGGAAGGCCCTGGTGCAGACCAGTTCGCCCTTCTCGCCCGCCAGCGCGCGCCCGTTCTCGTCGAACACCTCCACCTTCATGCCCAGGCCCGGCCCCTGGATCTCGCCCCGGTACACGGGCGCGAGCGGATTGCCCAGCATGAAGCACGAGATGATGTCGGTTCCGCCCGAGATGGAGGCCAGCTGCACGTCGGCCTTCACCTTGGCGTAGATGTAGTCGAAGCCCTCGGGCGCCAGCACCGAGCCGGTGGAACAGATGGTGCGCACGGTCTTCAGGGAATGGGTCCTGGCGGGCTCGAGGCCCATCTTGGCGATGGCGTCGATCCACTTGGCCGAGGTGCCGAACAGGGTCATGCCCTCGGCATCGGCCAGATCGAACAGGATGTTGCCGCCCAGATGGCTGGGATTGCCGTCATAGAGAAGCAGGGTGGCCTCGGCCCCCAGGCCGGCCACCAGCCAGTTCCACATCATCCAGCCGCAGGTGGTGAAGTAGAACACCCGGTCGCCGCGCTTCACGTCGCAATGCAGCCGGTGCTCCTTCAACTGCTGGATCAGGGCGCCGCCCGCCGCGTGGACGATGCATTTGGGCGCACCCGTGGTGCCAGAGGAATACATGATGTAAAGGGGGTGGTCGAAGGGCAGCCGGAGGAACTCCACCGCCTTGGCGGCGAAGGGCGCCAGGAAATCACCGAGATGCGCCGCCTTGGGCAGGCCCGATATGTCCGCCGCCTCCCTCGTGTAGGGCACCACCACCACCCGCTCCAGCGAGGGGATGCCCGGCACGATGGCGGCCAGCTTTTCCAGGCAGTCGTGGCTCTTGCCGGAATAGAAATAGCCTTCCGCCGCCACCAGCACCTTGGGCGCGATCTGGCCGAAACGGTCCAGCACGCCCTGGACGCCGAAATCGGGCGAGGCCGAGGACCAGATGGCGCCCAGGCTGGCCGCCGCCAGCATGAAGGCCACCGATTCCGGCATGTTGGGCATGTAGCCCGCCACCCGGTCGCCCACCCCCACTCCGGCGGCGGCCAGCGCCTGCTGGATGCGCGACACCAGGGCGTGGAGCTCGGCGAAGGACAGCCGCCGCCTGACCTTGTCCTCGCCCCAGAAGACGATGGCGTCGCCGTCGTCCGCGCGGCGCAGCAGATTCTCGGCGAAGTTCAGCCGGGCCTCGGGAAACCACCGGGCGCCCGGCATGCGGTCCGCGTCGTCCACCACAAGCGCGCCCGGCCCGTCGCCGACGATCCCCGCGCTCTCCCACATCAGGGACCAGAACTGGTCGGGCCGGTCCACCGACCAGCGCCACAGCGCCCGGTAATCGGCCGCCCCGGTCCGGAAGCGGGAATCGGCCTCGCGCATGAACCGGGCAAGCGCCGAAGCCTCGGTACGCTCCTTGGACGGTTGCCACAGCAGAACGGACATGCTACCTCCACCCTTTACGATCACTCGTTCGTTTTACCGCGAAGACACGGACTCGCCAAGGGCGATCTCGTGGTAACTACCTAGAGACACGACACAATTCGCCTCAATCAGCCCCTGGAGCTATGGGTGAAGTCGTAGCATAATCGTCGGCCATCAGATCGAGGAATTCGAGCATCCCATGAATGTTTCCATCTCCCACCAGGACGACACCCTGACCGTCCGCCTCGACGGGACCATGGACTATACCGCCACCAGCCTGATGAACGGATTGATCTCCGACATCAACTCCATTTCGGCGTCGCGGGTCATCTTCGACCTGGCCAAGGTGGCGCGGGTGGATTCCGTCGGCCTGGGGATGCTGCATCTGGCCAAGGACGAGATCGTCGGCAAGGGACGCCACCTCACCCTGCGCGGCGCGGCCGGCAGCGTGCGGCGCCTGTTCGAGCTGACCGACGGCGGCGCCAGCTTCGATTTCGAATAGCCGCCGGCCGTGGTGCTGCGCCTGCTTCTGGCGGTCGGCGGACTGCTCGCCTTGTGGTGGGCGGTGCGCTGGTGGTCGAAGGCCCCGCCCGACCGGGCGAAGAAGGCGCTGATCGGCGCCATCCTCGCCGCCCTGGTGATCGGCGGCATCGCCCTGGTCATCACCGGCAAGCTGGCCGGGTTGTTCGCCATCCTCGCCGGATTGTCGCCCTGGATCGGCCGGGCCATGCGCCTGCATCAGCTGTGGCGGGCGTTCCGCCGGATGACCGGGGGCGCCGCCGCCGCCGGCGCCACGCCGCCGCCCGCCGCCCCGCCCGCCGACACCGCCATGACCCAGGCCCAGGCCTACGAAATTCTGGGCCTTTCCCCCGGCGCCACCCCGGACGAAATCCGCGAGGCGCACCGCCGGCTGATGCGCGCCAATCACCCCGACGCCGGGGGATCGACCTGGATCGCGGCGCGCCTCAACCAGGCCCGTGACATCCTCCTGGGATAAATATACAGGGGCAAACCGTTGCTTCCGTCGCGCGGGCATGGCAAAACATGCCGCGACCGAAACAAGGCGCGGCTGCGCGCGCCGGTGGTCGAGACAAAGCTTCAGGAGTGATCGATGACTCGTCGAGTCCGCAAGGCCGTGTTCCCCGTGGGTGGCATGGGCACCCGCTTCCTGCCCGCCACCAAGGCGATGCCCAAGGAAATGCTGCCGGTGGTGGACAAGCCGCTGATCCAGTACGCGGTGGAAGAAGCGGCGGCGGCCGGCTGCGAGCACTTCATCTTCGTCACCGGCCGCGGCAAGAACGCGCTGGAGGACCATTTCGACCACAACCCCGAGCTGGAGCGCATCCTCAAGGATCGCGGCAAGTTCGATCTGGTCGAGGCGGTGACCTCGTGGATGCCCAAGTCGGGGCAGATTTCCTACACAAGGCAAAGCGAACCCCTGGGCCTGGGTCACGCCGTGTGGTGCGCCCGCGATCTGGTGGCCGACGAGCCCTTCGCCGTGCTGCTGCCCGACGACCTGATCCTCTCCAAGACCGCCTGCCTGAAGCAGATGGCCGCCGTCCACACCGAGGTGGGCGGCCACGTGGTCGCCGTCTCCGACGTGCCGCGCGAGCACACCAAGCGCTACGGCATCCTGGACGTGGAGCACGACAACGGCCGCCTGGCCCGCGCCAAGGGCCTGGTGGAAAAGCCCGACCCCGAGGTGGCGCCCTCGACGCTCTCCATCATCGGGCGCTACATCCTGCATCCGGCGGTGTTCGACGTGCTGGACAAGAAGGAAAAGGGCGCCGGTGGCGAGATCCAGCTGACCGACGCCATCAGCCAGACCATCGGCATGGTCCCCTTCCACGGCCTGCGCTTCGAGGGCACCCGCTACGATTGCGGCGACAAGGTGGGCTGGCTGGAAGCCAACCTGGCCTTCGCCCTGGCCCGCGACGACATGGCCGAGGCCGCCCGCGATCTGATCACCCGTTTTCACGGCTAAGGACTAAAGCGTCATGCGCATCGCCATGATCGGCACCGGCTATGTGGGCCTGGTGTCGGGAACCTGCTTCTCGGAATTCGGCATCGACGTGGTCTGCGTCGACAAGGACGCCGGCAAGATCGAGAAGCTGCACCAGAACATCATGCCCATCTACGAGCCGGGCCTGGACGACATGGTGGCCGCCAATGTGGAGGCCGGCCGCCTCAGCTTCACCACCGACCTCAAGGAAGCGGTCAAGGACGCCGACGCGGTGTTCATCGCCGTGGGCACGCCGTCCCGGCGCGGCGACGGCCATGCCGACCTCTCCTACGTCTACGCGGCGGCCGAGGAAATCGCCGACGCCATGACCGGCTACACCGTGGTGGTCACCAAGTCCACCGTGCCCGTGGGCACCGGCGACGAGGTCGAGGCCATCATCCGGAAGCGCCGCCCCGACGCCCGGTTCGACGTGGTGTCCAACCCCGAGTTCCTGCGCGAGGGCTCGGCCATCAACGACTTCATGCGCCCCGACCGCGTGGTGATCGGCACCGAATCCGACGCCGCCCGCAAGGTGATGAGGCAGCTCTACCGCGTGCTCTACCTGATCGAGACGCCCATCGTCTTCACGTCGCGGCGCACCTCCGAGCTGATCAAGTACGCCGGCAACACCTTCCTGGCCACCAAGATCACCTTCATCAACGAGATCGCCGATCTGTGCGAGAAGGTGGGCGCCGACGTCCACGACGTGGCCAAGGGCATCGGCCTGGACGGCCGCATCGGCAAGAAGTTCCTGCATCCCGGCCCCGGCTACGGCGGTTCGTGCTTCCCCAAGGACACCCTGGCCCTGGTCAAGACGGCGCGCGACTTCAACGCCCCCCTGCGCATCGTCGAGACGGTGGTCGCCGTCAACGACGAGCGCAAGAAGCAGATGGCCGAGCGCGTCACCGCGGCCTGCGGCGGGTCGGTCAAGGGCAAGACCATCGCCGTGCTGGGCCTGACCTTCAAGCCCAACACCGACGACATGCGCGACTCGCCGTCGCTGGACATCGTCAAGGCCCTGATCGAGGCGGGCGCCACCGTCAAGGCCTTCGACCCCGAGGGCATGGAAGAGGCGAAAAAGCTGCTCCCGGCCTCGGTCGAATACTGCAAGGACGCCTACGCCACCATGCCGGGCGCCGCCTGCGCGGTGATCATCACCGAGTGGAACGAGTTCCGGGCGCTGGACCTGAAAAAGGTCAAGTCCCTGCTGGCCCAGCCCGCCATCGTCGACCTGCGCAACGTCTACGCGCCCGACGAGATGGCCGAGATGGGCTTCGCCTATACCAGCATCGGACGGCCGTAGGTCACCCTTCCGCCATCGGCCGCCGCTTGGCGCCGATGGCGGGGTTGACCGCCGCCTGCCGGCACAGTTCGGCATAGCCGGGAATCTCGCGCCCGATCAGCGGCAGGCCGCTCTCGGCGATGAAGGCGTCCACCTCGGCCATGGAGAAGTTCTCCACCGCCACGCCGAGCGCCCTGGCCCGGTCCACCATGTCCAGTTCCTGCCCCCAATAGCCGCAGGACGGCGCCGGAATGTTGCGGTGGATGGCCCGCATGTCGGGCTGCATGCAATCCATGCGGTAATAGGGCCAGATGTCGGCATAAAGGAAGTCCACGCCCTCCACCCGCACCTCGCGGGCGTCGGCGTTGATGATCTCCAGCTTGCTCCGCTGCGGCCAGGAATCGAAGCCGCTGGCCTCGGTGAGCATGGCGATCACCTCGGCATCGAGATCCACCACCACCACCCGTTCCACCGCCTTCAGCGCCGAGACGGCGAAGGCCATCACCCCCATGCCCAGCCCGCAGATGACCACCGTGCCGCGCGCCGCCCCCAGATGGGGCATCTGGCTCTCCATCTCGCCCGGCACCAGACTCATCCAGGGCGTGCCATCTCGGGCCAGGATGGCGTTCATCCAGGTGAGAGGCCGGGGACCGGTGAAGTAGCCGGGCGCCGCGATGATGAAGGCACGGTCCAGCCGCCACGTGCCCCTGGCCATGGCCTGATAGCGCGGCATCGGCATGGGCGGAAAGGGAAGGTCGCCCGCCGGAAAGACCATCTCCGCCGCCGCCAGCGCCGCCGGTTCGAACACGTCCATTGCCGCCTGACCGCCCATTCCACGCCCTCGGATTGCGCATGATGAGGCAGTGTATTTCATTGCGGGATTTACTCAACAGGCATGATCGTCTTGCGTTGGGGCGGCCCGGCTTGGCCGCCGAACTCCCGCCCGGCCCTTTGCCGCCATTGACACCCGCCCCGCCATCGGCCATCAACGCCAGAGCAGTTCCGCAGGCAGGGAGACCGGCGCCATGGCCGCAGTGAAGACGATCGCCACCACTCCTTTTTCCGGCCAGAAGCCCGGCACTTCGGGTCTGCGGAAGAAGGTCAAGGTCTTCGCGCAACCCCACTACCTGGAGAATTTCGTCCAGTCGGTGTTCGACAGCATCGGCGACATCGCGGGCAAGACCCTGGTGCTGGGCGGCGACGGCCGCTACCACAACCGCACCGCCATCCAGACCATCCTGAAGATGGCCGCCGCCAACGGCTTTGCCAAAGTGATGGTCGGCAAGGGCGGCATCCTCTCGACCCCGGCGGCATCCTGCGTCATCAGGAAGTACAGGACCTTCGGCGGCATCATCCTGTCGGCCAGCCACAATCCCGGCGGCCCGGACGAGGATTTCGGCATCAAGTACAACATCCCGGCCGGCGGACCGGCGCCCGAGGCCATCACCGAGGCCATCCATGCCCGCTCCCAGGTGATCGACGGCTACAAGATTCTCGAGGCGGCGGATGTGGACCTGGACACGCCCGGCAGCCGCGACCTGGGCGGCATGGAGGTCCAGGTCTTCGACCCCGTCGCCGATTACGCCGAACTGATGGAAAGCCTGTTCGACTTTGGCGCCATCCGGGCCGCCTTCGCGAGCGGTTTCCGCATGAAGTTCGACGCCATGCACGCGGTGACCGGCCCCTACGCCACCGAGATCCTGGAGCGCCGCCTGGGCGCCCCTGCCGGCACCGTGATGAACGGTGTGCCGCTCGAGGATTTCGGCCACGGCCACCCCGACCCCAATCTGGTCCATGCCCACGATCTGGTCGAGGCGCTCACGGGGCCCGGCGCCCCCGATTTCGGCGCGGCGTCAGACGGCGACGGCGACCGCAACATGATCCTGGGGCGCGACTTCTACGTCACGCCGTCGGATTCCCTGGCCGTGCTGGCCGCCAACGCCACGCTCTGCCCCGGCTACCGCAACGGCCTGAAGGGCATCGCGCGCTCCATGCCCACCAGCGCCGCCCCCGACCGGGTGGCGGCGAAGCTGGGCATCCCCGCCTGGGAAACCCCCACCGGCTGGAAGTTCTTCGGCACCCTGCTGGACGCCGGAAAGGCCACCTTCTGCGGCGAGGAAAGCTTCGGCACCGGCTCGGACCACGTGCGCGAGAAGGACGGGCTGTGGGCGGTGCTGGCCTGGCTGAACGTCCTGGCCGTGAGGAAGCAAAGCGTCGCCGACATCGTCACCGCCCACTGGACGGAATACGGCCGCAACGTCTATTCCCGCCACGACTACGAAGGCATCGATTCCGCCGCCGCCGAGGGGCTGATGGAGCATCTGCGGGGGCTTTCGCTGAAGGGCCAAAAGCTCGGCACCTACACCGTCGCCTTCAACGACGACTTCGCCTACACCGATCCGGTCGACGGCTCCGTCTCGAAGAAGCAGGGCATCCGGGTGGTGTTCGAGGACGGAAGCCGCGTGGTCTTCCGCCTGTCGGGCACCGGCACCGAGGGCGCCACGCTGCGCGTCTACATCGAACGCTATGAACCCGACGCCGCCAAGCACCACCTCGATCCCCAGGTGGCCCTGGCCGACCTCATCAAGATCGCCCGCGATCTGGCCGAGATCGAGGCCAGGACCGGGCGGACCGAACCGACGGTGATTACGTAAGAAAAAGATTCACCACGAAGGCACGAAGGCACGAAGGGATTATTCTAACCCGTCATCGCCGGGCTTGGCCCGGCGATCCACGCGGTGCCGCAATTGAAACGTTGATGGTGCGGGATGGCGTGGATGCCCGGAACCAGTCCGGGCATGACGATAGGGGAGGTTGGACGACGCCAATTTGAAAGGCCTCTCTGTGCCTCTATATCTCTGTGTGGTTCGTTCATATCGCCTGCAGAAAGAATATCGACATGCTGGAAAACTCAGCCGCCATCGCCACGATTTTATCTCTTGTCGTAGCTGTTGCGTCCCTGGTGTATTCGACATGGCGTTACATCGACATCCGCATGGACGATCAGAAACAACGGCGGTTCAGAACATACCACAGACTTATTCATGAGATTACGGCTGGTAAGGCGGGTGATCCGACACCTTTCGCCCCCTGTCAAGTTGCAGCAGTCTACGAATTAAGAAGCTTTCCGGAATATGCCGAGGTCACGGGTCGTATCCTTGGTGACTTGTCTATTGCCTGGGGTAACTCAACTAACCAAGCGGTTATATCCATTTTGCAGGAAATTGACCTGACCCTCGCCGCCATAAAGGGAAAGAAAAAGTAATGACCGCACACACCTTCCACCCCACCATCCTGCGCGAATACGACATCCGCGGTATCTGCGGCGAGACCCTGTTCGCCGCCGACGCCGAAGCCATCGGGCGGGCTTTCGGCACCCGGGTGCGCCGCAATGGCGGCCATGTGGTTTGCCTGGGCTGGGACGGGCGGCTGTCCAGCCCGGAAATGGCCGAGGCGCTGACCCGGGGCCTGATGGCTTCGGGCTGCACCGTGCGGCGCATCGGGCGCGGCCCCACCCCCATGCTGTATTTCGCCGCCAAGGTCCGGGAGGCCGATGGCGGCATCATGGTGACGGGCAGCCACAATCCGCCCACCCATAACGGCTTCAAGATGGTGCTGGCCGGCAAGCCGTTCTTCGGCCCCGACATCCAGTCCCTGGGCGAGATCGCCGCCAAGGGCGACTTCGCGGCGGGCGAAGGCAAGGTGGTCGAGGATTCGGTGTTCGAGGAATACGTCGCCCGCCTGGCCGGCGATTACGACGGCAAGCACGACCTGCGGGTGGTGTGGGATTGCGGCAACGGCGCCACCGGCGAGGTGCTGCACGCCTTGGTCAAGCGCCTGCCCGGCACCCATACCGTGCTGTTCGGCGAGATCGACGGCCGCTTTCCCAACCACCATCCCCGACCCCACCGAGCCCCACAATCTGGTGGCGCTGCAGGACAAGGTGCTGGCCGAATCCGCCCATCTGGGCATCGCCTTCGACGGCGACGGCGACCGCATCGGCGTGGTGGACGCCGAGGGGCGCATCCTCTATGGCGACCAGATCCTGGTGATCCTGGCCGAGGATCTGCTGAAGGCCCTGCCGGGCGCCACCATCATCGCCGACGTCAAGGCCTCCAAGGTGTTCTTCGACGAGGTGCGGCGCATGGGCGGCAACGCCGTCATGGGCCGCACCGGCCACTCGCTGATCAAGACCCAGATGGCCGAGACCGGCGCGCCGCTGGCCGGCGAGATGAGCGGCCACATCTTCTTCGCCGACCGCTATTACGGCTTCGACGACGCCCTTTACGCCGCCATCCGCCTGCTGGGCATCGTGGCCCGCTGGGATCGCCAGACCATCGGCCAGCGCCGGGACAAGCTGCCCCACATGGTCAACACCCCGGAACTGCGCTTCGACTGCCCGGAGGAGCGCAAGTTCGCCGTGGTGGCCGAGGTCAGGGCGCGGCTGGAAGCCGAAGGTGCCGCCTTCTCCGCCATCGACGGCGTGCGGGTGGACACCCCGGACGGCTGGTGGCTGCTGCGCGCCTCCAACACCCAGGCGGTGCTGGTGGCCCGCTGCGAGGCGGCCAGCCCCGAGGGGCTGAAGCGCCTGCGCGCCACCCTCTCGGAGCAGCTGGCGGCCAGCGGGGTCAGCCTGAGCCATACTCACTGATGACGGCTTGAATTTCTTCGGCTTCGGTTCCAGACTGACATCATTCGAAGGTAGGGGGTCTGCGACCGGTCGCCCCTCCGCAATAACAATATCAGTCAGATCAAGGGGGACCAGTATGTCCGTTGAATCCATCCTGAAGACCAAGGGCAGCGTCGTCTTCACCATCCGTCCCGAGCATTCGGTGGCCGATGCCGCCGCGCTGCTGACCAACAAGAAGGTCGGCGTCGCCGTGGTCTGCGACGCCAAGGGCAAGCTGCAGGGCGTGCTGTCCGAGCGCGACATCGTCAAGGGCCTCGCCCAGTACGGCAAGGCCGCCCTGGAAATGCCGGTGCGCAACGTCATGTCCAGCCCGGTGGTCACCTGCGCGCCGGGCGACAGCGTCAAGACCATCATGGGCGTGATGACCGAACGCCGCATCCGTCACCTGCCGGTGGTGGAGAAGGACGAGCTGATCGGCATCGTCTCCATCGGCGACGCGGTCAATTTCCGCCTGACCGAGGCCCAGATGGAGATGAACGTGCTGCGCGACGTGGCCGCCACGCGGTAGGCCCGCCGGAATGTCATGCTGAGCCTCGTGAAGCATCTTTCAGCCTGAAGCCCTTGCCTGAAAGATCCTTCGGCTCCGCCTCAGGATGACAGGGCCCCATCCGACGCCCCCCGGAATCCATGGATTCCGGGGGCGTTTGCATTTTTGCACCCCCTCCATGCAAGACAGTTATGTTGCAGCGCAAAAATCATGTTGCACTGCGGCATGGTTCTGTTAGATTGGCGTCATGTTGCAGCGCACAACGCGCCCCACCCTTTAAAAGGATCACGCACATGACCATCAAGATCGACGGTTTCGAGAAGTTCGTCGCCCTGGGCAAGGAAAACGCCGACGCTTTCGCCAAGTCGGGCGCCGCCACCGTGAAGGCTTTCGAGGAGATCGCCAAGGCCCAGCAGGCCCTGATCGCCGAGAACGTCAAGAAGGCCGACGCCGCCGTCAAGGCGCTGTTCGCGGTGAAGAGCCCGGCCGAGCTGGCCGACCTGCAGGGCAAGCTGGCCCGCGAGACCCTGGAGAGCGCCATCGCCGACGGCCGCAAGCTGGCCGAGCTGTCGACCACCGCGCTCACCGCCGCGGTCGAGCCGATCCAGGCCCGTTTCGCCGCGCTGACCAAGGTTGCCGCCTAACTTCGATCCGTAAAGGCCCGGTGAGGTTCCTCCCACCTCACCCGGTCTGGATCGAATAGACCGCCGCCGCTTTATGGTGTCCGGGGCTCTCCCCCCCATCCCGCTGCTTCCGGACATTTGCGACGACGGCCACGAGCCCCGGCCTCCCTCCCAAGGCCGGGGCTTTTTCTTTTTTGAGCAAGCAACGTCATCCCGAGCGAAGCCGAGGGATCTCCGCTTGAACGCCTTCTCCGCCCAGGCTCGCTTCCGTCCAGACCGAGATTCCTCCTCCCTGCGGTCGTCGGAATGACGGGATAGGGATGCGGTTGAATTCGGCATTTCTTGACCGATTTGCCCGCGGCACCTACCTTTCTCCTGGAGAAGGAGTGAGCCCATGTCGTTCAAGGGTACCGATAGCTACGTGGCGACCGAGGATCTGCTGGTCGCCGTCAACGCCGCGCTCAAGCTCGAGCGCCCCCTGCTGATCAAGGGCGAGCCGGGCACCGGCAAGACCGTGCTGGCCGCCGAGGTGGCCAGGTCGCTGGGCCGCCCGCTGCTGCAATGGCACATCAAGTCCACCACCAAGGCGCAGCAGGGCCTTTACGAATACGACGCGGTGGCGCGCCTCAGGGATTCCCAGCTGGGTGACAGCCGCGTCCACGACATCTCCAACTACATCGTCAAGGGCAAGCTGTGGGAGGCGTTCGAGGCGCCGACGCCGCCGGTGCTGCTGATCGACGAGATCGACAAGGCCGACATCGAGTTCCCCAACGACCTGCTGCTGGAACTGGACCGCATGGAGTTCCATGTCTACGAGACCAAGCAGGTGGTCAAGGCGGCGCAGCGGCCCATGGTGATCATCACGTCCAACAACGAGAAGGAACTGCCCGACGCCTTCCTGCGCCGCTGTTTCTTCCACTACATCCGCTTCCCCGACCGCGAGACCATGGAGCGGATCGTCGCCGTGCATTTCCCCGGCATCAAGCCGGCCCTGCTGCACGAGGCGCTGACCGCCTTCTTCGACATCCGCGAGGTGGCGGGGCTGAAGAAGAAGCCGTCCACCTCGGAACTGCTGGACTGGATCAAGCTGCTCTTGTCCGAGGATTTGTCGCCGGAAGACCTGCGCGCCAAGGACAAGGCCTCCCTGATCCCCAAGCTGCACGGCGCGCTCTTGAAGAACGAGCAGGACGTCCACCTGTTCGAGCGCCTGGCCTTCCTCAACCGGCGGGAGGGACGCTGATGACCGTCATCTCGTGGACCGAGGCCATGAGCGTGGGCAACGCCGCCCTGGACAGGGACCACCAGAAGCTGATCGAAATGATCAACGACCTGGATCAGGCGGACCCCGACTTCCTGGAGCTGTTCAACGCGGTCCTCGACTACACCACCGGCCACTTCGACCGCGAGGAGACCCACCTGGAGGCCATCGGCTATCCCGGCCTGGATGCCCACCGGGTCCAGCATGACGACTTCGCCGATCAGGTGGCGGACATGCTCAAGCAGTTCCGCGACCGGCCCTTCGATCCGGCAGACACCCGCCTGAAGGATTTCCTGTGGTCGTGGCTGAAGGGCCACATCCTGATCGAGGACCAGCGCTACGCCGCCTGGACCCGGGCCAAGGGCGGCTGAGGCCCCATGTTCCTCACCCTCTTCCTCGAACTGCGCGACGCCAAGGTGCCGGTCACCCTGAAGGAATACCTCACCCTGCTGGAGGCCCTGGAGGACGGCGTGGCCGAGATGAGCGTCGACACCTTCTACTACCTTGCCCGCTCGTGCCTGGTGAAGGACGAGCGCAACCTGGACAAGTTCGACCGGGTGTTCGGCCGCGTGTTCAACGGCATCGTCGGGGCCGGCGACGAACTGGCCGCCGCGCTGAAGGCCGCCATCCCCGAGGAATGGCTGCGCCGGCTTGCGGAAAAGCACCTGACGCCCGAGGAGATGGAGCAGATCCAGTCGGCGGGCGGCTTCGAGAAGCTGATGGAGACCCTGCGAAAGCGGCTGGAGGAGCAGAAGGAACGCCACCAGGGCGGCTCCAAGTGGATCGGCACCGCCGGCACCTCGCCCTTCGGCGCCTATGGCTACAACCCCGAGGGCGTGCGCATCGGCCAGAACGAATCGCGGCACCGCCGCGCGGTGAAGGTGTGGGACGAGCGGGTCTACCGCAATCTCGACGACGGCATCGAGCTGGGCACGCGGAACTTCCGCATGGCGCTGCGCCGGCTGCGCCGCTTCGCCCGCGAGGGCGCCGCCACCGAGCTGGACCTGCCCGGCACCATCACCTCGACGGCGCGGGCCGGCGGCTGGCTCGACCTCAAGATGCGGCCCGAACGCCACAACAAGGTCAAGGTGCTGCTGCTGCTCGATGTCGGCGGCTCCATGGACGAGCACGTGCGCACCTGCGAGGAGCTGTTCTCGGCGGTGCGCTCCGAGTTCAAGCACCTGGAGCACTACTACTTCCACAACTGCCCCTATGGCGGATTGTGGAAGGACAACCGCCGCCGCCACCAGGACGTCACCCACACGCTCGACGTCATCCACACCTACCCGTCCGACTACAAGCTGATCTTCGTCGGCGACGCCGCCATGAGCCCCTACGAGATCACCATGCCGGGCGGCGCGGTGGAGGAGTGGAACGAGGAACCGGGCCACGTCTGGATGCGCCGCCTGCTCGACCAGTGGCCCAGCGCCGTCTGGCTCAATCCGGCGCCCCCGGCGCGCTGGCAATGGACCCACTCCACCCAGATGATCCAGCAGCTGATGGGCGGGCGCATGCATCCCCTGACGCTGGAAGGCCTGGACCAGGCCATGCGCGACCTCAATCGGGCCGGCGTTCATCCGTAATGTCGGATTGCCGGTATTGGTTTGGCGGCGCCATATGGTAGCTTTCCGCTGGGCATGAATGTCATCTGGGGGATCGGGGCCGGATGGGGAACAGGGGCAAACGGACCCTGACTTGGCTGGGCGGAGCGCAAGGCCACCTGTTTCAGGTGGTGGTGCTCGGCCTCGTTCCCTGCATTTTCCTCGGCACCCTGGCGGTGATCGCCCATCTGGCCGAGACCCTGTCGCTGCAGGCGGCGGCGGCCCAGGTGGAAATCCAGGCGCGCATGGCCGCCGCCATCCACGACCGCGGCCTGGAAAGCTCGCGCGAGGCGCTGGCCGCCCTGGCCACCGATCCCGAGGACGAGGAATGCGGCAATCACTACCGCCACTTCCTGCTGGCCATCGAGGGGCACGAGGGCTTCATGCGCGCCGATGCCTCGGGACGGGTGGGATGCAGCATCGGCCTGGGCCGCGACATTTCCTGGCTGGCCAAGGGCGCCCACGTTGATCGGGCCCTGGAGACGGGAAGCTTCGCCACCGCCCCGTACGAATTGCTGCGGGATGGCCGTGCCGCCCTGCCCATGGCCTATCCCGTCCTCGATTGGCTGGGCACGCCGCGCGGCGTGGTGGCCACCGCCCGCTCGCTGGACCATCTGGCCAAGGCGGTGGCTCCGCCCATCCTGCCCGAGGGAGCGCGCCTGCTGGTGCTGAGGACCGACGGGACGGTCCTGGCCCGGGTGCCGCCCCTGCCCGAATCCGCGCCAATCATCACCCCGGTGCCCGAGCTGAAGGCGGCGGCGGCACGGGGGATCGGCGGCTCGTTCATCGCCACCGCCATTACCGGCGAGACGTCGGTGTTCGGCATCGCGCCCCTGGGCCGTTCGGCGCCGAGACCATGCTGGCGGTGACGGTTCCCGTCGACATGGTGGGCGGGGCCGAGCGCCAGTTCCTGCGCATGGCGGTGATCGCCTTCGCCGTGGCGGGATCGGGCGCCGTGCTGCTGCTGTGGTATTCCAGCCGCCGGCTGCTGTTCACCCCGCTGGGCCGGCTGGCCGACGCCATGCGCCTGGTGCGGGGCGGCGACATGACCGCCCGGGCGGGCGGCGGCCTGGGCGAGGTGGGCGAGATGTGCGTCACCTTCGACACCATGGTGGGCGCGCTGAACGAACGCGAGATCTGGCGAAGGACAGCGAGGACCGCTTCCGCACCACTTTCGAGCAGGCCGCCGTCGGCATCAGCCACGCCAGCCCCGACCGCCGCTTCATCCGGGTCAACCGCCGCTTCGCCGCCATGCTGGGCTACGAGCCCGAGGACCTGATCGGCCGCCCCACCCTCAGACGTCACCCATCCGGAGGACCGGGGGCTGGGCGCCGAGGAAATCGCCGCCATGATCCGCGGCGAGCGCCAGAGCTTCGCCATGGAGAAGCGCTACATCCGCAAGGACGGCTCCATCGCCTGGGTCAACCTGACCCTGTCCGCCCTGTGGCGCGAGGGCCGCATCGAGTACCTGATCGGCGTCACCGAGGACATCGAGCCGGCGCAAGCAGGCCGAGGCCCAGATGCTGGCCGCCAAGGAACAGGCCGAAAGCGCCAGCCGCGCCAAGAGCGAGTTCCTGGCCGGCATGAGCCATGAACTGCGCACCCCCCAACGCCATCATCGGATTCGCCGAGACCATGTATTCCCAGGTCCTCGGCCGATCCCACCCGCTACCGGGAATATGCCGGCGACATCGCCGCCTCGGGCCGCCATCTGCTCAGCATCATCACCGACATCCTGGACCTGGCCAAGATCGAGGCCGGCAACACGGAGCTGGACGACCGGCCCATGGACATCGCGCCGCTGGTGGAAGCCTCCATCCGTCTGATGCGCGACCGCGCCGCCGGACTGGAACTGATCGCCGATCTTCCCCGCGACCTGCCGCAGGTCATGGCCGACGAACGGCGCATCCGCCAGGTGCTGATCAATCTCCTGGCCAATGCCGTCAAGTTCACCCCGCACGGCGAACGGTGCGCATCTCCGCCAGCCTTCCGCCGGAAGGTGGATGGACCTGCACGTGACCGACAGCGGCATCGGCATGACCGGCGACGAGATCGCCCTGGCCATGGAGCCCTTCGTCCAGGTGGACGCCCGCATCGCCCGCCGCCACGAAGGCACCGGCCTGGGCCTGCCCATGGTGATGGCCATCATGGAGATGCATGGCGGCTCGGTGACCATCCACAGCCAGCCACGAGGGCCACCAGGGTGACGGTCGCCTTTCCGGCCGAAAGGGTGTTCAGCGGGATGCTGGCGGAATCATGAATCGGCCGACGCCGGCGATGGCCTCGTCCTCGCGGCCGAAGAAGCCGTGGGGCGACATGGCCTGGCAGGCGGCGGAGCGCGCCGGGGCGCCGCCATCGACCATCAGCAATCGGCGCCGGGGCGACTTCGCCGTCGCTCCAGCAATCCGGCCGCGTCATCGGGCGGCGTGACCTCGCAGGCATCGGCCGAATGGGCGACGACCATGGCGGGAACCGCGATCCCGTCGAGCCCCAGGCCCAGCACGCCGTTGGCGGGATAGGCGTATTTGCGGTGCCCCCGGGTGATGGACGAGGTCAGGATCACCCCGTCCACCTGGCCGCCCAGCCGAACCGCCGCGCTGGCCGCCGACAGCGTCCCCATGCTGGTGCCGACCAGCCAGACCGGCAGGCCGCCGCTCCGCTGCCTCAGCCAGCCGGCCAGGGCGGCGATGTCGTCGGCGTGGTCCTGCGACAGGCGGAACTGCGCCGTCAGGGTGCCGCCCTGGTCCGATGGCGCATCCATGGTCGCCACCAGGATGCCCCGGCCGGCCAGCAGCCAGCGCGAGCGCACCAGGAAATTGCCCCGACCGAGGTGACCGGGTCGGCGACCGGCTCGCCCGGCTTTATCCCCAGGCTGCCATCGCCACCGGCCAGCAGGATGGCGATGGCGGCGGCGCACGCGCCGGTCGTCAGACAGAGGTGGTCCTGACCCCCGGACGGCTTTCAATCTCCAGCGCCTGTCGTCCGCACGGCGTCGGCCTCCTAGGTCGCGTGCGCGGCCAGCACCAGCGGCAACGCCATCAGCCATCCACGCATCACCCATCCTCCGCATGCCGCTTGGCCCCGATGCCTCCATCATGGCACAGGACGGCTTCGGCAACATCCAGGACCGCTCCCCGCCTCATGGTCAGCGAGCTGCTACGCCCCGATTCCGAGTTTTCCCGAGCCGTCTACAAGGAAAATCCGCCCGGCCATTCCCCGCGCCCACTGGCCGGTGGAGGCCCTGCGCGCCACCTTCACGCCCAGCAGCGACGGGCTGGCGCTGATCGCCAGTTTCGAGGGACTGGCCCCCGCCTACGCCGCCCTCGCCGCCCAGGTGGTGCTGAGGGCCAAGGTGGACCTGGTGCTGGTGTCGCCGGTGGCGGCCCTGGCCTCGGCGGTGGTCTACGCCAAGCGCTGGCGCGACCCTTCCTTTACGCATTGCTGCCGCTGCTGTTCGCCATCCCGCTGATGGCGCCCTTGGGCAATTTCGCCATGCGGGCCAGCATCGTCCTGTTCGCGCCGGAATTGCGGCGCGCTGCTGCTCAAGTCACGCCCGCCGGAGCGGCGCTCCGCCCTGCAGCAGGGGCGCTTCATCGCCGAGATTCCCACACCCGGCCTACGGATCAAGGTGCCTCAGGGCACGCCCATTCACCATCAGGAATGAAAGGACCGCCATGCCTCCGCTTTCCCATCGGCGCCGCGCCCTGGTTTTCGGCCTTCCGTGGCGGGCTGCGCCCTCGCCCTGGCCCCCGGAGCCGCCCTGGCCAGCCGGGCCGAGGCCGACGCGGCGGCGCGCCTGACCGGCGGCGCCAAGGCCCAGGCGGGAAAGATCCATCTGAAGCTTCCGAGATCGCCGACAACGGCGCCACCGTGCCGTTCACCGTCTCGGTGGACCATCCCATGGTCCCGGGCAATTACGTCCGGGAGGTTCATATCCTGGCCCACGACAACCCCGCCCCCCAGGTGGCCAGCTTCCATTTCACCCCCACCGGCAAGGCCGAGGTGTCGGGGCGCCTGCGGCTGGCCCGCACCCAGGAGGTGCGCGCCATCGCCCTGTTGTCCGACGGCAGCGCCTGGGAGACCCGGCGCGAGGTCAAGGTCACCGTCGGCGGCTGCGGAGGCTCGGGGGCGATGCCCACTCCCAAGGTGAAAGTCCCCGAGAGCGCCGCCAAGGGCGAGATCATCGAGATCAAGACCCATCCGACGACGACATGGAAATCGGGACAGCGCAAGGACATGAACGGCGTGCCGCTGCCGCGCCGGATCATCAACCGCTTCACCTGCGCGCTGAACTGCCGCGTGGTGTTCACGGCCGAGCTTCATCCTGGCATCGCCGCCAATCCGGGCCGAGCTTCTTCATCACCGCCAGCGAGGGCGGCACCCTGGACTTCACCTGGTTCGACGACGACGGCAGCCGCTACACCCTGTCGCGCCCGCTGGCGGTGAAGTGATCACCGCCCGGCCGGCGGCTGCTCCCTGCCCGCGATCTTGATCTCCGTCCACGCCGCGCCATGGCGGCGCTGGACACGCTCGGGGCAGGAGGGAATGAAGCCGACCTTGGCCGGCCAGGGCGCCACCATTTCCGGGGCGCCCAGCACCGAGGCGGCCAGGAACCGTTCACTGCCGCGGATCATGTTGGCATAGCCGTTGAGTTCAATCCAGCGCGGCATTCTCGGCTTCAGCATGAAGGTCAGGAACTTCATCGCATTGGCCCGGTTGGTGGATTCTTCGGCACCACCACCACGTTGGTCGACACCAGATTGCCTTCGCGCGGATAGGCGTAGGCCAGGCTGGAACGTTCTCCCGGCGCGCGCATGGCGTCGCCGTTCCAAGCAACCCCCAGCACGATGGCCGGGTCCGACAGGGCGGCCACCACCCCTTCGGCCGCCACCAGACGGTTGCGGGCCAGCAGCGGTTCCAGCAGGCGGGCGGCCTTTTCCAGCTCGCCCTCGTCCATGGTGCAACGCGCCTCGCCCAGATGGACCAGCGCCAGCTGGACCATCTCGCCTTCGTCCAGCAGGGCGATGCGGCCCTCCACCTCGGGCGGCGGCTCGAACAGCAGGCGCAGCGAATCGATGTCGCCGCGATGGATGGAGGTGTCCACCGCGAAGGCGGTGGTCCCCCACTGATGGGGAATGGTGTACTCGTTGCGTGGATCGAACGAGCGCGACCGCCAGGGATCCTCGACGTTCCAGAAGCCGTTCAGGCGGTCGGCCAGCACCCGCTCGATCAGCCCGTCGCGAATCAGGCCGCTCACGTGGTAATCGGGGGAAAAGGCGATGTCGAGGCCCGACCGCCCGCCCCGCAGGCGGCCGATCACCTGATCGTGGTCGGCCACCACGGTGAGCGCCACGGAGATTCCGGTCGCGCTCGAACTTGCGCAGCAATTCGGGGGACAGGTAGGAAGAGCGGGTCAGCACCCGCAGCTCGCTGGCCATGGCCCCGGTCGCCGCCAGCAGCAGGGCGAGCACCAGCGCCCAGGCTCGCATCACCCGCCGACCCCGTTGCGGCCCATGCCGTTGGCGGGCCGGGGGGCGGCCAGATCCTCGGCGCGGCGCATGAAGGCGCCCAGGCGGGCCGCCACCCGGCGGTTGATGGAGCCCGGCGGGAACTTGCCCTTGGCATCGCGCTCGCCGGCCGGCATTCCGGTCAGCAGGGTCATGCCCTGATCGACGGTTTCCACCGGATAGACGGCGAACAGGCCGGCCTGCGCCGCCTCGACCACGTCCTTGCGCAGCATGAGGTGCCTGGCATTGGCGGCGGGAATCAGCACGCCGTGGCTGCCGTCCGCTTCTCCTGGCCCGGCACAGGTCGAAGAAGCCCTCGATCTTCTCGTTGACCCCGCCGATGGCCTGGACGCGGCCGAACTGGTCGATGGAGCCGGTCACCGCCAGGTTCTGGCGGATGGGCAGGTCGGCCAGGGCGGAGAGCAGGGCGTAAAGCTCGGTGGACGAGGCGGAATCGCCTCGATGCCGCCGTAGGATTGCTCGAACACCAGGGTGGCCGACAGCGCCATGGGCAGCTCGGTGGCATAGCGCGACGCCAGGTAGGAGGAAGGAGCAATCATCACTCCCTTGCCGTGGATGGGGCCGCCCAACCGGACCTTCGCGCTCGATGTCCACCACGTCGCCCTTGCCGACGTACCCGGGCGGTCACCCGGGTGGGGCGGCCGAAGGAAAAGCGGCCCAGTTCCAGCACCGCCAGCCCGTTGATCTGGCCCACCGCCTCGCCCGAAGTGGCGATGTTGACGGTGCCGGCCAGCATCTCCTCCTGGACGTTGTCTCGCACCCGGTCGAGCCGGCGGACCGGCGCCCCACCGCCTGGGACACATGGGAGGCGGACACCACGTCGGCGCCGCTCGCCGCCCAGTAATCGGCCTCGCGCACCAGATCGGCCAGGCTGGCCATGTGGGTGGACAGGCGGGTGGAATCCCCACCTCGCGCGAGGCCTGCTCGACCACGCGGGCCACGGCGCCGCGATCGAGCGGCCGCAGGCCCTCCTTGCGGGCGAGGATCGCCACCGAGCGGGCCAGCAGGGCGGTATCGGCCTCGCTTCTGTCCATGCGCCAGTCGAAGTCGCCGAGACCGTAGACTCGCCGAACTCCGGATCATTGTGGCTGAACAGGAATAGAGCATGGGGTTGCCGACCAGCACCACCTTCACGTCCAGGGGAATGGGCTGGGGCTCCAGCGGACAGGGTGCTGATCAGCCCCATGGCCTGGCCGGGGACTTGATCTGGATCTCGCGGTCCCGAGGGGCCTGGTTCCAGATCCACCCTCCCAGGCGAAGGGATGCATCAGCAGCTTGAGCGTCGAGCACCAGATAGCCGCCATTGGCCCGGTGCAGGCTGCCCGCCTTGATCAGGTTGAAATCGGTGATCAGGGTGCCGTACTGGGCGATGTGCTCCACCCGGCCGATGATGTTGGGCTGGGGTGGATAGGTTTCCATCACCACCGGAGCGCCGGTATCACCCTCGCGGCAGACCAGCACGTTGACCCGGTAGCGGCGGAACCGCCCGGCGGGGCCGCGCGGGCGGCCCTCGTGGCGTTCGGACTCCTCCGCCTCGGGCAGGAAATCCTGGGCGTTGAGCGCCACGTCGCGGGCCACCTCGTCGAGATAGGCCAGCACCTCGGGCAGGTCGGACCAGTCGCCCTTGAGATCGTCCATCAGATGGGCGATGGCGCGGCCGACGGCGTCCTGCTCCAATTCTCGCGCAGCCGGGCCCGCATCTCGCGGTCCCAGCGCGGCACCTGCTCGACGGCGCCCTCCAGACGGTGCTGCAGCCGCTCCATCTCGCAGGCGGTTCTGCACCTCGTCGGGCAGTTGCTTGAACTCGTCGGGAGGCAGAACCTCGTCGCCCTTGGCGGGCGCCAGTCCCAGCCCCATGGGGGTGCGGATCAGGGCGATGCCGTGAGCCTCGGCATCCTCCTGGATGGCGGAGAAGGCGGCCTCGCGCTGCTGCTTGGCCTCGGCCTCCACCATCTGACGGCGCGCCCGGGTATTCCTCCGCCTCGAAGGCGGCGGGCAAGGCGTGGCCCAGTTCGTCGACCAGATGGGCCATGTCGCGCTCGAGCGCGCGGCCCCGCCCGGCGGGCAGGCGCAGGGCCCGGGGCCGGGCGCCTTCCGCGAAATTCTCCACATAGACCCAGTCGTCGGAAGGCGGGCGGGCGGCGGCGGCCTCGCGCAGATGTCCGAGAATCAGGTTGCGCCGCCCGGTTCCCTCCTCGCCCAGGGCGAACAGGTTGAAGCCCCGGTGGCGCATGCCGATGGCGAAGCGGATCGCCTCGACGGCGCGATCCTGGCCGAGCGCCGGCCCCGGCTCGCCGGCCTCGTCGGGCAGGTCGGCGGTGGTGGCGAAATCGAACCGCGCCGGATCGCACACCCGGTAAAGGTCGGCGGGCGGCAGCGGAGCGGGATGGGTTGTCCTGCGCTTGCTCACGCTTCATCCTCGATGCGCTGCATGTCGTCGTCGGACAGGCCGAAATGATGGCCGATCTCGTGAATCAGCACGTGCTTGACCAGGACGGACAGGTCCTCGCCGGTCTCGCACCAGTAATCCAGGATGGGACGGCGGTAGAGGAAGATCATGTCCACGTCGCCCGGCGCGCCGCCGAAGGCATGGATGTCCATGGCCGAACCGCGATACAGCCCCAGCAGGTCGAAGGGGCTTTCCAGGTCCATCTCGTCACCTCCTCGTCGGGGAAGTCGTCGACGCGGATCACCACGTCGGCGGCATAGCGGCGCAACTCCTCGGGGATGTCGGCGAAGGCGGCCTGGGCGATGGTCTCCAGGTCGGCCAGGCCGGGCGGCGTGCTGTGGTGGGGCATCACTCTGCTCATGGTAATAGGAAATCTACCCCGTCCTTGCCGCCCGCACCAGGGGTCCCCACTCTTTGTGTCATAACTTCCGATGAGGTGCGGAGATGAGCAAGACACTGGACGGCGGACCAACGGTCCAGCGCCCTGGCCGGGCTGGCCGGCTGGAGCGAGGCGGAGGGGCGCGACGCCATCTGCTGCTCGCTGCGTTTCAAAGGCTTCCCCGAGGCCTTCGCCTTCATGACCCGGGTGGCCCGGCGGCCGAGCGGATGAATCACCATCCCGAATGGTTCAATGTCTGGAATCGGGTCGAGATCACGTCTACGACGACGCGGGCGGAGTGACGCAGAAGGACATCGACCTGGCCCACGCCATCGACGACGCGGCCAGAGATGCCGATTCGGGGTGATGCCCGGGCGGGCCGATGCCCGCGGGCTCCCCCGTGGAGGTCCGGCTAGACCGAGATGTCCAGGATCTTGCCCACGGCACCGCTCTTGACGGCGGAATCAGCGACGGCGGCGGCCTGCTGCGCCGTCTGCCCGCCCTGTCGGTCAGCACCTGAGCGATGGCCTGGGCGGCCATTTCTTCCTGCTTGATGGCCGTCAGCGGCGCCTGCAATCCCGCGGCGGCGCGCTGAAGATAAAGCGCCGAATTCCCGGCACCGACGGATGACGCTGTTCGATGTCCTGCCTTTCTGGCTGAACGGTTAGGAGACCACGTTAACGCATTCTTCATCAAATGTCACGATTTGGAATCAGGGCAGCGAAATCCTCCTCGTCCCCCGGAAGCAGCGCCTCCGGCCTGGGTTCGCCGCTCATTGGGGGTCGCCCGCCAGTTCCCGCATCATCTGTCCGAGAAGGCGGGTGAAGCGGGAATCGTCCGCCCGTCGACCTTGGCCACCCAGCCGCGCACCGAGGACAGCATGGCGCCACCCTCGCAGAAGGCGGCCAGGACGTCGATCCGCCCGCTCGCGGCCGTGGCCGCCGACACCGCCACCCGGCCGGCGCACAGTTCGGCGGCATCCAGCGAGGCCGGCACCAGGCGAGCACCACCCGCACCTTGGGCAGACTGGCCTCCTGGACATCGGTGGTCATGGTGAAGGGGCGGGCGGGAATGGCGGCGGACATGGCCCTGGTCACCCGCGCCCGCAACTCGGCGGCCGGCATGCCGAAGGGGTCGCCATGCAGTTCGAGCAGCAGCGGCCCGTGCGCGGTGGCGGCGAAAAACGTGCTCCAGGTGGCGGGGCTGCGATAGACGCCCTGCACCGTGGACGGGCCGTCGCCGCACCCGCCCAGCAGGGCGGCAAGGGCGGCGCGCCCAGCGAGAGGAGTTTCTTCATCATGCCCCCCATGGTTACTCCGGACGGGACGTTAGGCAAGTCCCATCCCCGGCCGATCCCCTTACAGTGATTCCACCTAATACTAGAGGCTCGCTTCCCCTCGGCACTTCTGCGGTGTTAGGGTATTCACCGGATAAGCTACGAATGCATCCATATCCGGTCAACGAGCCGGGACAGGGAAGGAAATGCGCGGTGCGGGGCCTTGGGCTCATGCGCCCGACGTCTCGGGGGAGAGAGTATGGTTCGGCGCGTCTGCGTCTTGATCATCGAACCGAATGCCCATATGCGGCGGCTGATCGGCACGCTGATGGGAGCGGTGCCGGCCCACGAGGTGGTCGAGGCCCGCACGCCGCAGCAGGCCGAGGCCCTGGTGGCGGCGCGCACGCCCCATCTGGTGATCATGGACTGTCCCACGACCCCACCGAGGGCGTGCTGTTCGTCCACCGGCTGCGGCGTGGCGAGATCGGTCGCGCCGACGTGCCGATCCTGGCCATCAGCCCAACCCCGCACCATGCGGTGCTGGAATCGGCGGTGGAGACCGGCATCGACGAAATCATCGCCAAGCCCATCTCGGCGGTTGAAGATCATCGCCCGTGCCACCGAGCTGATCGAGCAGGATCGCCGGCGCACCGAGACGGCGGACAGGTGGCGGAGGTCTCCATGGCCGGAGACGGTGATCTTCCCGAACTGTCACCCGAGGCGCTGGCCCGGGCCGAAGCCGCCCTGGCGGGGCTCGACCGGCCGCTATCTCGACTGGGCGGCGGCGGATGCCGTCAGGCTGCGCGCCTGCCTGGACGAAGCGCGGGTGCCAGGCGCCGACCTCGCCCTGCTGCTGCCCCGATTGTTCACCATCAGCCACGACATGAAGGGCCAGGCCGCCACCTTCGGCTATCCCCTGGTCAGCGAACTGGGCAACCGGGCTGTGCCGGGCGATCGAGGAGGCGGGGCCGGCCCCCGCCGCCGACATCCTGCCCCGCGCAGCCCGGCTGGCCGACGGCATGGCCCGGGTCATCGCCGAACGCCTGGAAGGCGACGGCGGCACGGCGGGTCGGGCCCTGCTGGACGAGCGTCGACGCCACCGGGCTTTCCGCGGGCGAGACGCCCGCGCTCCGTGTTCGCCGCCACGGCCTGGAGCGCCGCCGTCCCGGCCGCCTTCCGCCGCCGGCCCGATCAGAGCCCGGCGAGGTCGCGCATCTGCACCAGTTGCCGCGCCCGCGCCGTCTGCTTCTGGTTCATGCCCTTGGCGACGGCGTCGCGGGCCGCCTTGGCCCCCGCCTCGCCCTGGGCGATGGCCAGTTCGTACATGACATAGGCCCGCACCGGGTCCTTGCCGTGGAAGCCCTGGCCGCTGGCGGCCAGATCGCCGAGCGCGAGCAGCGCCTCGGCATGGCCCTGGACGGCGGCGGCTTCCAGCCATGCCACGCCCTCGACCATGTCCATGGGCAGTTCCAGCCCCGCCACCTTGGCCGATCCCAGCAGATACTGGGTCTTCCACGTGGCCCCGGCGGGCGGCGGAGCGCAGCCAGCGCTCCCCCCGTCCATGCCGGGACGCAGTTGCACCGCCCGGGCGTCCTCGGCGTTGAGCGGCTTGGCCGCGTACCACACCGCGCCGAACGGATGGCTCTTCTCTGCGTCGGCCTCCTTGATGTTCCACTCCTCCTCGGCGGGGCTTGCGCCACATGGCCGGGCGCGACAGCAGCAGGCGACCGAGACGGAAGCGGGCTTCCACGTCGCCATGCAGCAGGGCGGCCTGACGGTACCAGGCCTCGGCCTGCCCCAGGTCCGGGGCGACGCTGATCACCGTGCTCCAGCACGTCGGCCAGCGCCATCATGGCGCTCAAATCGCCGCCCTGGGCGGCCTCGGCCAGCCAGGCGATGCCGGCGTCCGCGCGAGCCGATGGCGCGAACCCTTTCGCCCTCGATGAACAGCTCGATCCAGCGGGCCCGGGCCTGGGCATCGCCCACGGTTCCGGCCCGGTACCACCAGTTGCCGGCGGCGTTGAGGTCGCGCCTGACGGCCTTGCCGGCCTCGAAGGCCTTGGCCGCCTCGGCGGCGGCGGCGGCATGCCCCTCGGCCCCGGCCAGGGTGAACCACACCAGCGCCGCCTTGGCGTCGGCCTTGAGCCCGTGGCCGCCGTCACGATAGGCCAGGGCCAGCTGATACTGCGCCTCCTCGTCGCCATTGGCGGCGGCGGCGGCCAGCCCGGCATGACGCGGCTCGGCGGCGGGCTTGGGGGCCTTCTTCGGCGCCGCCAGGGCACCTTCGGCCAGGGCAGACAGAGAGCGAGCAACGCGGCGACGGCAGCGGCGATCCTCATGAAACGGCACTTTCCACAGGCTGAGTGATGGGCGCGCATGATTCCACTTCCCGAGCGGGATGGCAATCGGAGGTTCGGACTTCATTCCCCAAGCCCGCTCCGACCAGCCATTCTATCACAAAATCAGGATGATCCTTGCACTCGGTGCGCGGGCGCGCGTACCTTCGCCAGCCGCGAATTCCCTCTCATTCTTTCGAGGACCCCACCCATGCCGTTCATCGCCGACAGGCTTTCCGCCATCAAGCCGTCCCCGACGATCGCGGTGACCCAGAAGGCCGCCGGAGCCGAAGGCCGCCGGCCGCGACGTCATCGGCCTCGGCGCGGGCGAGCCCGACTTCGACACCCCGGACAACATCAAGGCCGCCGCCAAGGCCGCCATCGACAAGGGCCAGACCAAGTACGTCGCCCCGGCCGGCACGCTCGAGCTGCGCCAGGCCATCGCCGCCAAGTTCAAGCGCGAGAACGGCCTGGACTACACCCCCGACCAGGTGACCGTCGGCGTCGGCGGCAAGGGCGTGATCTTCAACGCCTTCATGGCCACCATCAATCCCGGCGACGAGGTGATCGTCCCCGCCCCCTATTCGGTGAGCTATCCCGACATCGCCCTGATGTTCGGAGGCGTGCCGGTGTTCGTGCGCTGCCCCGAGGAGAAGGGCTTCAAGCTGCAGGCCGCCGACCTGGAAGCCGCCATCACGCCCAAGACCAAGTGGCTGGTGCTGAACTCGCCGTCCAACCCCACCGGCGCCGCCTATTCCTGGGACGAGATGAAGGCGCTGACCGACGTGCTGCTGAAGCATCCGCACGTGTGGATCATGTCCGACGACATGTACGAGCACCTGGTCTACGACGACTTCAAGTTCTGCACCCCGCCGAGGTGGAGCCCAAGCTCTATGACCGCACGCTGACCATGAACGGCGTGTCCAAGGCCTATGCCATGACCGGCTGGCGCGTCGGCTATGCCGCCGGCCCGGCCGCCATCATCAAGGCCATCAACATGATCCAGTCCCAGTCGGTCAACCACACCGCCTCCATCAGCCAGGCGGCGTCGGTGGAGGCCCTGAACGGCACCCAGGACTTCATCCCCAAGAACGCCGAGGTGTTCAAGCGCCGCCGCGACCTGATCGTGCGCCTGCTCAACGAATGCCCCGGCATCACCTGCCGCACCCCGGAAGGCGCCTTCTACGTCTATCCGTCCTGCGCCGGCGTGATCGGCAAGAAGACCCCCGACGGCAAGGCTGCACATCAACAGCGACACCGACTTCGTCGGCGCCCTGCTGGAGGCCGAGGGCGTGGCGGTGGTCCAGGGCGCCGCCTTCGGCCTGGAGCCTGATTTCCGCATCTCCTACGCCACCTCGGACGCGGCGCTGACCAAGGCGGCCGAGCGCATCAAGCGCTTCTGCGAAAGCCTGAAGTAGGTTTGCAGCCCGAGACGGCATGAAGAGGGGCGCTTCCGCGAGGAAGCGCCCCTTGTCGTTTCACATCGTCGTCTCCAAACCATGCCGCCCGTCATGGCCGGGCTTGACCCACGTCGGTCCGGATCACACCGCCTGCGCCCGGATTTCCCGCAGGAAGCCGTCGATTTCACGGGTCAGCAGACCATTCTGGGTCACCATCTCGCGGGCCGAGCCGGCAACCTCCGGCGGCGGTGCGGGACGTGTTGGTTCCCTCCGACACCCTGCCGATATGGTCGGACACCTCGCGGGTGCCGCGAGCCGCCTCCTGCACGCTGCGGGTGATCTCGTGGATGGCGGCGTTCTGCTCCTCCACCGCGCTGGCGATGGACGACGTCGCCTCGTCGACCCGGGTGATGGTCTCGCCGATATGGCGGATGGCCGAGACCGCCCGGGTGGTCTCGGTCTGCACCGCGGCGATCTGGGAGGTGATTTCCTGGGTGGCCTTGGCGGTCTGGTTGGCCAGGGTCTTGACCTCGCCCGCCACCACGGCGAAGCCCTTGCCGGCCTCGCCCGCCCTGGCGGCCTCGATGGGGGCGCCAGGCCAGCAGGTTGGTCTGGCCGGCGATGGCGTCGATCAGCTGGACCACCTCGCCGATGCGTCCGGCGGCGGCGGCCAGGGCCGGCACCACTGCTGTTGGTCTGCTCCGCCTCATCGGCGGCGGCGCGGGCGATGTCGGCGGTCAGCGCCACCTGACGGCTCATCTCGTCGCCGATGCGCTCAGTTCCTCGGTGGCCAGGCCACGGTCTGGACGTTGCCGGAAGTCTGGGTGGTGGCGACCACCACGGCGCGGGCTCTGCTCGTAGGTCTGCTCGGCGGTTTGGGTCATGGCGCTGGAGGCACCGCTGAGGCGTTGGCCCACCTGATCGATGGCCGCCACCGCCGCCTTGACCCGGTGCTCCAGCCCATCGGCCATGCCGAGGAGAGTCCGGTTGCGTTCCTGGGCGGCGGCCAGCTTCAGCTCTTCCTGCTCGCTCAGCAGACGGCGGTTTTCCAGGGCGCCGCCCCGGAAGATCTCCATGGCGCGGGCCAGGGCCCCCATCTCGTCCTGCCGCCCGGCGCCCTGGACCTCGTGCTCGATCTCGCCCTTGGCCAGGGCTCCCATGCGCCCACCAGCTGACCCAGCGGCCCGGTGATGGACTTGGCGATCAGCACCGCCACCACGGCC
>NZ_JBZVFI010000003.1:0-520433 GCF_058402745.1 Paramagnetospirillum sp.
GCCTCGGCTCCCATCTTCACCGCCTGCTTGGCGGTGATGGCCTGCTCGACGCGGGCGATCTCCCCCTTGAGATCGGAGATGTATTCGCGCAGTTCGTCGATGGACATGGGATCGAGATTTCTCGAGGCTTGGGGCTTCTTCACCAGTACCAGGTCGTCGGCGTCCATGGGCTTTTCCTCTCTTGCCACGATTGGACGAACGTACCAGATTGAGCTCCTCACCGACAGTACGAGGCCCGACGGATGCTGCCCGAGACCATGACCTGCATCGAGATTTCCACCCCCGGCGGTCCGGAGGTGCTCAAATCCGTCACCCGCCCACTACCACAGCCCAAGCCCGGCGAGGTGCTGATCAAGGTGGCGGCGGCGGGCATCAACCGCCCCGACGTGCTGCAGCGCGCCGGCGCCTATCCCGCCCCGCCCGGCGCCTCGGACCTGCCCGGCCTGGAAGTGGCCGGCGTGGTCGTCGCCCTGGGCGACGGGGTCGCCGCCCCTGCCCTGGGCGCCGAGGTTTGCGCCCTGGCCCCCGGCGGCGGCTATGCCGAGTACTGCACCGTGGACGCCCGCCACTGCCTACCCGCTGCCCGAGGGCTACGACATGGTCCGCGCCGCCGCCCTGCCCGAGACCTTCTTCACCGTCTGGCACAACGTGGTGGAGCGCGGAGCGTTGAAGGCGGGCGAGCGCTTCCTGGTCCATGGCGGCGCAGGCGGCATCGGCACCACCGCCATCCAGCTGGCCAAGGCTTTGGGGGCGGAAGTCTTCGCCACCGCCAATGGCAAGGCCAAGTGCAAGGCCTGCCGCGAGTTGGGCGCCGACGTGGCCATCGACTATTCCTCGGCCGATTTCGTCGAGGTGATCAAGGAGCGGACCAAGGGCAAGGGCATCGACGTCATCCTCGACATGGTGGGCGGCGACTATCTCGCCCGCAACATCAAGAGCCTGGCCGCCGACGGCCGCATGGTCTCCATCGCTTTCCTGAGAGGCTCCAGCGCCGAGCTGAACCTGATGCCGGTGATGCTGAAGCGCCTGACGCTGACCGGCTCGAGCGTTCGCCCGCAATCGAACGATGCCAAGGCCCGCATGGCCAAAGGCTTGGCCGAGACCGTGTGGCCGCTGCTGGACCGGGGCGCATCGCGCCCTTGATCCACGCCGTCTTTCCCCTGGCCGAGGCCGCCAAGGCCCATGCCCTGATGGAAAGCAACGCTCATGTGGGCAAGATCGTGCTCCAGGTTTGACCAAAGCCACATTCGCACCTATAACTACCTCTGCGCACTCGCCGGGGTGTCGCCATCCGCGATTCGACCCCATGCGGTCTCGCGGGTAATTCGTGAAAAGCGTTGCGGGGGTTGGACCCGCCCCGTCCCGGGCGGACGGAGGGGGACAACACCGCGGCGTCAGGAGGTTAATGGCTCTGCCGCTCATGCCCAAGGCGACCGCCGTCTGGCTGGTCGAGAACACCGCCCTCTCCTTCGAGCAGATCGCCGATTTCTGCGGCCTGCATCCGCTCGAGGTCCAGGCCATCGCCGATGGCGAAGTGGCCGCCGGCATCGTCGGGCTCGACCCCCGTGGCCAACGGCCAGGTGACCCGCGCCGAGATCGAGCGTTGCGAGGCCAACCCCGACGGCCACCTGAAGCTGACCGTCACCGACATTCCGCAGCCGCGCGCCAAGCCCAAGGGTGCCCGCTACACTCCCGTCTCCAAGCGCCAGGACCGGCCCGACGCCATCGCCTGGATTCTGAAGCACCATCCGGAACTGTCGGACGCCGCCATCTCCAAGCTGATCGGCACCACCAAGCCGACCATCCAGTCGGTGCGCGACAAGAGCCATTGGAACGCCGCCAACATCAAGCCGCGCAATCCCGTCACGCTGGGCATGTGCAGCGAGGCCGACCTGGAGAAGGTGGTGGCGCTGTCGGGGCGCAGCCGCGCCCACGTCATCGACGACGAGCCGGCCCATCACGACGACGCCCCGGCCGAGGACTGATCCTCTCCGCCGAAGGCCAAGACGAAACGCCCGCCCTCACCGGCGGGCGTTTTATCTGGGGAAAGAGGATGTCATGCTGAGTGTAAGCGAAGCATCTTTCAGCCTGAAGCGATGACCGCCTGTACCTGAAAGATCCTTGGCTTTGCCTCGGGGTGGACAGGGGGACCTACTTGGCCGCCGGCTTCCTGGCGTTGGTCTCGGAGCCGTCGTCGAAAATGTTGAAGAGGTTCCGAAGGAAGCCGGGGGTCAGCGCCGACAGCGGATTGACCACCACCGACGGGTCCTCGGTCGGCCCCTTCATGGAGTAGTTGAAGGCGATGATGCCGCCGCCCTTCTCGCCGCCGGTGACCAGCCAGCCCAGCACCGGAATCTTGCCCAGCACCGAGTTCAGGGCATAGGCCGGCACCACGGTGCCCTCCAGGGCCAGGCGGGAATGATCCATGTCGATCTGGCCCTTGGCGGTGATGCCGAGCGCCGTTCCCCAGGCGCGCACGTCGCGCACCTCCACCAGCCCGTCGGTCATGGTGAAGGGCGCCTCCAGCGACGAGAAGCTGACGCCTTCTCCCCCTGCAGCACGTCGAGAATGCCGGTCAGCGCCGCCACGGTCAGCAGGCGGGCCAGGATCGGCGCGTTGCGCACGTGATAATCGGAAACCTTGATGATGCCGTTATAGGGCTGGTCCTTGCGGGAATCGTCGATATGGCCCTCGACCGACAGCTCGCCGCCCATCATGTCGCCATAGATGTCGAACACCCGCAACACCGCGCCGGCATCGTCGGAGGTGACGGTGAAGTTGCGCCGCTTCGGCCCGCCGGGCTGGACATTGGCGGCGAAGCCCTTGTTGCCGCCCAGGCCGCCCTTGACGTGGACCTGCTGCCATTCCTCGGCGTCGCGGGTCAGCGAGGCGGTGGCGTTAGCAGCGCCCCCTTCCCCGACATCCACATGGCCTTGGCCGAGGCGGTCACGCTCATGGGCGGCGGCTTGTCGTCATCGTCCTTCTTCCGGCCCGCCTTGGCGTCCTCGTCGCGGGCTAGCACCGGCTCGGCGTCGAAGCTGGCGCCCTTGAAGACGATGTCCAGGCCGGCCTTGTCGGGGCGGATGGAAATGAGCCCTCGCCATCGGTGCGCAGGTACTTCACCCGCGAGAAATCCACCTTGCGCGCCGCCCCGTCGGGACCAAAGGCCACCGAACACCGCCACGTCCAGGTCGCCGGCCCTGACCGCGAAGCGCGGCACCGCCGAGATCAGCTTGCGGTCGAGCCGGACCAGCACCTCGGCGCTGCCCGGCTTGTCCGCCGGCTTTTTCCAGCCCAGGCCGGGCAGTTCCATGCGGGCGGCGGCCAGGTCCACCTTGGCGTCGATCTCGGCCTTGCCGCCGTCCATGAAGGTGGCGACCAATTCGGCGCCCACCGGCCCGCTGGTGAACGGCGCCACGAAGGGCACGCCGTCCAGGCCCAGCAGCTTGCGCTGATCCTCGGTGACCTCGGGAGCCTTGAGGAAGTAGCGCGAGCGAAACGCCTGGCCCTTGGAGAAGTTCTCGCGCCAGGCCAGATGGCCGGGAATTCCGGCCAGCACCACCGGCCCGGTGACGTCGAGGCCCTTGGCGTCCACGTCCAGCTCCAAGGTGCCGTCCGACAGGTCGAGCCCCATCATCACCTGGGAATAGCCACCTTCCTGACGGTGGCGGAAGCCTTGATGCCCACGTCGTCCAGGCGCAGCGTCTTCAGCAGCGGAAACTTGAGCCGCACCTTGGCCACGGCATCGCCGCCCACCTTGGCGGGCTCGATGCCCAGCGCCTGGGCGTAGCGCAGCGGTGGATTGTCGATCAGTCTCAGGGCGTCGGTGGCGGGACCGGCGATCACCAGTTCGATGTCGGCGAACTGGTCCTCCTTGTCCAGGCCGGTGAAGACGATGGTGCCTTCCTTCAGCCGCAGGCCGTAGACCTCGCCCCCCGACAGGGCGATGCGGAACGACGAGGCGTCGAAGGTACAGACGCCCACCGTGTTGCGCGCCACCGGCATGGGGTGGAGGTAATCGACGGTGACCCCCTCGGGGCGAATCTCGCCGCCCAGATGGTCGATCACCACATCGTCGAAGCGGCCCGAGGGCGAGCGGCCGACAGCTGGATGGTCGCCTCGCGGACCACGCCCTTGGACAGGTTGGGAATCACCCAGTCCCGCGCGTTCTGGGCCAGGCCGTTGGGCCACAGGTCGCGGACCCGGTCCACCGGCACGTCGCGCAAACCGCCCTCGGCCTTGACCGAGGTCTCGCCGCCCAGCCCGTCCACCACCGCCGCCAGGGCGAAGGTGGGGCCATCCAGATCGATACGGACCTCGGTGAGGTCCAGCCGGGTCATGTCCCGGCTCAGTTCGCCCCGAAGCGCCGCCGAGGCGACCGGATGGGTCGTATGGAACGGTGCCGGCAGGTTGAGGCGTCCCGCTCCGCCCGACAGGTCGAAGGCCAGGGTCTCCAGCACGCCGCCGCCGTTCACCCGCGCCCGCACGCTGCCGGCCAGCGGCATGTCGATCACGCCGAGATGCGCGGCCGGGCCGCCGAAACGGGCCAGCACCGCCGGACGGACGCTCTGCAGGCGCAGGTCCAGGTCGGCGGCGCCATCGGCCTTGGCATAGCCGGCCTCCACCGTCACCTCGCCCGCCTCGCCGGCCAGATCGAGGGAACGCGGCCCTTGGCCTGGATGCCGGCGGGAACGCGGCGGATGGCCAGATCGGCCCCCGGGGCGTGCCAGGCGGTGCCCAGCGCCCGGTCCTCGATCCGCAAATCGGCGCCCCGGATGCTGAAGGATTGCAGCGAACGCCCCGGCTTGGCGGGGTCGGGATCGCCCAGCAGGGCATCCTTGATCCGGGCGATGACCAGCCCGGCATCCCCGCCGCCGCCGCTGTCGGGCAGATCGAACTGGAAGCGGCCCGAGGCATCGCGGACCAGGGAAAGGCGCGGCCCGTGCAGGCGGATGGAATTGGGAGCGATGACGCCCCGGAGCAGCGCCCGGCCGCTCAAGGACAGCGCCATGTCGGGCACCGCCACCACGGGAACGTCGTTGCCGGCCACATAGGCCCGGGCGTTGCGGACGTGGATTTCCAGCATGCGCTCGTCGTCGCCCCGCTGCAGCAGGGTGGCGTCCAGGCGGACGGTGAGCGAACCGTCCCTCGCCGTCAGCGCTTCCTCGATATAAGGTGTCAGGAATTCGAGCGATATGGGACCGTCGGACAGCCGCCATGCCGCCAGCGGCACAACCAGCAGCAGCCCCACCAGAACGGCCCCCAGCAGCTGGAACAGACTCCTAACGGTGCCGTGAACCACTCTGCGTCTTCTCCATGCCCGCTTGACCCCTGATCCCGTATTCCGCAGTGTGAAGCAACCACAACATTTGGGGCCGCACAAGGTGAGTTTTCCACTCGATCCACGTTTCTTCCCCGGTGTTGCCGATCCCGCCCGCGTCGAGGTCGGACTGGCCCGCTGGCACGAAGCCGCCGATGCCCAGGACGACGCCGAACTGGCCGCCTTCATGCGCTCCCTGCCCGGCCGGGACGGAATCGGCGACCTGCTGCGGGGCGTTTTCGCCAACTCGCCCTTTCTCACCCTGTGCCTGGAGAAGGAGCCCGCCTTCCTGCGCCAGGCCCTGGAGGTGGGGCCGGATGCGGCGTTCGACGGCCTGATGGCCGATCTGACCGCCCGGTTGCGCGACGAGGGCGATTTTTCCCGCCTGATGCGGGAGCTGCGCGTCGCCAAGCGCCGCTGCTCGCTGCTGGCCGCCCTGGCCGATCTGGGCGGGGCATGGCCGCTGGAAAAGGTCACCGGGGCGCTGGCGAGCATGGCGGAGGCGGCCTGCCGCCTCGGCCTCTCGTTCCTGCTGCGGCGCGAGGCCGGGCGCGGCAATCTGCAACTGGCCCATCCCGAGGAGCCGGAAAAGGGATCGGGCATCATCGTGCTGGGCATGGGCAAGCTGGGCGCCCGCGAGCTGAACTATTCCAGCGACATCGACCTGATCGTCTTCTACGACCACGAAAAGCTGGTCTACACCGGCAAGCGTTCCGTCCAGGAATGCGTCATCGCCATGACCAAGGAGCTGGTGCGCATCCTCGACGAGCGGGATTCCGACGGCTACGTGTTCCGCACCGATCTGCGCCTGCGCCCCGATCCCGGCTCGACGCCGCCCGCCGTCGCCCTGGTGGCGGCGGAAGCCTATTACGAGGGTTTCGGCCAGAACTGGGAGCGGGCCGCCATGATCAAGGCCCGCCTGGTGGCCGGCGATGCCGAGACCGGGGCGGCCTTCATCCGCTTCCTGCGCCCCTTCATCTGGCGCAAGTCGCTGGACTTCGCCGCCATCCAGGACATCCATTCCATCAAGCGCCAGATCAACGCCCACAAGGGCGGGCGCTCCATCGCGGTGGCCGGACACAACGTCAAGCTGGGACGCGGCGGCATCCGCGAGATCGAGTTCTTCGCCCAGACCCAGCAGCTGATCTGGGGCGGCCGCCAGCCCGAGATGCGCGTCTCGGGCACGCTCGAGGCCCTGCACGCCCTGGCCGCCGCCGGCCACGTCACCCCCCGAGGTGGTGGCCGACATGGAGGCCGCCTACCGCTATCTGCGCACGCTCGAACACCCGGCTGCAGATGGTGGACGACAAGCAGACCCAGACCCGCACCATCCCAGGCCGGCCGAGTCGCCGCCTTCATGGGGGGCCGACGTCGAGGCTTTCGCGGCGAGCGACCGCCCACCCAGAAGGTGGAACACCACCACGCCGGCCTGTTCGAGGACGCGCCGCCCTGGGAGCGGGCGGTACTCTGGTGTTCACCGGCGGCGAAAACCACCCGAGATGGCGCACACCATCACGGAAATGGGCTTCGCCAATGCCGACGCGGTGCGTCTCCATCCATTCGCGGGTGGATCACGGGCGGGTGCGGGCCACCGCTCGCACCCGGGCGCGGGAATTGCGGCACCGAGCAGCCGCCCTGCTGTCGGTGCTGGCATCACCACGGCGCCCACGACGCCTTCATGCGCTTCGACGAGTTCCTCTCCCGCCTGCCGGCCGGGGCGCCCCGGTTCTCGCCGTTCTACGCCAACCCCTCCCTGCTGGAGCGGGTGGCCGAAATCATGGGCGCGCGCCGCTGCTGGCCGAACATCTCGCGCGCGCATATCCCGCTGCATTTGGTGCCAGGCCAATTCCTCGAGTCACAGTACGCGCTCGAGCCGAACTGGCCAGTGCTTCCGAGGCCGACGACTTCCAGTGGTCCTCGATGTCCCCGGGCGCCGGGCCAGCCGACGGCAAGTTCCAGGTGGGCGCGCGCGCACGCTCCGGAGGCGTCATCGAGGCGGGCGAGGCGGCCAGCGCCCGTCCCATGTTGCCGGGCCTACCCTGTGCGGCTGGTACTGCAAGGTGGAGGAGGAGTTCGCCCGTGCCCGGCCATGTGCCGGGCGGCGCCTGGGTGATCCTGGCCATGGGCAAGGCGGGCGGCCGCGAGATGTCGGCCACCTCGGACCTGGACCTGATCCTGGTCTACGACTGCCCCGGAGGACGGCGAGGAGCTCGCCCCCCGGCTCTCGCGCCTGCAGCGCAGTGGGCCCCCAGCACCGCCTCGGCATGGCCGGTGACCTTGACCTTGCGCCATTCGGCGCGCAGCACGCCGTTTTGATCGATCAGGAAGGTGGAGCGCTCGATGCCCATGTATTCGCGGCCGTACATGCTCTTCTTCTTCCACACGCCATAGGCCTCGCACGCCGCTCCCTCGGGGTCGGAGCCCAGGCGGAAGGGCAGCTCGTGCTTGGCGCGGAATTTGGCGTGGCTGGCCACCGAATCCTTGGAGATTCCGAGGATTTCGATGCCGGCCGCCTGGAACCCGGCATACAGGTCGCGGAAGGCCTTGGCCTCCGAGGTGCAGCCCGAGGTGTCGTCCTTGGGATAGAAGTACAGCACCAGAATCTTGCCCCGGTAATCGGCCAGGGCGGCCTTGCCGTCGTCCGTTTCCATGGAGAAGTCGGGGGCGGGGGTGGTCATGGGGTGGTCTCCCTGTCTTTCAATGCGGCGGCGGGCTGGTCGATCAGGCGGCGGAACACGTCGTGGGCGCCGGCGGCGCAGTCTTCCATGCGGTCGGTGAGGCTCTTGAAATCGGTCAGTCCGGCGGCGCGGACCAGCACGTCCTTGAGCCCCCGGGGGGCGGTGTGCTCGTCGAAGCCGCCGGCGATGGTCTGGCGCAGCACGGTCTGCACCGCCGACCACAGGCGCAGCGCCTCGGTCAGCGTGGTGCAGTCGGCCCGGTCCAGCACGCCGGCCTGGGCGGCCTTGTCGAGCGCGCGGGCGGTGTTGCTGTCCAGCATTTCGGGATGGGCTGGGCCGTGGGCCAGCTGCAGGTACTGGGCGGTGAACTCGATGTCCACCAGTCCGCCGCGCAGGTGCTTGACCTCCCAGACCGAGGCGGCCTTGTGCTCCCTGGCCATGCGCTCGCGCATGTCGGCCACGTCGAGCAGCAGCTTGGCCGGGTCGCGGGGCCTGGTCAGGGTCTGGCGGATGATGGCGTTCACCCGTTCGGTCAGGGCGGCATCGCCGGCCACCACCCGGGCACGGGTCAGCGCCATGTGCTCCCAGGTCCAGGCGGCTTCCTCCTGATAGCGGCGGAAGGCCTCCAGGCTGGAGGCGATGGGGCCGGAATTGCCGGACGGCCGCAGGCGCATGTCCACTTCGTAAAGGGTGCCCTCGCCGGTCTTGGCGGTGAGCGCGTTGACCATGCGCTGGGTCAGGCGCGAGAACCACACCGGCGGCGCCAGGGGGCGCGAGCCGTCGGATTCCTCGGCATCCTCCGGGCAGTCGTAGACCAGGATCAGGTCCAGGTCCGAGGTGGCCGACATCTCGCGGCCGCCCGCCTTGCCCATGGCCAGGATCACCCAGGCGCCGCCCGGCACATGGCCGTGGGCGCGGGCGAATTCCTCCTCCACCTTGGGTCCCAGCCGGCGCAGGATGGCTCCGGCGACGTCGGACAGGGCGCTGGCCGCCTCGCCCGCCTCGATGACGTTCCGGAGCGTCAGCACGCCCACCTGGAACTTGCGGTCGTTGGCCCAGCGCCGGGTGACATCGAGGACCAGCTGGAAGTCGTCGGCCTCGGAAAGCGCCTTGGCCAGTTCGGCTTCAAGCACGTCCTGGGGGGGCAGGGGCTCGAAGAAATTGGCCTGCAGCACCGAATCCAGCGTGGTGGTGTGCCGCGCCAGATGTTCGGCCAGCAGCGGCGCGTCGCCCATGATTTCGGCCACCAGCTCCAGCAGGGAGGGGTTGGCGTAGAACAGCGAGAACAGGGGCACCCCGGCCGGCAGGCGGGAGAGGAACTCGTCGAAGCGCATGAAGGCGTCGTCGGGCGCCGTGGTGGTGGCCAGCGCCGACAGCAGGGCGGGCGTCAGCTCGGTCAGCAATTCCCGCGCCCGGGTCGAGCGGGTGGCCCGCACCCGCCCGTGATGCCAGCCGCGAATGGTGGAACACACCGCGTCGGCATTGGCGAAGCCCATTTCCGTGATGGTGTGCACCGTCTCGGGGTCGTTTTCGCCGCCGGTGAACACCAGATTGCCGCCCGCTCCCAGGGGCGGCGCGTCCTCGAACAGGCCGGCATAGTGGTGCTCCACCTTCTGCAGGTGGGCGGTCAGCTCGGCCGCGAAAGCCTCGACGTCGGCCGCCCCCATGAAGGCGGCGATCTCGGCCAGGACCTGGGGATTGGTGGGCAGGGTCTGGGTCTGCTTGTCGTCCACCATCTGCAGCCGGTGTTCGAGCGTGCGCAGATAGCGGTAGGCGGCCTCCATGTCGGCCACCACCTCGGGGGTGACGTGGCCGGCGGCGGCCAGGGCGTGCAGGGCCTCGAGCGTGCCCGAGACGCGCATCTCGGGCTGGCGGCCGCCCCAGATCAGCTGCTGGGTCTGGGCGAAGAACTCGATCTCGCGGATGCCGCCGCGTCCCAGCTTGACGTTGTGTCCGGCCACCGCGATGGAGCGCCCGCCCTTGTGGGCGTTGATCTGGCGCTTGATGGAATGGATGTCCTGGATGGCGGCGAAGTCCAGCGACTTGCGCCAGATGAAGGGGCGCAGGAAGCGGATGAAGGCCGCCCCGGTCTCGGCATCGCCGGCCACCAGGCGGGCCTTGATCATGGCGGCCCGCTCCCAGTTCTGGCCGAAACCCTCGTAATAGGCTTCCGCCGCCACCAGGGCGACGGCGGGCGGCGTCGAGCCGGGATCGGGGCGCAGGCGCAGATCGGTGCGGAACACGTAGCCGTCGGAATCCCGCTCGTCGAGGATGCGCACCAGCTCCTTGGTCATGGCGATGACGCATTCCTGGACGGAACGCTTGCCGGTGTAGACCAGCTTTTCGTGGTCGTAGAAGACGATCAGGTCGATGTCGCTGGAATAGTTCAGCTCGCGGGCGCCCAGCTTGCCCATGCCCAGCACGATGATGCCCGATCCCTTTTCCGGCTCCTCGGGATGGGCCAGTTGCAGATTGCCGCGCCCGGCCTCGCGCCGCAGCAGGAACGAGAGGCCGAGGCGGCAGGCCGCCTCCGCCATGCTCGCCAGCGCCCCGGTGACCTTTTCCAGCGGCCATGCCCCGCCCAGATCGGCCAGGGCGGCCAGCAGCGAGCAGCGGCGCTTGGCGACGCGCAGCTCCCGCATCAGGCGGGAAAAATCGCCCTCGTCGCGCAACCGGGCGGTCAGATCGGCCATCAGGCCGTCGAACGCCGCATCCGGCCCCACCTCCAGGGCCTGGCGCAGGAAGGCGGGCTCCTTCTCCAGGCACAGGGTGAGAAAGGGCGAGTTGGCGAAAACGCCCCGCAGCAGGTCGCCGATTCCGTCCCGGCCGGGCAGGGAGCGCATGAAGGCGGCCAGTTCGGCGTCGTCCTGGGCATCGGCGGCTTCGTGCCAGCGGGCCAGTCCGACCTCGACGCGGGCGGGATCGGCAACACCGGGGAAGAAACGTGGATCGAGTGGAAAACTCACCTTGTGCGGCCCCAAATGTTGTGGTTGCTTCACACTGCGGAATACGGGATCAGGGGTCAAGCGGGCATGGAGAAGACGCAGAGTGGTTCACGGCACCGTTAGGAGTCTGTTCCAGCTGCTGGGGGCCGTTCTGGTGGGGCTGCTGCTGGTTGTGCCGCTGGCGGCATGGCGGCTGTCCCACGGTCCCATATCGCTCGAATTCCTGACACCTTATATCGAGGAAGCGCTGACGGCGAGGGACGGTTCGCTCACCGTCCGCCTGGACGCCACCCTGCTGCAGCGGGGCGACGACGAGCGCATGCTGGAAATCCACGTCCGCAACGCCCGGGCCTATGTGGCCGGCAACGACGTTCCCGTGGTGGCGGTGCCCGACATGGCGCTGTCCTTGAGCGGCCGGGCGCTGCTCCGGGGCGTCATCGCTCCCAATTCCATCCGCCTGCACGGGCCGCGCCTTTCCCTGGTCCGCGATGCCTCGGGCCGCTTCCAGTTCGATCTGCCCGACAGCGGCGGCGGCGGCGATGCCGGGCTGGTCATCGCCCGGATCAAGGATGCCCTGCTGGGCGATCCCGACCCCGCCAAGCCGGGGCGTTCGCTGCAATCCTTCAGCATCCGGGGCGCCGATTTGCGGATCGAGGACCGGGCGCTGGGCACCGCCTGGCACGCCCCGGGGGCCGATCTGGCCATCCGCCGCGTTCCCGCCGGCATCCAGGCCAAGGGCCGCATTCCCCTCGATCTGGCCGGCGAGGCGGGCGAGGTGACGGTGGAGGCCGGCTATGCCAAGGCCGATGGCGCCGCCGACCTGGACCTGCGCCTGCAGAGCATCCGTCCGGCGGTGCTGGCCCGTTTCGGCGGCCCGGCCGCGCATCTCGGCGTGATCGACATGCCGCTGGCCGGCAGCGTGCGGGCGCGGGTGAACGGCGGCGGCGTGCTGGAGACCCTGGCCTTCGACCTGTCGGGCGGAGCGGGACGCCTCAACCTGCCGGCACCGTTCCATACGACCCATCCGGTCGCCTCGGCGGCGCTTCGGGGCGAACTGAGCCGGGACATGACCCGGCTGGACCTCACCGAGGTCCGTATCGATCTGGATGGCCCCACCTTCGCCCTGGCGGCGGTGGTGGACGGGCTGGGCGGCGAGACCTCGGTCAAGGCCGAGGGCGGTTTGCGCGACGTGCCGGTGGACCGGGTCCGCGACCTGTGGCCCAACGGCCTGGCCCAGAACGCGCGGGACTGGGTGATTCCCAACCTGTCCAAGGGCGTGGTCCGCGAGGCGACCATCCAGCTGTCGGCCCGCTCGCCCTCGGGCCGCTTCGACGATGTGGTGATCGACCATCTGGGCGGCGAGATTCGCCCCGAGGGGGTCACCGTCGATTACCTCCACCCCATGCCGGTGGCGCGCAACACGGTGGGCGTCTGTACCTTCGACGCCTCGTCGTTCCGCATCGCCCTGTCGGGGGGCGAGGTCTACGGCCTGCGGCTGAAGGAAGGCACCATCGTCTTCACCGGCCTGGACAAGGAGGACCAGTTCGCCGACATCGAACTGGTGATCGCCGGTCCCGCCACCGACGCCCTGAGACTGATCGACAATCCACCGCTGCGCTACGCCCAGGCGCTGGGCATCGAGCCCGCCAAGGTGGGCGGCGATGCCGTGGCCAAGGTGCGGCTCAAGTTTCCGCTGCTGAAGACGCTGCGCCTGGACGACGTGGGCATCAAGGCTTCCGCCACCGTCAGGAAGGTGGCTATTCCCAAGGTGATGATGGGGCTCGACCTGTCGGACGGCACCTTGGAGCTGGACGTGGACGCCAAGGGCCTCGACGCCACCGGGCCGGTGGTGCTGGCCGGAATTCCCGGCCATCTGGCCTGGCGCGAGAACTTCTCCAAGGGCCAGGCGTTTCGCTCGCGCTACTTCCTCAAGGCTCCCGAGGTCACCGAGGATCAGCGCAAGCTGCTGGGCCTGGACGGCGTGCCCTTCGTGGCGCCGTTCACCAGCGGGCCGGTGGGCGCCGAATTGGTCGCCACCTTCATGGACGGCGGCAAGGCCGAGATCGACGCCAAGGTGGACCTGGCCGCCGCCCGCATGGAACTGCCCGGCCTGGGCTGGAAAAAGCCGGCGGACAAGCCGGGCAGCGCCGAGGTGCTGGTCCGGCTCGACCGCAAGCTGATCTCGGCGGTGCCGCGCTTCGCGGTCAGGGCCGGCGACCTGGACGTGGCGGGATCGGTGGCCTTTGGTCCCGACGGGGCGGCGCGCAAGGTGGATTTCTCGCGGGTGAAGTACCTGCGCACCGATGGCGAGGGCTCCATTTCCATCCGCCCCGACAAGGCCGGCCTGGACATCGTCTTCAAGGGCGCCAGCTTCGACGCCGAGCCGGTGCTGGCCCGCGACGAGGACGCCAAGGCGGGCCGGAAGAAGGACGATGACGACAAGCCGCCGCCCATGAGCGTGACCGCCTCGGCCAAGGCCATGTGGATGTCGGGGAAGGGGGCGCTGCTCAACGCCACCGCCTCGCTGACCCGCGACGCCGAGGAATGGCAGCAGGTCCACGTCAAGGGCGGCCTGGGCGGCAACAAGGGCTTCGCCGCCAATGTCCAGCCCGGCGGGCCGAAGCGGCGCAACTTCACCGTCACCTCCGACGATGCCGGCGCGGTGTTGCGGGTGTTCGACATCTATGGCGACATGATGGGCGGCGAGCTGTCGGTCGAGGGCCATATCGACGATTCCCGCAAGGACCAGCCCTATAACGGCATCATCAAGGTTTCCGATTATCACGTGCGCAACGCGCCGATCCTGGCCCGCCTGCTGACCGTGGCGGCGCTGACCGGCATTCTCGACGTGCTGCAGGGGGAAGGCGTCAGCTTCTCGTCGCTGGAGGCGCCCTTCACCATGACCGACGGGCTGGTGGAGGTGCGCGACGTGCGCGCCTGGGGAACGGCGCTCGGCATCACCGCCAAGGGCCAGATCGACATGGATCATTCCCGCCTGGCCCTGGAGGGCACCGTGGTGCCGGCCTATGCCCTGAACTCGGTGCTGGGCAAGATTCCGGTGCTGGGCTGGCTGGTCACCGGCGGCGAGAAGGGCGGCGGCATCATCGCCTTCAACTACTCCATGAAGGGGCCGACCGAGGACCCGTCGGTGGTGGTCAATCCGCTGTCGGCGCTGACCCCCGGCTTCCTTCGGAACCTCTTCAACATTTTCGACGACGGCTCCGAGACCAACGCCAGGAAGCCGGCGGCCAAGTAGGTCCCCCTGTCATCCTGAGGCAAAGCCGAAGGATCTTTCAGGTACAGGCGGTCATCGCTTCAGGCTGAAAGATGCTTCGCTTACACTCAGCATGACATCCTCTTTCCCCAGATAGCAAAACGCCCGCCGGTGAGGGCGGGCGTTTCGTCTTGGCCTTCGGCGGAGAGGATCAGTCCTCGGCCGGGGCGTCGTCGTGATGGGCCGGCTCGTCGTCGATGACGTGGGCGCGGCTGCGCCCCGACAGCGCCACCACCTTCTCCAGGTCGGCCTCGCTGCACATGCCCAGCGTGACGGGATTGCGCGGCTTGATGTTGGCGGCGTTCCAATGGCTCTTGTCGCGCACCGACTGGATGGTCGGCTTGGTGGTGCCGATCAGCTTGGAGATGGCGGCGTCCGACAGTTCCGGATGGTGCTTCAGAATCCAGGCGATGGCGTCGGGCCGGTCCTGGCGCTTGGAGACGGGAGTGTAGCGGGCACCCTTGGGCTTGGCGCGCGGCTGCGGAATGTCGGTGACGGTCAGCTTCAGGTGGCCGTCGGGGTTGGCCTCGCAACGCTCGATCTCGGCGCGGGTCACCTGGCCGTTGGCCACGGGGTCGAGCCCGACGATGCCGGCGGCCACTTCGCCATCGGCGATGGCCTGGACCTCGAGCGGATGCAGGCCGCAGAAATCGGCGATCTGCTCGAAGGAGAGGGCGGTGTTCTCGACCAGCCAGACGGCGGTCGCCTTGGGCATGAGCGGCAGAGCCATTAAACCTCCTGACGCGGCGTTGTCCCCCTCCGTCCGCCCGGGACGGGGCGGGTCCAACCCCCGCAACGCTTTTCACGAATTACCCGCGAGACCGCATGGGGTCGAATCGCGGATGGCGACACCCCGGCGAGTGCGCAGAGGTAGTTATAGGTGCGAATGTGGCTTTGGTCAAACCTGGAGCACGATCTTGCCCACATGAGCGTTGCTTTCCATCAGGGCATGGGCCTTGGCGGCCTCGGCCAGGGGAAAGACGGCGTGGATCAAGGGCGCGATGGCGCCCCGGTCCAGCAGCGGCCACACGGTCTCGGCCAAGCCTTTGGCCATGCGGGCCTTGGCATCGTTCGATTGCGGGCGCAACGTCGAGCCGGTCAGCGTCAGGCGCTTCAGCATCACCGGCATCAGGTTCAGCTCGGCGCTGGAGCCTCTCAGGAAAGCGATGGAGACCATGCGGCCGTCGGCGGCCAGGCTCTTGATGTTGCGGGCGAGATAGTCGCCGCCCACCATGTCGAGGATGACGTCGATGCCCTTGCCCTTGGTCCGCTCCTTGATCACCTCGACGAAATCGGCCGAGGAATAGTCGATGGCCACGTCGGCGCCCAACTCGCGGCAGGCCTTGCACTTGGCCTCGCCATTGGCGGTGGCGAAGACTTCCGCCCCCAAAGCCTTGGCCAGCTGGATGGCGGTGGTGCCGATGCCGCCGGCGCCGCCATGGACCAGGAAGCGCTCGCCCGCCTTCAACGCTCCGCGCTCCACCACGTTGTGCCAGACGGTGAAGAAGGTCTCGGGCAGGGCGGCGGCGCGGACCATGTCGTAGCCCTCGGGCAGCGGTAGGCAGTGGCGGGCGTCCACGGTGCAGTACTCGGCATAGCCGCCGCCGGGGGCCAGGGCGCAAACCTCGGCGCCCAGGGCAGGGGCGGCGACCCCGTCGCCCAGGGCGACGACCACGCCGGCCACTTCCAGGCCGGGCAGGTCCGAGGCGCCGGGCGGGGCGGGATAGGCGCCGGCGCGCTGCAGCACGTCGGGGCGGTTGATGCCCGCCGCCGCCACCTTGATCAGCACCTCGCCGGGCTTGGGCTGTGGTAGTGGGCGGGTGACGGATTTGAGCACCTCCGGACCGCCGGGGGTGGAAATCTCGATGCAGGTCATGGTCTCGGGCAGCATCCGTCGGGCCTCGTACTGTCGGTGAGGAGCTCAATCTGGTACGTTCGTCCAATCGTGGCAAGAGAGGAAAAGCCCATGGACGCCGACGACCTGGAACCGCGCAAGAAGCCCCAAGCCTCGAGAAATCTCGATCCCATGTCCATCGACGAACTGCGCGAATACATCTCCGATCTCAAGGGGGAGATCGCCCGCGTCGAGCAGGCCATCACCGCCAAGCAGGCGGTGAAGATGGGAGCCGAGGCGTTCTTCAAGCGGTAAATCGGTACTTGTTTACCGCTTTGCCTCTTGCTAAGACCATAGGGAGGGAGGAAACGCCATGTTGAACGGGAAAAGGGCCCTGGTCACCGGGTCCACCAGCGGCATCGGCCTCGGCATCGCCCGCGCGCTGGCGGCGCAAGGGGCCTCGGTGATGCTCAACGGTTTCGGCGACGCGGCGGGGATCGAGGCGCTGCGCGCCGGTCTCGCCGAGGAATTCGGCGTCACCGTGCTCTACAACGGCGCCGACCTCTCCAAGCCCGACGGGGCCGGCGACCTGGTGCGCGACGCGGAAAGCCGCCTGGGCGGCGTCGATATCCTGGTCAACAACGCCGGCATCCAGCACGTGGCGCCGGTGGAGGATTTTCCGCTGGAACGCTGGGATTCGGTGATCGCCATCAACCTCACCTCGGTGTTCCAGGCCATCCACGCCGCCATGCCCGGCATGAAGGCGCGCGGCTGGGGCCGCATCATCAACGTCGCTTCGGCCCACGGTCTGGTGGCCTCCGTCAACAAGGCCGCCTATGTCGCCTCCAAGCACGGCGTGATCGGCCTGACCAAGGTGGTGGGGCTGGAAACCGCCGAGATCGACATCACCTGCAACGCCATCTGTCCCGGCTGGGTGCTCACCCCCCTGGTGCAGAAGCAGATCGACGCTCGCGCCGAGGCCCTGGGCGTGCCGGTGGAGCAGGCGGGCCGCGACCTGCTGGCCGAGAAGCAGCCCTCCAAGACCTTCACCACTCCGGAACAGCTGGGCGACCTTGCGGTGTTCCTCTGCTCGCCCGCGTGCGCCAACATGACCGGCACGGCCCTTTCCATGGACGGCGGCTGGACGGCGCAATGAGCGGCTGGTTGTCCCTCTCCGCTTGTCATTCCGAGCCGCAGGCGAGGAATCTCCGTCTGGCCGGGCGGGGCCGAATCGGACAAGCCGTGTCAGGACGAGATCCCTCGGCTTCGCTCGGGATGACATGTCCCGCGGGATCGGCGCAATGAGCCACAGGAAGGAACCGTCCCGTCAGGCCGACTATCCCTTTCGCGTGGAGATTCAGACGCGGTGGTCGGACAACGACATGTTCGGCCACCTGAACAATGTGGTCTATCAGCGCTTCTTCGAGCATATCGTGGTGAAGTTCCTGACCGGGCCTTGCGGGCTGGATCTGATGAGCGCCCCGGTGATCACCTTCGCCGCCGAATCCTCCTGCCGCTTCCTGAAGCCCCTGTCCTATCCCTCGGCCGTGGTGGCGGGCATCCGCATCGACCACATGGGCCGCACCAGCGCCCGCTACGGTCTGGCCCTGTTCGAGGCGGGATGCGACGAGGCTGCCGCCGAGGGCCACTGGATTCACGTCTTCGTCGATCGGGCCAGCCAGCGCCCGGTTCCCATTCCCGACACGGTACAGGCCGTGTTCGAAGCCCACCGGAGGATGCCATGACCGGCCTTTGCTATGCGTTCGAGGGAATGGTGCCGGTGGTCGATCCCAGCTCCTACGTCCATCCCACCGCCGTGCTGATCGGTGACGTGCGCATCGGACCCGGCTGCTTCATCGGGCCGGGCGCTTCGCTTCGGGCCGATTTCTCCAGCGTGATCATCGGATCTGGCGTCAACATCCAGGACAATTGCATCCTGCACGGCACCCCGGGCTTCCACACCGTGGTGGAGGATTATGGCCATATCGGCCACGCCGCCGTTGTGCATGGCTGCCGCATCCGCCGCAACGCCCTGGTGGGCATGGCGTCGTCCATCTATGACGGCGCCGAGGTGGGCGAGGAGGCGATCATCGCCGCCATGGCCTTCGTCCCCGCCGGGTTCAGGATTCCCCCCCGTACCCTGGTGGCCGGCCTGCCGGCCAAGGTGCTGCGGGACCTCACGGCGGAAGAGGTGGCGCGCAAGACCCGCGGCACCGAGGCCTACCAGCAACTGGCCCAGCGGGCACTGAAGAGCATGGTGCCGTGCGAGCCCCTGAGCGCGCCGGAACCGGGCCGGGTGGAGCTGAACCCCAGCGCGCTGTGGCCGGACGATCTGACCCGGCACAAGCCGAAGGGGTAGAGGCATTATCGGGCTATCGCCCGAACCCATTTGGGGCGATGCCCCAAACCCCCTTTGATGCCAGCCGGCCTTAGAAGTGACCCATCGTGTCATCCTGACGCCCAAAGGGCGGAAGGATCTTTCAACCGCAGGCGGAGCCGTTTGCACCTGAAAGATGCTTCGGACCAGCCTCAGCATGACAGCTCGATTCATTGGCAGGATGGTATGAGTCCATGGGCTGCCAGGGGCGGGTCCGACTGCCAAAATAAAAGCAGGGAGTTTGTCTCCCTGCTTTAAGAAACTGGTGGTCTGGAGGCTGCGCCTCCAGGCGGGCTCGGGCGGCAGCCCGATCGCCTTGGCGATCAGTCTACTCCGCCGCCTTCGGCTCGCCCTTTTCCACGTCCTCGACCCAGGCGGCATGGTGCTCGCGCGCCCATTCCCGGTCCACGTAGCCGGTGGTGACGGCGGTGCTCGCCCCTTCCATGCCGATGGTGCCGATATAGATGTGCCCCAGGATGAACAGCACCATCACCACCGCCAGGGCGGCGTGGATCAGGTGCATCACCTGCATGGCGTGGATGTCGCCCATGGTGAAGGGGAACAGCAGGTTCAGACCCGTCGACGACACCAGGGCGCCGACGATGATCACCATCCAGAACTGGGTCTTCTGGCCGAAATTGAACTTGGCGGCGGGGGGATGGACGCCCTTCTTCAGCAGGCCGCCGCCGCCCTTGATCCAGCCCCAGTCGTAGCGGTCCCAGAGGTTGTCCCTGGCCCACAGGACGAAGATCATCACCAGTCCGACGATGAAGACGAAGCCGGCGATGTTGTGCAGCCACTTGCCCGCCCAGGAGAGCCAGGAAAACAGGGTCTTGCCCAGCCAGGGCTCGATGATCCAGCGGCCGAACAACAGGTTCAGCCCCGTGAGCCCCAGAACCAGGAACGAACCGGCGGTCAGCCAGTGGCCGATGCGTTCCACCTTGGTGAAGCGCAGGATGGTCTGCCCCGAGGGGCCGCCCTCCATCATGATCTTGCCGCGGATGAAGTAGAAGGCGGTGATGGCCAGCGTCACGCCGATCAGCGCCCAGCCGGCATAGACCGCCAGCTTGCCATTGCGGAAATTGCGCCAGATCTCGCCTTCCGACTGGATCAGCACACCGCGGGCGGCCGGTTGTCCGGCGATGTAGCCGGCCTCGCCCTGGCGGATGGTGCGCCAATTGTCGGGGTCGGTGATGCGGTCCGACTGGGCGGCGCTGGTGACGTCGCCGTCATAGCTGGCGGCCAGGGAAGGCTGCGCCATGCCCAGACCCAGAACCAGCATCAGGACCGCGAGGATGGTTCGGCTCATGCGATGCCTCCCCTTCAGAATTTCTGGCCGGCGATGCGGCCCGATGGAGCCGCCTCGCCGGTGGGAATGGGGCCGTTGGTCGTCAGCCGGGCGATGCCGTCCGACTGGCCGGCGATCCGCTGGTCCAGGGACGTCCTGGCGGCGGGCGCGATCTCCGCGTCGCGCGGACCCATGTAGCTGCCCTTGTCCAGCTTAATCTGGCGGCCCATCTCCTCGCCCTTGCAAGCCGCAAGGGCGAGGAGGCAGACCAGGGCGGTGGCCACGGCGGGCGGGCGCATGGCTATTTGTCCTTGGCCGGAGCGCCCATGCCCTCGCGGGCCCGTTCGCGCCGCTGTTCGCCATAGGCCTGGCCCCAGCCCGACGCGCCGGAGCCGAAGCCGCGGGCCATGACGCGCTCGCGGTAGATGGTCGAGACCATGTCGCCGTCGCCGGCCAGCAGGGCCTTGGTGGCGCACATCTCGGCGCAGAGCGGCAGCTTGCCCTCGGCGATGCGGTTGCGGCCGTACTTCTCCAGCTCCGCCTTGGAATGGTCGGCCTCGGGGCCGCCGGCGCAGAAGGTGCACTTGTCCATCTTGCCGCGTCCGCCGAAATTGCCGGTGGAGGGGTATTGCGGCGCGCCGAAGGGACAGGCGTAGAAGCAATAGCCGCAGCCGATGCACAGATCCTTGTTGTGCAGCACGATGCCGTCGCCGGTCTGGTAGAAGCAATCCACCGGGCAGACCGCCATGCACGGCGCGTCCGAGCAGTGCATGCAGGCCACCGACAGGGATTTCTGCCCCGGCTTGCCGTCGTTGATGGTCACCACGCGGCGGCGGTTGATGCCCCAGGGCACCTCGTGCTCGTTCTTGCAGGCGGTGACGCAGCCGCTGCAGTGGATGCAGCGTTCGCCGTCGCAGAGGAATTTCATGCGGGCCATGGTGGTTCCTCCTTACGCCTGGAACTTCTCGATGCGGCACAGGGTGACTTTCGTCTCCTGCATGCCGGTCACCGAGTCGTAGCCGTAGGTCTGGGCGGTGTTGGTGCTTTCGCCCAGCACGATGGGCGCGGCTCCCTCCGGGTATTTACTTCTGAGGTCCTTGCCCTGGAACCAGCCGCCGAAATGGAAGGGCATGAAGGCCACGCCGCGTCCCACCCGTTCGGTGATGCGGGCCTTGACCTTGACCTTGCCGCCCTCGGGGCCGCTCACCCAGACATAGTCGCCGGCCCGGATGCCGGCGTTGTTGGCGTCGAAGGGGTTGACCTCGACGAACATGTCGGGCTGCAGCTCGGCCAGCCAGGGATTGGAGCGGGTCTCGTCGCCGCCGCCCTCGTACTCCACCAGACGGCCGGAGGTGAGGATGATGGGGAACTCCTTGGACACGTCCTTGTCCTGGACCGATTTATACAGGAAGGGCAGGCGCATCATCTTCTTGTCGGCGTGGGTGGGATACTTCTCCACCAGATCGCGCCTGGGCGTGTAGAGCGGCTCGCGGTGCAGGGGCACCGGATCGGGGAAGTTCCACACCACGGCGCGGGCCTTGCCGTTGCCGAAGGGCGCGGCGCCGTGCTTGACCGCCACGCGCTGGATGCCGCCCGACAGGTCGATGGTCCAGGCGACGTCGTCGGCCTTCTCGCCGCCGATCTTCTCGATGGTGGCCCTTTCCTCCGGCGTCAGGTCCACGTCCCAGCCCAGCTTCTTCAGCATGCCGTAGGTGAAGCCCGGGTGGCCGGCCGGCAGTTCCGAGCCCTCGGGCCAGGAATCGGTGGCCAGCAGGCTTTCCCCCTTGTACTCGGGGAACAGGGCGCGGAAGTTCAGCCCGCCGTCCTTCACCGGCTTGGACGGGTCATAGAGGTTGGGCGTGCCGGGATGCTTCATGGCGGCGTTGCCCCAGCACGGCCAGGGCAGGCCGTAATAGTCGCCGTCGCAGGGACCGCCCACGGCGCGCAGCGTGGTCTTGTCGAAGGTCTGCTGGTTGGCCATGTGGGCCTTGAGGCGCTCGGGGCTCTGGCCGGTATAGGCGATGGTCCAGGCGCCCCGGTTGATCTCGCGCAGGATGTCCTCGGCCAGCGGCACGGTGCCCTCGAGCTTGATGTTCTTCACCAGCTGGTCGGCGAAGCCGAACTTCTTGGCCAGCAGATACATGATCTCCTGGTCGGCCTTGCATTCGAACATGGGCTTGATCACCCGCTCGGACCACTGGATCGAGCGGTTGGACGCGGTGCGCGAGCCGTCCACCTCGAACTGGGTGGCGGCGGGCAGCAGGTAGACGCCGTCGGTGCGGTCGTGCAGCACGGCGGACACCGTCGGGTAGGGATCGATGATCACCAGGGTGTCCAGCTTTTCCATGGCCTTCTTCAGCTCGGGCTGGCGCACCTGGGAATTGGGGGCGTGGCCCCAATACACCATGGCCTTGATGGGCTCGGGCTGGGCGATGTTCTCCTTGGCCTCGTTGACGCCGTCATACCAGCGCGACACCGGGATGCCGGGGGCTTCCATCAGCTCGGGCGTCTTGAAGCGGCCCTTGATGTACTCGTAGTCCAGGCCCCACACCCGCGCCCAGTGCTTCCAGGCCGGGGCGGCGAGGCCGTAATAGGCGGGCAGGGTGGTGACGTCCAGGCCCATGTCGGTGGCGCCCTGGACGTTGTCGTGGCCGCGGAAGATGTTGGTGCCGCCGCCGGCCACGCCCACGTTGCCCAGCACCAGCTGCAGGTTGCAATAGGCGCGGACGTTGGCGTTGCCCACCGTATGCTGGGTGCCGCCCATGCACCACACCACGGTGCCGGGGCGGTGGGTGGCGAGAATCTGGGCGACCCGCTTCAGCTGGGCGCCGGGCACGCCGGTGACCCGCTCGGTCTCCTCCGGAGTCCACTTGGCGACCTCGGCCCTGACCTGATCCATGCCCCAGACGCGCTTTCGGATGAACTCCTTGTCTTCCCAGCCGTTCTCGAAGATGTGCCACATGATGCCCCAGATCAGCGGCACGTCGGTACCGGGCCGCATGCGCACGTATTCGTCGGCATGGGCGGCGGTGCGGGTGAAGCGGGGATCACAGACGATCAGCGGCGCCTTGTTCTGCTCCTTGGCCTTGAGGATGTGGAGCATGGCGACGGGATGGGCTTCGGCGGCGTTGGAGCCGATGAAGAACATCGCCTTGGAATTGTGGATGTCGTTGTAGGAATTGGTCATGGCGCCGTAGCCCCAGGTCTGGGCGACGCCGGCGACGGTGGTGGAATGGCAGATGCGGGCCTGGTGGTCGACGTTGTTGGTCCCCCACAGCGCCGCGAACTTGCGCATCAGGTAGGCCTGCTCGTTGGAGAACTTGGCCGAGCCCAGCCAGTAGACCGAATCGGGACCCGCCGTATCGCGGATCTTCAGGAGGCGGTCGCCCACCTCGGTGATGGCCTGCTCCCAGGAGATGCGCTTGTACTTCCCGCCCTCCAGCTTCATGGGATACTTGAGGCGGTGGTCGCCGTGGGCGTGCTCGCGCACCGCCGCGCCCTTGGCGCAATGGCTGCCGAGATTGAGCGGCGAATCGAAGGCCGGTTCCTGGCCCACCCACACGCCGTTGACCACCTCGGCGTTGACGGTGCAGCCCACCGAGCAATGGGTACAGATGGATTTCTTGATCTCGGCCTTGGGATCGGGGGCCGAGGGGGCGGCGTCGGCCTTGCGTACCGTTCCCGCGCCGACACCCCCCACCAGGGCGACGCCGCCGGCGGCAAGGCCCGAGCGGCGCAGGAAGGCGCGGCGGTCCATGGCGCCGCCGGCCACCGAGGCCAGGGTCTCCGACAGGGCGGACTTGCGGGCTTCCCCGTCACGCTTCTTGATCAGCATGTCTTCCTCCCGTCAGGTCTTAGAAGCCGGCCGCTTCGTAGGCGCGGCGCACGTGTTCGGTTTCCCGGTAGCCGGCCCCGGCCCGGGTCTCGGAGGCCGCCTGGGCATCCTGGCCCGCCCCGATCACGCCGGCGGCGGCGGCTCCCGCCGCTCCGGCCGACAGCACGGCGCCCTTCAAGAGGCCGCGGCGGCTGAGGATGGTCTTGCTTTCGGAGCTTTGGGATTCGGGGCTCTCGGTCGTCATCTCGCTCTCCATCAATCCACCATGGCGAAAGCCTGGGTTTCGATCTCCAGGAACACCCGGCCGATTCCCGCCACGCCGCGGTAGAAGCGGGCGGAGGGGGCCTTGTCCAGATCGTCCAGGAAACGGGGCATCCAGCTACCCAGATGGGCCTGGAAGAAATCCTTCTGCCCGGCCAGGTCCAGCGGCTCGCCGAACAGGCCGGTGATCAGGCCCTGCATCATCTCGCACAGCGAGGCGGCGTGGTCCTCGGGCTCGGACACGCCGGGGGCGGGCTCGATGCCCAGCCGGATCATGTCCTGGCGCAGCTCGGCCAGGGGCTTCTCATGCAGGAAGCCGGTCAGGTGCCAGGAGGCATAGGGCATCACCTCGCCGCCGGTCACGCCCACGAACAGGGCGGCGAACTCATCGGCGACGGAATCGGCATCGGCGGCGGCGGCGGCCTCGGCCAGGCGGCCGAGCGCGGCGCCCAGCGGCGTGGCATCAGCCTTCATGGCGGCCAGCCGGCGCAGCAAATCCTCGCCCGGCGGCGCGACAAACAGGGCCGCCAGCAATCCGTAGAAACGGGCGCGCAGAAAATCGTCCTCGGCAACGCCTTGGTGCGCCGTCACTGCCCTCATCGCTCCTCCCGAGGCCTCGATCTCTTGCCGAAGCCTTAGCCATCTTGCGTGGCGATCAATGGATAATCCGGGAACTGGTGTGACCAGTCAAGAAGATCGGGAGTAGAAGGCTGTAATTCCATGGGGGCAGGTTGGATTTTCATTGCTGCATCACAGCAATTCAGGGCGTCGCTTATTCAGGCATTCTCATGCTGTATTATTTTGTGCGAAAATTACTAGCTGTGCGAAAAATATGCATGGTCGTTAGGAATCCCTTTCAGGCGGGCTGGGCAAGGCGGCGGCCTTGGCCTTTTCCTCCTCCTCGGCGGCCAGTTCGGCGGCGTCCAGCACCCCCTTGCCCAGCCGCCAGGCGGTCTTGACCACCTCGGCGACGGGCGAGGTGTAATCGCCCATGTGCAGGTCCATGATTTCCGGCGCCATCAGGGCCGGGTCCGATTGCCACAGCTTCCGCAGCGCCGCCTGCTTCAGCTCCTGCGGCACGCCCGCCTTGAGGAAGACGGAAAAGTCGGAATCCTTGTCCAGGGAGTCCACCGGCGGCAGGTCGGGCGGAGGGGAAGGCGGTTCCGGTTCCGGCGCCTTGGCGTCCTCGGCCGGAGCGGGGGGCGGAGGCGCCTGCTCGGCCTTGGCGTCCAGCTTGCGGCGCGACCAGCGCGACAGGAAGGGTTCGTCGCTCATGGCCGTTTCCCCTTGCCCGCGAACACCTTGTCGGAATCCAGGCGGTCGCGCTTTCGCTTGCGCATGGGCTCGTCGGGGGGGTGGCAGGCGCAGAACGCCATGGCCCAGTCGAACAGGGGGCGGGGCAGGGGCACGCCGTCCACCATGTCCTCGCCGCTCTCGCTCATGGCCTGCGCCTCGTCGGGGGCGATGGTGGCCATCACCACCCGGACCGGCCGGTCCGTTTCCCCGGTGCGGCGCAGCACCACGTAGAGGCGGGGCTCCAGCCCGGCGAGATTGTAGCGGTAGGAGGCGAGGTCCGAGCGGTGCAGCACCACCTTGATCCCGGTTTCCAGGTAATGCTCGAAGCCCGTTTCCCGGCGCAGCAGGGTCCAGGGCGCCGCGCCCGGCGCTTCGGCCAGGGCTTCCAGCGGCCGCCAGGATTCGGTGACCCAGGGGCTGGAGCCGTCGCGGCGCTCCACCAGCACGGCGATGCCGGTCTCGGCCCGGATCGGCGGCTCGGCCGGCAGGGTGCCGTCGAGGATCATGGACAGCCGCATCACGTCTTCGGGAGTGTTGACGTTGAAGAAGGGATCATGGGGCCGGGTCGGCCAATCCACATGGGCGACCTTATAGCGCTCGGTCCACAGGTCGATCTTGCGCATGTCCTCGTCCACCACGGCGCGGCGCAGATCGTCGGCCAGGCGCAGCGGCCACAGGGCGAAGACCGGGTGGGCCTGCTCGCCGGTCCGGGCCACGGCGATGTCGGCACCCTGCTCGGTGACGGCGGCCAGCAGGCGTTGCACCAGATCGTCGGGGAACAGCGGCGTGTCGGCGGCGACGCTCACCATCCATTCCACGTCGAAGGTGTGGTCCTTCAGCCATTCCAGCCCGGTCAGCACGCCCACCAGCGGCCCGCCATAGCCCTCGATCACGTCGGGCACCACCGGGAGCGTGGTGTCGGCGAAGCGGGCGGGGTCGCCGTTGGCGTTGAGCACCATCTGCCCCACCTGGGGGCGCAGGCGGTCGATTACGCGCTCCAGCAGGCTGTGGCCGCCGACGCTGATCAAGGGCTTGTCGCCGCCGCCCATGCGCCGGGACAGCCCGCCGGCCAGGATCAGCCCGGCGATGGAATTGGAGGCGGGGGGCACCATGTCAGTCATCGTCGCCATCCCTCGTCATCCCGGAAGCGCCAAGCGCTATCCGGGGGCCAGGGGGAGCGACTCCTGGGCCCCGGGTCGCGCGTTGCTTGCCCGGGGTGACGATAAGCGTGTGCGTCCTATTCATCGTCCCGGCTCCCCTTGCGCGACAGGTGCCCGGGCTCGTCGGCGGCCTGGGTGGGGTCGGCGTCGAAGACGATGCGCTCGGTGCCGGCCAGGGCGATGAAGCGCTTGCCCTTGGCCCGGCCGATCAGGGTAAGGCCGGCCTTGCGCGCCAGATCCACCCCCCAGGCGGTGAAGCCCGAACGCGACAGCAGCACGGGGATTCCCATCTGCACCGTCTTGATCACCATCTCGCTGGTGAGGCGCCCGGTGGTGTAGAGGCTCTTGCCCCTGGTGGACAGGCCGTGGCGGAACATGTAGCCGGCGATCTTGTCCATGGCGTTGTGGCGGCCGACGTCTTCCATGTAGATCAGCGGCCGGTCCTCCTCGCACAGCACGCAGCCGTGGATGGCGCCGGTCTTGAGATAGAGGCTGGGCATGGTGTTGATGGCTTTCTGCAGGCCGTAGAGCCACGAGGTGCAAAAGCGTTCGTCGGTGGGCAGGCTGACCGTCTCGAACTTCTCCATGACGTCGCCGAACACCGTTCCCATGGCGCAGCCCGAGGTCTGGATCTTCTTCTTCAGCTTCTCCTCGTAATCGGTCTGCCGCGTGGTGCGCACCACCACCGTCTCGATCTCCTGGTCGTAATCGACGGCTTTGACCTCGTCGTCGGCGCGCAGCATGTTCTGGTTCAGCAGGTAGCCCAGCGCCAGGTATTCCGGGTAATCGCCGATGGTCATGGCGGTGACGATCTCGCGGCCGTTGAGGAAGATGGTCAGCGGCCGCTCGTTGATGATGTCGGCGGGGACTTCCGCCCCGGTGTGATCGATGCCCGAAACGGTCTGGTAAAGCCGCCTGTCGTCGGGGTCGGGGCGTACCAGCATGTCTTTGTCGTTCATTCTTGGCCTCCTGGTCTTTACAGTATGCGGCCCCGGCCCGACCTACAATGGTCGGCGGCAAGAAAGAAAGGCAGGGACATGAAGGTCGGCGGCAAGCGGGTGATGATGTGTTCGTGCGAGGGGACCATGCCCCTCGACGTCAAGGCCCTGGCCAAGGCGCTGGGGACCGAGCCGCCGGATCAGATGTATTTCCAGCTCTGCCGCTCCCAGGCCGATGCCTTCCGCAAGGCGGTGGCCGCGGGCGAGCAGGTGCTGGTCGCCTGCGGCCAGGAGGCGCCGCTGTTCGCCGAACTGGCCCGCCTCGCCGGGGCGCCCGAGCCCGTATGCATCGATATCCGCGACCGGGCCGGCTGGTCGGGCGAGGCGGCGCGCGCCACGCCCAAGATCGCCGCCCTGATTCTGGACGCCGCCGAGGAACCCGAGCCCACCCCCAGCGTGACGCTGACCAGCGAAGGCTCGGTCCTGATCCTGGGCCAGGGCCAGGAGGTTCTCGACGCCGCCAGACGCCTGGGGGCCGAGCGGGCGGTGACCTGCCTGCTGCTGCCCGGCCACGATTCCGACCTGATCCCCCCGGCCGTGCGCGCGCTGGGCCTGTTCCGGGGCAAGCCGGTCCGCGCCTCGGGCCATCTCGGCGCCTTCAAGATCGGCGTCGCCGATCTGGCCGGGGCCTCGCCGTCTGCTCGTGGAGCTCTGGCCTTCGAGGCGACGGTGGGAAGCCGCGAGCTGGCCGCCGACATCGTGCTGGACCTGACGGCGCAGCCCGCCCTGCTGGCCCCCCGCGACGGCTGGCTGCGGGTCGATCCCCGCGACACGGTGGCGCTGGAACGCGCCCTGTCCGAGATCGGCGGGCTGGTGGGCGAGTTCGAGAAGCCGCGCTGGATCAAGGTGGATGCCGCCCTGTGCGCCCATTCCCGCAACGGTCAGGTGGCCTGTACCCGCTGCCTCGATTCCTGCCCCTCGGGGGCGCTGTCGCCGCTGGGCGATTCAGCCTCGGTGGACGCCCATGCGTGCGGCGGGCACGGCACCTGCGCCTCGGTCTGCCCCACCGGCGCCATCCGCTTCGACGTTCCCGCCGGCAACGGCCTGTTCAAGCGTCTGGGCACCCTGCTGGAGACCCATCGGGCGGCGGGCGGCGGCTCGCCCGTCCTGCTGATCCATGACGAGGCGGGGGGCGAGGCTCTGTCGGCGCTGGCCCGCTTCGGCGACGGCCTGCCCGCTGACGTGATGCCGGTGCAGGTGGCCGCCATCGCCGCCCTGGGGCCGGAAACCTTGCTCGCCGCCCTGGCCAAGGGGGCGGGCGAGGTGGTGCTGCTGGCCGATCCCGCCCGGCGCGCCGATCTCGACGGGGCGCGCGCGGCGGTCGGCCTCGCCAACCGGGTGGCCGGGGGGCTGGGCTGGCAGGCCCGCGCTCGCCTCGAGGTGGAGTCCGATCCCGCCGCCATCGCCGCGCTCGTCGCCGCCAAGGCGCCCAAGCCGGTGGAGCCGGCGGCCGAGTTCCTGGTCCTGGGGGGCAAGCGCCAGACCCTGGGGTTGGCTCTGACCCATCTGCACCGCCACGCCCCCGCCCCGGTGGATGTGCTGGAGCTGGAGGCGGGCGATCCCTTCGGCACCATTCTCGTGGACGAGGCCAAGTGCACCCTGTGCATGGCCTGCGTCTCCGCCTGTCCCGCCAAGGCGCTGTCGGGGCATCCCGACAAGCCGTCGCTGGGCATCCTGGAGGTCAATTGCGTCCAGTGCGGCCTGTGCCGCGTCACCTGCCCGGAAAAGGCGGTCACCCTGGTGCCGCGTCTGGCCTTCGGCCCCGACGCCAAGCTGCGCAAGGTGCTGAAGGAGGAGGAGCCCTACCAGTGCATCCGCTGCGGCAAGCCCTTCGCCTCGACATCGGTGATCGAGCGCATGACCGAGCGCATGAGCGGCCACGCCATGTTCAAGGGCACCGGCAAGCTGGACCTCATCAAGATGTGCGAGGACTGTCGCGTCGTCGCCCAGTACGAGCTGGAGGAGGGGGCGCGCCCCATGGCCGGTGGGGCGGTGCCGGTCACCAGGACCACCGAGGATTACATCCGCGAGCGGGACGGGAAGGGGTGATGTGCGGGCGGGACGCCCGCGCTCCAACGAATTCATGGAGCGCGGGCGTCCCGCCCGCAGGCCGCATCAATCGCCAAGCCGCCTGAAATCCCCCGGCAACTCGCACAGCACGCGCACGCCGATATTGTAGCTCCATACCGAAGCGTCGTTCTTGGCCCGGGCCGAGGCCCGCGACATGGCGGAGAAATAGTACCACGAGCCGCCCTTGACCACCTTGTCGCGGCAGGCGGGATCGGCGCTGGCGGGCTTGGAATGGTCGGGGGTCCAGCAGTCGCTGGTCCATTCCCAGACATTGCCGTGCATCTCATGGAGGCCCCAGGGGCTGGGTGGAAACGTCCGCACCGGCTGGGAACCGTAAGGGGGCTCCGGCCCCAGGCAGTCGCGGCAGTTGAGCCGTCCCTGGCCCGCCGCTTCCCCCCACCAGTAGCCGGTGGAGGCGCCGGACCGGGCGGCGTATTCCCATTCCGCCTCGGTGGGCAGGCGGCAGGCCAGCCCGCTTTCGCGCCCGACCCAGGCGGCATAGGCCCTGGCGTCGTCCCAGGTCATGTTGATCACCGGCCGCCTGCCCTTGCCCCAGGTATGGTCGTCCTGGCCGCCCTTGCAGGCCTTGGCGGCGACGCAGGCCTGCCACTCGTCGAACGTGACCTCGGTTGCCGACAGGGCGAAGGGACGGGCAATGCTGATGGGCACGGCCGGTTTCTCGTTGGCGAACTTGGCCTCGTCGTCGCCCATCACGGATTGGCCGGCGGGAATGCGCACCATGGGCGGACATTGGGGGCAGGGCCGCCACTCCTCCGCCCCGGCGGGGAGGGCGAGGACGAGAAGGAGGAGGGCGGGAAACCTCCTCATGGTCCCTTGTTGACGCCCCAGCCGAAGCCGCAGCCCGCCTGCTGTTCCTCGCCCGGCTCCTGGAACCAGGGACCGATTGCGGCCCAGGCGGTGGTCGACGCGCTGGCATGGTCGGGGAACTGGCCCATGGGCGAGTGGATGGAGTGGGAGAGATAGGGGCCCACCTCCTCGACCTCGCCGACCACGAACACCACCTCGCCCTTGGGCAGTTCGATGCGCCGGCGCGAGCCGGGCTCGACGCCGCCCAGATTCTCGGTGTCGGGGCCGGGCAGCAGCATGAAGTTCATGAACCACGGCGTGACCAGGATACCGGCCAGCCAGCCCTGCCAGCGGCGGAAGCCCACCGCCTCCACCTGAAGCTCGGGATTGTAAAGGCCCAGATCCTTCATGCGCTCCTCGCCGATGCGCGCGAAGACGGTCACCAGTTGGCGGATGCGGGTCTCGTCGGCGGAAGACAGGGGATCGACCATGAAAGGGGTGCTCCTGGGTGACGGGGAAGGGATCGTATCCTACCCGCCCGAAGGGGAGAAGCCCCCACCTTCACATTGCATTTTCGTGGCCATGGGCTTAAGTCATTCCGCCACCCAACGACGGGGAAACCCCGCCCAGCGAGAGAGAGGGTAGACATGCCGTACAAGAGGATCACCCTGACCCATTTCCTGCTGCAGGAGCAGCGCCGCCTGGGCGGTTCGGGGTCTTTCACCGCGCTGATGACCGACATCATCTTCGCCTGCAAGATGATCTCGCACGAGGTCAATCGCGGCGCGCTGGCCGGCAATCTGGGCGTGGCGGGGTCCGAGAACGTCCAGGGCGAGGAGCAGAAGAAGCTCGACGTTCTGGCCAACGACATCTTCCTGCACATGAACGCGCTGGGCGGCTCCTATGCCGGCATGGCCTCGGAAGAGCTGGAGGACGTGCACGCCGTCCACGGCGCCGCCGACGGCAAGTACCTGCTGCTGTTCGATCCCCTGGACGGCTCGTCCAACATCGACGTCAACATCTCGGTGGGCTCGATCTTCTCGATCCTGAAGCTGCCCGAGGGCGCGTCGGGTTCGTCCAAGGACGCCTTCCTGCAGCCGGGCGTCAAACAGGTCGCCGCCGGCTACGCGCTCTACGGTTCGTCCACCATGATGGTGCTGACCACCGGCAACGGCGTCAACGGCTTCACGCTGGACAACAATGTCGGCATGTTCATGCTGACCCATCCCAACATGACCATTCCCGCCGACACCAAGGAATTCGCCATCAACGCCTCGCGCGAGCGGTTCTGGGAACCGCCGGTGAAGCGCTACATCGACGAGTGCCGTCAGGGCAAGGAAGGCCCCCGGGGCAAGGATTTCAACATGCGCTGGGTGGCCTCCATGGTGGCCGAGGTGCACCGCATCCTGTGTCGCGGCGGCGTGTTCCTCTACCCGGCCGACACCGAGAACATGAAGAAGGGCGGCAAGCTGCGCCTGATGTACGAGGCCAACCCCATGGCCTTCCTGATCGAGCAGGCCGGCGGCGCCGCCTCCACCGGGCGCGGCCGCATGCTGGAGGTGCCGCCCACCAGCCTGCACCAGCGCGTGCCGGTGATCCTGGGCTCGAAGAACGAGGTTGAGCGCATCGGCGCCTATCACGCCGAGTATGACGGCAAGTAGCGGCGGACGCCCCTCTCACCCGGCTGCGGGCGAGAGGGGCTCCCGGCTCAGAGCGATTTGACCACGCGGCCTTCCAGGTTGACGATCAGCGCCTCACCCTTGTCGGTGAGCACCAGGCCGGCATCGGTGTTGCCCTGGGTGTGGCTGACCCACATGGGCTCGGGTGATTTGGCATTGGTGTAGAGAACCAGATTGCCGTCCGGTTGGGCGATCAGCTTGCCTGGCCCGCCATTGTACTTCTGAGTGCCGGGGGCGAGGATTTCCCGCCGCTGCTTGCCGCTCTTGTCCCGTACCTCCAGCTTGCCGCCCTCGCTGGCATAGCTCAGCGTGTATTCCAGGTTGGCGGAAGAGATGAAGCTTCCCGGGACCATGTAATGCCCGGGCGGGAGCGTCGATTCGGTGATGATCTGCCAGCGGTCGGTCTGGCCGTCCGAGGTTTTGTCCGTGGTGCACATGACCGCCAGATCAATGGCTGAATGAAGAATGCGCCCGCCATGGGCGGCGGAGCTGAGGCGGAAGGCGACCTGGTCAAGCTCGTTGCGGCTCGGGAACTTGGCTTTGCGTTCCGACAAGATGGGGCGCCACAGGGTCTCGCGTCCGCTGGCCGCCAGACAGGCGCGGTTCTTCTCGGTTTGCACGGCCAGGCGCTGCTCAGCCTGGACGCTGGTCAGGGAGAGGAACTCCTCATCGTTCTCCGTCACAAGACCGACCGTCCACAACTGGCTGGACGTATTGTGGGCCAGGATGTCTCCCTGGCTTTTGGCGAGAATCGCCGTGCTCATATCCGCCGCCGAGCCGGAGAACGGTCCGCCGAAAGGGGCGCTCAGGAGGCCGACCACAGATCCGACGGCATAGCTCCACGCCTGCTCGTCCTTGACCTTTATCTTGATCGCGTTGCCGATGGCGATGTTGGGGGTCATGATCTGCGGTGGACGATGGGCCTTGGACCCCTGGTGGAACGCAATCTTGTAAGTGTCGCGCAGATTGCCATGATCCTTGCCCGTGCCCACCGAGGGCTCCTCGCTGCTGGCGCTGCCCGGGGCGAAAGCCATCAGGAACAGACTGTCGGACAGATTGTCGGCGGCGCGGCGGATCAGGACGTTGGCCTTGCGGGCCGCCAAGTCGCGCAGGCGGTGGGCCTGCCGATGGCAGGGTGATGTCACTTTTTTGTAGAGTTCCTCGAATTCCTTCAGCTTGTCGTAGTCGAGGTTGAAGGTGTCGCGCGGCTTGCCGCCATGGTTGTTGTAGACCCTGCAAGCCTCCTCGGTGACCTGATTGGCCATCAGCACGTATTTCATGATGGTGTTGTAGATGCTGTTCATGCGCCGGGAATAGGTGAAGACATCGATCGCCTCGCGGCGGTAGATGGCATCCAGGGTCTTGAACAGGTTGGTGCCCTTGGCCGTCGTGGTGATCGAGGCCGCGGCGATCAGCTGCTTGGCCTGGTAGGCGGCCCCCTTGCTGGAGAAGACGGTGCGGCAGGCGCCCTGAAGGCGCTCATCGAGAAGTTCGCCCTCGCGCGCCACTTCGTCGGGCACCGAGCCGGCAGCATAGCTGCCCTTGTGCTTGAGATAGAATTTGCGGAAACGGTCGAAGGCGTCGATGTAGGCGTCAAGGGTGGCGTCCAGATCGACGATCACGCTGTCCAGCTTCTGCAGCGTGACGACGATCTCCACTTCCTTGGTGATATCCGCCAGCTTGCCCACCTGACCGGCAATCTTCTCGAGGATCGGCTTCAGATCAGGTGTATCGAGCCCCAGGGCATTTTTGAGGCGCTCCGCATCCTCGCGCGAGAGATGCTCGTCGATGAGGTAGACACCAGCTTTCTTGCCGCCCTTCTCAGCGGCGAATGCAAGAATTGTTTCTGCTGCGGCCATGGGGTGCTCCTGACGCTGAATCGCTTCCTCAAGCCATCACCGGTCCGCAGCCGAGACCGATCTCTGGCTTTGGCTGTTTGATTTCAGCTATGAGGAATTCGATTGTTTGTTGATAATCGTTGATAGCGAATGGTTGTCCATGATTGCATAGCCAATGGCGTGTAACTAGATTCAATATGAATCATAATATTATATTTTATTGTTATCGAAATATCCAATTACGTGCAATTGTGACAATAACTCGCCATGGCGGAGTGGGCGACCCTCCCCAAGGTTCGTGCGTGTCGGGTGTGTCTAACGGCTGCGGAAAAACTCGCCGGCCAGCTGTTACCCGTCACCCCCACGCACGAAGGCGGGGGGGTGTTGACGCCAGCTGGCCATCTCGACACAAGATGCGGTGTGCTGATGCGCGGGAATGACGACGCCTTGGAACGGGTTTTTCCGCAAATGGGCCTGTCACGCCTGCCGCATGCTGGCGAGGAAGCCGCCCACCTCCGAGCGCAGGTGCCCGGCTTCCTCCACCAGTTCGTCGGCGGCCTTGAACATGCCCGAGGCCATTTCGCCGGTGGCGATGGCGGCCTTGGACACATCGGCGATGTTGCGGGTGATCTCGGCGTTGCCCGAGGCCGCTTCCTGCACCGAGCGGACGATCTCGTCGGTGGCGGCGCTCTGCTCCTCCACCGCCGCCGCGATGGACGACACCACCTGGTTGACCCGGTCGATGGTCAGCCCGACGCTGCGGATGGTGTCCACCGCTTCCTTGGAGATGGACTGGATGCCGGCGATCTGCTGGGCGATCTCGTCGGTGGCCCGCGCCGTCTGGTTGGCCAGGGTCTTGACCTCGCTGGCCACCACGGCGAAGCCCTTTCCGGCCTCGCCGGCGCGGGCGGCCTCGATGGTGGCGTTCAGCGCCAGCAGGTTTGTCTGGCCGGCGATGTCGTTGATCAGCTGCACCACCTCGCCGATGCGCCGCGCCGCCTCGGCCAGTCCGTCCATGGTGCCGTTGGCGGCGTGAATGCCGCTCACCGCCTCGGTGGTGATGGTGGCGGTCTCGGTGACCTGGCGGCTGATTTCCTGCACCGACGAGCCCAGCTGCTCGGCGGCGCTGGCCACGGTGGCGACGTTGGCCGCCGAGTGCTCGGCGGCGTTGGCCACCGCCGAGCCCTGCGAGCTGGTCTGTTCCGCATTGGCCTGCAGGGCGTTGGACAGGTTGTGGACCCGGTCGATGGAGGTGCTGACCGTCGCCATGATCCTTTCCATGGCCTCATTGAAGCCGGCGATCATCTGGTCGCGCCGGGCCAGCAATTCGGCCTGCTGGTCGCGCTGGCGGCGCTGCTGGGCCTCCAGTTCCGCCGCCCGCTTCATGGAATCGCGGAACACCGCCACGGCGCGGGCCATCTCGCCCACCTCGTCCCGGTTGTCCTGGGAGGGGATCTCCACCTCGGTGCTGCCCTCGGCCAGACGCCCCATCACGCCGGTGAGCTGGGTCACCGGCCGGGCGGTCAGGCGCGCCATGCCCAGCGTCACCACGACGCCCACCCCCAGGAACACCGCCAGCACCAGGAAGTACTGGGTCTTGGTGGCGGCGGCGGCGGCGGTGGCGCCCTGGTAGTCCTCGGCGGCCTTGGCGGCGGCCTTTTCGACCAGATCCCGCAGCTTGGCCCGGATGCCGTCGTATTCCAGCTCGGTGGCGCCCATCATGGACAGCGCCGTCATATGGTCGCTGGCATACATGTCGAGCACGTCGCCGGCCGCCAGGATGTAATCCTTGATCTGCTTGGCCACCGCCGGATCGGACTTCATGGCGTCCAGCAGAACCTTGGACTTGTCGCCCAGGGCCTTCAGGTCGGCGCGCACCTGGGTGTCGAGCCCCTTGATGCGCTCCTTGTCCTCCTTGGCCGCCTGCCAGCCCAGCAGGCGGTAGATGTTGGATTCGATGGTGGCCGCCATGCCGTCCAGCTCGGCGGCGGCGCGGCTGTTGGCGAAGGATACGGTCACCATGCTCTCCATGGAGTGTTCCTGCCGGTTCATGGCGACATTGAACACGATGCCCAGCACGGCGATGCAGGCAACCAGAAGGAGAGGGGCGATGAAAAATTTTACGGTGATGCGAGCATCGGCGATCCGGGCGAGCACGGTTGTCTCCAGAAAAACAGTGGCGATTACCGGTTCCAGAATGGTTCCGGCCCTACCGATTACTGCTCGCCTTCCTATACGAACGCATAATTATTTTGTATTGCCGCGTTCTGGCGCAACAACATTGCCAAGATGGCGGCGATCAGGTCAAGGCCTTGTTGGCGCCGGAGGGAAATTCGCCCCCGACCGCCATCATCGCGTTTGGTGAATTTCCCGCACATGGCTATCCTGGCGGCAGGGAGGGCGATGTGGACACGCTGGACGAGGGAAGTATCGACCTGACCGGGGCAAGGGTCCTGGTCGTCGAGGACAACGAGATGAACCGGGTGTTCGCCTGCGCCGTGCTGGAGAGCATGGGACTCCTGCAGGTGGAATGCGCCCGCAACGGCCGCGAGGGGCTGGACAAGGTCGAGACCTTCGACCCGGACATCGTGCTGCTCGACCTGATGATGCCGGTGATGAACGGCGAGGAGTTCCTGGTGGCGCTGCGGGCCGACCCGCGCCGCCGCGCCCTGCCGGTGCTGGTGCTGTCGGCGGTGGTGGACCAGACCACCCGCAATGCCCTGTTCGCCGCCGGCGCCAACGACTACATCGGCAAGCCCATCGATCGCCGGGAACTGGTGGCCCGGGTCGAGGTCCATCTGCGCAGCCATCTGGCCCTGGCCGACCTGCGCCGCTATCGCGACCGGCTGGCGATGGATCTGCGCACCGCGCGCGGCATGCAGAACGCCCTGCTGCCCGGTCCCGACCAGATGCGCGAGGCACGGGAGCGTTACGGCCTGGCCATCGACGCCGTGTTCAGCCCCTCCACCGAGCTGGGGGGCGATCTGTGGGGCATGGTGCCGGTGGACGCCAGCCGCCTGGCCCTGTTCACCGTGGATTTTTCCGGCCACGGCGTGGCGGCCTCCATCAACACCTTTCGCCTGCATCTGCTGCTGCAGGACCTGGAACCGCAGATGGGCGATCCCGGCGCGGTGCTGGAAAAGATCAACTCCGCCCTGAAGCAATTGCTGCCGCGCGGTCAGTTCGCCACCATGACCATGGCGGTGATCGACCGCGCCGCCCGGACCCTGTCCCTGGTCAATTGCGGCGGACCGGCCCCCATTCTGGCCGAGCCTGGAGGCGTGCCGCGTCCGGTGGGGGGCATCGGACTGCCGCTGGGCATCAGCCAGATTGCACGCTACGAGACCATGATGATGCCGTTCCCGCCCGGCAGCCAGCTGTCGCTGTACAGCGACGCCCTGATCGACGCCTCGGATTCCTCGGGCCAGCCCCTGGGCGAGCAATGGGTGGTGGATCTGATGGGCGAGGTGATGTGCCCCGATCCTTCGGAGACGGTGGCGCGGGTGATGGCCGGCTTCGCCGCCCGCTCGCCGGGCGAGGTGGCCGACGACGTCACCTGGGTTCAGGTGGTGGGCTGAAGTCCATTCGGGGACGGCAGGCGGAAGCGCATGGAGATGCGCCGGCCCTGGCGGGTGAACGACACCCTCTGGCACAGGGCGCGGATCTGGCCGATGCCGCGGCCGCTGCAGGCCTTGGGAGCGACGGGAAGCGACACGGCGGGCGGCGTGAACCCCCGGCCGCGATCCTCGACCCGGATCACCAGATGGGTCTGGTTCCAGTCGGCGGCGATGGTCACCGGCCGGCGGGCGTAGCGGGGATCGGCCAGGCGGCGCTGCATGGTCCGGGTGAAGACGGCGAGGCCTTCGCGGCTGGCGCGCAGGCGCCCGTCGAGGCAAAGATTGCCATGCATGACGGCGTTGCTCACCGCCTCTTGCAGCGCCAGACGCAGATCGACGGCCATGGCCTCGGTGCGTGGCAGGTGCCGGATCAGCGCGGCGATCATCACGCCCACCATGTCATGGTTGACGGTGGCGAGGGTGGACGCGCGGAGCAGCAGCCGGGAGGGCAGCCTCTCCAACCCCCGATCGGGAGACGAGCAATCCAGGTCGATGGCCCAGACCGCCGGCGGACAGAGGATGTCCTCGGGGTTGGCCGCCCCGGCTCCCTCGAACAGCACGAGACAATGGCCGTGGCCATCGGTGCGCAGCGGCAGCATTCCTGCCGCCGCCAGGCGGCCGAACCGGCCGACGCCGCGCTTGCTCGCGGTCCGGCTGACAATGGCGGGAGGAGGGGTGGCCCGGCTCACTTGAACTCGAACAGGGTCTTGAAGGCGGCGCGGTCCATGGCGGCGGCCACCGGACCGTTGGCCCCTTCGATGGACACGGGCATGTTGCGGCTTTGCGATGCGTCGTAGATGTGGACGAACAGGCTCATGCCGGTGGAATCGATGAAGGTCAGCCCGTTCAGGAGAATCGTCAGGCCGGTCAGGGTCTTGGCGGCCTCCAGTTCGGCCAGGATCTTGGGAAAGAGCGGGGCCTGGGCGAAGGTCAGGGTGCCGCTGAGGGTCAGCTGGGCCGTGTTTCCGTTGGTCTTGAGCGCGTATTGCATGTCGGCTTCTCTCGATTTCTAGGATGCCCGGATACTGGTCAGGAAGGTGTCCACCCGCTCGCGAAGGGTGTTGGCCCGCCCCGCGACGTCCTTGGCCGTGTCGAATACGTCGTCGGCGATCCGCTCGGTCTGCTCGGCCGCCTGATTGACCCCTACGATATTCGAACTGACTTCGCTTGTCGCCTGGGCAACTTGCTGGACGTTCTCGGCGATCTCGCCGGTGGCCTCGTCCTGCCGGTGGACGGCATCGGCGATCCCCGACGAGGTGTCGCGGATACGCTCGATCACCGCCGAGATGGAGGCGATGGCGGCGACGGCGTCGCCGGTGACCTTCTGGACGGTGGAAATCTGGGTGGCGATCTCGTCGGTGGCGCGCGCCGTCTGGTTGGCCAGGGTCTTGACCTCGTTGGCGACCACGGCGAAGCCCTTTCCGGCGTCGCCGGCCCTGGCCGCCTCGATGGTGGCGTTCAAGGCCAGCAGGTTGGTCTGGGCGGCGATGTCGTTGATCAGGGCGACAACGGCGCCGATCTTGTCCACCGCCTCGGCCAGGCTGTTGATCAGGGCGGTGGTGCGGCCGGCCTCGGCCGAGGCATCGCCGGCGATGCTCACCGACAGGCCGACCCGCTGGCTGATGTCCTCGCCGGAAATGGCCAGCTGTTCCGCCGAATTGGCCGCCGTGCGCATGTTGACGGCGGTTTCCTCGATGGCCGAGGCCACCGCCGTGGCCTGGGTCGAGGCGCCCTGGGCCGCTTCCGACAGCACCCGCGAGGTGGATTCCAGCTGACTGGCGGTCGCGGCCATGCCCTGCAGGGCTTCGGTCACTTCCTCGTTGAATTCCTTCAGCAGGTTGTCGACGACGCGGGCACGCTTGTCCTTGGTCCACTCGGCCTCGCGCTGCTCGGCGGCCAGCTGCTCGGCGCGGATCAGGCCTTCCTTGAAGATCTCCACGGTGCGCGCCATGCCTCCCACCTCGTCCTTGCGGGACTGGGCGGGAACCTCCATGTGGAAATCCTTCTTGGACAGACCGTCCATGACCAGGGACAGGTTCACCAGCGGCTTGGTGATGCGGCGCGCCACCAGCATGGACAGGGCCAGGACCAGAAGGGTGAGCACCACGACGCCGCCGCCGAAATACAGCGCGCTGGACCAGAAGGCGGCGTCCACGTCGTCGAGATAGATGCCGGTGCCCACCACCCAGCCCCAGCCTGAATTCAGTTTGACATAGGACACCTTGCGCACCGGCTTCGGGTTGCCGGGCTTGGGCCAGTCGTAGTAATGGAAGTCGGCGCCCTTGGCCTTGACCAGCTCGTTCATGCGCACGAACAGCGGATGGCCGGTGGCGTCCTTGAGGTCGCTGACGTCCTTGCCGTCCAGTTCAGGCTTGATCGGGTGCATGACCATGCGCCCGCTCAGGTCGTGAATCCAGAAATAGTCGTTGTCGCCATAGCGCAGGGCGGCGACGTCGCGCCGCGCCGCGGCCTTGGCCTCGGCCTCGGGCAGGCGTCCGGCCTTGGCCTCCCCCTCGTAGAGGGCGACGATGCCGGCGGCGCTGTCCACCAGATCCTTGACCTTGGCCTTGCGCCCGCCCAGCACCTCGCTGTCCAGCATCTGGAGGGCGCCGAGGAAGATCAGGCACATGCCGATGAAGGCCGCCGCCACGATCAATCCGATTTTTGTTCCGATTCGCCTGTCATCAAGCCAAGTCATCGCCGCCCTCGAGTTCAAGTCCGCGTTTGCTGCAGTGCAACTAAATCGCAATGCGCCGCGGATGTCAAACGTCAGAGGTGATGAAATGCAGATAAACCTGAGATGTGTCAGCTTGTGACAAAATGAAGAGTAAGATTTAAACCAGCCTTCCGGATGCTCCTCTACCTTACCCTTTGGTATTCACGGATTGTAATATTAGCCTGACCCACTATTCCATCGGGGGGTTGGTTTTAAGATGCGTTAAAAATGTATCATTTCATCTGCCACTGCCCCTTTCAGTCATGGCAGAGTGGCGGCGGTTTGTCCGAACAGCACTTTCCTGGCCTCTTCGGTGACCACCCGCTGGGTGTTGACCTCGTCGGCACGGGCGTAGGCCCTTTGCACCGCCGGGCGGGCGGCGATGGCGTTGAACCAGCGCTTGAGGTGGGGGAAGTCGTCCAGGTTCTGCCCTTGGCGCTCCCAGGGGACGATCCAGGGATAGGAGGCCATGTCGGCGATGGAATATTCGCCGGCCATGAACTCGGCCTCGGCCAGGCGTCGGTCGAGCACGCCGTAAAGCCGGTTGGTCTCCTTGACGTAGCGGTCGATGGCGTAGGGAATCTTTTCCGGGGCGTACTGGACGAAGTGGTGGTTCTGGCCGAGCATGGGGCCGAGTCCGCCCATCTGCCAGAACAGCCATTGCAGCGTCCGGGCCCGGCCGCGCGGGTCGGCGGGCAGGAAGCGGCCGCATTTCTCGGCGAGATAGACCAGGATGGCGCCGGATTCGAAGACGCTGAGCGGGGCGCCGCCATCGGCGGGCTCGTCATCGACGATGGCCGGCATGCGGTTGTTGGGCGAGATGCGCAGGAAGTCGGGCTGGAACTGCTCGCCCTTGGAGATGTTCACCGGCTTGATGCGGTAGGGCAGGCCGCTCTCTTCCAGGAAGATGGTGATCTTGTGCCCGTTGGGCGTGGTCCAGTAATAGAGATCGATCATGCCGGCGCTCCCGTTGGGTGTCCCTGAGAGGTAGGCCTGATCCGGCAGGGCGGAAGCCCTGCCGATGGTATGAGGGGCGCCAGCGGGCAGGATGCCCGCGCTCCACGAGATGGCGCGGCTTTGTGGAGCGCGGCCGTCCCGGCCGCATTCCGGCGGCCGGAGAGCCGTCAGGTCAGCGCCACTGCTCGACCTTCATCTTTCCCTTCATCTTGAGGTCGGTTTCCAGGATGTGGTTCATCAGCCAGTGGTTCAGGAAGGCGGACATCTCGCCGGCGGCGACGGCCAGGTCGGCGTACTGGCCGGCATTGAACTTGGAGATGTAGTCGCCCAGGGTCTTTCTGAGCGCGGCGTGCTGGCGCTTGTTCTCTTCCAGGCCGTCGTACTTGGCCACCGCCTGAATGTATTCCTCGCGGGCGAAGTGGTCGTAGGCGTAGAGCTGGAGGCGCTCCAGCGTCACCTGGATGGCGTGCTTGTCGACGCCGTCCGGGGCCTTGGCCTTGGCCTCGAAATCGTTGATCAGTCCGATGAGTTCCTTGTGGTCGGCATCGATCTCGATGTCGCCGACCTTTAACGTTTCATCCCAAGCAATGGCCATGGTTGTTTCCCCCTTTGGCTACCTCCTTAGGGTAGCCTGTCCGGCGGCCGGGCTCAACGGGCGAAGCTTGGATCGGACTTATGGATGAATTGCATTCACCCGGGAGTGGCGGCAAATCGTTTGCAAAGACCGGCGTCGGCCCGGACACTCGGCGCTGGACCTTCATTTGGGGGGGCGAGCGTCCATGGCCTACCGACTTCCTCCGCTGAATTCCCTTCGCCTGTTCGAGGCGGCCGGCCGGCATCTCAGCTTCAAGCTGGCCGCCGAGGAACTGAATCTCACCCCCAGCGCCGTCAGCCACGGCATCGCCTCGCTGGAGGACTGGCTGGGGGTGGCGCTGTTCGCCCGCGGTCACCGTTCCATGGCCCTGACCGCCGCCGGTCGGGCCTATCTGCCGCGCATCCGCGACGTGCTGCAGCAGCTGGCCGGGGCCACCGAATCGGTGCCGGGGCGCAAGCCCACCGGCCGGCTGGCGGTGAGCGTGGCGCCCAGCTTCGGGCTGCGCTGGCTGATTCCCGGCCTGCCCCGCTTCCATGAGCGTCATCCCAATATCGAGGTCACCCTGGACACCGCCCGGCGCCAGGTGGAGTTTCCCCGCGACGGCATCGACGTGGCCATCCGCATGGGGCAGGGGGGCTGGCAGGATCTCTACAGCCTGTGCCTGACCATGGAGGATCTGGTGCCGGTCTGCGCCCCCGACATGGCCGCCCGGATCCGCTCGCCCGAGGACCTGAAGGGCAAGACGCTGCTGCAGGTGACCAACATTTCCGAGGACTGGGCCGCCTGGGCCGATCTGGCCGGGGTGGAGGGCCTGGACCTGGAGCGCGGCCTCAGGCTCGACACCCTGCACATGGCCTGGGAGGCGGCGGCCCAGGGAGGGGGCATCGCGCTCGGCCGCCTGCCGCTGGCCGCCCCCGACCTGGAAAGCGGGCGGCTGGTTTCCGTGCTGGGGCCGCCGCGCCGTTGCCGCACCGGCTATTGGCTGGTGGCGGGCCGGGATTCCCTGGCCCGGCCCGAGGTGGTGGCCTTCCGCGACTGGCTGCGCGAAGAGCTTGCCGCTTATGCCCCCCTGTAGACGGGAGTCCGGCGCCCGATCCAGGCGTCCAGCCCCTCGCGCAGGTCGTGGGTGGGGATCATGCGGGCGAACTGCTCGCCCTCCACCGCCAGCCCCTCGGCGATGGGCAGGTTGATGCCCCGCGTCACGGCGGTGATGATGGAGCGCAGCGCCAGCGGCGAGTGGCGGATCATCCGCCCGGCCAGACGGCGGGCCGCCGCCATCAGGGTGTCGTGGGGCACCACGGCGTTGATTAGCCCCAGTTCCAGGGCGCGGGCCGGCTTGAACGGGTCGCCGGTCAGCAGCAGTTCCAGCGCCCGCTTGCGCCCGGCCAGACGGGGCAGGCGCTGGGTGCCGCCGAAGGTGGGGGGCATGCCCAGGTTGATCTCCGGCTTGGCGAACATGGCCCGGTCGCTGGCGATGGCCAGATGGACCGCCTCGGTGATCTCGCAGCCGCCGCCATAGGCGATGCCGTTGACCGCCGCGATGACCGGCTTGCCGAAGGTTTCCAGCCGGGCGGTCAGCGCCTGTCCCCGGCGGACGAAGTCGCGCATGGCCTTCTCCCCGCCCGCCGCCACGCCGCGCGAGAATTCGTGGATGTCGGCTCCGGCCGAGAAGGCGCGCTCGCCGGCCCCGGTGAGGATGACGGCGGCCACCATCTCGTCGGCTTCCAGGGCGTCCAGCACCGCCATCAGGGTGTCGACCAGGTCGTAGTTGATGGCGTTGAGCTTTTCCGGGCGGTTGAGGGTGACGGTGGCGATGTTGTCCTTGACCTCGCACAGGATGCATTCGGACATGGGAGGGCTCCTCGGCTGTTGGTTGCCCCGATGATCCGCCCTCGGCCCGCGCATGGGCAAACGCGGTCTTTTCACCCCAGGATGCCTTCCGGTCACGGGAAACGGCGCCCTCGGTCTTGACCGAGTCAGGCCGCATGGCTAGGGTTGCGGCAATTTTGCGAAACCTGATTGAACGGCGGTTTTCCATGGGCATCGTCGGGACCAAGAAGCCGAGCTTCCAAAGCCTGATCCTCACCCTCCAGGCCTTCTGGGCCGAGCAGGGTTGCGTCATCCTCCAGCCCTACGACATGGAGGTGGGCGCCGGAACCTTCCATCCGGCCACCACGCTGCGCGCCCTGGGGCCGGAGCCCTGGAAGTGCGCCTATGTCCAGCCGTCGCGCCGGCCCAAGGACGGCCGCTACGGCGAGAATCCCAACCGCCTGCAGCATTACTACCAGTATCAGGTGCTGCTGAAGCCCTCGCCGCCCAATTCCCAGGAACTGTACCTGGAAAGCCTGAAGCGCCTCGGCATCGACCCGCTGGCCCACGACATCCGCTTCGTCGAGGACGACTGGGAAAGCCCGACGCTGGGCGCCTGGGGCCTGGGCTGGGAGGTGTGGTGCGACGGCATGGAGGTCACCCAGTTCACCTATTTCCAGCAGGTGGGCGGCATCGAGTGCGACCCGGTCGCCGTCGAGCTGACCTACGGCCTGGAGCGCCTCGCCATGTACATCCAGGGGGTCGAGAACGTCTACGACCTGGACTTCAACGGCGACGGCGTCACCTATGGCGACGTGTTCCTGCAGGCGGAGAAGGAATACTCCGCCCATAATTTCGAGCACGCCGATACCGACATGCTGCTGCAGCACTTCCTCGACGCCGAGAAGGAATGCCAGAACCTGCTGGCCAAGGGCGTGGCGCTGCCCGCCTACGACCAGTGCATCAAGGCGAGCCACCGCTTCAACCTGCTGGACGCGCGCGGCGTGATCTCGGTCACCGAGCGTCAGGCCTATATCGGCCGCGTCCGCGCCCTGGCCAAGGCCTGCTGCGAGGGCTGGCTGGCTTCTCGTTCCGGAAAGGAGGGCTGAAGCCATGGCCGAGTTCCTGCTTGAAATCTTCTCCGAGGAAATCCCCGCCCGCATGCAGGCGCGCGCCGCCGACGACCTGCGCACCATGGTGGCGGATGGGCTGGGCAAGAACGGCATCGCCTTCGAGGCTTTGCGCTCCTACGTCACGCCGCGCCGCCTGGTGCTGGTGATCGAGGGCCTGCCCCAGGCCGGTCCCGACGTGTCGGAGGAAAAGCGCGGTCCCCGCGTCGGCTCGCCCGCCCAGGCCATGGAGGGCTTCCTCAAGTCCACCGGCATGAGCGTCGAGCAGTTGGAACAGCGCGACACCGGCAAGGGGGTGTTCTATTTCGCGGTGGTCAACCGCAAGGGCCGCTCCACCGCCGAGGTCCTGAAGGACGTGGTGGAGAGCGCCATGGCCGCCTTCCCCTGGCCCAAGAGCCAGCGCTGGGGCGCCAACACCATCCGCTGGGTGCGTCCCATCCAGTCCATCCTGGCCCTGTTCGACGGCCGCGTCGTGCCGGTGGAGTTCGGCCCCCACAAGGCGGGCGACCTGACCGCCGGCCATCGCTTCCTGGCTCCCGAAAGCTTCCGGGTCAAGGATTTCGCCGATTACCTCGCCCGCCTGCGCCACGCCAAGGTGATGCTCGATTCCGTCGAGCGCCGCCACGCCATCCTTTCCGGCGCCGAAGCCCTGGCGGCGGCCGAGGGTCTGACCCTCAAGGCCGACGACGGCCTGCTGGCCGAGGTCACCGGGCTGGTGGAATGGCCGGTGCCTTTGGTGGGCTCCATCGACGACAAGTTCATGGACGTGCCGGCCGAGGTGCTGATCACCTCCATGCGCGCCCACCAGAAGTACTTCTCGCTCCTGAAGGCCGACGGCTCGCTGGCGCCCCGCTTCATCGTCATCTCCAACATGGAGACCAACGACGGCGGAAGCGCGGTCGTCGCGGGCAATCAGCGCGTGCTGCGCGCCCGCCTGTCCGACGCCAAGTTCTTCTGGGACACCGACCGCCGGCAGCGCCTGGACTCCCGCCTGCCCAAGCTGGCGGAGCGCACCTTCTATGCCAGCCTCGGCACCGTGGCCGACAAGGTGGAGCGCATCGCCGCCCTGGCCGGCAACATCGCCGGCATGACCGGCGCCGACACGGCGGCGGCCGAGCGGGCCGCCCGCCTGGCCAAGGCCGACCTGTCGTCGGAACTGGTGGGCGAGTTCCCCGAGCTGCAGGGCCTGATGGGCCGTTACTACGCGATGAACGACGGCGAGGCGCCGCAGGTGGCCGATGCCATCGCCGCCCATTACGCCCCCCAGGGACCGGGCGATTCCTGCCCCACGGCGCCGGTGTCGGTGGCGGTCGCCCTGGCCGACAAGATCGATTCCCTGGTGGGCTTCTTCGGCATCAACGAGAAGCCGACCGGCTCCAAGGACCCCTTCGCGCTGCGCCGTGCGGCCCTGGGCGTGATCCGGCTGGTGCTGGAGAACAATCTGCGCCTGCCGCTGGCCCAGGTGTTCTTCCTGGCGTCGGGACATTACAAGGCCAGGCTGGAGCAGTCGCCCAGCGAGTTGGCCAAGGACCTGCTGAACTTCTTCGCCGACCGCCTGGCGGTGGCGCTGAAGGAGAAGGGGGTCCGTCACGACCTGATCACCGCCATCTTCTCGCTGGGCGGCGAGGACGATCTGGTCCGCCTGTTGAAGCGGGTCGAGGCGCTTGGCGCCTTCCTGGCTTCGGACGACGGCGCCAACCTGCTGGTCGCCTATCGCCGCGCCGCCAACATCGTGCGCATCGAGGAGAAGAAGGACGGCGCCCTGTTCCGTGGCGCGGCCGACGAAGCCCTGCTGCGCCAGGACGAGGAGAAGGCCCTGGCCGCCGCCCTGGCCGATGTGGGGCCGGCGGTGGAGAAGGCGCTGGCCGCCGAGGATTTCGCCGCCGCCATGGCGGCGCTCGCCCGGCTGCGCCGTCCGGTCGACGCCTTCTTCGACAAGGTCACCGTCAACGCCGACGAGGCGCCCTTGCGCGTCAACCGCCTGAAGCTGCTGGCCCTGATCGGCGCGGCCATGGGCCGGCTGGCCGACTTCTCCAAGGTCGAGGGCCAAGGCTGAGAGGTAGAAAGCAGTACTCCCTATTTTCAATCCCTCTGGGACGTAGCATGATGAAGCCCGCGCAGCCACCGGCGGCGCGGGTTTTCCTTTTTCTGGATCGGGGACGAGAACGGCCATGACGAAATGGGTCTACAGCTTCGGCGCAGGCAAGTCCGAAGGACGCGCCGACATGAAGAACCTGCTGGGCGGCAAGGGCGCCAATCTGGCGGAGATGAGCAATCTCGGCATTCCCGTCCCCCCCGGGTTCACCATCTCGACCGAGGTCTGCACCTATTATTACGCCAATGGCGAGACCTATCCCGCCAGCCTCAAGGAAGAGGTGATGGCCGCCCTGGCCCAGGTCGAGGAGGACATCGGCCTCAAGTTCGGCTCCACCGCCGACCCGCTGCTGGTCTCGGTGCGCTCGGGCGCGCGCGCCTCCATGCCGGGCATGATGGACACCATCCTCAACCTCGGCCTCAACGACAAGTCGGTGGAGGGACTGGCCAAGCGCTCGGGCGACGCCCGTTTCGCCTATGACAGCTATCGCCGCTTCATCCAGATGTATTCCAACGTGGTCCTGGGCGTCGATCATCACAATTTCGAGGAGATCCTCGACGAGGTGAAAGAAGACAAGGGCGTCAGCCTCGATACCGAGCTGGACGCCGATGACCTGAAGAAGGTGGTGGCCAAGTACAAGGACAAGGTCCAGGAACAGCTGGGCAAGCCCTTCCCCCAGGACGTCCACGAGCAGCTGTGGGGCGCCGTCGGCGCCGTGTTCGGCTCGTGGATGAACCAGCGCGCCATCACCTATCGCCGCCTGCACGACATCCCCGCCGAGTGGGGCACCGCCGTCAACGTGCAGTCCATGGTGTTCGGCAACATGGGCAATGACTGTTCCACCGGCGTGTGCTTCACCCGCAACCCCTCCACCGGCGAGAACGAGTTCTACGGCGAGTTCCTGGTCAACGCCCAGGGCGAGGACGTGGTGGCCGGCATCCGCACGCCGCAGCAGCTGACCATCGCCGGCAAGAACGCCCAGTCGTCCGACCTGCCGGCCATGGAAGAGTGCATGCCCGAGGTGTTCAAGGAACTGAACGCCATCCGCCACAAGCTGGAGGCGCACTACAAGGACATGCAGGACATGGAGTTCACGGTTCAGCAGAACCGCCTGTGGATGCTCCAGACCCGCACCGGCAAGCGCACCACCAAGGCGGCGCTGAAGATCGCCGTGGATATGGCGCGCGAAGGCCTGATCACCCGCAAGGAGGCCATCAAGCGCATCGATCCCGCCTCGCTGGACCAGCTGCTGCACCCCACGCTCGACCCCAAGGCGCCGCGCACCCTGCTGGGTCGCGGCCTGCCGGCCTCGCCGGGCGCCGCCTCGGGCAAGGTGGTGTTCTCGGCCGAGGACGCCGAGGATTGGGTCAAGAACCGCAAGGAGCGGGTGATCCTGGTGCGCATCGAGACCAGCCCCGAGGATATTGGCGGCATGCACGTCTCCGAGGGCATCCTCACCACGCGGGGCGGCATGACCAGCCACGCCGCCGTGGTGGCGCGCGGCATGGGCACGCCTTGCGTGGCCGGCGCCGGCGAGATCCGCGTCGATTACGCCGCCAAGACCATCAAGGTCGCCGGCAAGGTGGTGAAGGAAGGCGAGACCATCACGCTGGACGGCTCCACCGGCGAGGTGTTCATCGGCGCCGTCGCCACCATCCAGCCGGAACTGACCGGCGATTTCGGCACCCTGATGGAGTGGGTGGACACCATCCGCACGCTGAAGGTCCGCGCCAACGCCGAGACCCCGCTGGACGCCGCCACGGCGCGCAAGTTCGGGGCCGAGGGCATCGGCCTGTGCCGCACCGAGCACATGTTCTTCGATCCCAGGCGCATCATCGCCATGCGCGAGATGATCCTGGCCGAGACCGAGAAGGGCCGCCGCGCCGCCCTGGCCAAGCTGCTGCCGTTCCAGCGCCAGGACTTCATCGACCTGTTCGAGATCATGCAGGGCCTGCCGGTGACCATCCGCCTGCTCGACCCGCCGCTGCACGAGTTCCTGCCCCACACCGAGGACGAGATCGCCGAGGTGGCCAGGGAAGCGGGCGTCGAGCCCGCTGTGGTCAAGGCCCGCAACGCCGCCCTGCACGAGAGCAACCCCATGCTCGGCCATCGCGGCTGCCGTCTGGGCATCACCTACCCGGAAATCTACGAGATGCAGGCCCGCGCCATCTTCGAGGCGGCGGTGCACGTGTCGCGTGAGACCGGCCGCACCGTGACGCCCGAGATCATGATCCCCCTGGTGGGCGCCAAGAAGGAGCTGGACCTGATGAAGGCCAGCATCGACAAGGAAGCCGAGGCGGTGTTCGCCGAGCAGAAATACGCGGTGAAGTACATGGTCGGCACCATGATCGAACTGCCGCGCGCCGCCCTGCTGGCCGGCGACATCGCCCAGACCGGCGAGTTCTTCTCGTTCGGCACCAACGACCTGACCCAGACCACCTTCGGCATGAGCCGCGACGATTCCGGCCCGTTCCTCGAGGTCTACCGCGCCAAGGGCATCTACGAGCACGACCCCTTCGCCAGCCTGGACCAGTCGGGTGTCGGCGAGCTGATCAAGATCGCCGCCGAACGCGGCCGCGCCACCCGCTCGGGGCTCAAGCTCGGCATCTGCGGCGAGCATGGCGGCGACCCGGCCTCCATCCACTTCTGCCAGGGGGCGGGGCTGGATTACGTGTCCTGCTCGCCTTACCGCGTGCCCATCGCCCGCCTCGCCGCCGCCCAGGCGGCGCTGGGCGGCTCGTCCTCCTCCGGGACGGCCTGACGGCCAGGGGAAAAGGGCCCTTCGGGGCCCTTTTTCAATACGAGGGCTGGAAAGTCGCGCGGTGCCATACTAAAGTTAATGGGGGGTTGTTCAGGAGATCAGGTTCATGAGCGTGCAGGACGATGCCGACTTCACCGCCTGGATGGGCGGCAAGGTGTTCATGGTGGTCGAGGACATGACCTCGGCCCGCATGCTGGAAGCCAGTCTGCTGCGTGGCCTGGGAGCCAAGAAGGTGGTGCCCGCCACCGATGGCGCCGATGCCCTGACCAAGCTGGAACACGCCGACCACATCCCCGACATCATCATCAGCGACTGGATCATGCCCGAGGTGGACGGCCTGGCCCTGCTGGAAGCGGCCAAGGCCAAATATCCCCAGGTGCAGTTCATCATGCTGACCTCGAAGACCGACCTGGACGACGTGCGCGTCGCCCGGACCAAGGGGGTGGACGGCTACATCGCCAAGCCCTTCACCCGCGAAACCCTGGTGGCGGCCCTGAAGAAGCTGAAGGGTTAGGGCTGTCATCCCGACGACCAACGGGAGGAGGGATCTCGTTCTGGAATAGTTTTTCCAAACCGGAAAAGGCATCGCAGGCGGAGATCCCTCGACTTCGCTCGGGATGACATAAATAAAATTCGCTCCCCAGGGAATAATCCCCGCCGTCATCCGTTTCCTCATCAGCGGCCCATGCCGGGCCGCACCTGGAGGAAGCCATGATAGCCAAGAGCCTCACCATCTTCGCCGCCGCTCTTCTCATGAGCACGGCCGCCTTCGCCGCCCCGGTCAAGCAGGGGCAAAGCGCGCTTGGCACCGTGCTGACCGACGACAAGGGCATGACGCTCTACACCTTCGACAAGGACACTCCCGGCATGTCGGCTTGCGTCGATGCCTGCGCCCAGAACTGGCCGCCGCTGATGGCCGCGTCGGGGGCCATGGCCGAGGGGGATTACACCGTCATCAAGCGGGCGGACGGCTCCATGCAATGGGCCTACAAGGGCAAGCCGCTCTACACCTGGATCAAGGATGCCAAGCCCGGCGACGTCACCGGCGAGGGCTTCAAGGATGTTTGGCGGGTGGCCAAGCCGTAGCCATCTATCACCCATGACCACGCTGGAGAGCCAGATCGAGGCGGAGATTCCCGGGCTGCGGCGCTATGCCCGCGCCCTGTCCGGGAACGCCGCCCAGGCCGACGACCTGGTCCAGGATTGCCTGGAGCGGGCGCTCTCCCGCCTGGCCCCGTGGCGCCGCGACGGCAATCTGCGGGCCTGGCTCTTCACCATTCTGCGCAACGCATGGATCGACGAATTGCGGCGGCGCAAGCTCCGCCCGGAGACCAACGGCATGGACGAGGCCCTCGACACCGTGGCCACCGCTCCCGGCCAGACGGACCGTCTGGCGGTGCGCGACATGGTCGCCGCCCTGGCCCAGCTGGCGCCGGAGCAGCGCGAGACCGTGCTGCTGGTGGGGCTGGAGGGGCTGAGCTATGCCGAGGTCGCCGCGGTGACCGGCGTGCCGGTCGGCACGGTGATGTCGCGCCTGAAGCGCGGCCGCGACCGCCTCGCCCTGTTGATGCACGGCGGCGAATCCGCCATCCGGAGAGTGAAATGAGGAAGTCGGTTTCCGACGACGATCTGCTGTCCTATGTGGACGGCGTCCTCGACCCCGACAGGGTGGGGGAGGTCGAGGACTGGCTGGAGGCCAATCCCCGCGACGCCGAGCGGGTGCGGCAATGGCGCGAGCAGGTGGAGGGACTGCACCGCCTGTTCGATCCGGTGCTGGACGAGGCCTTGCCCGACCGGCTGCGGGTGGCGGCGGTGAAGGCCGGGCGGCCGGGCCGCTGGCTGGCGCCGCTGCTGCGCATGGCCGCCATGGTGCTGCTGGTTCTGGCCGGGGGGGCGGGGGGCTGGTGGCTGCGCGGCGGCGGGGCCGTCTCGGCCCCCGGTGCCCTGGTGGCCGCCGAGGCCCTGTCGGCCCATGTGGTCTTTGCCGCCGAGATCCGTCATCCCGTCGAGGTCACGGCGGGCGACCGCGCCCATCTGGTGGCCTGGCTGTCCAAGCGGCTTGGAGCGGAGCTGAGGGTTCCCGACCTGTCGGAGGCGGGCTTCTCCCTGGTGGGGGGGCGGCTGCTGCCCGCCGCGTCGGGGCCGGCCGCCCAGTTCATGTACGAGAACGCCGACGGACGGCGGGTGACCCTTTACCTGCGGCGCAACACCGAAGGAAGCGAGACAGCCTTCCGCTTCGCGGCGCAGGGACGGGTGGAGGCCTTCTACTGGCTGGACGGGCCGCTGGGCTATGCCCTGGCCGGCGACGTGGACCGCCAGCGGCTGATGGACATGGCCAAGGCGGTCCATCATCAGCTGGAGAGTTAGAGCCGGACCTTCTCGTAGATGGAAATCAGGATCTCGAAGACGATCAGGCCGACGATGTACCATTCCACCTTGATGGACGAGCGGGTCTGAATCAGGTCGAGCAGCGTCTCGGCGGTGTCGGAGATCACCTCCAGCTTGCGGTCCAGCGCCCGGTTGCGGCCAGACAGGTCGTATTCGCGCTCCAGCCGGATGAACAGGCGTTCCAGTTCCGGCCTGACCCACAGCACTTCCGGGCTTTCCAGCAATTCGACGCGGCCCACCATGCGGTGCTCGGCCAGCAGCACCTCGCCGATCTGGGCCAGCAATTCCTTGGTCTTCAGCTTGTGCAGCGCCCCCTTGCTGAGCGACACCGCCAGAGGCTCGACGGCGTCGAACACCTTGGCGATCCGCGTCTCGTAATGGCTGAGCACCAGGTCGCGGGCCAGTACCTCGGCCACCAGCTGCAGACGCTGGGGGCTGGAATCGGCCAGAAAGACCGTTCCCGACTGATCCACCCGGTCCTCGCCATCGGGCTCGATCTGCACCTCGGCCGCCTCCCGGCCCTGGACGGGCAGGGGATCGGCGACCAGCTTGCCCAGCGAGGCGAGGAACACCGCCTCCTCCATGGGGTCCAGGCCGAACAGCACCACCACGCCGTAGCGGAACAGCACGGCGAAGCCCTCGCGGCCGGCGCGGATGATCAACGGCGCGGTGGCCAGCACCACGCCCTCCTCCAGGCGCTTGGTGTCGAGGCGCTCGCCCAGCAGCAGGACCTGGGCGGCAAGACGGTGGGGAGTGGGAGGTGAGGGCTCGGTCATCGGTAGCGCCTGAGGTTGGGGCTCCCGTTCTACCACTTCGTGACGGGGTCGTGACCGGGATGACGGCCGATGTCACCAATTCTTCATCAAGGGGGCTGCCGCCCGGAATGCGCATAGGCCGTCAGAATCGAAATGTGATAAAGGTGTGGGTAAAATACCCATCTTTGAATCGAGGGGGGATGGTACCGTGACTCTGCGCAATTCCCGCATCGGCGGGCGCATCGCCTTCGGCATTCTGCCGGTGATCGCCGCCCTGATCGCGCTGTCCTTCTGGCTGGTGCGCCAGGACATGGCCGCCGCCGGGCGGGGCAAGGTTCTCACCGGGCTGGCGGACGTGGCGGTGAAGGCCAACGGGGTCGTTCACGAGCTGCAGCGCGAGCGCGGGTCCTCGGCCCTGTTCCTGGGCAGCAAGGGAACCCAGTTCGCCGCCGAGCTGGCCGAGCGGCGCAAGGATTCGGACCGCAGGATCGCCGAACTGGAAGCGGGGTTGGGCGGCCTGGAGGCCGCCACCGCCGAGGCGCTGGGGGCCGGCACCGTGGAGAACGTGCGCGAGGCGCTGCGCCGCCTGCCCGATCTGCGGGGCCGGGTCGATCGCCTGGAGCCCAAGGTGCCCGAGGCGGTCGGCGCCTATACCGAGGCGATCCGCCGGCTGATCGCCGCCGTCGCCCGGGTCGGCATCGTCAGCCCCGACGTGGAGACCGCCAAGCTGATTTCGTCCTATGTGGCGCTGACCGACGCCAAGGAAAGCGCCGGCCTGGAGCGCGCCACCGGGGCGGGGGGCTTCGCTTCCGGCAAGTTCGAGCCCGTCCTCTACCGGCGCTATCTGGAACTGGGGGCGGAACAGCGCTCCTCCTTCGCGGTGTTCCAGCGCTACGCCTCGGCCGAGGCCGCCGCCGCGCTGAAGGCCGCCCTGTCCTCCGAAATCGAGGAACCGGTGGCGCGCATGCGCGCCGTCGCCATCGAAAGCGCCGTCACCGGAACCATCGGCGACGTCACCGGCCCCGCCTGGTTCGCCGCCTCGACCAAGCGGATCGACGCGCTGAAGACGGTGGAGGACCATATCGGCCGGGAGATCCATGCCCAGGCCGGGCGCCTCAGGGACGAAGCCACCCGTTCGCTGGTCATGGTCTCCGCCGGGCTGGCGGCCCTTCTCGCCCTGACCGGCTTCATCATCGTGGCGGTGGTGCGCTCCATCGTCCGGCCGGTCTCCCATCTGGCCGAGGCCATGACCCGGCTGTCGGAAGGCGACCTTTCCGTCCGTCTGGAGGGGACCCAATATGCCGACGAGATCGCCGAGATGGCGCGGGCCACCCAGGTGTTCCGCGAGCACAGCGAGGCCCGCCAGCGCCTCGAGGCCGAGCGGGCCGAGGCCGAGCATCAGGCCGCAATCAACCGCCGCCAGATGTTGCACGACCTCGCCGACCATTTCGAGGCCACCGTCAAGGCCAGGGTCGCCGAGGTGGGGCGCTCGACCGCGGGAATCCGGGGCACCGCCCAGATCATGGCCAAGCGTTCGGAAACCAGCGGCGGCCGTTCCCTCGACGTGGCCGAGGCTTCCAGGCAGACCACCGAGCGCGCCGACGTGGTGTCCGAGGCGACCCGGCAAATGACCCTCTCGGTCGACGAGATCGCCCAGCAGGTGGGGCAGGCGACCCATATCGCCCGGCGCGCCGTCGATGACGTCAGCGAAACTACCCGCCAGATGGAGGACCTGTCCCACGCGGTCCAGTCCATCGGCGAGATCGTCAGGATGATCAGCGACATCGCCGCCCAGACCAACCTGCTGGCCTTGAACGCCACCATCGAGGCGGCCCGGGCGGGCGAGGCGGGCAAGGGTTTCGCCGTGGTGGCGGGGGAGGTCAAGCATCTCGCCAACCAGACCGCCAGGGCCACCGACGACATCACCGCCCAGGTGGCGGCCATCCAGGCCTCCACCCGCGAGATGACCGGCAGCATCGCCGGCGTGGTGGAAACCATCCGCTCCATCGATCAGGTGTCCTCGGCCATCGCCGGCGCGGTGCAGCAGCAGGAGGCCACCACCCGCGACATCGCCGGCAACATCGGACAGGTGGCGGTGGAGGCGGCGGCGGTGTCGGGCAGCGTCGCCGAAATGTCCCGCTCGTCGGCCATGGCCTGCGCCGGAACGGTTCGGGTGATCTGGAGCGCCCGTGCCCTGGCCGACGTGGTGTCCGGCCTCGAGGCCGAGGTGGAACAGTTCTTGAGGACGGTCAGGAATTAGCCGTATCCTGACCGGAAAGCCGGGGCGGGAGGCAGCGTGGATTTCAGGTCGTTACGGATACGCATTCTCACTCTTTTCCTGCTGTCGTTCCTCGGTGTCGGTGCCATCGTTGCCGTGTTGTTCGCCGGCTCGCTGCAGCACGATATGGAAAGCCTCCTGGCCCGCCAGCAGGCGGCCTTCGTCGGCGGACTGGCCGAGGAGCTGGACCAGAAGATCAAGCTGCAGATCGGCGCCATGGAACGGGTGGCGGGGCTGATTCCGGCGGTCGGCTGGAACGATCCGAAAGCCCTGACCGCCTTTCTCGACAATCGCATCGGGATCAAGGGCTTCTTTGCCGGCGGCCTGGTGCTTCTCGACCGTGACGGCATGGTCCGGGCCGAGGCCCCCGACCTGGGGCGGCTGGGGGGCGACTTCGCCCGGCTGACGGGGATCGAACCGGTGATCGAGACCGGTCGTTCCCTGCTCGGCGAGCCCTATTTCGACAAGGCCCTCGGCCAGCCGGCGGTGACCATGGCCGTGGCCGTCCGCGATGGCCAGCGCATCATCGGCGCGCTGGTGGGCACCGCCACCCTGACCCAGGGCAACTTCCTCGGCCGTCTGGTGGAGCAGAAGGTGGGGGCGACCGGCGGCCTTTACATGGTGGCGCCCAAGTCCGGTCTCATCGTCGTTTCCACCAACAAGGAGCGCATATTCACCCCGATGCCCCGGCGCGGCGTCAACCGCATGCTGGACCGCTATGTGGATGGTTACGAGGGAGCGGGGGTGACGGTCAGTTCGCTGGGAATCGAGGAACTGACCGCCGCCCGCCGCGTCGAGTCGACCGGATGGGTGCTGGTGGCCCGCCTGCCCACCGCCGAGGCCTTCGAGCCCATAGCCGGAATCAAGAGCCGCCTGGTGGCGGCCCTGGTGGGCTTTGGGCTGGTGTCGCTGGGTTTGTTGTGGCTGGTGCTGCGCACCGCCCTGTCGCCCCTGCATCGCGCCACCGGGCAAATTCAGGCCATGGTCGACGGCCACGTTCCGCTCGCCCCGCTGGAGGTGACGCGCATCGACGAGGTCGGGCGGATGATCGGCGCCTTCAACGCGCTGCAGGCCAAGGTGGGAGCGGCTGAAGCGGCCCTGCGGGACCGGGGGACGCTCTATCACGCGCTGTTCCACGGCTGCAAGGCGGTGGAGATGCTGATCGATCCCGCCGACGGGCGGATCATCGACGCCAACCACGCCGCCGAGGTCTATTACGGCTGGACCCATGAACAGCTGCTCTCCATGCGTATTTCGGAGATCAACACCCTGGACAAGGCGGCCATCGCCGAGGAGATGCGGAAGGCCAAGGCGGAGCTTCGCGACCATTTTGATTTCCGCCATCGCCTCGCCTCGGGCGAGGTCCGCGACGTGGAGGTCTGGTCGGGGCCGGTGGAGGTCACCGGGCGCCAGCTGCTCTATTCGATCGTCCATGACGTGACGGCCCGGCGCCAAGCCGAGCGCGAGGTGCGTTCGCTGCTGGTCTTTCGCCGCGCGGTGCTGGACGGGGCGGGATCGTCCATCATCGCCACCGCCGTCGATGGGACCATCTCGCTGTTCAATCCCACCGCCGAGCGCTGGCTGGGCTATGGCGCCGACGAGATGATCGGCAAGGCCTCGCCGGCCATCATTCATGACGCGGGCGAGGTGACGCGCCGCGCCGCCCTTCTGAGCGAGGAACTGGGGCGGCCGGTCGAGGCCGGCTTCCAGTGCTTCGTCGCCAAGACCCTGGACACGGGCAAGCCCGACAGCGGCGAATGGACCTATATCCGCAAGGATGGCGGGCGGTTCCGCGTCCTGCTGACCATCACGGCGCTGTATGACGATTCCGGCGAACTCAGCGGCTTTCTGGGCATTGCCCAGGACATCACCGCCCGGCTGTCGGTGGAGAAGGAACTGAAACGCTCCAACGCCGAACTGGAGCATTTCGCCTATGTGGCCTCCCACGATCTGCGCCAGCCGCTGCGCATGATCAGTTCCTACATCACCCTGCTGCAGCGCCGCCTGGGCGACGGCCTGGATCACGATTGCCGGGAATTCATCGGCTTCGCCGTGGACGGGGCCAAGCGCATGGATCGCCTGATCACCGATCTCCTGGAGTATTCGCGGATCGGACGCAGCGGCCATGATGACGAATCCGTCCGTCTGGACGAGGTCCTGCAATTGGCCCTGATCAACCTGAGCGCGCTGATCCAGGAAAGCGGCGCCACGGTCAAGGTGGCGGATGACCTGCCGTCGGTTCACGGCAACGCCGTCGAACTGGAACGCCTGTTCCAGAACCTGATCGCCAACGCCGTCAAGTTCCGGGCCGAGGACCGGCCGCCCATGGTGGACGTCTCGTGCGCCCTGGACGGCGAGGAATGGATTGTCTCGGTCCGCGACAACGGCATCGGCATCGATCCGGCCGGGCAGGCCCGCCTGTTCCAGATCTTCCAGCGGCTGGTCGGCCAGGAGCAGTATCCCGGCACGGGCATCGGCCTTGCATCGTGCCGCAAGATCGCCGAGCATCACGGCGGACGAATCTGGGTGGAATCTGTGCCGGGCGAGGGCTCGGTCTTCCGGGTGGCGCTGCCGGTCCGGGGACCGGCCGTCACCGTGGCGTGAGAATTCCCGGGGCAGGCGCATGGGGGCGCGGGAGTGCAACAATTCGTCTTCAAGGCATGGTTGAAATCGGCTGCCGTCGGAGATAGGGTAGTTCCCGAGCGTCGCATTCCGTGAGGGCGGCGTTTTTTGTGTTTCTGCGGTTCGTGGTGTTGCAATCGGGTCATATTGGATAATGATTGGGGCTGGCATATGCAGCAGAATCAGGTCGCGCCTTTCGAGGTTCTGATCGTCGATGACGAGCCCGGCGACGTGGAGTTGATCCGCTCGGCCATCGTCGAGGGCCGCTTCATCTGTCGTACCCACGTGGCCCAGGACGGGGTCGAAGCCATGGCTTTCATGCGCAAGGAAGCCCCGGCCTACAGCGGGGCGGTCACTCCCGATCTGGTGCTGCTCGATCTCAACATGCCCCGCATGACCGGCCGCGAGGTTCTGGCCGCCATGCAGTCCACCGACCATCTGGCCCGCATTCCCGTGGTGGTGCTGACCACCTCGGACGTGGAGCGCGACGTGCTGCAGGCCTACGATCTCGGCGCCTCGGGCTTCGTCACCAAGCCGGTGGACATCGAGCAGCTGTTCAACGCCATCCACGGGATTCAGGATTACTGGTTCGGCGTGGTGCGCAAGCCCAGCCTCAACGGCGCCGCCTGATCCCTATTTCGCCGCGCGATCTGCTATAAGTCGTGCCGGAACGTTTCTGGCGGCGGGTGATGATGGCCGAGGATGATCACGGGCGGGCCTTGCGGCCGGGCTGGACGACGGGGGCCTGCGCCACGGCGGCGGCGTCAGCCGCCTGTTCGGCCCTGCTGGGGCAGGGTTTCCCCGACCCGGTGAGCATCACGCTGCCCGGCGGCCAGACCCCCGCCTTTTCCCTGGCGCTGAGCGAAAGCGGCCTCGGCTGGGCGCGGGCCGGCGTGGTCAAGGATGCCGGCGACGACCCCGACGTCACCCACGGCGCGACCATCATCGCCACCGTCCGGCATGGCGCGGCCGGATCGGGAGTGGTCTTCAAGGCCGGGAAGGGGGTCGGCACCGTCACCCGGCCCGGCCTGCCGCTCGCCGTCGGCGAGCCGGCCATCAATCCGTTGCCCCGCCGGCTGATGGGCGAGGCGCTGGCCGCCATCGCCGCCCGCCATCACGCGGCCTGCGATTTCCAGGTTGAGATCGCGGTGCCCGGCGGCGAGGATCTGGCGCTTCGCACCTGGAATCCCCGCCTGGGCATCCTGGGCGGCATTTCCATCCTGGGCACCACCGGCGTGGTGGTTCCCTATTCCTGTTCCGCCTGGATCCACTCCATCCAGCGGGGCATCGACGTGGCGCGGGCCTGCGGCCTGTCCCACGTGGCCGGCTGTGTCGGCTCGACCTCGGAAAAGGCGGTCCGGCGGGTACGCGGGCTGAGCGTGGAGGCGATCATCGACATGGGCGATTTCGCCGGCGGCATGCTGAAATACCTGCGCCGCCACCCGCTGCCCCGCGTCACCGTCGCCGGCGGCTTCGCCAAGATGTGCAAGCTGGCCAAGGGCGAGATGGACCTCCATTCCAGCCGCTCGCAGGTGAACATGGCCTGGCTGGCCGGGCAGATGGAGCGGCTGGGGGCGGACGCGGCCCTGGTGGCCGCCGCCGCCGGGGCCAACACCGCCCTCCAGGTGCTGGAAATGGCCGGTTCCCTGCCGCTGGGCCAAGCCATCGCCGCCCAGGCCGAAGCGGCGGCCCGGGCGGTGCTCGACAACGACGAGGTCACGCTGGACGTGCTGGTGGTGGACCGCCAGGGCCGGGTGATCGGCGACAGCGGCCGTCCAGGCTGATGCCGTCCCCCCGCTCTAACAGGGTGCGGAAAAACTCGCCTACCACTCTGTTTATCCGTCACCCCCGCGAAGGCGGGGGTCCATGTTGACGCAATTTGGCGGCATCAACACAAGATATAGTTTGCTGATGCATGGATTGTCCGCTCCGCGTTCCCTTCGGTCCCGCTTTCGCGGGAATGACGACGTCTTGGGACGAGTTTTTCCGTGGCCCGCTCTAGAGCGGCGAGCCTCATACCTGAAACACAGTGTCATCCTGAGCGCAGCGAAGGATCTTTCAACCGCAATTGGTCGCCGGTGTTGGTGAAAGACCCTTCGGCCATGCCTCAGGGTGACAGACTGTTTCTGATTAAACGCACGACGCTCTAAAACTCCTTCTGCACCTTGGCGCGCAGTTCCGCCGAGCGGGGACTTTGCGTATCCAGGGTGCCGTCGCTGCTGCCCATGCGGATGGACTCGGCCACCGCGCCCAGGCATTGCTCGTTCCTGAGCTCGTACTGGTCCAGCTGCCAGCTGGCGTTGCGGTTTTCGCTCATCAGCATGGCCGCCTCGGTCTGCAGCTGGGTGGCCTCGGCCAGCAGGCGGGCGGCGTTGGAGGCCGACTTGGCGGTGGGGGTCGAGGCCCCGGCCGCCGCCATCTGGGCCGACGCCGCGGTGCGGTCGTCGCCCTTCAGCCAGATGTGGGCCCAGGCCTTCCAGGGGGCGGAGGCCTCGATGTCCAGGGCGTAGAGGACGGAATAGGCCACCGCCTGGGTGACGGTCAGATCCTCGGTGCTCATGACTCGGTTCCTCCGGCGGCGCCCGCTTCGGGGGCGGCGCGGCGCTTGACGGTCTTGGGGTCGGCGGTGATGGGGCGATAGATCTCGATGCGCGCCCCTTCCTCCAGCACGGTGTCCAGCGTGGTGGCCTTGCCGAAGATGCCGACCTTCTGGGTCTCCAGGTCGATCTCGGGGAACTGGTGGAGGATGCCCGACTTCTCGATGGCCTGCTTGACCGTGGTTCCCTCCGGCACGTCGATGGACAGCCAGGACTGGCGGGAGGGAAGGGCGTAGACGACTCCGATCTTCATGGTGCGCTTCCCTTTCCTCAGACGCTGTGGGCGCCGGCCATCTTGATCTCCTTGCCCATGGCGAGGTCGATCTTGCGCTTGGCCACCACCAGCATGCCGGCGATCAGGAAGCCGCCGGGTGGCAGGATCAGCATCAGGATGCCCCAGTCGGCGGGCATGATGCGCATCTCCAGCACCTTGGCCCAGGGGCCGAGCAGCAGGGCGGCGTCGGCGAACAGGGTGCCCTGGCCGATGGCTTCGCGCACCAGGCCGATGGCGGTCAGCGCGAAGGTGAAGCCCAGGCCCATGAAGGTGCCGTCCACCAGCGAGGGCAGAACCGGCTCCTTGGCGGCGAAGGCCTCCAGGCGGGCCAGCGGCAGGCAGTTGGACACGATCAGCGGGATGAACAGGCCCAGCACCTTGTAAAGCTCGTGCATCCAGGCGTTCATGGCCAGATCCACGAAGGTGACGTTGGCCGCCACGATCAGGATGTAGACCGGGATGCGCACCTCGTGGGTGACGTAGTTGCGGAACATGGCCACCATCAGGTTGGAGGCGGCCATCACCACGGCGGTGGCGATGCCCATGCCGAAGCCGTTGGTGCCGGTGCCGGTCATGGCCATGGTCGGGCACATGCCGAGCAGCATGCACAGCACGCCGTTGTTCTCCCACAGGCCGTCCTTGACGATCCGTCCGTAGCTGGCAGACATCACTTCTTCTCCATCATGCGAGACGAATTGGCGGCGAAGAATTCCAGACCCTGGCGGATGCCGCCCACCACGGCGCGCGGCGTGATGGTGGCGCCCGAGAACTGGTCGAACTGGCCGCCGTCCTTCTTGACCTTCCACTTCTCCACCGGCGGATTGCCCAGGCTGAGGCCGGTGAAGCGGGTGATCCACTCGTTCTTGGCGGCCTCGATCTTGTCGCCCAGGCCGGGGGTCTCCTTGTGGGAGATGACCCGCACGCCCAGCAGCTTGCCGTCGGGCGCGATGCCCAGCATCAGGCGGATGGGGCCGCCATAGCCGCCATTGGCGATGTATTCATAGGCGATGCCGGTGATCTTGCCGTCCTTGGTGGCGCGGTAGACCTCGATCTCGGGCGAGGCGCCATGGGCGCCGGCGCCCACCGGACGCATCACCTTGACGGTGTCGGTGACCGGGTTGTTGTCGTGGATGGACCGCGGAATCACCTGACCCAGCGAGTTCATCTTGTCCTCGAGGGCGCGCTCCTTGATCGGCTCCTTGGTGATGCTGTCGGTCAGCGCCAGGGCCACGCCGAAGCCGGCGCAGAAGATGCCCAGGATGGTGGCGTGGACCCAGGTGGGCTTGATCGCGTGGCTCATTTGTCCCCCCTGGCCGGCAGCGGCTCGCCCTTATTGGTGCGGCCAAAGACGCGCGGCCGGAAATGTTGGTCGATGATGGGTGTCAGGGCGTTCATCAGCAGCACCGCGAAGGCCACGCCCTCGGGATAGCCGGCGAAGGTGCGGATGATCCAGGTCAGCAGGCCGATTCCCGCGCCGAACACCAGCTGGCCCTTCTTCGACACCGGCGAGGTGACGTAGTCGGTGGCGATGAAGAAGGCGCCCAGGAACGACGCGCCCGACAGCAGGTGGAAGGTGCCGCCGGCGAAGCGGTCGGGATTGATCAGGTTGAACAGCGCTCCCATGACGAACAGGGTGCCCAGCATGGAGACCGGGATGTGCCAGGAGATGATCTTGCGCCACATCAGGAACAGGCCGCCCAGCAGGATCAGCGGAATGGCGGTCTCGCCCATGGAGCCGGGATGAAAGCCGATCATCATGTCGCCGATGGTCGGCACCTGCAGCAGGGATTCCGAGACCGGCGTGCCCTTGGAGAGCTCGGTCTTGACCAGCCCCAGCGGCGAGGCGGTGCTGATGCCGTCCAGCGACACGCCGCGCCCGAAGGTGAAGTGCAGCGCCTCGGAGAACGAGGGCGAACCGGGGGTGAACAGCGGCTTGGGCGCGGTGAAGGCGGTCATCTGGACCGGGAAGGAAACCAGCACCACCACGCGGCCGACCATGGCCGGGTTGAACACGTTCTGGCCCAGGCCGCCGAAGACGTGCTTGGCCAGGCAGACGGCGAAGAACGAGGCAACCACGGCCACCCACCAGGGCGCCCAGGGGGGAAGCGACAGGGCCAGCAGCCAGCCGGTGATCAGCACCGAGCCGTCGCCGATGGCCTTGTCGGCGTTGCCGCCGCCCCAGCGCACGCAGCCCGCCTCGAACGCCACGCAAGCCAGCATGGTGACGATGAACAGGAAGATGGCGGGCCAGCCGAACAGCCAGAGATTATAGAGCGTGGCGGGAACCAGCGCCGCCAGGACCGTGAACATGGTCTTGGACACGCTGTTGGGGCCGTGGGTGAACGGTCCGCTCTTGTCGATCACGAAACTCATGCTTGGGCCCCGCCTTCGGTGGTGGGTTGAGCCTGGGCGGCCAGGGCCGCTTCGGCGGCTTCCTTGGCGGCCTTGGCCTTGGCGGCGGCTTCGCGCTTGGCCTGGGCCTGACGCTCGAGCCGCGCGTTGTGGGCTTCGACCAGCGCCTTGGTCTGCTCGTTCTTGCGCCGCTCGCGGTCCAGCGCGGCGATCTTGCCCTTGGCGTAATTGAAATAGTGGACCAGCGGAATGTGCGACGGGCAGATGTAGGAGCACGATCCGCACGACACGCAATCCTGCACGCCGATCTTGGCGGCCATGTCCAGCTTGTCGTTCCTGATGTAGCTGGCCATCTCCACCGGCACCAGCCCGCAGGGGCAGTAGGTGACGCAGGAGCCGCAGCGGATGCAGGGGCTGGGGGCGTGCTCGTTGGTCTCTGCCTGGGTCAGCGCCAGGATGCCCGAGGTGCCCTTGACCACCGCCACGTCCAGCGACGGCAGGGGCTGGCCCATCATGGGACCGCCCGAGATGATGCGCTTCGCCGCCTTGGACACGCCGCCGCAGAAGTCGAGCAGCTCGGACACCCTCGTGCCCAGCGGCACCTCGATGTTCTTCGGCTCGGCGACGGCGCCGCCGCTGACCGTGACCACCCGCGACACCAGCGGACGGCCCAGGCGCACCGCCTGGTGCACGGCGCGCGCGGTGGCGACGTTGTGGACCACCACGCCCACGTCGGCGGTCAGCTTGCGGGCCGGGGTCTCGCGGCCCGTCACCGCCTGGGTCAGGTGGCGTTCGGCGCCCATGGGATACTGCACGGGCACGCCCACCACCTCCACATTGGAGGTCTTGGCGGCTTCGGCCGAAAGCGAGGCGATGGCCTGGGGCTTGTTGTCCTCGACGGCGATGATCACCTTGGGAGCGCCCAGGGCGTGGGCCATGATGCGGGCGCCGTCCACCACCTGTTCGGCGTATTCGCGCATGACGCGGTCGTCGCAGGTGAGGTAGGGCTCGCACTCGGCGCCGTTCAACAGCAGGATTTCCAGCTTGTGCTGGTTGCCGAGGCCCAGCTTCACCGCCGAGGGGAAGGTGGCGCCGCCCATGCCGACGATGCCGGCCTCGGCGACCCGGGCCTTGATCTCGCCCGCCGAGGCGGCGAAGGGATCGGCGATGGGGGCCATGGGCTCGGCCCATTCGTCCTTGCCGTCGGCATCGAGCATGATGGTCAGCACCGGCAGGCCCGAGGGGTGCGGCGCGGTCATCTCGGTGATGGCGACGATGCGGCCCGAGGTGGGGGCATGCACGGCGGCCGAGATGGCGCCCTGCGCCTTGGCGAGCACCTGGCCCTTCTTGACCAGATCACCGGCGTTGACCGTGGTGTTGGCGGGCGCGCCCATGTGCTGCTGCAGGGGCAGGTACAGGGTCTTGGGAACGGGCAAGGCGACGATGGCCTTCTCGCTCGTCAGCTCCTTGCGGTATTCCGGGTGGATGCCGCCCAGGATGGGAAACAGTTTCATCGACCGTCTCTCCTCAATGCGCCGAATGCTCGCCCGGCTTTTGCCAGTGCCAGCCTGCGATGGTTTGCGGAATGGGGCGCATCTCGATGGCCTCGGTGGGGCAGATCTTGAAGCACTTGGAACAGGCGTGGCAGGCGTCGGCGATCACCGTATGCAGCTGCTTGGGCGCGCCGACGATGGCGTCCGAGCCGCACTCGCCGATGCAGCGCAGGCAGCCGATGCACAGATCCTCGTTGATGAAGGCGACACGGGGGCCGACCTCCTCGTGGGCATCCGCGTCGGCATGCACGCCCAGCTTCTTGGCCAGGGCCTCGATGGTGGCCTTGCCGCCCGGGGCGCACAGCGTGATGGGCGTGTCGCCCTTGGCCAGCGCGGCGGCGTACTGGGCGCAGCCGACGAAGCCGCACTGGCCGCATTGCGAGCCGGGCAGCAATTCCTGCAGTTCTTCCTCGATGGGATTGGTGGGCACGGCCAGCAGCTTGGCGGCGGTTCCGAGAACCGCGCCCAGCGTCACACCCATCACCGCCAGACTTCCGACATCCAACAACATGACAGGTGACCTCCTAGTTCGTGCTCATACCGGAAAAGCCCATGAAGGCGAGCGCCAGCAGGCTGGCGGTGATGAAGCCGATGGGCGGGCCGGCGAACAGGCGCGGCACCGCGTTCAAGGCGATGCGTTCGCGCAGGCCGGCGAACAGCACCATGACCAGCGAGTAGCCCAGCGACGAGGCCAGGGCGAAGACGGTGCTCTCGATGAAGTTCATCTTGCCTTCGACCAGCAGCAGGTTGACGCCCAGCACGGCGCAGTTGGTGGTGATCAGCGGCAGGTAGATGCCCAGCATCTGGAACATGGCGGGAGAGACCTTGCGCACCGTCGCCTCGGTGAACTGCACGGCCGCCGCGATGACCAGGATGAACACCACGGTGCGCAGATAGCCCAGCTGGTAGGGCTCCAGCAGATAGGTTTCCAGCCCCCAGTCCAGCATGGCCGAGACGGTGATGCAGAAGGTGGTGGCGGCGCCCATGCCGATGGCGGTGTCCACCCGGGTGGTGACTCCCATGAAGGAGCACAGGCCCAGGAACCGCATCAGCACGACGTTGCTGACCAGGGCGGCGCTGATGATCAGCAGAAGGTAATGTTCCATCGGGTGCTTCCCCCTTTACCCATGTTCCGAGTGGCAGTTCCCGCTGGCCGGCGGCTCGAAGGCGCGGCGCAGGAAGCGGGGGGACAGCACCCCCCGTGCCGAAAGACGTCCCGAGATGATCCGGGTCCCGAGCAGCCCCGCCAGCAGGCCGAGGGCGGCGCCGAGCGCGGCGTAGCCGTCGGAATGCCCGATCTCCTGCCCGGTGATTCCCCCCACCAGCAGGGTGGCCAGCGGCAGGCCGTAGGCGATGAGCGCGCCCTTGGTGAGCGTATCCTCGCGCACGCCCACCACCACCCGCTCGCCCACCCGCAGGCCCAGATCGCCCGGCAGGGCGAAGCGCTTGGCCAGCTGGCGGGCGTTGGGGTCGCCCAATTGCTTGCCGATGCTGCACAGCCCCGCCGAATGGCAGGTGCCGCACCCGGCCACGGGCTCGGGCTCGGCCCACGCCTGGCCGCCGCTGACGGCGACGATGCGGGCCACGCCCTCGACCATGTCGCGGTCATCGGCATCGGGAAAAGTGGACTCGGGGTTGCTCATCGCAGGATCAGGCCGTCACCGTCGAGACGACGCCCTGGGGCGTGACGAAGAAGGCCTGCAACGCTCCGGCCGCCCGCAGGATGCGCTGGCGGTCGGATTCCGGCGCCAGGATCAGGGCGGTGGCCAGGCCGTCGGCGATGGTGGCGTTGTCGGCGATCACCGTCACCCCCAGGTCGGCCGGCGCGGTGCGGCCGGTGCGCGGGTCGATGATGTGGGTGAACTTGCCGGCCTCGTCGAAGATGGTGCCGTAGCCGCCCGAGGTGGACACGCACTTGTTGACCACGTCAACCGAGGTGACGGCCTTGGAATTGTCGGCCGGGTTGGCGATGCCGATGCGCCAGGCGGAACCGTCCGGCTTGGCGTCCATGGCGCGGGGCTCGCCCATGTCCACCAGCAACTGGGTGAAGCCGTGGGCGCGCAGCACCTCGGACACCTTGTCGGTGATGTAGCCTTGGGCGCGGGCGTTCAGCGTCAGCGCCATGCCGGGCCGGGCCAGGGAGATGCGGGAATTGGCGGCGTCGATCTCGATGCCCTTCCAGTCCACCAGGGCCAGGGCGGCCTCGATGTCCTTGGCGGCGGGGCCGGCGGCATCGGGGCTGGCGCCGGTGAAGTGGCTGAAATACAGCTGCCACACCGGCTGGATGGTCGGGTCGAAGGCGCCGCCGCTGATCTCGGCCAGGGCCTTGGCGTGGGCGACCAGTTCCACGAACTCGGCCGGGGCGTTGTCCAGCTTGCCGTCGCGATTCAGGGCCGACAGGGCCGAATCGGCGCGGTAGACGCTGAACATGGCCTCCAGGCGGGCGAGCTCTCCTTGCGCGGCGGCCAGGGCGGCCTTGGCCTTGCCTTCGTCGGCGGCATAGAGCTGGATGGTGGACGGCGCGCCGAGCGTCGTGCCTTCCCAGCGCACCAGGCGGGCCTGGGCGGCATTGGCCTTCATCAGCAGCGGCAGTCCGGCGGCGGCGGCCAGTACGGTGATGGCGCGACGGCGGGTGATACGAACGGTCATCGAGCCTGAGCCCTCCTTCGGGTGAAACTTCCGGGCACCTCGGGGGCCTGTTCCCGTGGTCCTGCCCAACTCACTTAGCAAGACCCGCGCCACAAAAGTATAATTGCTCAAAAAAACGTCACATAGATGGTATGCGAGGACAACGCCCACATCAAGAGTGCGTGTTTTGAAATACGCATTGCAATACCAAATTTCAAAAATGGCGGAAATAAGCCGATTTTTAAGCGATACGCGGTAAAATGCCGGGCTGTAACAGGTTTGCCATGGCCTTTGGGCGGCAGAAAAAATCCGTGTCGCATCTCCGCTTCCGCCTGTCGCATGTCCGACATGGACGGGGGATTTGCCGCCAATGAGCCGTCATGACCTTAGGTATGGGAGGGGGATTACTCTTTTGTGCTTGGCGTCGGCGGCAAACGATGGTAAGTAAAAACCCGCAGCGACCTGAGCCCATGGGGCCGGGTCATTTTTTTTGGCGAGACGATCGCCGCCGAGCTTCCGACCCGGGGGGGTAGGGGAGAGCGGTAAAGGGGGAGGCCCGAATTCAGGCCTCCCCCTTTATCTTTGCGCACCACTCTTGCCACGCCATGCGGAAGAAGCCTTCCACCGCCGCCAGATGGGCGGCGGCGTCGCCCGCTCCCCGGCCCATGGCGGGGCGCAGGCGATGGCGCAGGTCCGACAGGCGGGCCGGATCGGTCGCCAGGGCGACGGCCAGGTTCTCGTAGCCCTCCAGGTCGGGACGGGCCAGCTCGTCCGCCATGCCCATGGCGGCCAGCAGGGCCAGGGTCTGGCGCGAGAAGGGGCGCGGTCCCGGCAGGGTGACCACCGGCACCCCCATCCACAGCGCCTCGCACGAGGTGAAGGCGCCGCAATAGGGGAAGGGGTCGAGGCCGATATCCACCTCGGCATACTCGGCCAGCACTTGCGCCGGCGGTGAATTGCCGCGCAGCTCCAGCCGCTCGGGGGCGATTCCGTGGGCGGCGAAGGCGTCGCGCAGCCGTCCGGCCACCTCCGGATAGGCCAGGTGGGGCCATTTGAGCAGCAGGCGCGAGCCGGGTACCCGGGCCAGGATGCGCGACCAGGACCCGATCACCGTCTCGTTCAGCTTGGCGATGTTGTTGAAGCTGCCGAAGGTGACGCGGCCCCGCGCCAGCACGGGCGGGTCGGCCGGTTCCGGCGTCGCCGGCCCCTGGTAGCACAGGCGCGAGCCGGGCAGGAACGCTACTTTCTCGCGGAACCAGGCTTCCGCCTCGGGCGGCACGGTGGCGCGGTCCATCAGGACGTAGTCCATGGCGGCCAGCCCGGTGGTGAAGGGATAGCCCAGCCAGCTCACCTGCAGTGGGGCGGGCTTGGCGGCGAACAGACCCAGCCGGTTGCCCGCCGTGTGGCCGTCCAGATCCACCAGGATGTCGATGCCGTCGTCGCGGATCAGCCGGGCGCAAGCCTCGTCGTCCAGGGAGGCGGCGTCGCGCCACAGATCGGCGCTTTGGCGCAGCTCCCGGGCGATGTCGTCGTCGGCGGGGCGGGTGGCGTAGCAGATGGCGCGGAAGCGGGCGCGGTCATGGCCCTTCAGCACCGGGCGCATCAGCTGGCCCAGGGGATGGCGGCGAAAATCGGCGGAGACGTAGCCGATCCGCAGTACCCGCTCGGGCTCGGGCGGGTTGGCGTATCGCGCCGGAATGGGGGCGCGGCGGCGCTCCATGATCCGGCGATGGGCCAGCCCGATCTCGGCGCCGCTGGGCTCGGGAAGGTAGTGCAGGCAGTTGAGGTGGTTGGAAGCCGCCTGGGTCAGGCGGGGATTCATGCTCCAGGCGGCGTGGTAGCAGGCGGCGGCCTCGGCGGCGCGGCCCTCGCCATAGAAGGCGTTGCCCAGATTGTAATGGGCGGCGGAATGGCCGGGGCGGAGCGAAATGGCGGCGCGCAGCGAGTCCTGGGCCGCCCGCATGCGCCCCGCCTGCTGCTGCATCGCGCCGAGATCGGTCAGCATGCGCCAGTCGTCGGGGGCGAGGCCGGCTGCCTCCTCCATGGCGTCGGCGGCCTCGGGCGCGCGGCCCAGGGCGTCCAGGCAGCGGGCCAGCTGGGCGTGGACCACCGGCAGATGGGGCAGCAACTCCGCCGCCCGGCGGTAGCAGGGCTCGGCCTCCGCCACGCGGCCCCGGCGCATCCGGGTGTTGCCCAGGTTGAACCAGGCGGGCGCCAGGCCGGACGACAGTTCGGTGGCGCGGGTGAAATCCGCCTCGGCCTCCTCCAGCCGGCCGAGATCCGACAGCAGGTCGCCCCGGTTGCACCAGGCTTCCGCCAGATCGGGGGCGAGGCCAAGGGCGCTTGCGTGCAGCGCCAGGGCCTCGTCGGCCCGCCCCCGCTGCTGGGCGATCACGCCGCGGTTGGTCAGGGCCTTGGCGGCGAGGGGCGGGGGGGCATCGATGCGGCGGTAAAGGGAGTCCGCCTCGTCCAGGCGGCCCTGGTTGTGCAGCGCTTCGGCCTGTCGGAGCCATTGGGCGGGATCGGAGGTCATCTCCGATTTATCGCGGCGGCCTCCGGTCCCGTCAAGCTCACGCCTTCCGGCGACTCGCTGCCGGTGCGGTAGCGGAAGGTGCCTTCCCCCATGGCGATCAGCCTGCCGTTGGCGTCGAGGATTTCCGAGGAGCAGAACACGATGCGGCTGCCGCCCGCCTTCTTGCGGCCGATGGCGCGAATCAGGCCGTGGCGGACCTGCCCGGTGAAGCTGGTTGTCAACTGCAGGGTGACACAGCGCCGCACCCGGCCAGGATGGGGGCAATAGGTGGCGGCGAAGCCGCACGAGGTGTCGATCAGGGTGGCCAGCACGCCGCCATGGATCAGGCCGGCGCGGTTGCAGTGCTTGGGCTGCACGGTCAGCTCCAGGACGGCGCGGTCCTCGGACCATTCCACCAGATGGTAGTCCAGCAAATCCTGGAAGCCCGACCGGGGCTCGCCGTCCAGCAGGTCGATGCTCATCAGGGGGCTCCGCTCGTCATGTCCGGTGTCCCAGCGCCGCATGGATGCGGCGGGCCAGTTCCACCAGCCGGGGGCCGAGATCGTCCTCCAGCCGCTCGCACGGCAAGAGGAAGGCGGCGCCGCCGCAATTCAGCCCCATCACCGCGCCGGTGGCGGGATTGGTCAGCGTCACGCCCACCGCGTGGACGTCGCTCTGCCAGTCGCCCACCGAGATGGTGAAGCCGCGCCGGGCGTAGTCGTCCAAGGCCTGTTCCACGCCCAGGCGGATGCGCGGCCAGTCCTCGGGGTGGCGGCGGCGGACCTCGTCCAGGATGGTTTGGCGCTCGGCCTCGGGAATGGCGGCGAGATAGGCGCGGCCCATGGCGGTGGTCGCCACCGGAATGCGCGAGCCCACCGAGAGGCGGATGGTCAGCGCCCCTTTGCCCCGGCAGGATTCGATGTAGATCATGCTGGTGTGGTCGAAACTGCCCAGCGAGACCGCCACGTCGGAATACTCGGCCAGCTCCTGCATCATGGGGCGGGCCACGTGGCGGATGTCCATGCTGGCCAGCGCCGTATAGCCCAGCGACAGCACGGCGGTGCCCAGCGCGTATTTCCCATAGCGCTCGGCATAGGCGAGATAGCCCAGCCGGGTGAGGGTGTGGGTCAGGCGCGACACCGTCGGCTTGGGCAGCCCGGTGCGCGCCGCGATCTCCTGGTTGCCCAGCATGGAATCGCCGGCGCGGAAGCAGCGCAGCACGTCGAGTCCGCGCGACAGCGCCACCACGAACTGGCGGTCGTGCGTCTCCTCGCCTCCGTCCTGGCGCGAATCGTTCAAGGCTTCATCTCCCGGTCCCTCTCTTGCGATGGAGAGGGGATGTTTTTGTTTGCCAAGGGACCAAATCACGACTTAGGCTCTGGCGTCAACAAAATGTGAAACTAAATTCCGCATAGCGAAATCGAGGGTGGTGATGACGGAAGTGCTGCTGGAAAGACCCCTTGAGTCCGTGGCTCTGCTGCGGATCAACCGGCCCGAGGCCAAGAACGCGCTCAACGGCGAAGTGCGGCGGCAGCTGGCCGAGCACATGACGGCGCTGGGCGCCGATCCCTCCGTCCGCGCCATCGTGCTGACCGGCAACCAGGAGGCCTTCGCCGCCGGGGCCGACATCAAGGACATGGCCGAGGTGGGCGCCATCGAGCTGATGCAGCGCAACAATCACCTGCTGTGGCGGGCCATCGCCAATTGTCCCAAGCCGGTGATCGCCGCGGTGAACGGCTATGCCTGGGGCGGTGGCTGCGAACTGGTGATGCACGCCGACATCATCGTGGCGGGCGAGACCGCCAGTTTCTCCCAGCCCGAGGTCAAGGTGGGCATCATGCCGGGCGCCGGCGGCACCCAGCGCCTGACCCGGGCGGTGGGCAAGTACAAGGCCATGCTGATGGTGATGACCGGCCAGCCCATCAGCGGCATCGAGGCGGGGCAGATGGGCCTGGCCAGTCTGGTGGTGCCCGATGCCGAGGTTCTGGACAAGGCGCTGGACATCGCCAGGACCATCTCGCGCATGCCGCCCGTCGCCATCGCCCAGATCAAGGAAGTGATGCTGGCCGGCCAGGACGCCTCGCTGGAAACCGCCCTGATGCTGGAGCGCAAGGCCTTCCAGCTGCTGTTCGCCAGCCGCGACCAGAAGGAAGGCATGAAGGCCTTCATCGAGAAGCGCAAGCCCGCCTATGAGGGGAAGTGACCATGAGCCTCGACGCCAATCGTTCCGATCTCATCCTTGGTCTCGTGGGCACCGGCACCATGGGGCGCGGCATCGCCCAGATCGCCGTGGTCTCCGGGGTGACCGTCATCCTGGTTGACGCGCAGCCGGGAGCCGCCGCCAAGGCCAGGGATTCCGTCGCCGCCATGCTGGCCAAGCTGGCTGACAAGGGCAAGTTGACACCCGAAGCCTGCGCCGCCGCGACCAATCGTCTCAAGCTGGGCGAAAGCCTCGCCGACCTCGCCCCGGCCCATGTGGTGGTGGAGGCCATCGTCGAGGACATCAAGGTCAAGCAGGCCCTGATGAACGATCTGGAGGCCATCGTCTCCGCCGATTGCCTGATCGCCAGCAACACCTCGTCGCTGTCGGTGACCTCCATCGCCGCCGCCTGCAAGCATCCCGAGCGGGTGGGAGGCTTCCACTTCTTCAATCCCGTCCCCCTGATGAAGGTGGTGGAGGTGATCGACGGCGTCATGACGGCGCCGTGGGTCGCGGAGGCGCTGACCGCGCTCGCCCGGCGCATGGGGCATGTGCCGGTCCGGGCCAAGGACACTCCCGGCTTCATCGTCAACCACGCCGGGCGCGGCTATGGCACCGAGGCGCTGAAGCTGGTGGGCGAGGGGGTGACCGATGTGTTCACCGCCGACCGCATCCTGAAGGGCGCCGCCGGTTTCCGCATGGGGCCGTTCGAGCTGCTCGACCTCACCGCGCTGGACGTCTCCCACCCGGTGATGGAGAGCATCTACGACCAGTATTATCAGGAACCGCGCTTCCGCCCCTCGCCCATCACCCGGTCGCGCCTCGCCGCCGGGCTGCTGGGACGCAAGGTGGGCCGCGGCTTCTACGCCTATGACGGCGACAGGCAGGTGGTGCCGCCGGCCCCTCCCGTTCCCGCCGCCTGGGATGGCCCGGTGTGGGTGGCGCCCGGCGAGGGCTCGCTGGCGGTTTCCGCCCTGGTCACCAGCCTGGGCGCCAATCTGGAGAAGGGCGAGACGCCGACCGAGGCGGCGCTGATCCTGGTTCCCGTGCTGGGCGAGGACTGCACCGCCGCCTGCGTCCGCCTCGGCCTCGACGCCGGCCGCGCCGTCGCCATCGATCCGCTGTTCGGTCTGGAGACCCACCGTACCATCATGACCAATCCGGTGACGGCGGCGGACATCCGCGACGGCGCCCACGGATTGCTGGCCGGCGGCGACGTCCCCGTCTCGGTGATCGACGACAGCCCCGGACTGGTGGCGCAGCGGGTGGTGGCGACCATCGTCAACATCGGTTGCGACATCGCCCAGCAGCGCATCGCCACTCCGGAAGACATCGACAAGGCGGTGACGCTCGGCCTCGGCTACCCCGCCGGGCCGCTGTCCTGGGGCGACCGCATCGGCCCCGACAAGGTGGTGGCCATCCTCGACGCCATGCTGGCCATCACCGGCGACCCCCGCTACCGCGCCTCGCCGTGGCTCAGGCGCCGCGCCGCGCTGGGGGTATCGCTGCTCCACTCACATTGAGGATGTTTCATTCGACGCAGGGCGGCGGATGGGGCAACAATCCGCCGCCCCCTCTTGCCTGGAGAACGACCATGCCCGATTGCCTGGATTTCTACATCGACGGCGCCTGGGTGAAGCCCGCCAAGGGCTCGCGTCTGCTCGACGTGATCAACCCCGCCACCGAGCAGGCTTCCGGCCGGGTGGCGTTGGGCTCCGCCGACGATGCCGTCCTTGCCATCGAGGCGGCGGCCCGCGCTTTTCCCGCCTGGGCGGCGACTCCCTTGGCCGAGCGTCTGGAGATCCTTGCCCGGGTGACGGCGCTCTACGAAAGCCGTCTCGACGACATCGCCCAGGCCATCAGCCTGGAGATGGGCGCGCCCTTGGAGCGCCTGGCCAAGCCGGCCCAGGCCCGCGCCGGGCTGGGGCATTTCAAGACGGCGCTGGCGCTGGCCAGGACCTACGCCTTCGAGCGCCGGCAGGGCACCACCCTGGTGGTCAAGGAACCGGTGGGGGTCGCCTCCCTGATCACGCCGTGGAACTGGCCCATGAACCAGATCGCCTGCAAGGTGGCGCCCGCTTTGGCGGCGGGCTGCGCCATGGTGTTGAAGCCCAGCGAGTTCGCGCCCTATTCCGCCCGCATCCTGGCCGAGATCATCCACGAGGCCGGCGTGCCCAAGGGCGTGTTCAACATGGTGTTCGGCGACGGAGCCGAGATCGGCCCGGTGCTGTCGTCGCACCCGCTGGTGGACATGGTGTCGCTGACCGGCTCCAACGCCGCCGGCTCGTCGGTGATGCGCGAGGGGGCGGCGACCATCAAGAAGGTGTCCCTCGAACTGGGCGGCAAGTCGGCCAACATCATCTGCGACAGCGCCGATTTCAAAAAGGCCATGGGGCACGCGGTCAAGGCGATGATGGGCAATTCGGGCCAGAGCTGCAACGCCCCGTCCCGGCTGTTCGTCCCCGCCCACCGGCTGGAGGAGGCGGAAGGCCTGGCCGCCGAATTGTGCGCCCAGATCAAGGTGGGTGATCCCATGGACCCCGAGACGGTGATGGGACCCATCGCCAATGCCCGCCAGTTCGACAAGGTGCGGCGCATGATCCGCACCGGCATCGACGAGGGCGCCAGGCTGGTGTGCGGCGGCCCCGAGCGTCCCGATGGCCTGGACAAGGGCTTCTTCGTCCGTCCCACCGTGTTCAGCCGGGTCCAGGATTCCATGACCATCATGCGCGAGGAGATCTTCGGCCCGGTGCTGTCCATGCGCGGCTACAAGGACCTGGACGACGCGGTGAATGGCGCCAACGACTGCCTCTACGGTCTGTCGGGCTACGTCTATGCCGCCGACCTGGACGAGGCGCGCGCCGTGGCGCGGCGCCTGCGCACCGGCATGGTCCATCTCAATGGCGCCCTGTCCCATCCCGGCGGCCCGTTCGGCGGCATCCGCCAGTCGGGGGTGGGGCGCGAGTGGGGCGAGGCGGGGTTCGAGGAATTCCTCGAATCCAAGACCCTGTTCGGCTCGGAACCCAAGGAGTGATCATGCTGGAGACCGGAACCGTTTCCGTCGGCACGCCCGGGCGGCTGGACGACGACGTGGCCTTCATCCTGGCCAAGGCCGCCGAGTTGAACCTGCCCAAGATCACCACGCTGGGGCCCCAAGGCGCCCGCGACGAGTTCGCCCGGCGACTGTCGCGCACCAATCCCCCGGCCCCCGACGGCGTCGAGGCCGAGGACATCCTGGTGGCGGGCATTCCCGCCCGCCGCTACCTTCCACCCGGTGGGGCGAAGGTGAAGGGCGCCTTGCTCTACGCCCATGGCGGCGGCTTCGTGGTGGGGGACCTGGAGACCCATGATCCCCATTGCCGCATCCTGGCCGCCGAAAGCGGCTCGGTGGTGGTGTCGCTGCATTATCGCCGGGCGCCCGAGCATCCTTATCCCGCCGCGATTCAGGACGCCAAGGCGGCCCTGGCCTGGCTGGCGGCGGAATATCCCGGCTGGCGCCTGGGTGTCGCCGGCGACAGCGCGGGCGGCACCATCGCCGCCGTTCTGGCCCTTCACGCCCGTGATGAGGGCCTTCCCCTGGCCCTTCAGATATTGATCTATCCGGCGGTGGACCAGATGGGCGACTTTCCGTCCCGGCAGCGGCTCGGCGAGGGCTACATCCTGACCCGCGACGACATCGCCTGGTTCAATGACCAGTATTTCGGGGCGGGCAGGGCGCCTTTGCGCGAAACCGGGGCCGCGCCGCTGCATGCAGCCTCCCATGCCGGCCTTGCGCCGGCGCTGGTGATGACCTGCGGCTTCGATCCGCTGGTGGACGAAGGCGAGGCCTATGTGGAAAAGCTGCGGAGGGCGGACGTGCCGGTGCGCCATGTCCGGCTCGAAGGCTCCGTCCACGGCTGCCTGGGACTGGCGGGCTATGTCTCCTCGGGCAAGGCGGCGCTGGCCGAGGCCTGCCGGGCCTGGACTTCCGTCCTCTCCTGATTCGTTGAACGGCCATTCAATCGCCCTTGACTCCCGCCATTGAATGAATGAACATTCAGTCAGATTGAATGGTCAGTCAGTTCGAGGCGTGAATGTCCTTCTCCGTGCTGAATACCGCCCGTCGGGGCGCCGTCTTCGTGGTCACCCTGGCCAGCCCGCCGGTCAATGCGCTCAGCCGCGCCCTGATCCGCGATCTGCATGCCGCCATGGACATGGTGGAGGCGGACAAGACCATCCGCGTCCTGCACGTGCGTTCCGACTGCAAGGCGTTCTGCGCCGGCGCCGATCTGGCGGAAATGCGGGAAAACCTCGCCAATCCCGATCTGGTGGATGCCCAGATCGCCTTCGTCCGCGACCTGCAGAACGTCTTGAAGCGCATCGAGACCTTGGCCTTGGCCACCATCGCCGAGGTGGGGGGCGCGGCCATGGGCGGCGGGCTGGAACTGGCGCTGGCCTGCGACTTCCGCATCGCCGCCGACGAGGCCAAGCTGGCCCTGCCCGAGGTCAATCTGGGGCTGATCCCGGGGGCGGGGGGGACGCAGCGCCTGACCCGGCTGTGTGGTCCGGCCATCGCCAAGCGGCTGATCCTGGGCGCCGAAATCCTGGACGGCCGGAGCGCCTGCGCCATGGGCATCGTCCACTGGTCGGCGCCCCGCGCCGAGCTGGCCGACAAGGCGGCGACGCTGGCCGATCGCATCGCCACCCTGCCGCGTGCCGCCGTGGCGGCCTCGAAATCCTGCATCGCGGCCTCCCTCGATCCCAGCCGCGACGGCTACGAGGAAGAGCTTCTGGCCACCCGCGAGCTGCTGTTGCACGAGCCCGAGACCCGTCACCGGGTCGAGGCCTTCCTGTCCAAGTAATTCTTCCATCCAAGGAGCAAGGAAATGAAGTTCGAGGATAAAGTCGCCCTGATCACCGGCGGTGCGTCGGGCATCGGCTATTGCACCGTGAAGTCCATGGCCGAGCTGGGCGCCGACGTGCTGATCGCCGACATCAACGCCGAAGCCGGCGAGAAGGCGGCGGCCGAACTGAAGGCCCGGGGCTTCAAGGCCGAGTTCGTGCGCCTCGACGTCACCGACAAGGCCAATATCGCGCGTGTCAAGGAACACGTGGTCGCCACCCGCGGCCGCCTCGACATCCTCGCCAACGTGGCGGGCTGGGGCCATATCCAGCCGTTCGTGGATAATGACGACGCCTTCATCGCGCGTGTGATGAGCCTGAACCTCACCGGCCCCATCGAGCTGATCCGCGCCTTCTTCCCCATGATGATCGAGAAGAAGTCGGGCAAGATCGTCAACGTCGCCTCCGACGCCGGCCGCGTCGGGTCCTTGGGCGAAAGCGTCTACTCGGCGGCCAAGGGCGGCCTGATCGCCTTCTCCAAGGCCCTGGCCCGCGAGGGTGCGCGCTACAACATCAACGTCAATGCCATCTGCCCCGGCCCCACCGACACGCCCTTGCTGAAGTCCGAGCCGGAGAAGTTCCTGGAAGCCTTCCTCAAGGTCATTCCCATGCGCCGCTTCGGCAAGCCCGAGGAAGTGGCCGATGCCATCGTCTTCATGGCGTCCAACCGCGCCGACTACATCACCGGTCAGGTCCTGTCGGTCAACGGCGGCATCACCATGGTGGGCTGAAGCCCATCCTCAATCAGTTCGTCATGGCCGGGCTTGACCCGGCCATCCATGGACCCCCGGATCAAGTCCGGGGGTGACGTGAACAGACAGAAGAAACGGAGAGTTTGATCATGCGCAAGTTCAAGGCTGCCGAATACAAGGCCGTTCATTTCGACTGGAAGGTGGACGGCAAGGTGGCGACGCTCACCCTCAACCGTCCCGACAAGAAGAACCCGCTGACCTTCGACTCCTATGGCGAGCTGCGTGACCTGTTCGAGAACCTGGTCTATGCCGACGACGTCAAGGCGGTGATCGTCACCGGTTCGGGCGGCAATTTCTGCTCGGGCGGCGACGTGCACGAGATCATCGGCCCGCTGACCAAGATGGACATGCCAGAGCTGCTGGAATTCACCCGCATGACCGGCGACGCGGTGCGCGCCATGCGCAATGCGCCCCAGCCGATCATCGCCGCCATCGACGGCGTCTGCGCCGGCGCCGGCACCATGCTGGGCTGTGCCGCCGACATCCGTCTGGGCACCGCGCGGTCCAAGGTGGCCTTCCTGTTCGTGCGCGTCGGCCTGGCCGGCGCCGACATGGGCGCCTGCACCCTGCTGCCCCGCCTGATCGGGCTGAGCCGTGCCGCCGAGCTGCTTTACACCGGCCGCGCCATGGGCGGCGAGGAATCCGAGCGCGTCGGCTACTACAACTCGCTGCACGCCCCGGAAGAGCTGCTGGACGCCGCCAACAAGCTGGCCCACTCTTTGGCCAATGGCCCGACCTTCGGTCACGCCATGACCAAGAAGATGCTGTGGCAGGAATGGAACCACGGCCTGGGCGAGTGCATCGAGGCCGAGGCCCAGGCTCAGGCCATCTGCATGCAGACCAAGGATTTCGAGCGCGCCTACATCGCCTTCGCCAACAAGCAGGCGCCGGTGTTCGAAGGCAACTGAGTCCTTGCTTGTCATCCCGAGGCGGAGCCGAGGGATCTTTCAGCCTGAGGCGGTTGCCGTTCATGCGTGAAAGACCCTTCGCCTCCGGCTCAGGGTGACATGGTTTTCAATGGTAAGGAAAAACAACATGAGTGACGCCACGTTCCTCGACTGGCCCTTTCTCGACGAGTCCCACCGCGCGTTCGCCGCGTCGCTCGAGGCCTGGGCCAACACCACCCTCCCAGAGGTGTGCCCCGAGGACGAGGCGCACGGCCCCGCCATGGACCAGACCGCCCGACGCCTGGTAACGGCTCTGGGACAGGCGGGGTTCCTGAAGGCGGCCATTCCGGCCGCCCACGGCGGGCGGGCAAAGGATTTCGACGTCCGGGCGCTTTGCCTGGGGCGCGAGATCCTGGCCCGCCATGCCGGTCTGGCCGATTTCGCCTTCGCCATGCAGGGCCTGGGCAGCGCCGCCATCACCCTGTTCGGTAATCAGGAACAACAGGCCCGCTACCTGCCCAAGGTGGGGACGGGGGAATACATCGCCGCCTTCGCCATCTCAGAGGCCGATGCCGGTTCCGACGTGGGTGCCATGACCACCAGGGCGGTCCTGGACGGCGACCACTACGTCATCGACGGCGCCAAGACCTGGATCTCCAACGCCGGGCTGGCCGATTTCTACACCGTCTTCGCCCGAATCGGCGACGAGGAGGGGGCCAGGGGACTCGCTGCATTCGTGGTTGACGCGAATACGCCTGGGCTTTCGGTGTCCGAACGAATCGATGTCATAGCGCCCCATCCCCTGGGTTCGTTGCGCTTTGACAACATGCGGGTGCCCGCCGCCAACATGCTGGGCAAGCCCGGCGACGGCTTCAAGGTGGCCATGAGCGTGCTGGACGTGTTCCGCACCACGGTGGGCGCCGCCGCCCTGGGCTTCGCCCGGCGCGCCATGGACGAGGCGCTGGCCCGTTCGGTCAAGCGCAAGGCCTTCGGCTCGCGGTTGGCCGATTTCCAGCTGATCCAGGCCAAGATCGCCGACATGGCGGTGGCGGTGGACACCTCGGCGCTGCTGATCTACCGCTCGGCCTGGACCAAGGACACCAGGGGCGGGCGGGTGACGCGGGAAGCCTCCATGGCCAAGCTGTGGGCCACCGAGCAGGCCCAGATGGTCATCGACCAGGCGGTGCAGATCTTCGGCGGCCTGGGCGTGATCAGCGGCATGATGGTGGAACAGCTCTATCGCGAAATCCGCGCGCTTCGTATCTATGAAGGCACCAGCGAGATCCAGAAACTGGTGATCGCCTCCAAGGTCTACGAAGGACTGACCCCATGATGGGTGATGCGAGGCCGCTTGTCGGCCGTCATGCCCTGGTCACCGGCGGCGGTCGCGGCATCGGCGCCGCCATCGCGCGGCAATTGCTGGTGCTGGGGGCCGACGTGACCATCACCGGGCGCGACCGGAAGCGTCTGGACGAGGCGGCCGCCGCCATGGGCTGCCAGGGGCTGGCCGTGGACGTCACCGATCCGGTGGCCATTCAAAGCGGCTTCGCCCAGGCGGCCGCACAGCTCGGCCCCATCGCCATCCTGGTCAACAACGCCGGCATCGCCAAGGCGGCGCCCTTCGCCCGGACCGATCTCGCCCTGTGGAACGACATCCTGAACACCGATCTGACCGGCGCCTTCCTGTGCACCCAGGCGGCGCTGCCCGACATGCTGAAGGGCGGGTGGGGCAGGGTGGTCAACGTGGCCTCCACCGCCGGACTGACCGGCATGGCCTATTGCGCCGCCTATTGCGCCGCCAAGCACGGCCTGATCGGCATGACCCGCGCCCTGGCGATTGAACTGGCGTCCAAGCCGGTGACGGTCAACGCCGTCTGTCCCGGCTATACCGAGACCGACATCGTCGAGGAGACCGTCGCCAACATCGTCGCCAAGACGGGCCGCTCTCGCGAGGAGGCCCTGGCTCAGCTGGTGGCCTCCAACCCGCAAAAACGCCTGATCAAGCCCGAGGAAGTGGCCGAGGCGGTGGCCTGGCTGTGCCTGCCCGGCTCCGCCTCCATCACCGGCCAAAGCATCGCGGTGGCGGGTGGAGAGTTGATGTAGAGGTTGACGGTGGGGTCATCCCCATTCACCGTCATCGCCGGGCTTGTCCCGGTGATCCACGCGGTTCCGATCGAACGCCGTTTGCTGTAATGGTGCGGACGGCGCGGCGTGGATGCCCGGAACAAGTCCGGGCATGACGCGTTCGGTATGCTGGTCACGGGGCGGAAATACAGGAAGGGCGGGACGCCGAATGGATAACAAGCCGGGTGCGGTTCACGATGTGAAGGCCCAGGTCAGCGACGAGGCGCTGGTCGCGAGAAGGCGCGGCCAGATCATCGCGGCGGCGGTGGAGCTGTTCTCGCACCAGGGCTTCTACCGCACCACCATTCAGGACGTGGCCAGGAAGGCGGGCGTCTCCGCCGGGCTGATCTACCAGTATGTCAGCGATAAGGAGGACGTGCTGCTGCTGGCCCTGCTGTCGGTGCTGGAATCCTACAAGCACGAGATTCCGGCGGCGCTGGAAGGGCTTTCCGACCCGCTGGAGCGTTTCCAGGCGGCCATCCGCGCCTATTGCCGGGTGGTGGACCAGCGGCGGGAAGCCACCGTGCTGGCCTATCGCTCCACCAAGTCGCTGCCCGACGACCGCCGGCAATTGATCAAGGATTGCGAGATCGAGACCAACGGCATGATCGCCGCCTGCCTCGCCGATTGCATCAGGGCCGGGCTGATGCGCGACGTCAACGTCGAGCTGGTGACCTACCAGCTGGTGACTTTCGCCCATTCCTGGGCCTTGAAGCACTGGCGGCTCAAGGAGCAGTGCGGGCTGGAGGAATACGTGGCCGAGGGCCTGGATTTCTTCGCCCATGCCCTGCTGACCCAGAAGGGCTGGCGTCAATGGAAGAAGATGGCTGACGCCACGACCGGTTGACGCTTTCTGCGCATCGAGTACTATATCTGGCTGTTCAAGCCAGAGGAATGCTATGACCCAGCCCGCCGTGACCGGCGAAATCCGCGAGACGCCGCTTGCCGAGGCCTTGGGCGAGCGCTATCTCGCCTACGCCATGTCCACCATCGTGTCGCGCTCGCTGCCCGATGTGCGCGACGGGTTGAAGCCGGTGCATCGTCGCCTGCTGTTCGCCATGCGCCAGCTGAAGCTGGACCCCGGCGGCGGCTTCAAGAAGTGCGCCCGCGTGGTCGGCGACGTCATCGGTAAGTACCACCCCCATGGCGACGTGGCGGTCTACGACACCCTGGTGCGTCTGGCCCAGGATTTCGCCGTGCGCTATCCCCTGGTGGAAGGCCAGGGCAATTTCGGCAATATCGACGGCGATAACGCCGCCGCCATGCGTTACACCGAGGCCAAGCTGACCGAGGTGGCCGCCGCCCTGATGGAGGGCCTCGACGAGGATTGCGTCGATTTCCGCCCCACCTATGACGGCACCGAGGAAGAGCCGGTGGTCATGCCGGCGGCCTTTCCCAACCTGCTGGCCAATGGCGCGGCGGGCATCGCGGTGGGCATGGCCACGTCCATTCCGCCCCACAATCTGGGCGAGATCTGCGACGCGCTGGACCATCTGATCGCCAAGCCCGAATGCGACGTGGACGAGCTGATCGCCCACATGCCCGGTCCCGACTTCCCCACCGGCGGCGTGCTGGTGGAGACCAGCGCCGCCATCACCGAGGCCTACCGCACCGGCAAGGGCGCCTTCCGGGTGCGGGCCAAATGGGCGGTGGAAAAGCTGTCCCACGGGCTGTACCAGATCGTCATCACCGAGATTCCCTATCAGGTGCAGAAGGCCAAGCTGATCGAGAAGATCGCCGAGCTTCTGTCCGAGAAGAAGCTGCCGCTGCTGGCCGATATCCGGGACGAATCCGCCGAGGACATCCGGCTGGTGCTGGAGCCCAGGAACCGCACCGTCGAGGCCGAGCTGGTGATGGAGCAGCTGTTCCGCCAGACCGACCTGGAATCGCGCTTCTCGCTCAACATGAACGTGCTGGACGCCAGTTCGGTGCCGCGCGTCATGAACCTCAAGGAGGTGCTGCGCGCCTTCCTCGACCACCGCATGGTGGTGCTCGAACGCCGCGCCCGCCACCGGCTGGAAAAGATCGCCAAGCGCCTGGAGGTGCTGGAAGGCTTCCTCAAGGTCTATGCCGACCTGGACAAGGTCATCAAGATCATCCGCTTCGCCGACGAGCCCAAGGCCGAGCTGATCAAGAACTTCAAGCTGTCCGAGGTCCAGGCCGAGGCCATCCTCAACATGCGCCTGCGGAGCTTGAACAAGCTGCAGGAACTGGAGATCAAGACCGAGCACGCCGAGCTGTCGGCGGAAAAGGCCGATCTCGAGTCGCTCCTTGCCGATGAGGGCAAGCGCTGGGCCGCCATCGCCGCCCAGGTGGCCGAGACCCGCAAGGCCTTCGGCGGCGCCACGGCGCTGGGCAAGCGCCGCACCGAGCTGGGCGAGGCTCCCTCGGCGGTGGTGGTGCCCATCGAGGCCTATGTGGAGCGCGAAGCCATCACCATGGTCCTGTCCGAGAAGGGCTGGATCAGGGCGCTCAAGGGCCATTCCGACAATCCCGACACCCTCAAGTTCAAGGAAGGCGACCAGCTGGGCTTCCTGCTCAAGGCGTGGACCACCGACAAGATCCTGGTGTTCGCCACCGACGGGCGCTTCTACACCATCGGCGGCGACAAGCTGCCGTCGGGGCGCGGCCATGGCGAGCCCTTGCGCCTGATGATCGACCTGGCCGGCGATGTCGATATCGCCGCCGTGCTGGTCCACAAGCCGGGCCGCAAGCTGCTGGTGGCCACCAATTCCGATCGCGGCTTCGTGGTCGAGGAGAACGAAGTCCTGGCCCAGACCCGGGCGGGCAAGATGATCCTCAACTGCGCCGATGGGGAGAAGGCCAGGTTCTGCCTGCCCTTCGAGGGCGACGCCGTTGCCGTCATCGGCGACAATCGCAAGCTGCTGGTGTTCATGGCCGAGGAGATCCCGGTGATGAGCCGGGGCAGGGGCGTCATCTTGCAGAAATACCGCGATGGCGGCATGGCCGACATCAAGGTCTTCACCCTGGCCGAGGGGCTCAGCTGGTCGCTGGGCGAGCGCACCCGCACCGAGATGGACCTCACCCCCTGGCTGGGCAAGCGCGCCTCGGTCGGCCGCCTGCCACCCACCGGATTCCCCCGCAATAACCGTTTCAGTTAAGGGGGATATTACGGTTTTCCGTAATGGCCGTCGCGTTGCGTCTCCCTTGCATTGGTGTAGGATAATTTCCACCTGATCCGGATCAACCGGCATAAGTTTTCTGGGAGGAGACTTTGATGCAGCGACGTAAATTCTTGACCGGGGCGGCCGTTGGCGCCGCCGCCGCTTCGACCACGATTGCGGCCCCGGCCATCGCGCAGAGCATGCCCGAGATCAAGTGGCGCCTGGCGTCCAGCTTCCCCAAGAGCCTGGACACCATCTATGGCGGCGGCGAGGTGATGGCGAAAAGGGTCGCCGAGGCCACCGACGGCAAGTTCCAGATCCGCGTCTTCGCGGGCGGCGAGATCGTCCCCGGCCTGCAGGTGCTCGACGCCGTGCAGAACGGCACCGTGGAATGCGGCCATACGGTCAGCTATTACTACATCGGCAAGGACGCCACCTTCGGCTTCGACGCGGCGATGCCGTTCGGTCTCAATGCCCGCCAGCAGAATGCCTGGCTCTATCACGGCGGCGGCCTGCAGCTGATCCATGAGTTCCTCAAGGCCTACAACTGCATCAGCTTCCCCGGCGGCAATACCGGCACCCAGATGGGCGGCTGGTTCCGCAAGGAAATCAATACCGTCGCGGACCTGCAGGGCCTCAAGTACCGCATCGGCGGCTATGCCGGCAAGGTGATGAGCAAGCTGGGCGTGGTCCCGCAGCAGATCGCCGGCGGCGACATCTACCCCGCCCTGGAAAAGGGTACCATCGACGCCGCCGAATGGGTCGGCCCCTATGACGACGAGAAGCTGGGCTTCAACAAGGTGGCGCCCTTCTACTACTATCCCGGCTGGTGGGAAGGCGGCCCCAACGTCTCGTTCCTGATCAACCTCGACCAGTGGAACAAGCTGCCCAAGGCCTATCAGGCCGTGCTGCAGGCGGCCTGCGCCGAGGCCAACGTGGACATGGTCGCCAAGTACGACGTCTACAATCCCACCGCGCTGAAGAAGCTGATCGCCGGCGGCACCAAGCTGCGCCCCTTCTCCAAGGACATCATGGTCGCCTGCTACAACGCGGCGCAGGAGACCTATGCCGAGGAGGCGGCCAAGAATCCCGCCTTCAAGAAGATCTTCGACCAGTGGAAGGCCTTCCAGGGCGACCAGCACCAGTGGTTCCGCGTCGCCGAGGCCGGGTTCGACAGCTTCATGCTGCACGGCATCCCCAAGAAGTAGCCCCTGGCGCCGCCCAGGCAAGGGAAAGCCCCGCACCGGACGGTGCGGGGCTTTTTTCATCGGGTGTGGCCCAGGCGGGCAGGAGGCCCGCGCGTCCGGCAGGACCGGAGCGCGGGCGCGCCCCGCTATTTTTCCTCGGAGCCGCCGTACAGGCCGCCTCCGCCGCCATAGCCGCCCTCCGGCACCTCGATCTTGATGGTGCTGGTATCCACCGCCGCCTTGCTGTCCAGGCCGCCCGAAACCAGCTCGGGGAAGGCGATGACGATGCCGACCATGATGATCTGGATGATCACGAAGGGCACGGCGCCCCAGTAGATCTGGCCGGTGGTGATCCTGGGGGTCAGCTTGCCGGTCAGCTTGTCCACGTAATCGGACTTGGGCGCCACGCTGCGCAGGTAGAACAGCGCGAAGCCGAAGGGCGGGTGCATGAACGAGGTCTGCATGTTGATGCCCAGCAGCACGCCGAACCAGATCAGGTCGATGCCCATCTTCTCGGCCACCGGCCCCAGCAGCGGCACCAGGATGAAGGCCAGCTCGAAGAAGTCGAGGAAGAAGGCCAGCACGAACATCAGCACGTTGACGACGATGAGGAAGCCCAGGGTGCCGCCCGGCAGGCCGGTCATCAGGTGCTCGACCCACAGGTCGCCGTTGACGCCGCGGAACACCAGGCCGAACACCGTCGAGCCCACCAGGATGAACAGCACGAAGCACGACAGCTTGGCGGTGGTGTCCATGGCCTGGCGCATCAGGCTCCAACTCAGCTTGCGCTTGGCCAGGGCCAGGATCAGGGCGCCGGAGGCGCCCATGGCACCGCCCTCGGTGGGGGTGGCGATGCCCAGGAAGATGGTGCCCAGCACCAGGAAGATCAGGACCAGCGGCGGCAGCAGGCAGGTCACCGACCGGATGATCAGCGCCATGCCCCTGAGGGTCCTGGCCTCCAGCGGCAGGGCCGGGGCATAGCTGGGCTTGATCATGGTGACCAGGAAGATGTAGCCGGCGTAAAGGGCGGTGAGCACCAGGCCGGGCAGGAAGGCGCCGGCATACATGTCGCCCACCGAGCGGCCCAGCTGGTCGGCCATGATGATCAGCACCAGCGACGGCGGGATGATCTGGGCCAGGGTGCCCGAAGCGGCGATGACGCCGGTGGCGACGCGGCGGTCATAACCGTAGCGCAGCATGATGGGCAGGGAGATCAGGCCCATGGAGATCACCGAGGCCGCCACCACGCCGGTGGTGGCCGCCAGCAGGGCGCCGACGAAGATCACCGCATAGGCCAGGCCGCCCCGGATGGGGCCGAACAGCTGGCCGATGGTGTCCAGCAGGTCCTCCGCCATGCCTGATCGTTCGAGAATCAGGCCCATGAAGGTGAAGAACGGAATGGCCAGCAGGGTGTCGTTGCGCATGATGCCGAAGATGCGCTCGGGCAGGGCCTGGAACAGGCTGGCGTTCAGCAGCCCCAGCTCCATGCCCAGCAGGCCGAAGACGATGCCGTTGGCGGCCAGCGCGAACGCCACCGGGTAGCCGAGCAGCAGGAAGAACACCAGCGCCGCGAACATCAGCGGCGCCATGTTGGCGATCAGGAACTGGGTCATGCCGCCTCTCCGTCCGCCGCGGTGTGGTGGTGGTGGCCGTGATCGCCGGGATCGGGCAGGTCGCCGGTGAGGATGGCGATCTTCTTGATCAGTTCGGAAATGCCCTGGGCCAGCAGCAGCGAGAAGCCCACGGGGATCATCAGCTTGACCGGCCAGCGGATCAGGCCGCCGGCATCGCCCGACATCTCCATCATGGTGAAGGACTGCATGAACATGGGAATGGACAGCTTCAGGATCAGGATCACCATGGGCAGCAGGAAGAACAGCGTTCCCAGGATGTCGATCCAGATCTGCGCCCGGCGGGGCAGGCGGCCGCAGACCACGTCGATGCGGATGTGTTCGTTCCGGAGCAGGGTGTAGCCGGAGCACAGCAGGAACACCGCCGAGAACAGGTACCACTGCACCTCGAGCCAGGCGTTGGAACTGGTGGAGAAGACGTAACGGATGGTGGCGTTGCCGGAACTGACGATCACCATGATGAGGATCAGCCAGTAGACGCTCCGCCCGACCCGCTCATTGATGCCGTCAATGAACGAGCTGAGTGCCAGAAGTGGTTTCAACGTGGATTCCTCCCGTTACCCCTATGACCCGGCCCCCTGACCGAGGCTTTATTCGTGGACGATGACCGGGGCTCGGCTTATGGCGCCGATTCCCCCGATAATGATGGCATAGGCCCTTCGGAGGGCCAATTGTGGACATCCGAACCTGGAATCGCTCAGGCTTCCAGCCGCTTCCATCCGTCGGGGCCGAAGGCCTCCAGCGGCTGGTAGCGGGTCTTGTAGGACATCTTGCGGCTTTCGGCGATCCAGTAGCCGAGATAGACGTAGTGCAGGGCGAGGCGCCGCGCCTCCTCCACCAGCCACAGCACCATGAAGGTGCCCAGGCTGCGGGCCGACAGGTCGGGATCGAAGAAGGAATAGACCGCCGACAGGCCGTCGCTCATGCGGTCCGACAGGCAGGCGGCCACCAGATTGTCCTCGGTGTCGCGGAACTCGACGATGAAGGTGTCGATGGGGCTGTCCTCGACCATGGAGCGGTAGTCGTAAAAGCCCATCAGCGCCATGTCGCCGCCCGAATGCCGGGATTCCTGGTAGCGGGCGAACAGGCGGAACTGGTCGGCGGTGGCCCGCGCCGGCACGATGCGGGCCACGAGGCCGCCATTGGCCCGGACCACCCGGCGCATGGTGCGGTCGGGCTGGAACCGCTCGGCCACGATGCGCACCGGCACGCAGGCGCTGCAGCCGGGACAGGCCGGGGTATAGGCGATGGAGTGGCTGCGGCGGAAACCGGCGCGCGACAGCGCCTCGTGCAGGGTGTCGGCATCGGTGCCGTTCAGCTCGGTGACGATCTTGCGCTCGAGGCGGCCGGACACGTACGGACAGGGCAGGGGCGCCGTGGTGAAGAAGAAGTGTGGCCGCTTGAGAGGAAAATGATCCATGGAAATCCGCTATCCGTCACTTTTCGGCCGAACGGTCCGGCATCTCACATATAGGAGGCGGCGCCCGCCGCCACCAGACCCCCGGGTCACCCGTTCCACTGCGCCGGATCGTTGACCACCACCGTACCGGCCAGCATGTCGTGCACGGTGCGCCGCCGGGGGTTGAACAGGGCCACCAGCAGGATCAGCGACCCCGTCACCGCCACCGAGCCGTAGAAGCAGGCCGTCTGGATGGCCGCCTGCAGCAGGCTGGGGCGCCCGTTGTCGTGGAAGGCGTTGGCGCCCACCGACATCACCCGGATATTGGCCGCCCGCATGCCCAGCGTGGCGGCCCGCGGCCCGGCGATGGTCAGGGTATGATAGGCCAGCGGCGCCAGCGCCATGGCCAGCATCATCACCGGCCACAACAGGCCCAGCGTCAGCGCCCCCAGGATGATCGCCGCCATCCACATCATGCCGATCAGCAGGCCGACCACCACCAGGTCGATGCAATAGGCGTAGATGCGCCGGATGGTGATGCCCATGTAATAGCGGGGCTGGCCCCAGGGATCGTTCCATTCCGGGGCGTGGTCGATGATGCGCGAGAATGGGGTGGGGGGGCTCGCCATGGCGGCCGCTCTAGCGCCGGGCCGGGGGCGCGGCGCCCTTCATGGGAACGGACAGCGACTGGGAATCCACCGGCCCCAGGTCGTTCTCGCGCAGCAGGATGATGCTGATGCGACGGTTGCGCAGGCCCTTGGGGTCGTTCTTGTCCAGCGGCTCCTGGTCGGCGCGGCCGACGATGCGGTCGATGCGGCTTTCCGGCACGCCCGACGCGATCAGCGCGCGGCGGCTGGCCAGGGCGCGGTCGGCGGACAATTCCCAGTTGGTGTAGCCGGACGGGTCGCGGAAGGGCACGGAATCGGTGTGGCCGGAAATGGCGATGCGGTTGTCGGGCAACTGGCGCACCACCCGCGAGACCAGGTCGAGCATGGCCCTGGTGTGGCCGTAGGGCGCGCTGGAGCCCGACGGGAACATGGCCAGGCCTTCCTGGTCGGTGATCTGGATGCGCAGGCCTTCCGGCGTGTTGTCCACCAGCATGGAGCCCTGGAACTGCTTCATCTCCGGAATGCCCTTCATGGCGCCTTCCAGGATTTCCTTGGCCTTGTCGAATTTCTGCTGCTCGCGCTGGGCCTGGGCTTCCTTGAATTCCTGCTCGGACATGCCGGAGCGGTCCTTGCCCTGTCCCGGCCCCTGTCCCTCGCCCTGTCCCGCCCCCTGGCCGGGGCCGAGATTGCTTTCACCGGGATTCTCGGGCTCGAATTCCTTTGACCCGGTCAGGTCCTCGCCGCCCGGGCCGATGGAGGCGGGGGGCAGGTGCTGCACCAGGGTGGGGGACGAGGTGTTGGAGACCTGGGCGCCCTCGCCGATCACCTTGCCGCCCAGCAGGCCGCCGGCGCCGGACGCGCTCTTGGACGCCATGGTGGGGGCGAAGTAGTTGGACACGCCGGTCAGCTGCTCCTCGGTGACGGCGTTGAGCAGCCACAGCAGCAGGAAGAAGGCCATCATGGCGGTCACGAAGTCGGCATAGGCCACCTTCCAGGCGCCGCCATGGGCGCCGCCGGCCACCTTCTTGACCCGCTTGATGATGATCTGCTGACCGCCTTCCGCCATGTCCGGCCGCTCCTACATCTCAGTCGGGAGGCAGGTTGGTGACGGTCTCTTCCAGTTCCTGGAAGGTCGGGCGCAGCTCGTCGGGCAGGATCTTGCGGGCGAACTCGATGGACACCTGGGGGGCGTAGCCCTGCATGTGGCCGAGCAGGCCGGCCTTGATGGCCAGGAAGTAGTAATGGTCGGAATCGAAACACAGCTGCATGTTGCGGGCGATGGGCGCGATGAAGGCATAGGAGATCAGCACGCCCGAGAAGGTGCCCACCAGCGCCGCGCCGATCAGATGGCCCAGCACCTCCGGCGGTTCGGTGATGGAGCCCATGGTGTGAATGACGCCCAGCACCGCCGCCACGATGCCCAGCGCCGGCATGGCGTCGCCCATCAGGTTCACCGCGTGGGCGATCTCGTGATAGTGCTTGTGGTGGGCTTCCAGTTCGCCGTCGATGATGGATTCCAGCTCGTGGGCGTTGCTGGTGCCCAGTGTCAGCAGGCGCAGATAGTCGCAGAAGAACGTCCGCGTGTGATGGTCCGAGCTGAACTTGGGGAACTTGCCGAACAGCGGGCTCTCGTCCGGCTTTTCCACGTGGCTTTCCAGCGCCAGGTCGCCCTTGGTCTTGGCCAGCTTGAACACTGCGTACAACACCGACAGCAATTCGATGTAATCATCCTTGCCGTGATGGGCGCCCTTGAACACCAGGCCCAGATTCTTGCTGATGCCGATGATGATGGATTTGGGGTTGCCGAGCAGGAGCGAGCCGACCGCCGCGCCGATGATGATCAACCATTCGAAGGGCTGGAACAGAACGCTGAGATGGCCGCCGGGTGCGGCATATCCGCCGATGACGCTGACGAATGTCACGACGATGCCGATGATTGCGAACATTCACTTCCCCTGGACGCCATCCCGAGGGGGGATGGGCAGATCATCTCCTTACCACGGAGAATGCTATAATTCCTCCTCCATGTCTTGAGTCAACTGCCTTGTGGTGATGAAAAGCGTCTCTTTTTCCGCAAGAAGGGTAATGGCGCATTTGACCTGGGGCACCGAAGGCTTTTAAATTCGAATCCCGCTCCCGTTAAAGCCGAGCCATTCATGTCCCTTGATCCCCGTTCCTTTCGCAAGACTTTGGGCTGTTTCGCCTCCGGCGTCACGGTGGTCACCACGCTGACCCCCGGGTCCAGGGAACCGGTGGGGGTCACGGTCAGCGCCTTCTCGTCCCTGTCGCTGGATCCGCCCCTGGTGCTGTTCTGCCTGGGCAATTCCACCTCCAGCCTGGAGGCGTTCAAGGGCTTCGGACATTTCGCCGTCAACATCCTGTCCGAGCGCCAGCGCGACCTGTCCATCCGCTTCGCCAGCCGCTCCGACGACAAGTGGCAGGGGGTGGCCTCCACCACCTGGAACAGCGGCGTGCCCATCCTGTCCGGATGCCTGGCCAGCCTGGAATGCTCGCTGGTCAACGTCGTCGACGGCGGCGACCACCAGATCTTCATTGGCAAGGTGGAGAAGCTGAAGCACCAGGAAGGCGGCAACCCGCTGGTCTATTTCCGCGGCAGCTACATGGACCCGGCGGCGCCGTCCCTCACCCCCGTGGTGTGATCCAATGGCGGGCAAGATGCCCGCGCTTCAGGGAAACACTGGAACGCGGCCGTCCCGGCCGCATCTCCTCCTTACCGGCCCCGTTCCAGGGTCAGGACCGAACGCTTGCCGTCCACGCCCAGGCGGTAGAGGCGGTTGACGCTCCATGCCGGCAGCATGTCGGCGTAGTGGCGCGACAGCGGGTTGCCCGACTGGCCGGTGGCGATGACGAAGCGGCTGTCGGCCAGATCGGACAGATCGAACACCGCCCGCAGCCCGGCTCCGTGAATCTGGGGGAAGCGGGTGGCGCCCGCCTCGACGCGATAGGCGGCGCGCGACACGGTGAAATCGTCGCCATCGGCGGGGACCTGCAGATCGGCCATGCCGCCCAGCAGGGGAATCCGTCCCAGGAAGGGATGGTCGAAGCGCGCCGGGTGGGCGGCGCCCCAGCGCCAAGCCTTCATGTCCTTGCCCCAGGTGGTCTCCAGGTCGGCGAGCGCCTGGTCCAGGCTGCGCTCGATCAGGTCGTCGCAGCTTTCCGCCTCGGGGGTGGCGGTATCGTCGCACCAGTGGCGCCGCCGGGTCAGGATGTCCATCAGCACCTGGGGACGGACCCGCTCGAAGGCCGCAAACGAGTCCTTCAGCTCGTCGGCCAGGATGGCGCGGTTCAGGCGGTTGATCCAGGCGGCGTAGATCAGCGGCTCGGCCCGGTCGCGGTCGGCCTTGCCGTCCCAATCGGCCAGCCGGTGGGCGATGTCGCGGGGGCGCTGGGCCTTGAACTCGACGCCGGTCAGCAGTTCCTTGAGCTCGACGGCCTGCAGCGAGACGGCATCGGCCTGGATGGCCATCATGTCCTCGACGGCCAGTCCCCGGCGCTCGCTCAACAGGTCGCGGATGCGGGCCGCCCGGTAGCCCTCCGACCAGGTGGCGGAAATCAGGTAGGGGTACTTGTCCCCCGTCACCTTGTTGTTGGCGTTGACCAGCACGCCGGACTTGGGATTGAGGCTCTGGGGCAGCTTGGCCACCGGCACCCAGCCGGTCCAGTCGCCCTCGTTGGTCCAGCCGCGCGCCGGCACCGTGCCGTTGCCCGATTTGCGGATGGGAACGCGGCCGGCGGTGAAGAAGCCGATATTGCCCGTGGTGTCGGCATAGGCGATGTTGAGCACCGGCGCCTGCACGTCCCGGACCGCCTTGTTGAAGCCGGCCCAATCGCCCGCCTGATTGAGCAGGTGGAGGGCCTGGACGCTGGTGTCGCCATGCCCCAGCGCGGTGGCGGCCATGGACACCACCTCGTCCTTGCCGGCCACGCCCTGGGCCAAAAGGTCGGACACCACCGGGCCGTGGCGGGTTTCGCGCACGTTGATCACCACGTCCGGCAGCCCCTTGACCTTGATGGTCTCGGTGCGGGTGAGGAAGGGGCGGTTGCCCTCCGGGGTGCGGTAATGGGTCTCGCCGGCCAGCTTTTCCACGAACAGATCGACGGTGTCTGCCTGGGTGGCGGTGAAGCTCCAGGCGATGCGGCCGTTGTGGCCGATCAGGTGGAAGGGCAGGCCCGGCACGGTGGCGCCCGCCAGCTTGAGGTCGGGGGCCTCCAGCTCGGCCAGGTACCACAGGATGGGGGCGCGGAAGGCCAGATGGGGATCGCCGGCCAGCAGCGGCTTGCCCGAGCGGGTGCGGGCGCCGCCCACCACCCAGACGTTGGAGGCCGGGGTGGGGCGCATGGCATCCGGAACGGCGTCGAGCAGCGCCTTGCCGCCCTCGGCCGAAAGCGTCACCGGCGCGTCGGCGGGATAGGCGGGGAACAGCTCGGCCAGCCGCTTGGGCTCCAGGGTGCGGGCCAGCTGGGCGCGCAGGATGTCGTCATGCCAGTTGCCGGTCAGCGTCATGGCCATGATCTTCTGCCAGACCATGGAATCGGCTGGGGTCCAGGGCTCCGGCTTGAAGCCGAGGACGCTGAACTCGGGCGGCAGGCGATGGATGTTGTGGCTCATCCAGGCGTTGATGCCGTCGGCATAGGATTGCAGCGCCGAGCGGGTGGGCTCGGACAGCGCCCCCAGCGAGCGCTCGGCGGCCTGATAGAGGCCCAGGGTGCGCATGTAGCGGTCGCTGGCCAGCCCCGGCTCGCCCACCACCTCGGCCAGCCGGCCGGCCCCCAGGCGCCGCTGGGCCTCCATCTGCCACATGCGGTCCTGGGCGTGCACCCAGCCCATGGCGAAATAGGCGTCGTGGCGGGTCTCGGCCCTGATGCTGGGGATGCCGACGCTGTCCCTGGTGATGATGGTCTTCAACTGGATGCCGCTGACCGGATGGCGGCCGTCGATGCGCGGCAGCGAGCCCATCACCACCACGAACAGGGCCGAGGCGCCGAGGATCAGCACCAGGGCGGCGGCGTTGACCAGCTTGGACCAGCCGGACATGACGTCACCGATATGGGCATAATCCTGACCGCCGGATTTGCTTCCGGTCGTGGGCCTGGTCTTCGCGGCGTGTTCAGGCAAGGCGTTCAGCCCCCGCATCCCGTTTCAAACGCTCGTGCCTCTTCGTAACCCGCAGCGGGCGGCGAGTCAAAGGCGCATCGCCTTTGGAGGGCGCGACGGAGCGTGCTATAGGTGAACGTCACGCGTTTTTCATCAAGGACGAGGAATCCGATGATCGGTAAGTTGAACCATGTCGCCATCGCCGTGCCCGATCTGGCCGCCGCCACCGCGCTCTACCGCGACACGCTGGGCGCCAAGGTGTCCGCTCCGGTGCCGCAGCCGGCCCACGGCGTGACGGTGGTGTTCGTGGAATTGCCCAACACCAAGGTGGAACTGCTCCATCCCCTGGGGGAGAAGTCGCCCATCGCCGGTTTCCTCGACAAGAATCCCTCGGGCGGCATTCACCACATCTGCTACGAGGTCGAGGACATCCTGGCGGCGCGCGACAAGCTGAAGGCCACCGGCGCCCGCGTGCTGGGCGACGGCGAGCCCAAGATCGGCGCCCACGACAAGCCGGTGCTGTTCCTGCATCCCAAGGATTTCAACGGCACCCTGGTCGAGCTCGAGCAGGCTTAGTTTTTAGCCCGCGCGATCCGGCCGCCCCGCCAACCCCGGATCGCGCGGGCTCGTTTTGAAGAGGCGTCTCATGAGCTGGTATTGCGACGTCGCGCCGGGTCATCCCTTTCACGGTCCCTATCACGACCAGGAATACGGCTTTCCGCTCACCGACGAGCGGGCGCTGTTCGAGCGTCTGTGCCTGGAGATCTTCCAGGCCGGGCTGTCCTGGCTGATCGTGCTGAAAAAGCGGCCCTTCATGCTCGCCGCCTTCGACGGCTTCGACGTGGACAAGGTGGCGGCCTATGGCGACGCCGACATGGAACGCCTGCTGGCCAACTCCGGCATCATCCGCAACCGCCGCAAGCTGGCCGCCATCGTCGAGAATGCCCGCCGCCTGCAGGCCCTGCGGAGCCGCGAGGGCGGCTTCGCCGCCTGGATCGCGCGCCACCACCCGCTGACCAAGGCGGGCTGGGTCAAGCTGTTCAAGGCGAACTTCGTCTTCATGGGCGGCGAGGTGGTGGGCGAGTTCCTGATGAGCATCGGCTATCTCCCCGGCGCCCACCGCGACGATTGCCCGGTGCGCCAGCGCCTGGATGCTCTCGACGTCCCCTGGGCAAGGGTGGGGGACGGGTTTTATTCCGAATAGGATTTCGCCTGTGTGTAAACAAAGTGTGTCGCTGGCGTTATTGTAAATAAACGCATTCGCTCCCTTTGTATGCACAGATGGCAATGTGGGTGTCAATCGGCTGCATGGCCGGATCACCGCTCGGTCTGGAATTAGTATTGAGCGTTCCCTTGCCTTGTCTTATATTTTTCGCCGGGGAGAGGGCGTTTTCCTGGTGGAATGGACGATGTCTGAGAACGACTTGGGATCTCGATGCCGGAACACGGCCGGAATCGTTGTCAGGGCCTTTGCCGGCTTGCTGGAGGAGCAGGCGGTCGGCGGTCAGGTCTCGGTGGAAGCCATTCGGCGGACCTGCTCGGTGGTCGGCGGAGCCGGCGACATGCTGGACGACCTTTATGCCGGCAGCGAGCGCTCCTGCCAGGATTTGTTCGCCCTGCGGCAAGTGGACGGCCAGCGCGTCAACTATATCGGCCGAATCGTCACCAAGACCTTCGCCCATGTGCTCGACGACCGTGCCTCGGGGCTCACCCGCGCCCATCTCGGCCGTCTTTTCACGGCGCTGCGCATGATCCTGGGCGAGGAGGCCCACGACGAGATTCAGGGGCGCTGCGCCACCATCGCCGCCGAGGTGTCGGCGGGAAGCGGCGGCGTCACCCGCTGGGAAGCCTTCTACGCCCATCCCGAGGCCTTGCTGATCCGCGAACGGATCCTGGTCTCCATCGCCCGGACCTTCCGCCGCTTCGAGGCGCGCAAGGACTGGCTGCTGATCGTCATGAACTCGTCGCCGGGCGGCCGCTCGCTGGGCGGCGGCGCCTTCGTGACGGCCAAGGCGGGCAAGCGCTGCACCGACGATTTCGACGAGGTCAGGTTCCTGAAGATGTTCGAGGCCCTGTTCGCCTCCTGTGATCCCCAGGCCATGACCGAGACGGACCGCAAGGACTTCCTGTCGCGCTGGCAGGTGGCGCCGGAGGCGGTGTTCGGGCCGCTCTTGCTGGAGCTGGCGCGCTTGCGGGCCCGTCTGGCGGTGTGACTTCAAAAAAGGAAACGGCAGGACCGCCGTGGCGATCCTGCCGCATCCTACGTTCCTGGCCTCGGCCTTTCGGCGGACCTGGGACACGTTCCTCCCGACACTCAAGCCGCTTTGGCGCAACCGTTATCGGATGTCTTGCCCGTTCTCCGAGCTTGGCCCCACTTTACGAAATAATCTGACTGCCGTCACCCCATTTCTTTGTGAACCTTTCGTAAATGGCGCGCCATGCGAAAGGGTTGATGTCCGAGGCCGAGGCGCGCATCGTGGAAGGCATCGCCGTGCCGCCTTCGGAGTCTGGCCATGCGCCGCATCCTGATCCTGTCCGCCGTTGCCGGCCTCGCCGTTCCCGCCGCCGCCCTGGCCCAGGGGGCATCGGGGTCGGCGGGGCCCATGGTCATCACCATTTCCAAGCTCGACTGCTCGCGGGTGATCAGCCATACGCCCTCCGCCGACGTGGCCTACAAGCCCGGTGTCGATGTGCGTGGAAAGCCGGTGGTCTCGGCCGACGCCGATCCCAAGCAGGCCGAGTTCGCCCGGAAGGTGCTGCCCGAGGTGCTGGAGATTCCCCTCACCATCAACCCGCTCACCTACAACAAGGCCAAGACCGCCAACAAGAACAAGGCGGCGGCGGCTTCGGCCGTGGCATCCAACACCAGCGCCATCACGGCGGCCCAGGCCCAGGGAACGACGCTCAGCGGCCAGCTTACCACCCTCAACAGTCAGAAGACGGCGCTGACCAACACCTATAATTCCGACACGGCGGCGATCGTCGCCATCACGGGGGGCGCGGGGGCCACCGATCCCGGCCTGCTGGCGGTACGGGCGGCCCGGCAGCAGGCCATCGACAACACCTACAACAGCAAGCTCTCGACCATCAATTCCCAGATCGCCTCGGTGAATTCCTCCATCGCCACCAACACCGCCACCATCGCCACCCTGCAGGCCAACGACACGACGCTCAGGAACCAGTACACCGACACCAACATGGCCACCGAGGGGACGCTGGCCGACCTGTCGGCCAAGGGACTGGATTCGACCACCATGAAGGTGGGCACCGTGAAGTACGACATCGCCCGCAACATCTTCACCTTCAACGACGAACCCCTGATGAGCGAGGACCAGCGCGCCCTGGCCGAGGCCTGCGCCAAGCGGGGCGTCCGCTAGGCAGCCCGATTGCCAAGCCGGCCGCCTTTGCCTATTGTCCCGGTCCAGGATTGATCCGCGGGGTTTCATGATCTTCAACTCGTTCGAGCGCATGGTGGCGTTCCGCTATCTGCGGGCCCGGCGCAAGGAAGGCTTCATCTCGGTCATCGCCGGGTTCTCGCTGGCCGGAATCGGCCTCGGCGTCGCCACCCTGATCGTGGTGATGGCGGTGATGAACGGCTTCCGCCACGAATTGCTGGGCCGTATTCTCGGCATCAACGGCCATATCGGCGTCTACGGTTCGGGGGCGCCGCTGGCCGGTTTCGACCCCCTGGCCGAAACCATCCGCAAGCTGCCCGGCGTCACCCGGGTGATCCCCACCGCCGAGGGCCAGGTCTTCGCCACCTCTCCCGGAGCGGGGACCGGGGCCATCGTGCGCGGCGTGCGGGCCTCCGACCTGCTGACCCGGCCCATCTTCCAGAAGAAGTACCGCGGCAACCCGGCCGATTTCGCCGGCGACGACGCGGTGGTGATCGGCAAGCGCCTGGCCGAGAAGCTGGGGGTGCGCATCGGCGATTCCGTCTCGCTGATCTCGGCCAAGGGCAACGTCACCGCCTTCGGCACCGTGCCGCGCGTGCGCGGCTACAAGGTGGTCGGTACCTTCGACGTGGGCATGTTCGAATACGATTCCGGCTTCATCTTCATGCCGCTGGAAGCCGCCCAGACCTATTTCCGCCTGCCCGACGCGGTCACCCAGATCGAGGTGTTCCTGGACAATCCCGACATGGTGCCCGAGACCCGCAAGGCCATCTGGGACATCACCGGCAGCAGCGCCAACGTCTACGACTGGCAGCAGGCCAACGCCAACTTCTTCAACGCCATCCAGGTGGAGCGGAACGTCATGTTCCTGATCCTCACCCTGATCATCCTGGTGGCGGCGTTCAACATCATCTCCAGCCTGATCATGCTGGTGAAGGACAAGGGGCGCGACATCGCCATCCTGCGCACCATGGGGGCGACGCGCGGCATGATTCTCCGCATCTTCTTCCTGGCCGGCGCCTCGGTGGGCGTGGTGGGGACGGTGGCGGGCACCGTCCTGGGGGTGGCCTTCGCCACCAACATCGAGAACATCCGCCAGTTCATCCAGTCCATCATCGGCCGCGAGCTGTTCGCCGCCGAGATCTACTTCCTGACCCAGCTGCCCGCCCGGGTGGAAACGCGCGAAGTGGTGACCGTGGTGCTGATGGCGCTGGGCCTGTCCTTCGCCGCCACCATCTACCCGGCCTGGCGCGCCGCCAAGCTCGATCCGGTGGAGGCCCTGCGTTATGAGTGACCTGGGCCTCAAGCTGGAAAACATCCGCCGCGTCTTCCACCAGGGCAAGGAAGACCTGGAGGTGCTGAAAGGCGCCAACCTGGAGATCCGGGCCGGCGAGATCGTCGCCCTGGTCGGCCCCTCGGGGGCGGGCAAGTCGACCCTGCTGCACATCGCCGGCCTGCTGGAGCGCCCCGATGGCGGCGAGGTCCATCTGGCCGGCAATCCCGCCGGCGCCCTGGGGGAGAGGGAGCGCACCCAACTGCGCCGCCTGCATCTGGGCTTCGTCTACCAGTACCACCACCTGCTGCCGGAATTCTCGGCCGTCGAGAACGTCATCCTGCCCCAGATGATCGCCGGGGTTTCCCAGGCCCAGGCCCGCGAACGGGCCATGGACCTGCTGGGCCGCATGAAGCTGGCCGAGCGGGCCGAGCACCGCCCCGGCCAGCTGTCGGGCGGCGAGCAGCAGCGCGTCGCCATCTGCCGGGCGCTGGCCAACGCTCCCAGGGTCCTGCTGGCCGACGAGCCCACCGGCAACCTCGATCCCCACACCGCCGACGGCGTGTTCGACGAACTGATCCGCCTGGTCAAGGGCTCGGGCGTCGCCGCCCTGATCGCCACCCACAACCCCGAACTGGCCGCGCGCATGGATCGGGTGGTGAAGATGAGCGAGGGACTGCTGGTCGAGGGGTAGGGGAATGCGGGCAAGATGCCCGCGCTCCATCAATGTGTCGGAGCGCGGGCGTCCCGCCCGCAGGAAGGAAGCGTCCGTCATGACCGCTTTCAAAGGTTGGGTCTCTCGCGGCTACCTTCCTCATTTCGACACGCCCGAGGTGGTTCAGTCCGTCACCTTCCGCCTTGCCGACAGCCTGCCGGCCGGAATCCTGGATGCCGAGGTGGATTCCGTCCTCGATACCGGACACGGGCGATGCCTGCTGCGACGCCCCGAGATCGCCGATCTGGTCGAGCGGGCTCTGCTTCACTTCGACGCCGACCGCTATCGCCTCCTGGCTTGGGCCGTGATGCCCAATCATGTTCATGTCGTCGTGCAGCCGGGTGTTCCGCTGGCCGAGCTTCTCCATACCTGGAAGTCCTTTACCGGCAAGGCCGTCAACCGTCTGCTCGGCGAGCGGGGGACCGTCTGGCAGCCGGATTATTACGACCGTTTCGTCCGTGACGAGTCCCATCTGGCCGCGGCCATCGCCTATGTGGAGAACAACCCGGTGAAGGCGGGATTGTGTTCGAAGGCGGAGGAGTGGCGATGGGGAAGCGCCTATTGGCGGGATGGGTGATGCGGGCGGGACGCCCGCGCTCCGTCAGGGGCGCTTTCCGATGGTGATGCGGGCGGGACGCCCGCGCTCCGTCAGGGGCGCTTTCCGATGGTGATGCGGGCGGGACGCCCGCGCTCCGTCAGGGGCGCTTTCCGATGGTGATGCGGGCGGGACGCCCGCGCTCCAGGTCGAGGGCGTGTCTATGGAGCGCGGGCGTCCCGCCCGCAGGCCCCTTGTCGGAGCGCGGGCGTCCCGCCCGCAGGCCAGCGGTGCGGCTGGAGTCTCTAGCCACTGGGGAGTAGGATACTCCCGGATGGTGAAGGGGGGGGGGCGCCGATGGGTGCGATTCCGAGTGTTTTCGATCTCGACCGCCTGGTTCTGGCCCTGTCCGACGCCTTCGATCTGGTGGGGGTGGACAAGACCGGGCATGCCCGGCGCGTCGGGCTGATCGCGGCGCGAATCGCCGAGGAGCTGGGCTGGGAGAACGGCGAAATCCGCGCCCTGCTGCGGGCCGCCCTGCTCCATGATTGCGGCGTCTCCACCACCGGCGAGCACCACGACCTGATGGGGGCGCTGCGCTGGGCGGATTCGGTGGAGCATTGCCAGCGCGGCGCCGGGTACCTGTCGTCCATTCCCGTGCTGGCGGCGCTGGCCCCCCTGGTGGCCGAGCACCACACCGCCTGGACCAATCTGTGCAACCGGGGCGTCGCCGAGCCGGTGGCCCTGGCCGCCAACCTGATCTGCCTCGCCGACCGCACCGACGCCCTGCTGCAGGGCGGCGCCACCGCCGGACGCGATCTGGTGGCGGCGCTGAAAGGCCATGGCGGCTATTTCGCCCCTCAGGGGCTGGCGGCGCTCGACCGGCTGGCCCGCTGCGAGGCCTTCTGGTTCGCCCTGGACGAGCCGGTCCTGTCGGAAACCCTGGCCCGCCTGACCGCCCTGGGGCCGCCCGAATTGCTGGATGTGGGCGCGGTGGTGCGTCTGGCGGCGGTGGTGGGCGGCATCATCGACCGCAAGAGCCCCTATACCGAGTGCCACAGCGGCGGCGTGGCCAAGGTGGCGGTGCTGCTGGGCAAGGCCATGGGCCTGGGCGAGGCCACCCGGCGGGGCCTGGAAATCGCCGGCTATCTCCACGACATCGGCAAGCTGCGCATTCCCGACGAACTGCTGGACCGCCAGGGGGCGCTCGACGCCGCCGACCGCCTGCGCATGGCCCGGCACGCCTTCGACACGCGGGTGATCCTCACCCACGCCTTCGGCCCCGGCGCCATCGCCGATTGGGCGGCCTTCCACCATGAATGCCTGTCGGGCAACGGCTATCCCTTCCACCTGAAGGAGGGCGACCTGTGCCTGGAGGCCCGCATCGTGGCGGTGGCCGACGTGTTTCAGGCCCTGGCCCAGCACCGGCCCTACCGCGCCCCGCTGACGCCTCAGGAAATCATCGCCCTGATGGACGGCATGGTGTTCGCCGGCAAGCTGGACCACGACCTGGTGGCCGCCTGCAAGGAGCATCTGGACGAATGCTGGATCGCGGCGACGGGCGGATGACGGGGCGTCCCGACTAGGGTAATCTCGCCGCCATGCCGTCCCATGCCGACTTCGTCCATCTGCGCGTCCACACCGCCTATTCCCTGGCGGAAGGGGCCATCAAGCTCAAGCAGCTGATCAAGCTGTGCGAGAAGATGGCCATGCCCGCCGTGGGCATCGCGGATTCCGGCAACCTGTTCGGCGCGCTGGAATTCTCCACCTCGTGCTCGGACGCGGGCATCCAGCCCATCGTCGGCGCCCAGATCGCCATCAGGCGGGAAGACGGCGGCCCGTCCAAGGACGGGCGCAAGCCCGAGCCCGATACCCTGGTGCTGCTGTGCCAGAGCGAGGCGGGCTACCTCAACCTGTTGAAGCTGGTGTCCAAGGCCTTCCTCGAGACCGATGCGGGCGAGACGCCGCAGGTCACCCTGCACGACCTGGAAACCCGTTCCGACGGGCTGATCGTGCTGACCGGCGGTCCCGCCGGGCCGGTGGGCCGCCTGCTGGCCGACGGGCAGGGGGAGAAGGCCGAGATCGTGCTGGCGCGCCTCGCCCGCGCCTTCGCCGGGCGCTGTTACGTGGAGTTGCAGCGCCATGGCCTGGAGGTCGAGGACCGCATCGAGCCGACGCTGGTCTCGCTCGCCTACAAGCACGATTTGCCCCTGGTCGCCACCAACGAGCCGTTCTTCGCCGACCGGGGCATGTACGAGGCCCACGACGCCCTGATCTGCATCGCCGAGGGCGCCTACATCTCCCAGGACGAGCGCCGCCGCCTCACGCCCGAGCATTATTTCAAGTCGCCCGCCGAGATGCGGGAATTGTTCGCCGACCTGCCCGAGGCTTGCGACAACACCCTGGTGATCGCCAGGCGTTGCGCTTTCGGCGTGGCCAAGCGCAAGCCCATCCTGCCGCCCTACCGCATGGACGGTCTGACCGAGGCCGAGGTGCTGCGCAAGAAGACCCTGGAGGGTCTGGATCTGCGGCTGGACAAGCATGTCTTCCAGCCCGGCATGACCGACGACGAGAAGGAGCACGCCGCCAAGCCCTATCGCGAGCGCGTCGAGTTCGAACTGAACGTCATCGAGCAGATGGGCTTTCCCGGCTACTTCCTGATCGTGTCCGACTTCATCCAGTGGTCCAAGGCCCATGACATTCCCGTCGGGCCGGGCCGTGGTTCGGGCGCCGGTTCGGCGGTGGCCTGGGCTCTCACCATCACCGATCTGGACCCGCTGCGCTGGGGGCTGCTGTTCGAGCGATTCCTCAATCCCGAGCGCGTCTCCATGCCGGACTTCGATATCGATTTCTGCCAGGACCGCCGGGAAGAGACCATCCGCTACGTCCAGGGCAAGTACGGCTATGCCCAGGTGGCGCAGATCATCACCTTCGGAAAGCTGCAGGCCCGCGCCGTTCTGCGCGACGTGGGCCGCGTGCTGCAGATGCCCTATGGCCAGGTGGACCGCATCTGCAAGCTGGTGCCCAACAATCCCGCCAATCCCATGACGCTGGAACAGGCGCTGGAGAGCGAGCCGCTGCTGGCCGAGCAGAAGGAGAGGGACGAGACCGTCTCCCACCTGATCGATCTGGCCATGAAGCTGGAAGGGCTGTACCGCCATGCCTCGACCCACGCCGCCGGCGTGGTGATCGGCGACCGCTCCCTGGACGAGCTGGTGCCGCTGTATCGAGACCCGCGCTCCGACATGCCGGTCACCCAGTTCAACATGAAGTGGGTGGAATCCGCCGGTCTGGTGAAGTTCGACTTCCTGGGCCTCAAGACCCTGACCGTGATGGTCACGGCGGTGAAGCACGTCAAGAAGACCAAGGGTATCGACATCGACCTGTCGGCCATTCCGCTCGACGATGCCAAATCCTACGAATTGCTGTCGCGGGGCGACGCGGCCGGCGTGTTCCAGCTGGAAAGTTCGGGCATGCGCGACGTGCTGCGCAAGATGGGTCCCAACCGGCTGGAAGACCTGATCGCCGTGGTGGCGCTGTACCGTCCCGGCCCCATGGACCAGATTCCGCGCTACATCGCCTGCAAGCACGGCAAGGAAGAGCCGGACTACATGCATCCGCTGCTGGAGCCCATCCTGAAGGAGACCTTCGGGATCATGGTCTACCAGGAGCAGGTGATGCAGATCGCCCAGGTGCTGTCGGGCTATTCGCTCGGCGGCGCGGACCTCTTGCGCCGCGCCATGGGCAAGAAGATCAAGGAGGAGATGGAGGCCCAGCGCAAGACCTTCGTCGAAGGCGCCACCGCCAGGGGCGTCGACGGTGCCCAGGCCTCGATGATCTTCGACAAGGTGGCCAAGTTCGCCGAATACGGCTTCAACAAGAGCCACGCGGCGGCCTACGCCCTGATCGCCTACCAGACCGCCTGGCTGAAGGCCAACCACCCGGCCGAGTTCATGGCGGCGACCATGACCTACGAAATGAGCAACACCGACAAGCTCAATTCGTTCCGCCAGGAGCTGGACCGCCTCGGCATCAAGCTGCTTCCCCCCGACATCAACGCCTCTCAGCCCACCTTCTCGGTGGAGGTGCTGCCCGATGGCGGCTCCGCCGTGCGCTACGCCCTGGCGGCCTTGAAGAACGTGGGCGAGGCGGCCATGAAGTCCCTGGTGGAGGAGCGCGAGAGGGGCGGGCGCTTCAAGGACATGGGGGATTTCGCCGCGCGCATGGATTCCAAGGTGCTCAACCGCCGCCAGCTGGAGAACATGGTCAAGGCCGGGGTGTTCGACAGCCTGGATAAGAATCGGGGGCGGCTGTTCAAGAACGCCGACACGCTGTGCCGCTACGCCGCCCAAGCCGCCGAGGACCGCCAGTCCAGCCAGATGAGCCTGCTGGGCGGCTCCAACGCGCCGACCCTGAAGCTGGAAAACGGTCCCGACTGGTCGCCGCACGAGAAGCTCAACCAGGAATTCGAGGCGGTGGGCTTCTACCTCTCCGCCCACCCGCTGGACGCCTATGCCAAGAGCATGCGCCGCCTCAACGTGCTGAAGATCGCCGAATTGCCCCGCCACCTCCAGGCCGGCGGCAAGGGCAGGGTGCGCCTGGCCGGCTCGCTCTTGTCCAAGCAGGAGCGCGTCTCGGCCAAGGGCTCGCGCTACGCCTTTTTGCAGTTCTCCGACGCTTCCGGCATGTTCGAGGTCACCTGCTTTTCGGAAATCCTCGCCACCTCGCGGGAATTGCTCGACGCCGGCGGGCCGCTGCTCATCGACGTGGACGCCAAGCTGGAGGAAGACCAGCTGCGCATGACCTGCCAGCGCATCGCCTCCCTGGATCAGGAAGCCGCCAAGGCCGCCGCCGGCATCCGGGTCATCATCTCCGACGACAGCGCCCTGAAGCAGCTCTCGGACCTGATCAACGGCGAGGCCCGGGGGCGCAACCGCGTCGCCATCGTGGCCCGGGCCGGCAACCGCGAGGTGGAACTGGGCCTCAAATCCACCATCACGCTTTCGCCCAAATTCATGGGCACGCTGCGCAGCATTCCCGGTATCACCGAGGTGGAGGAGATCTGATGGCGCTCAAGTGGCTGACCGCCTTGGTGGTGGCAATGGGCCTCGCCGCCTGCACCCCTTCCGAATTCGCCGAGCCGCCCGAGGTGGTGCTGCTCTCCATGGTGCCGGTGGACGTGTCGCTGATGGAGCAGCGCCTCGCCGTGACGCTTCGGGTGCGCAACCCCAACAACGCCGCCATGAGCATCGACGGCATGCGCTTCGCCATCGACATCAACGGCAAGACCTTCGCCAAGGGCACCAGCGACAAGGCCGTCACCGTGCCCCGCCTGGGCGAGGCCGAGGTGGCGGGGGTGGCCCATGTCTCCACCACCGACCTGATGCGCCAGGTGCTGGGCGCGTCGGAGGCCAAGGGCGTGGAGTACCGGCTGTCCGGCGCCCTGTTCCTGGCCCATGGCGGCCGGGCCGCCTTCGACCAATCGGGGGATTTCGACTTCGCCTCGGCCCTGGGCGGCACGGGCAGGAGGAATTGACGCCATCCGGGGAGAGCGGGCAGGATGCCCGCGCTCCAAGGCTTTCGGAGCGCGGGCGTCCCGCCCGCTGACTTCACACGTGCCGTGAGTTCCCCATGAACCGCTTTCTCGTCCTTCTCGCCGTCCTCGTCCTGGCCGCCCTCAACGCCGCCGGCTGGTGGTGGTTCAACCGGCCGGTGCCGGTGGAGCTGTCGTTCAACGAGCCGTTCCCCTCGGTGTCCTTCGCGCCGTTCCGGCGGGGCCAGGGGCCGATCACCCAGGTCTATCCCACCTCGGAGCAGATCGCCCAGGACGTGAAGAGTCTGGTGGGCGTCGCCAAGGGCGTGCGCACCTACACCTCACGCGAGGGTCTGGACGTGGTGCCGGAGCTGGGCCGCAAGTACGGCATCGAGGTCACCCACTCGGCCTGGCTGGGCAAGAAGACCGCCATCAACGATGCCGAGGTCGACGCGCTGATCAAGGCGGCCAATGCCTATCCCGACGTGATCAAGCGGGTGATCGTCGGCAACGAGGTGCTGCTGCGCCAGGACCTGCCCCCCGAGCAGTTGATCGCCTACATCCGCAAGGTCAAGGCGGCGGTCAAGCAGCCGGTGTCCTATGCCGACGTCTGGGCCTTCTGGCTGAAATACCCGGAAGTGGCCAAGGAGGTGGACTTCCTCACCATCCACATCTTGCCCTATTGGGAGGACGAGCCCGTCGGGGTCGAGGGGGCCGCCCATCATCTGGTCGCCATCTACAAGCGCATGGCCGAGCAGTTCGGCAAGCCCATCCTGATCGGCGAGGCCGGCTGGCCGACGCGGGGCCGTTCGCGCGGGCCGGCGGTGGCCGACATGGAGAACGCGGCGCGCTTCGTGCGCACGCTCGCCCTGGTCTCCAAGGAAAACGGCTTCGACTACAACGTGGTGGAAGCCTTCGACCAGCCGTGGAAGGCCTTCCTCGAAGGCACCGTCGGCGCCAAGTGGGGGGTGATCGACGAGAACCGCCGGGTCAAGTACGCCATGTCCGGCCCCGTCGAGCCCAGCCCCGACTGGCCGCGTCACGCGGCGGCGGCGGTGCTGATCGGCTCGGCCCTGTCGCTGGCGCTGCTGTGGCGGCGCTGGGGGGATTACGACCTGAAGGGCGGCCTGGTCGTGCTGGTGCTGGCCCAACTGGCCGGGCTGTTCATCACCTGGCAGGCGGTTAACGCCCTGGCCATGGCCTATGACCGGCTGGAGGATGCCTGGGCCTGGGCCCGCATCGGGCTGCACGCCGCCTTGTCCGTGACCCTGGCCTGGGCCGCATCCCGGCAGTTCCGGCGGGAGCCGGCGACGCTGTACTGGCCGTGGGCCGAGAAGCTGATGCCGCTTTACGGCTTCGCCGCCATCGTGGTGGGAGCCACCCTGCTGCTGCACGGCCGCTACCGCGACATTCCGCCGGTGGAGTTCCTGGCGCCCTGCCTCGGCCTCACCCTCTACGGCCTGGGCCGCATGGCGGTGCAGGGCAAGCCGTGGGAAGAGGCCTTCGCCGCCGGAAGGCTGTTCGGCGGCGACGGATTCGGCATGGCCAAGCGCTTCACCATCGGGCTGGCCCTGTCCGCCCTGGCGGCGCCGCTGTCCGAGGCCTGGGCCCTGTCGCGCGGCGAGGATTTCATCACCTCGCATCCCCTTTGGTCCGACCGCATCCCCCTGCTGGTCCGCGCCCTGTGGGAGAACCGGGAGATGTGCGTCTGGGCCGTCATGGTGGTGGTGATGATCCTGCCGTTCTGGGCGGAATGGCGGCTGCGTTCGAAGAAGGGCTGAAGCCATGAGCGGCGCGGCCCTGTCCCTGCCGCCTTACCTGGGGGTGGCGCCCACGCCCTTCGGTACCATGCTGTTTCCGGCGGGCGACATCTGGGTGGGGCGCTCCATCGCCCATTATGGAGAATATTCCGGGGGCGAGACCGCCCTGTTCCGCCAGTTCGTCCAGGCCGGCGACACCGTGGTGGAGGCCGGGGCCAATATCGGCGGCCTGACCCTGCCCCTGGCCGGTCTGGTGGGAGCGGCGGGAAGGGTGCTGGCCTTCGAGGCGCAGCGCTCCATTCACGCCATCCTCACCGCCAATCTGCTGCTCAACGGATTGCGGCATGTCTGGGCCGAGCGGGTGGCGCTGGGCGCCCAGGCCGGGACCATCAAGGTTCCCGAACTGGATATCGCCCGGGTGGAGAATTTCGGCGGCGTGTCCCTGGGCGGCGGTGACGGCGAGGACTGCCCGGTCCGCACCCTGGATTCCTACGAGCTGACCGCGCTGAAACTGCTCAAGATCGACGTGGAAGGCGCCGAATCCGAGGTGATCGACGGCGCCCGCGACACCATCCTCCGCCTGCGCCCGCTCCTTTACGTGGAGAACGACCGCAGGGACAGATCGCCGGCGCTGATCAGGCGTATCCTCGATCTGGGCTACCGGCTGTGGTGGCACGTGGTGCCGCTCTACTCGCCCCACAACCCGCGCGGCAACGCCGAGAACCTGTTCGGCAAGACCGCCTCGCTCAACATGGCCTGCCTGCCGCGGGAAAGCGGGCTGGCCTTCAGCGGCGGCATCGAGATCCTGTCGCCCGACGCGCCGCCGCCCATCTGACCCGTATTGTCATCCCGAGCGGATGCGAGGGATCTCCGCTTGGCGTAGCGGCACCGGTCCTGAAACGTCGGGTCAGAACGAGATCCCTCGTCCCGATGGTCCTCGGGATGACAAAAGGGGGGAGCTACGGCAGGGTCTTGGCCAGCCGGAAGCCGAGATTGGCGTTGTGCAGCGGCTGCTTCAGCGAGGCGCGGTGCCAGTTGGTCACCGCGATGGGCAGGTTCAGCGCCGAGCCGCCGCGCGTCACGCGGTAGCAGCCGGTCTCCCAGTCCTTGGAGAATTTCTGGTCCTTCAGCCCGGCGATGAACTTCTCCATGTAGCAGTCGGCCGTCCATTCCCAGACGTTGCCCTGCATGTCGTAAAGGCCGAAGGCGTTGGGCTTCAGTTTGCCCACCGGGTGGGTGACGTTGCCGGAATTGGCGGTGTACCAGGCATATTCGCCCAGACTCTTCACATCCTCGCCATGGGAATAGGTGGCCGACGAACCGGCGCGGGCGGCGTATTCCCATTCCTGTTCGGTGGGCAGGCGGTAGGTGTGGCCGGACTTGGCGTTCAGCTTGGCGATGAACTCCTGGATGATCTTCCAGTCCACGTGCTCGACCGGATTGGTGGGCCCCTTGTTGGCGCTGGGATTGGTGCCCATCACCGCTTCCCATTCGGCCTGGGTCACCTCGTACTTGCCGATGGCGTAGGGCTTGGCGATGGTGATGGTCGGACGCTTGGGGGCGTCGGGTTCCGGGTCCTCGTAATCCTTGGGATTGCCGGCGGTCACCGAACCGGAGGGAATCACCACCATCTCGGGGCAGAAGGCGCAATCCTTGAAGCTCTTGCCCGGCGCGGGCGACTGGGCGGAGGCGGTGGGCGCCGCCACGGCCAGCGCCAGCAGGACGAGGCCGGTGGTGGAGAGCTTGGTCATCGTCTCGATCCTTCCCGCTGTCTGGAAACTCAGATGTTCAACACATCTTGATGTGGTGTTGCTTTCTGATAATACGACATCAATCTGCGTATGGTTATTGACTTTGGTTAACTACTATAATTTTATGTTGTTTGCGGTCGAAGATTGTCATCCTGAACGAAGTGAAGGATCTTTCAGCCGAGATGTCCGGTTCGTGAAAGATCCTTCGGCTGCGCCCACGGGTGTCCGGGTTTACTTCGGCCAGCACTGGTCTCTTGCCTTGCCCAGGCTTGGTTTGAGATGGCTCCACCGGAATGGGGATACGGAAAAGCCTCTTCAACCACCAAGACACCAAGGACACCAAGGACACCAAGAGGACAGAGCGGATCGCCCCGCCCGACCTCACCGTCATGGCCGGGCATCGTCCCGGCCATCCACGCGGATCCGCTGGAATGCCTCATGAAACAATAGTCCCGGCGGATGGGCGTGGATGCCCGGAACAAGTCCGGGCACGACGCACCTGGAATGTCCTCTTGGTGTCCTTGGTGTCTTGGTGGTGAAAAAACCCGTCCGCCAGCACCCAGGCAATTGAACCGGGCAGCCGTGGGCTGCGCCTCAGGATGACAGGGAAGTCTACTTGGCCAGCAGGCGGGCGGCTTCGGGGGCGGTGTAGGTGAGGATGGCGTCGGCCCCGGCGCGGCGGAAGGCCATCAGGCTTTCCAGCATGACCTTGTCCCAGTCCAGCCAGCCGTTCTGGGCGGCGGCCTTCATCATGGCGTATTCGCCCGACACCTGATAGGCGAGGGTGGGGACGGCGAAGGCGTCCTTGACGCGGCGGACGATGTCGAGATAGGGCAGGCCGGGCTTGACCATCACCATGTCGGCGCCTTCCGACAGGTCCAGCGCCACCTCGCGCAGCGCCTCGTCGGTATTGGCGGGGTCCATCTGGTAGGTCTTCTTGTCGCCGCCCTTCAGCGCCGATTTCGAGCCCACCGCGTCGCGGAACGGGCCATAGAAGGCCGAGGCGTACTTGGCGGCGTAGGACAGCAGGCGCACGTGGTCGCAGCCCGCATCGTCCAGTGCCTCGCGGATCGCCCCGATACGGCCGTCCATCATGTCCGACGGCGCGTTGACGTCGCAGCCGGCCTCGGCCTGCACCACCGCCTGGCGGCACAGCACCTCGACGGTGGAATCGTTCTGCACGTAGCCGTCCACCACCAGACCGTCATGACCGTCGCTGTTGTAGGGGTCCAGCGCCACGTCGCAGATGACGCCCATCTTCGGCGTCGCCTTCTTGACGGCGCGCACCGCCCGGCAGACCAGATTGTCGGGGTTGACGGCTTCCGCGGCGTCGGGGGTCTTCAGGCTGGCGTCCACCGAGGGGAACACGGCGATGGCGGGAATGCCGAGATCGGCGGCGCGGCGCGCTTCCTCGACCAGAAGATCGATGGACAGGCGCTCGACCCCCGGCATGGAGGCCACTTGCTGGCGCACGCCGGTCCCTTCCACCACGAACAGCGGCCAGATCAGATCATCGACCGACAATCTGGTCTCCGACACCAGCCGGCGGGACCAGTCGTCACGGCGGTTGCGGCGCATGCGGGTGAACGGGAATTGGGCATGGGGCAGGAAGGACGGCACGGCAAGTCTCCAAACGGCAAGGGGCCGGCCCAAAGGGCCGGCCCCTCCATTCATGGCACCCCGATCAGGCGGCGTCCAGAGCCTGCTTCAGATCGGCCAGGATGTCGTCGATGTGCTCGATGCCGATGGACAGCCGCACATAGCCCGGCGTCACGCCAGACGCCAGTTGGTCGTCGGCCGACAGCTGGGAATGGGTGGTGCTGGCCGGATGAATGGCCAAGGAGCGGGCGTCGCCGATATTGGCCACGTGGTAGAGCAGCTTCAGGGCGTCGATGAAGCGACGTCCGGCCTCGGCCCCGCCCTTCAGCTCGAAGCCCAGCAGGGCGCCATAGCCACCCTTCAGGACCGTGTCGGCACGGCGGCGGTACTCGCCGTCCTGCCGCGACGGATGGATGACATGGGCCACCTTGTGATGGCCGGCCAGGAACTCGGCCACCGCGTTGGCGTTGCGGCAATGCTCGCGCATGCGCAGCGGCAGGGTTTCCAGGCCCTGCAGCGCCTGGAAGGCGTTGAAGGGGCTGATGGCGGCGCCGATGTCGCGCAGCAGGGTGACGCGGGCGCGGATGATGTAGGCGATGGGGCCCAGCGGCTTCACCGCCTGGGTCCACACGGCGCCGTGATAGCTGGGGTCGGGCTCGTTGAGCAGCGGGAAGCGCTTGGCGTGCTTCTCCCAGTCGAAGGTGCCGCCATCGACGATGGCGCCGCCGATGGAGGTGCCGTGGCCGCCGATATACTTGGTGGTGGAATAGACCACGATGTGGGCGCCCAGGCTCAGCGGCTTGGCGATCACCGGCGCGGCGGTGTTGTCGACGATCAGCGGCACCCCCACCTGATTGGCCAGTTTGGCCACTTCGGCGATGGGGAACACCTGCAGCTTGGGGTTGGGCAGGGTCTCGGCGTACCAGGCCCGGGTCTTGTCGTCGGTGGCACGCACGAAGGCTTCCGGATCGGCGGGATCGACGAAGCGGGCCTCGATGCCCAGCTGCTTGAAGGTGTTGGCGAACAGGTTCCAGGTCCCGCCGTACAGGTCGGTGGAGGTGACGAAGTTGTCACCGGCCTGGGCGAGGTTCAGAATGGCGAAGGTGGAGGCCGCCTGGCCCGACGACAGCGCCAGCGCCGCGACGCCGCCTTCCAGGGCGGCCAGGCGCTGTTCCAGCACGTCGGTGGTCGGGTTCATGATGCGGGTATAGATGTTGCCCAGTTCCTTCAGCGCGAACAGGTTGCCGGCGTGCTCCGTGTCGCGGAACTGGTACGAGGTGGTCTGATAGATGGGAACCGCGACGGCACCGGTGGCGGGATCGGCGCGATAGCCGGCATGGAGAACGATCGTCTCGGGATTGCTGCTGGTGACGGTCATGGGCGTCGCATTCCTGTGGTTGTTGGCCGCCGGGGCGGAGGTGGCATGAGATTCGACCGCGCAAGGGTCGGCAACGAATGCCTGTTTGGCAATGGAAAAAATTTCACGCAGATTCTGCGTGCTGTCAATTATAAATCTACTTATTTGATAGATTAAAAGGGGCGGCGATGAAGGACGAGACTGTGATCGGCCGCGACGGGCGGCTGGGGCGGATTCTGCTCAACCGGCCCAAGGTGCTGAACGCCTTGGCGGCGGCGCAATACCACGACATCACGCGAACCCTGAGCGACTGGGAAGACGATCCCGAGGTAACGGTCGTGCTGATCGAGGGCGAAGGCGAGCGGGCCTTTTGCGCCGGCGGCGACATCCGCATGGTCTGGGATGCGGCAAGGCGCGGCGACCATGCCTTCAACCGCGACGTCTTTCGCACCGAATACCGGCTGAACCGCCGCATTCAGCGCTACCCCAAGCCCTATGTCTCGCTGCTGGACGGCATCTGCATGGGCGGCGGGGCCGGGCTGTCGGTCAATGGCGGTTTCCGTGTCGCCACCGAGCGTACCCGCTTCGCCATGCCCGAGACCGGCATCGGCTTCTTTCCCGACGTGGGGGCCACCCATTTCCTAAACCGCTGTCCCGGCCATGTGGGCCTCTATCTCGGCTTGACCGGCAAGCCGCTGGGGCCGGCCGATTCCTTATGGGCTGGCGTCGCCACCCATTTCGTGCCGGCGGAGAATCTGGACGACTTGCGTGCCGCCCTGGCGGCGGCGGCGGATGCGGCCGATCCCGGCGACGCGGTGGCGGCCACCCTGGGGCGCTTTCACCGCTCGCCGGGCGACGGGCCGCTGCTCCGTCATCTGGAGGTGCTGGAGCGCTGCTTCGCCCCGCGCCGGCTGGCCGACGTCGTCGAGGCGCTGCGCAGAGATGGCGGCCAATGGGCCTGGGACACCATCTGGGAGCTGTCGGGCCGCGCGCCCTTCAGCCTGGCGGTGACCAGCCGCCAATTGCGCGACGGCAGGGGGCTGGCGTTCGACGACGCCATCCGGCGGGAGTTCCGCCTCGCCTGGCATTTCCTGATGGGGCAGGATTTCCTTGAGGGAATCCGCGCTCTGGTCGTAGATAAGGACAGGCGGCCGGCCTGGACTCCCTCCAGCCTGGCCGAGGTGGATGAACTGGCGGTGGCGGCGTATTTCCAGCCGCTGGGCGACGACGAGTTGCCGTTGCCCTGAGGAATGGGATGGGAATGCAGGGCGATATCCACGTGGGCGAGGTGCTGTTCGAGTTCATCCGCCTTGGCAACGCCGTCAAGGTGACGGCCTTTCACGTCCCGACCCTGACCGAGATTTCCATCGTCGGCGCGCGGGGCGCCAGCGAGGCCCACCTCAAGCTGCTGGCGGTGAAGCGGCTGCAATACGTGCTGGCCAAGCAGCGCGGCGGCCAGTGATCACCGCGGATAGGTGACTTATACCGAACCGCGATGAGCGTGACTCATCGCGGTTTGGATAGGCCCAAAGGGCCGCGCCGCTTATGCGGCGGGAGCCCAGCCGCCACAGGCGGCGCCCGGCGATTGAGGGCGATGCACTGATCGGTTCCGATCAGTGCATCTTGGTATTACCGCGGGAAGATGTGAATCTCGACCCGGCGGTTGATGGCCTGGTTCTCGGGGTACGCCTTGCCGGTGTCGCTGCGGTTGGGCACGCGCGGCGCGGTATCGGCCAGGGCGGCGACCTTCATGCGCGCGGTGGGAATGCCCAACTCGCTCATCACCTTGAGGGTGGAAAGCGCCCGGGCCGCCGACAGGTCCCAATTGCTGGGGAATTGCGGGGTCTTGACCGGCGTGTCGTCGGTGTGGCCCTGGATGTCGATCTGGTAGTTCTTGAAGCGCTCCTGCTTCAGCGTGCCGCTGATCTCCTTCAAAAGCGGCATGATCTCGGGCCGCACCTCGGCCGAGCCGGGCTTGAACATGGTGCCGCTGGCCAGGTTCAGCACGATGCCCTTGTCGTCCTTGCCCACGTCCACCGTGTCCTCGACGCCGGCTCCGGCCACCTGGCCCAGCAGTTCCGAGCGCATGTCCTGCAGCGGCGTGGTGACCTCACGGTAGCCGATGTCCTTGGCCATGCCCTGGGACACCTGCTCGTACTTGTTCTTGTCGATGGTGGACATGGACACCAGCACGATGAAGAACGCCATCAGCAGGGTGATCATGTCGGCATAGGACAGCAGCCAGTCCTCGGCCGCCTCCTTGTTTTCCTTGTGGAACTTGCTCTTGGCCACGTCCGTGCGCTCCCGGCTACTTCTTCGGCGCCTTGTCGATGTCGAAGTGGATGGCGGGGTCGAGGTAGGAGTTCATGGCGTCCTGGATGAAGCGGGGCGAACGCCGCTCGGCCAGCATCACCAGGCCTTCGGCCACCAGCATGTTGCGGAAGCGGATGATGGATTCGCGCTGGTGGGCCTTTTCCGCCGCCGGCATCAGGACCAGACGGGCGAACAGCACGCCGTAGAGGGTGCCGAGCAGGCCCACCGCCATGCCGGGGCCCAGCTTGGCCGGGTCGTCCATGTTGTCGAGCATGACCACCAGGCCGACCAGGGTGGCCATCATGCCGAAGGCCGGGGCGTTGCTGGCCATGTATTTGAGGATTTCCACCGAGACGGTGTGGCGCTGGAAGGCGGTTTCCACCTGATTGTCCAGCATGTGGCGCACTTCCTCGCCGGTATAGCCCGACACCACCAGCCCGACGCCGTAGGCCAGGAAGGCGTCCTGGCCCTTCAGGCTCTTCACGTCGGATTCCAGGGCCTGGATGCCGCTCTTCTGCAGCAGGTAGCCCCAGCGGATGACGCGGGCCACCTCGTTGGTCAGCATGCCGCGCGCCATCTTGGGCGAGAAGAAGATGGCCTTGATGTTGCCCAGCGCCTGCTTCACGTAGCGGGCCTCGAACCCCACGTTGGCGGCGGCCAGGGTGCCGCCCACCACCATGAGCAGGCCCGAGAGGTGCAGGAAGATCTTGAAGTTGGTCGTCAGCTCGAGGATCGAAACGATGATCAGCAGCAGGCTCAGCGTGAAACCGATGATCGTTGGCAACGACATGACGGCAAGATCCCCAATTGCTCGCGAGCGCACTCTCCCGATGGGAAAGAGTGACGGACAAGTGCTTTATGTTTGGTGAACGCGCAGGTCACCAGGACATCCCGAAACCCGACAAGCCCGCCACGCCCCTGCCATCAACCGCCGGGTCGAGATTCACATCTTCCCGCGGTAATACCAAGATGCACTGATCGGAACCGATCAGTGCATCGCCCTCAATCGCCGGGCGCCGCCTGTGGCGGCTGGGCTCCCGCCGCATAAGCGGCGCGGCCCTTCGGGCCTATCCAAACCGCGATGAGTCACGCTCATCGCGGTTCGGTATAAGTCACCTATCCGCGGTGATCACTGGCCGCCGCGCTGCTTGGCCAGCACGTATTGCAGCCGCTTCACCGCCAGCAGCTTGAGGTGGGCCTCGCTGGCGCCCCGCGCGCCGACGATGGAAATCTCGGTCAGGGTCGGGACGTGAAAGGCCGTCACCTTGACGGCGTTGCCAAGGCGGATGAACTCGAACAGCACCTCGCCCACGTGGATATCGCCCTGCATTCCCATCCCATTCCTCAGGGCAACGGCAACTCGTCGTCGCCCAGCGGCTGGAAATACGCCGCCACCGCCAGTTCATCCACCTCGGCCAGGCTGGAGGGAGTCCAGGCCGGCCGCCTGTCCTTATCTACGACCAGAGCGCGGATTCCCTCAAGGAAATCCTGCCCCATCAGGAAATGCCAGGCGAGGCGGAACTCCCGCCGGATGGCGTCGTCGAACGCCAGCCCCCTGCCGTCGCGCAATTGGCGGCTGGTCACCGCCAGGCTGAAGGGCGCGCGGCCCGACAGCTCCCAGATGGTGTCCCAGGCCCATTGGCCGCCATCTCTGCGCAGCGCCTCGACGACGTCGGCCAGCCGGCGCGGGGCGAAGCAGCGCTCCAGCACCTCCAGATGACGGAGCAGCGGCCCGTCGCCCGGCGAGCGGTGAAAGCGCCCAGGGTGGCCGCCACCGCGTCGCCGGGATCGGCCGCATCCGCCGCCGCCGCCAGGGCGGCACGCAAGTCGTCCAGATTCTCCGCCGGCACGAAATGGGTGGCGACGCCAGCCCATAAGGAATCGGCCGGCCCCAGCGGCTTGCCGGTCAAGCCGAGATAGAGGCCCACATGGCCGGGACAGCGGTTTAGGAAATGGGTGGCCCCCACGTCGGGAAAGAAGCCGATGCCGGTCTCGGGCATGGCGAAGCGGGTACGCTCGGTGGCGACACGGAAACCGCCATTGACCGACAGCCCGGCCCCGCCGCCCATGCAGATGCCGTCCAGCAGCGAGACATAGGGCTTGGGGTAGCGCTGAATGCGGCGGTTCAGCCGGTATTCGGTGCGAAAGACGTCGCGGTTGAAGGCATGGTCGCCGCGCCTTGCCGCATCCCAGACCATGCGGATGTCGCCGCCGGCGCAAAAGGCCCGCTCGCCTTCGCCCTCGATCAGCACGACCGTTACCTCGGGATCGTCTTCCCAGTCGCTCAGGGTTCGCGTGATGTCGTGGTATTGCGCCGCCGCCAAGGCGTTCAGCACCTTGGGCCGGTTGAGCAGAATCCGCCCAGCGCGCCCGTCGCGGCCGATCACAGTCTCGTCCTTCATCGCCGCCCCTTTTAATCTATCAAATAAGTAGATTTATAATTGACAGCACGCAGATCTAGATTCTGCGTGCTGTCAATTATAAATCTACTTATTTGATAGATTAAAAGGGGCGGCGATGAAGGACGAGACTGTGATCGGCCGCGACGGGCGGCTGGGGCGGATTCTGCTCAACCGGCCCAAGGTGCTGAACGCCTTGGCGGCGGCGCAATACCACGACATCACGCGAACCCTGAGCGACTGGGAAGACGATCCCGAGGTAACGGTCGTGCTGATCGAGGGCGAAGGCGAGCGGGCCTTTTGCGCCGGCGGCGACATCCGCATGGTCTGGGATGCGGCAAGGCGCGGCGACCATGCCTTCAACCGCGACGTCTTTCGCACCGAATACCGGCTGAACCGCCGCATTCAGCGCTACCCCAAGCCCTATGTCTCGCTGCTGGACGGCATCTGCATGGGCGGCGGGGCCGGGCTGTCGGTCAATGGCGGTTTCCGTGTCGCCACCGAGCGTACCCGCTTCGCCATGCCCGAGACCGGCATCGGCTTCTTTCCCGACGTGGGGGCCACCCATTTCCTAAACCGCTGTCCCGGCCATGTGGGCCTCTATCTCGGCTTGACCGGCAAGCCGCTGGGGCCGGCCGATTCCTTATGGGCTGGCGTCGCCACCCATTTCGTGCCGGCGGAGAATCTGGACGACTTGCGTGCCGCCCTGGCGGCGGCGGCGGATGCGGCCGATCCCGGCGACGCGGTGGCGGCCACCCTGGGGCGCTTTCACCGCTCGCCGGGCGACGGGCCGCTGCTCCGTCATCTGGAGGTGCTGGAGCGCTGCTTCGCCCCGCGCCGGCTGGCCGACGTCGTCGAGGCGCTGCGCAGAGATGGCGGCCAATGGGCCTGGGACACCATCTGGGAGCTGTCGGGCCGCGCGCCCTTCAGCCTGGCGGTGACCAGCCGCCAATTGCGCGACGGCAGGGGGCTGGCGTTCGACGACGCCATCCGGCGGGAGTTCCGCCTCGCCTGGCATTTCCTGATGGGGCAGGATTTCCTTGAGGGAATCCGCGCTCTGGTCGTAGATAAGGACAGGCGGCCGGCCTGGACTCCCTCCAGCCTGGCCGAGGTGGATGAACTGGCGGTGGCGGCGTATTTCCAGCCGCTGGGCGACGACGAGTTGCCGTTGCCCTGAGGAATGGGATGGGAATGCAGGGCGATATCCACGTGGGCGAGGTGCTGTTCGAGTTCATCCGCCTTGGCAACGCCGTCAAGGTGACGGCCTTTCACGTCCCGACCCTGACCGAGATTTCCATCGTCGGCGCGCGGGGCGCCAGCGAGGCCCACCTCAAGCTGCTGGCGGTGAAGCGGCTGCAATACGTGCTGGCCAAGCAGCGCGGCGGCCAGTGATCACCGCGGATAGGTGACTTATACCGAACCGCGATGAGCGTGACTCATCGCGGTTTGGATAGGCCCAAAGGGCCGCGCCGCTTATGCGGCGGGAGCCCAGCCGCCACAGGCGGCGCCCGGCGATTGAGGGCGATGCACTGATCGGTTCCGATCAGTGCATCTTGGTATTACCGCGGGAAGATGTGAATCTCGACCCGGCGGTTGATGGCCTGGTTCTCGGGGTACGCCTTGCCGGTGTCGCTGCGGTTGGGCACGCGCGGCGCGGTATCGGCCAGGGCGGCGACCTTCATGCGCGCGGTGGGAATGCCCAACTCGCTCATCACCTTGAGGGTGGAAAGCGCCCGGGCCGCCGACAGGTCCCAATTGCTGGGGAATTGCGGGGTCTTGACCGGCGTGTCGTCGGTGTGGCCCTGGATGTCGATCTGGTAGTTCTTGAAGCGCTCCTGCTTCAGCGTGCCGCTGATCTCCTTCAAAAGCGGCATGATCTCGGGCCGCACCTCGGCCGAGCCGGGCTTGAACATGGTGCCGCTGGCCAGGTTCAGCACGATGCCCTTGTCGTCCTTGCCCACGTCCACCGTGTCCTCGACGCCGGCTCCGGCCACCTGGCCCAGCAGTTCCGAGCGCATGTCCTGCAGCGGCGTGGTGACCTCACGGTAGCCGATGTCCTTGGCCATGCCCTGGGACACCTGCTCGTACTTGTTCTTGTCGATGGTGGACATGGACACCAGCACGATGAAGAACGCCATCAGCAGGGTGATCATGTCGGCATAGGACAGCAGCCAGTCCTCGGCCGCCTCCTTGTTTTCCTTGTGGAACTTGCTCTTGGCCACGTCCGTGCGCTCCCGGCTACTTCTTCGGCGCCTTGTCGATGTCGAAGTGGATGGCGGGGTCGAGGTAGGAGTTCATGGCGTCCTGGATGAAGCGGGGCGAACGCCGCTCGGCCAGCATCACCAGGCCTTCGGCCACCAGCATGTTGCGGAAGCGGATGATGGATTCGCGCTGGTGGGCCTTTTCCGCCGCCGGCATCAGGACCAGACGGGCGAACAGCACGCCGTAGAGGGTGCCGAGCAGGCCCACCGCCATGCCGGGGCCCAGCTTGGCCGGGTCGTCCATGTTGTCGAGCATGACCACCAGGCCGACCAGGGTGGCCATCATGCCGAAGGCCGGGGCGTTGCTGGCCATGTATTTGAGGATTTCCACCGAGACGGTGTGGCGCTGGAAGGCGGTTTCCACCTGATTGTCCAGCATGTGGCGCACTTCCTCGCCGGTATAGCCCGACACCACCAGCCCGACGCCGTAGGCCAGGAAGGCGTCCTGGCCCTTCAGGCTCTTCACGTCGGATTCCAGGGCCTGGATGCCGCTCTTCTGCAGCAGGTAGCCCCAGCGGATGACGCGGGCCACCTCGTTGGTCAGCATGCCGCGCGCCATCTTGGGCGAGAAGAAGATGGCCTTGATGTTGCCCAGCGCCTGCTTCACGTAGCGGGCCTCGAACCCCACGTTGGCGGCGGCCAGGGTGCCGCCCACCACCATGAGCAGGCCCGAGAGGTGCAGGAAGATCTTGAAGTTGGTCGTCAGCTCGAGGATCGAAACGATGATCAGCAGCAGGCTCAGCGTGAAACCGATGATCGTTGGCAACGACATGACGGCAAGATCCCCAATTGCTCGCGAGCGCACTCTCCCGATGGGAAAGAGTGACGGACAAGTGCTTTATGTTTGGTGAACGCGCAGGTCACCAGGACATCCCGAAACCCGACAAGCCCGCCACGCCCCTGATCTTCCAGCGGAACTGGGCTTCGAGAATTGCCTCATCTTGCGGCAAGTCGCCTTATTGAGCAACAAGTTAGGCTTCCGCCCGCCCCCGCCGAAAGCATGGGCTCCGCCCAGGCCCGGCAAAGGGTGGCCCGCCTCACGCCGTGGGGTCCGGCCCCAGTTCGTGTTCCTTCTGCAGCTCCAGTTCCACCTCGACGATGTCGCCGTCGATGGTGCGGGTGGGCAGGAAGCCCAGGTGCTGGACGAAGGCCAGCATGCGTGGGTTGTCCTTCAGCACCTGGCCGACGATGACGCGGGTACCGCGCGAGCGGCAGTATTCGATCATCTTGACCAGCAGGCGCTTGCCCAGGCCCGAGCCCTTGAGGTCCGAGCGCACCACGATGGCGAATTCGGCGGCGTCGTTGTCGGGATCGGTGACGGTGCGCACCACGCCCAGCGTCTCCTTGCCGCCCTCGGGCTTGTCGATCTCGCCGATGAACGCCATCTCGCGGTCGTAGTCGATCTGGGTGAGCCGCGCCATTTCGGTGTGGGGCAGCTCGTGGACCAGCCCGAAGAAGCGGAAGCGGATGTCCTCGGGCGTCAGCTTGGACACCAGGATGTGGTGGTTGGGTTCGTCCTCGGGCCGGATGGGGCGCAGCAGGGTCTTGCGCCCGTCGGTCATGGTGAAGATTTCCTCCAGCTCCTTGGGGTAGGGGCGGATGGCCAGGCGGTCGGTGCCGGCCTTGGCCGGGGCCACCACCATGCGGGCGTCCAGCGCCAGCACGCCGTGGGAATCGGCGAACAGCGGATTGATGTCCAGCTCGACGATCTCGGGGAAGTCCACCACCAGTTGGGAGAGCTGGACCAGGGCCAGCTGGATGGCTTCCTTGTTGGCGGGCGGGCGGCCGCGATAGCCTTCCAGCAGCCGCGACACGCGGGTGCGCGAGATCAGCTCGGCGGCGAGGTTCATGTTGAGGGGGGGAAGCGCCATGGCGCGGTCGGCGATGACCTCGACGGCGATGCCACCCTGTCCGAACATGACGACGGGGCCGAACACCGGGTCGGTGGCCACGCCGCAGATCAGTTCCTGGGCGCCGGGGCGCCGGGCCATGCTCTGGACGGTGAAGCCGTCGATGCGGGCGTCGGGATAGACCGACTTGACCCGCTCCAGCATGGAATGGGCGGCCTTCTCCACCTCGAAGGCGCCCTGCAGGTTGAGCATGACGCCGCCCACGTCGGATTTGTGCAGGATGTCCGGCGACAGGATCTTCAGCGCCACCGGCTCCTTCATGGCCATGGCGATCTTGCCGGCCAGGGCCGGGCTGCGGGCCACGTGGGTCTCCACGGTGGGAATGCCGTAGGCCTCCAGCACCGCCTTGGCCTCGGGCTCGTTCAGGGTGCCGCCGCCCTTGGCCAGGGCCTCGTCGATCAGGAAGCGGGCCCGCTTGGTGTCGGGGACGAAGTCGGTGGGCGCCGAGGCCGGCACCTCCATCAGCAATTCCTGGTTCTTGCGGTATTGCAGCAGGTGCATGAACGCCTGGATGGCGGCGCGCGGCGTGTCGTAGGTGGGGATGCCGGCGCCGCTGAACAGGTGGCGGCCCCTGGCCACCGCCTCGTTGCCCACCCAGCAGGTCATGACGTTGGCGCGCGGGCGGTCCTTGGCGGTCTTGATGATGGCGGCGGCCACGTCGGTGGGGTCGGACACCGCCGAGGGGGCATGCATGACCAGCACGGCGTCCACCGCCTTGCTTTCCGACAGGATGTTCAGCGTCTTGACGTAGCGCTCGCCGTCGGCGTCGCCCGAGATGTCGACGGGATTGCCCTGGGACCAGCCGGGGGGCAGCACCGCCTTCAGCTTGTCGATGACGTCGTCGGGAAGCTGGGCCAGCTCGCCGCCCATCTCGGCCAGGTCGTCGGCGGCGATGACGCCGATGCCGCCGCCATTGGTGAGGATGGCCAGGCGGCGGCCCTTCATGGGCTTGGAGCGGGCCAGGGTCTCCACCGCGCCGAAGATTTCCTCGATGTCCTGGACGCGCAGCATGCCGGCCCGGCGCATGGCGGCGTCGAACACCAGATCCGATCCCGCCAGCGCCCCGGTGTGGGAGGCGGCGGCGCGGGCGCCTTCCTTGGAGCGTCCGGCCTTGACCGCCAGCACCGGCTTGTTGCGGGCGGCGGCGCGGGCCGCCGACATGAAGTTGCGCCGCTCGTGGATGGATTCCATGTAGAGCAGGATGGCGCGCGTGCCGGGATCGCTGCCCAGGTAGTCGAGCACGTCGCCGAAATCCACGCCCTCGGTGTCGCCCAGATGGATGAAGTGGGAAAAGCCGATCTCGCGCGCCCTGGCCCAGTCCAGCACCGCCGTGCACAGGGCTCCCGACTGGGAGACGAAGGCCAGCTTGCCGGGCAGGGCGCTTTCGTGGGACGAACTGGCGTTCAGCCCGATTCCCGGCACCAGGATGCCCATGGAATTGGGACCCAGCAGCCGCATGCCGTATTGCCTGGCCGCCGCCAGGGCCTGTTCCAGCATGGTGGACCCTTCGGCATCCTGCTCCAGGTGCAGCCCGCCGGTCATGACGCAGGCCGCCCGGGTGCCCCGCTCGCCCAGGGTGCGGATGATGCCGGGGATGGTGGACGGCGCGGTACAGATCAGCGCCAGATCGGGGGCCTTGGGCAGGCACGCCACGTCGGGATAGGCCAGGACACCGCTCACCGAGGCGTGTTCCGGCGTCACCGGCATCACCGGCCCGGCGAACTCGCCCTTCAGAAGATTGCGCATCACCACCGATCCGATGCTCTTCGGCTTGGTCGAGGCGCCGATCACGGCGATGGATTGCGGGCGAAACAGGGACTTTAGATTGCGGGTGCTCATGGGAATCCCGTGCTGGCGGTCAAAATCCGGCGTTGAAACGGAGATTAGTCCTCTTCCATGGTGCGTCGCAACATCTTGTAAGGGCTATCCCGCATGTCCCCCAAATCCATACGGCGTTGACCTTAGTCACGAAGCGGTCATTGTGCGGTGCGGGGGATCGGGGCTATAGTTTGCGCCGCAACAATATTTCGTCGGTATGTGTCGAAGGGGACCGGGCATGGTTGAGATGATGGAGAACCGTACGTTCGCCGAGATCAAGGTGGGCGACACGGCAAGCCTGACGCGCACCTGCACCATGAAGGACGTGGAACTGTTCGGCGTCGCCACCGGCGACCTCAATCCCACCCATTACAGCGTGGAAAGCGCCGAAAAGTTCGCCCACCATCGCAAGGTGGTGGCCCATTCCATGTGGGGCGGTTCGCTTCTGTCGGCGCTGCTGGGCAACGAGCTGCCTGGACCGGGCACCGTCTACCGCAGCCAGCAGCTGGACTTCACCGGCGCGGTCGAGGTGGGGGACACCCTGACCGTCACCGTGACGGTGACCGAAAAGATCGCGCCGCTCGACATCGTGCTCGACTGCAGGGGAAGCAACCAGCGGGGCGAGACGGTGTTCGCCGGCCAGGCCCGCGTCTCCGCCCCCGCCGAAAAGGTGGTGCAGCCGCGCATGGAGCTGTCCGAGGTGGCGCTGCGCCGCCGCCATCACGTGTTCGAGGACATCATCGCCCGCTGCGCGCCCCTGGCGCCCATCTCGGTGGCGGTGTGCCATCCCTGCGACCAGGTGTCGCTGGAAGGTCCCGTCGAGGCGGCGAAGCTTGGCCTGATCGACCCCATCCTGATCGGGCCGGAAGCCAAGATCCGCTCGGTGGCCAAGGAGTTCAACCTGGACATCTCGGGCCTTCGCATCGTCGATACCCAGCATTCCCACGAATCCGCCGAGAAGGCGGTGGCCATGTGCCGCTCTGGCGAGGCCGAGGCCCTGATGAAGGGCTCGCTCCACACCGACGAGATGATGCACGAGGTGGCGTCCAGGGATAAGGGCCTGCGCACCGCGCGGCGCATCAGCCACGTCTTCGTCATGGACGTGCCCACCTATCCGCGCACCCTGTTGATCACCGACGCCGCCATCAACATCTACCCGACGCTGGAGGACAAGGCCGACATCCTGCAGAACTGCATCGAGCTGGCCCACGTCCTGGGCGTCGAGCTGCCCAAGGTGGCCATCCTCTCGGCGGTGGAGACGGTGTACCCCAAGATCAACTCGACCATCGAGGCGGCGGCGCTGTGCAAGATGGCCGATCGCGGCCAGATCACCGGCGCCCAGCTGGACGGCCCGCTGGCCTTCGACAACGCCATCAGCGAAGAGGCGGCCAAGATCAAGAAGATCACCTCGCCGGTGGCGGGGCGCGCCGACATCCTGCTGGTCCCCGACCTCGAGGCCGGCAACATGCTGGCCAAGCAGCTGTCCTACCTGGCCGACGCCGACGCCGCCGGCATCGTGCTGGGCGCCCGGGTGCCCATCGTGCTGACCAGCCGCGCCGACAGCGCCAAGGCCCGCCTGGCGTCCTGCGCCGTCGCCGTCCTGTTCGCCCACGCCCGCCGCGCCAAGGGCGCGGTTGCCGCGCAGTAAGGGATCGATCGTCAAATGCGTGAAGGCATCCTGGTCATCAACGCCGGCTCGTCCAGCATCAAGTTCTCGCTGTACATCTCCGAGGGCGACGACGAGCCGTTGCTGTCCTCCAAGGGGCAGGTGGAGGGCATCAACGTCGCCCCCCATTTCATCGCCAAGTCGCCCGACGGGACGGTGCTGGCCGAGGACCGCTGGCCGGACCAGCCCGATCTCAGCCACGAGGCGCTGTTCAAGCACATGATCGGCTGGATCGAGGCCCATCTGGACGGGGCCGAGCTGAAGGTGGCCGGGCATCGCGTGGTGCATGGCGGCTCGCAATACTCCCATCCGCTGCTGATCAACGACGACCTGATGGCCGAGCTGGAGCAGCTGGTGCCGCTGGCGCCGCTCCACCAGCCGCACAACCTGGCGCCCATCCGCGCCCTGGCCAAGGTCCATCCCGGTCTGCCGCAGGTGGCGTGCTTCGACACCGCCTTCCACCGCTCCAATCCCTGGGTGGCCCAGACCTTCGCCCTGCCGCGCGCCCTCACCGGCGAGGGGGTGAAGCGCTACGGCTTCCACGGCCTGTCCTACGAGTACATCTCGCGCCGGCTGGCCAGGCTGGCTCCCGCCCAGGCCCGTGGCCGGGTGGCGGTGGCCCATCTGGGCTCGGGCGCGTCCATGTGCGCCATCAAGGGCGGCAAGAGCGTCGCCTCCACCATGGGCTTCACCGCCCTGGACGGCCTGCCCATGGGGACGCGGACCGGCACGCTGGACGCCGGCGTGGTGCTTTATCTGCTGCAGCAGAAGGGCATGACCGCCAAGGACATCGAGAACCTGCTGTACAAGCAGTCTGGCCTGTTGGGGGTCTCGGGCCTCAACAACGACATGCGGGTGCTGCTGGAAAGCTCCGAGCCCCACGCCGCCGAGGCGGTGGAGCTGTTCACCTACCGCATCGCCCGCGAACTGGGCTCGCTGGCCGCCGCCATGGGCGGGCTCGACGCCCTGGTGTTCACCGCCGGCATCGGCGAGCATTCGCCCCCGGTGCGGGCCAAGGTCTGCCATCTGTCCGAATGGCTTGGCATCCGCCTCGATTCCGAAGCCAACGAAGAGGGCGAGGCCGAGCTGATCAGCGCCATGGACAGCAAGGTGGCGGTCTGGGTGATTCCCACCGACGAGGAAATGATGATCGCCGAGCATACCCGCGAGGTCCTGCGGAGCTTGCGCGACTAGAGTGCGATGACGACAGACCGGCACGACATCGTGCCGGTCTGTCGTCTGAATCGCCCTCTAATTTAGTGATTAGAGACGGATTCAGCTTCGAGGTTTTAACCTCGAAGCATCCGGCTCTAGGCTGAAGACACCATATCTGGTATGGCTATTGTGCTTCTGGTCAATTCCCTTGGGAAATGGCACATTGGAGCCATGACAGGAACCAGGCGGGACCGCTAAGGCATGCGTAAGCTGAAGATTTCCATCGGACACCATGTCCTGCACGTCGATCTCTACGACACGGCAACGGCGGATGCGGTGCTGGCGGCGCTGCCGTTCGAGGCCCGTGCCGCCATCTGGCAGGGCGAGGTCTATTTCCAGGCCCCGGTGCATGCCGACCGCGAGGACCATGCCCGCGACGTGGTCGAGGCCGGCGAACTGGCCTTCCGTCACGAAGGCGAGTCCATCGTCATCGGCTATGGCCCGACGCCCTGTTCCGAAGGCGACGAGATCCGTCTGGCGGTGCCCGCCAACATCTTCGGCCGTACCGGAGATTCGCTGGCCTTCCTGGCCAAGGTCGAGGCGGGTGAACTGGTCCGGGTCGAGGCGGCCGCGGAGTAGGACCATGCCGCTACGATCCATGCCGCGGGCGGTCGCCGTTCTGTCGCTGATGGCTGGCCTGTCGGGCTGCGCCGTGGCCGAACTGGCCGCCCATGGCGTCAAGGAATGGGACAAGCGCAATCAGGGCGGGCAGCAGAACGCCTCGCAGCCGGCGCCCCAGTCCCAGTCTCAGGCCCGGACCGAGGAGGAACCGCCGCCGCCGGCCCGCGCTCCGGCGTCGCCCTCGGGCCGCTCGTCGGTGACCGTCGAGGAATTGCCGGCCCGGTAAGGTCGGCGAGCCGACCTGTCGTCCCGACGCCCGGCGGGGCGGAGGGATCTCGTCCTGGCGCGGCTTATCCGAACCGGCACTGATGGTTCGGGCGGCTATTTCCGTCCGCGTTCGATCTCGATGCCGACCGAGGCGGCCTCGGCGTAGACATCCAGCTTTTCCACCCGGATACGGGCGGTCTCCACCCGTTCGTCGCTGAGGCACAGTTCGGCGATCTTTTCCGCCAGGGTCTCCACCAGGTTGATGTGGCCCTCGGCCAGCATGGCCTTGATGCCGTCGATCACGTCCTCGTAGGACACCACGTTGGCGATGTCGTCGCTCAACGGACCGGCCTGCTCCAGCACGCTCATGTCGACGTTGATCCGCACCCTCTGGGGCGCCAGCAATTCATGGGCATGGATGCCGATGGAGCATTTCAGCACCAGATCGCGGACCAGGATGCGATAGAGGCGGCGGACCGGCGCTTCCTGCGGCTTGGTCTCGTCTTCACTGCGGCTCACGAACACTTGGCTCTTTCCTAAGGCTGGGAAAGCAGGGTCATAGCGCTTCCCGAGCGCGCCACGCAAGTGGTCAATGACCGCCAGGCTCGCAGGGGGGGCAATGAACCGGCCAGGTGCGGAACGGAAGGTCCTGGGCGAAGATGCCCAGTTCCTCCACCGCCGCTCCCGCCGGCTGCCAGCGATTCATCACCCGGATGCCGCCGCAGGTGGGGCAGAAATCGACGTAGACCGGCTTGGCCTGGTGGCGCCGGATGAAATCGGCGGTGTCCTGGCTTTCCTCGATGATGGGCCGGCTGGAGAAGCGGATGCCGCCGCCGCCGGTCGGCATCATGGCCATGGACATCACCCGCCGGGTATGAAAATCGTCGCAGCGGAAGGTGAAGCACTGGCCGGTTCCCGTCCGCCGGATCTGGGTGACCAGGGCGCGGTAGACGTCGGCGATGTTGCCGTCGCCCAGCAGGTCCCACAGGCTGCGGCCAAGGGCGGGATGCCGCTTGCCGCCGTTCATCCAGCCCGGGCTCATGGCGATGATGCGGTCCTGGCCGCAGATTTCGTAGGTCAGGACCTGGGCGTCCCGCTCCTGGGATTTCGAATGCTTGACAACTTCACCCATCGCCATACCCACCAATTCCATCGGCATATGCCATAGGGATGTGGTTGTGATGGCGGGTGGCTACAAGGTCATAGTGTCGAGGGAACCGACGGGGCGAACATCGTCGGCCGGGGGCAGGCGGCCGAGCAGGGTGGAGATGCTGGCGGCCAGGACCGGGTGCAGGGCCGGCCCGGCGATCTCGGCCAGGGGGGCGAGGGCGAAGTGGCGCTCCTGCAGCCGGGGATGGGGGAGGGTGAGAACCTCCTCCTCCATCACCATATCCCCATAGAGCAGAATGTCGAGGTCGATCAGGCGCGGTCCGTAGCGCACCGAGGCCACCCGGCCCAGCTGGTCCTCCAGCTCCTTGAGGCGGGCCAGCAAGTCGCGCGGCGGCAAGGTGGTGGCCAGCGCCACGGCCATGTTGAGGAAAGCGGGCTGGTCGGTGACGTAGAGCGGGGCCGTCTCCCACACCTGGGAACGCGCGGCGACGGTGCCGAGCATGCCCAGGGCGCCGATGGCGGCGCGCAGGTTGGCGGGCCGGTCGCCCAGGTTGGTGCCCAGGCCGAGGTGAACCAGTGTCATGATGGAGCGTCAGGCGATGATGTCGGGAATCAGCAGGTTTTCCAGCCGGGCGATCTCGTCCTTGAGGTGCAGCTTGCGTTTCTTCAGCCGCTGCAGGCGCAGCTGATCGAACGGCGCCTCGTCGGAAACGCGGGAGATCACGTCGTCCAGATCGCGGTGCTCGGTCTTCAATTCCGCCAGTTGACGGCGGACGTCTTCAAGATTGTCATCGATCATGGCTGGACGAAACTGGGACAAGGTGGGTGGAGGGTAGCAGAACTCGTCCGGAAACGGTATGGGTAAGGTAGGATAAAGAGGAGGTTGGGGAATGGCGGCCAAGCGTATCGGAATTCTGACCAGCGGCGGCGACTGCGCCGGATTGAACGCGGCCTTGCGTGCCGTCGTTCATCGCGCCATCCGCAATTACGGCTGGCAGGTCTTCGGTATCCGGGACGGCAGCCTGGGACTGATGGACCGGCCGCTCAATTACGTGGAATTCGACCTGAAGTCGGTGGGCGACGGGATGCTGCGCCTGGGCGGCACCATCCTGGGGACCATCAACAAGGGCGATCCCTTCGCCTATCCCATGCCCGACGGGTCCAGGAAGGACCGCTCGCAGGATTTCGTCGACGGCTACAAGGAGTTGGGCATCCAGGCGCTGGTGGTGATCGGCGGCGACGGCTCCATGCGCATCCTCAACCAGCTGTGCCGCCAGGGCGGCATTCCCATGGTGGGCATCCCCAAGACCATCGACAACGATGTCGCCTGCACCGACTACGCCATCGGCTTCGCCACGGCGCTCAACGTGGCGGGCGAGGCCATGGACCGTCTGGCCCCCACGGCGGCCAGCCATCACCGGGTGATGATCCTGGAGGTCATGGGCCGCGACGTGGGCCACATCGCCATCAATGCCGGCATCGCCGGCGGCGCCGACGTGGTGCTGATCCCCGAGATTCCCTATACCCTGGACGGCATCGCCAGGAAGATCGCCGAGGTGCGGGAAGAGGGCCGCAACCACGCCCTGATGGTGGTGGCCGAGGGCTGCAAGACCGAGACCGGCCAGGCGGTCACCCAGCTGCAGAGCGGCGGTCAGGCCCGCTATGGCGGCATCGGCCAGTATCTGGCGGCCCGCCTTGCGGAAACGGTGGAGGCCGAGACCCGCGTCACCGTGCTGGGCCATGTCCAGCGCGGCGGCATGCCGGCCATGCGCGACCGCATCATCGCCTCGGCCTTCGGCGTCCATGCCGTCGATCTGATCGCCCAGGGCAAGCTGGGGCGCATGGTGGCGTGGCAGCACGGCCAGGTGGTCGACGTGCCCATCACCGACGTGGCCGGCATCACCCGCGCCATCGATCCCTACGGCACCCTGGCCCAGACGGCGCGCGGCCTGGGTATCTATATCGGCGAGATGTAGGAAGCTCTCCCTGTCATCCTGAGCACAAGCGAAGGATCTTTCAGCCCGAGGCGGTTGCCGCCCTTGCCTGAAAGGCCCTTCGGCTGCGCCTCAGGGTGACAAGCCGTCAAATCGGTTCCCCCCAGCGCCGGATCGTCCCGCAATCGAGCCCGAACAGGTCGAGCACGCGGCCCACGCTGTGCTCGATCATGTCGTCCAGGCTTTCCGGTCTGGCGTAGAAGCCGGGAACCGGTGGCGCGATCACCGCGCCCATTTCCGACAGCTGCAGCATGGAACGCAGGTGGCCGGTGTGCAGCGGCGTCTCGCGCACCATCAGCACCAGCCGGCGGCGCTCCTTCAGCGCCACGTCGGCGGCCCGGGTCAAGAGCGAGGTCGTCACCCCGGTGGCGATCTCGCTCATGGTGCGGATGGAGCACGGCGCCACGATCATGCCCAGCGAGCGGAACGAGCCCGAGGCAGGCGCGCCGCCGATGTCCTCGGCCTTGTACCACTTGCTGGCCAGGGCGCGCACCTGGGCCACCTTCAGCTCGCTTTCGTGGGACAGCGTCACCTCGGCGGCCCGGCTCATGACCAGATGGGTCTCGACGCCGAGGCGCCCCAGCATCTCGAGCGCCCGGATGCCGTAGACCACGCCCGAGGCTCCACTAATTCCTACGATCAGGCGGGGTGGCGGGGTGTTCAAGGCGGTTAGTCCTCGGGGTTGGGGCGGATTGGGGTAAGAACCTTAGTCCAGGGGGGCGGGCAGGGCAATTTCCCTGCTGACAATTCCGTGACAGGAGGAATAAGATTCCCAAGTCACCCACCCCATAGGGAGGACCGTAATGAGCCTTCATGACCGTGTCGAGTCCTTGAAAGCCAAGCATGCCGCTCTGGAAAGTGCCATCGAGATGGAAGCCAGACGCCCGCTGCCGGACAATACCCAGATCCATGATCTCAAGCGCAAGAAACTGCTGATCAAGGACGAGCTGAGCCGCATCGGCTCCGGACCTCACTGAGGAAGGCGATCAAGGGGCCGGGTCATTCCGGCCCCTTTTTCATTGCATCCCCCCGTTGCTGAATTCGCAAATTGCAATTCAGCCCTCCGGACGGCGAAAATATGCGAACCTTGCGAATGGGCGAGGATCGTCGCGTAATATCATGATTAATAATCAGAAAAGCCGTTTTGGCGGTGCCGCGCGAAAATGGTTTCGCGTCCTTGCAATGCACCTTTGCAAAATTTGCCTGATTGCGGCATTCTCCCCGCTCAGACGGAGGGGCGGAAAGCCCCCCATGGGAGTGGCAAAGCAGAGGACCTGTCCGACATGACGAACGCATACCAGCAAGCCTACGACAAGTCGCTGAAGGACCCGGAGGGGTTCTGGGGGGAAGCGGCCAAGGAAATCCATTGGTACAAGACCTGGGACAAGGTCCTGGACGATTCCAACAAGCCGTTCTATCGCTGGTTCGTCGGTGCCGAGACCAACACCTGCTACAACGCCGTCGATCGCCACGTCGAGCAGGGCCGCGGCGAGCAGACCGCCATCATCTATGACAGCCCGGTCACCCAGACCAAGCGCAAGATCAGCTACAACGAGCTGAAGGACCAGGTGTCGCGCCTGGCCGGCGCCCTGGCCGAGCTGGGCGTGGAGAAGGGCGACCGCGTCCTGCTCTACATGCCCATGGTTCCCGAGGCGGTGGTCGGCATGCTGGCGGTGGCCCGCCTGGGCGCCATCCACTCGGTGGTGTTCGGCGGCTTCGCCCCCACCGAGCTGGCCACCCGCATCAACGACGCCAAGCCCAAGGTGATCCTGTCGGCCTCCTGCGGCATCGAGGGCTCCAAGGTGCTGGCCTACAAGCCCATGCTGGACGAGGCCATCGCCATCTCCGAGCACAAGCCCGGCCACACCATCATGCTGCAGCGCCCGCAGGCCGCCGCCCTGATGGACAAGCCCGGCGACCTGGACTGGGTCGAGGTCTGCGCCAAGGCCAAGCCGGCCGGCTGCACCCCGGTCAAGGCCACCGACCCGCTCTACATCCTCTACACCTCCGGCACCACCGGCCAGCCCAAGGGCGTGGTCCGCGACAACGGCGGCCACATGGTCGCCCTGATGTGGTCCATGAAGTACGTCTACAACATCAAGCCGGGCGAGGTGTTCTGGTCGGCCTCCGACGTGGGTTGGGTGGTCGGTCACTCCTACATCTGCTACGGCCCGCTCTTGAACGGCTCGACCACCGTGGTCTACGAGGGCAAGCCGGTCGGCACCCCCGACGCCGGCGCCTTCTGGCGCATGATCAGCGAGTACAAGATGGCCTCGCTGTTCACCGCCCCCACCGCCTTCCGCGCCATCAAGCGCGAGGACCCCAACGGCGAGCTGATCAAGAAGTACGACCTCAGCAGCTTCCGCGCCCTGTTCCTGGCCGGCGAGCGTTCGGACCCCGACACCATCAACTGGGCCCGCGACAACCTGAAGGTCCCGGTGGTCGATCACTGGTGGCAGACCGAGACCGGCTGGGCCATCGCCGCCAACTGCCTGGGCCTGCATGAATTCCCCATCAAGCCCGGCTCGCCCACCAAGCCGGTTCCCGGCTGGGGCCTGGAAGTGCTGGATGAAGGCCATCAGCCCTGCGAGGCCGGCAAGGTCGGCTCGCTGGTGGTCCGCCTGCCGCTGCCCCCCGGCGCCCTGCTCACCCTGTGGAATGCCGACCAGCGCTGCATCGACAGCTACTACTCGGAATTCCCGGGCTGCTACAAGACCGCCGATGCCGGCATGATCGACGAGGACGGCTACGCCTACGTCATGGCGCGCACCGACGACATCATTAACGTCGCCGGTCACCGCCTGTCCACCGGCGGCATGGAGGAAGTGCTGGCCAGCCATCCCGACGTGGCCGAATGCGCCGTGATCGGCGTCGCCGACCAGCTGAAGGGCCAGCTGCCGCTGGGCTTCATCTGCCTGAAGGCCGGCGTCACCAAGCCGCACGACCAGGTGGTCGCCGAGGTGGTCAAGCTGGTGCGCGAGAAGATCGGCCCCGTGGCCGCCTTCAAGACCTGCACCGTGGTCAACCGCCTGCCCAAGACCCGCTCGGGCAAGATCCTGCGCGGCACCATGCAGAAGATCGCCGACAACCAGGACTTCAAGATGCCGGCGACCATCGACGATCCCGCCATTCTGGACGAGATCGACGAATCGCTGCGGACCGTCGGCTATTCCAAGGCCCGTACCGAAGCCGCGGATTAACCGTCCCGGTGCACCAAGACGCGGCGGCCCCCGGAGCGATCCGGGGGCCGTTGCCGTTTCGGGGGCTGCGGACCTCAAACGGAAGCGGGGCCGGAGATCGGGCAATCTCCGGCCCCTTTCGGGCGGGTCGGGAACGGGAAGGGCGACCCGCCGATGACGGCAGGGGAGGGTCTACCCGAGCCGACGCTGGAAGATCAGGCGCTGGGAGGGCTTGAAGCCGCAGCGGGCGAGGAAGCCCAGCAGGCTGAAGCTGTCCCAGGCCAGCTGGGTCTGCACCTTCTCCACACCCAGCGAGGCCAGGTTGGTGAGCAGCTGGCTCATCAGGGCGCGGCCGACGCTGTGGCGGGCGTAGGCCGGATCGACGCCGATGGTGTCGAGCACGGCGGTGGACTGGGCGCGGCCGAACTCGCCGTACTCGGTACGCGCCATGACGAAGCCGGCGAACTGGCCGTCGATCTCGGCGACCAGCGAGACGCGGATGCCGGATTCCTTGGTCACCTCGGCGATCTTGCGCTTGTAGTAGGTGGAGCGGTCACGGCGCGAGACCTTGCGGTCCACCGAGACGATGAAGGGATAATCGGCCTCGGTCAGCGAACGCACCGGAATGCGGTCGCGCGACAGGGCGGCGTAGTCGTCGCCGGAGGGGTCGGACAGATCGACTTCGTCGCTGTCGCGGACCTGAGTGGCCAGGGGAGCCTCGAAATCGGAGACATTGTCGGTGGTGCGCTCGAGAACCAGACGGGGAGCCAGCTCGAATCCGGCGGACTGGAAGAATCGGGTGATGCCGTGCTCGGTCCAGTCGGCCTGGCTGACCACTTCCTTGATGCCCCGCGCCTTCAGGCTGTCCTCGACCGCGGCCATCAGCTTGCGGCCCAGGCCCTGGTTGCGCTGGTCGGGATCGACGCCGATGGTATCGACGACGCCCACGGGGCCGGAGCCGCCGAATTCGCCGTCCAGGATGTGGGCATAGGCATAGCCCTTCAGCACCGGGCCGTCGGCGGCGGCCAGGGTGACGAAGCTCGCCGGCTCGGCGGTGACGGCCGCCATGCGCTTTTCGTGGTAGTTACGACGCGGCTTGCCGGTCAGACGGCGATCCAGTTCGATAACGCGCTCCAGGTCGGCGGCAGCGATGTCGCGGATGGTGGTGCTCATGAACTCGCGAACCTCCCCTCTCGTGGGTCCACCGGTCTGGTTGGGGCGGGAGCCGGCACTTGACGGCTTCCCTCGGCGGGCGGTACCCTGTTAAATGAATAATTCGGTACTATAATACCGAAATCAAACCGGCGGTCAAGAGGAGCGTGTCATGAAGTGGGAGTTTCCTGGACGGGTGGCGGTGGTCACCGGCGGAATGCGCGGCATCGGCCGCACCATCGCCGACGGTCTGCTGGCCGGAGGGGCCGAGGTGCATGTCTTCGACCGCGAGACCGGGGACCTGCCCCAGGGCATGACGGCGCACGCGGTGGACGTCTCCAACTCCGAATCGGTCAACGCCGCCTTTGCCGCCATCGGCAAGCCGGTTCACCTTCTGGTCAACAACGCCGGCATCACCCGTGACCGCACGCTTCTGAAGATGAGCGACGAGGAATGGGGGGCGGTGATCAACGTCAACCTGACCAGCGCCTTCAACACCATCCGCGCCGCCGGGCCGGGCATGGTGCAGGCCGGCGTCGGCCGCATCGTCAACATGATCTCCATCAACGGCCTGCGCGGCAAGATGGGGCAGGGCAACTACGCCGCCTCCAAGGCCGGCATGGTGGGCCTGACCAAGACGGCGGCCAAGGAACTGGGTCCCAAGGGCGTCACCTGCAACGCCGTGGCGCCGGGCATGGTGCTGACCGAGATGACGCTGAAGCTGGACCAGCAGTTCCGCGACAAGGCCCTGGCCGAGGCGGCGCTTTCCATCCTGCCCGACACCTCGGACATCGCCAACGCGGTGCTGTTCCTGCTGTCCGACGCGGCGCGCTGCATCACCGGCGAGGTCATCAAGGTGGATTCGGGGCAGTATATCTAAGGCTTGTTAAACAAGCGATTCTTCCGCCGTCACCCTCGGGCTTGACCCGAGGGTCTTGGATGGCCGGGTCAAGCCCGGCCATGACGGCTAAATAGTAGCTACATTCCCAGGGTCTCGGTATCCCGCGACACCAGGATCTTGTCGATGCGCCGCCCGTCCATGTCCATCACCTCGAAGCGCCAGCCGTCCTTGACGAAGTGGTCGCCGGCCTCGGGGATGGCGCGGAACTGGGACAGCATGAAGCCGGCGGCGGTGGTGTAGTCGCCGCCGCCCTCGGTCATGGCCCGGCAGCCCAGCTTCTCGGCGGCCAGGTCCACCGCCATGTCGCCGTCCACCAGCCACGAGCCGTCTTCCCGTTCGGTGATGGTGCCCTGGTACTCCTCGCCGTGCTCCGACAGGTTGCCGAGGATGGAGCCCAGGATGTCGGCGGCGGTGACGATGCCCTCGACGCTGCCGTACTCGTCCACCACCAGCGCCATGTGGATGTCCGACTGCTTCAGCACGTCGAGCACGTGCAGCGCCGGGGCGTTGTCGTGGACCACCGCCAGGGGCTTGACCGCCGCCGCCACGTCGAGGGGGCGGCCGTCCAGGGCAACGTCCAGCAGGTCCTTGGCCTGGACCACGCCCAGGGTCTCGTCGATGCCGCCCCGGCACACCGGCAGCCGCGAATGGCGGCAATCGCGGAGCGTCCTGATGATCTCGGCCGCCTCCCAGTCGAGGTCGATCCACACCATGTCGGCCCTGGGCGTCATGATGCCGCGGACCCGGCGGTCGCCGAAGCGCATGACGCCGGAGATCATCTCCTTTTCCTCGGGCTCGAAGACGCCGCTTTCGGTGCCCTCGGCGATCATCGCCCGCACCTCCTCCTCGGTGACCGTCTGGTCGTCGGCGCGGCGGACGCCCAGCACGCGGATCACGGCATGGCTGGAGCCTTCCAGCAGCCAGACCAGCGGCGAGGTCAGGCGGGCCACCAGGGCCATGGGCCGCGCCACCTTCTCGGCGATGTTCTCGGGATTGGCCAGCGCGATGTGCTTGGGCACCAGCTCGCCGACGATCAGCGAGGCGTAGGTGATGGCTCCCACCACCAGGGCGATGGCGATGCCCGCCGCCGCCGGCGCGGCGGCGGGGTATTGCTCGACGATCCAGGCGCTCAGCTGCTCGGCCAGGGTGGCGCCGGAATAGGCGCCGGCCAGCACCCCCACCAGGGTGATGCCGATCTGCACCGAGGACAGGAAGCGGGTGGGGTTGTCGGCCAGTTCCAGGGCGGTGGCGGCTCCCCTGGACCCTTCGGCGGCACGGGCGGCGAGGCGGGCGCGCCGTGCCGAGACGATGGCCAGCTCGGACATGGCGAAGCAGCCGTTGAGGCAGACCAGGGCGACGATCACGGCGATTTCGAAGGCGATATGCATGAAGAGGATCATGCCCGATTCGCTCCGTTCGGCAACCATGGATTCGACACAATGCCGGCCGACCATGATCTTGACCGCAATGCCCCTGTTGCTTCGAGGGGCAAGGGGAAGCAAAGGATTTTGTTAAGAACCATTCGCTAGGATGGTGTTGATGGGAAGCAGGCGAAAGGATGACGCCATGTGGTCTTCCGTCTCCGCTACAACCTTGTCGGGCCAGAGGGCTCCGCTATGCGCGCCGATTTCTGAGGCGCGCATGACTGGTTTGCGGAAATTCTCGCGCTCCCCTGATGAATTCCGCCGAAGCGATCCAAACATAAGGAATTGATGCGTTAGACCCTCTTCCATGGAGTGACGATATGCCCGGCCAAGACGATATCTTCACCCGGTACTCGCGAGCCTACGAGGGTCGCAAGGACGTGGAACTCAGCCTCCTGGAATACCTGGAAGGCTGCCGTGACGATCCCATGATGTACGCTTCCGCCGCCGAACGGATGATCGCCGCCATCGGCGAGCCCGAGGTGATCGACACCGCCAAGGACGCGCGGCTGTCCCGGGTGTTCATGAACCGCACCATCAAGGTCTACCCCGCCTTCTCGGAATTCTACGGGATGGAGGAGACCATCGAGCGCATCGTCGGCTATTTCCGCCATGCCGCCCAGGGGCTGGAGGAAAGGAAGCAGATTCTTTACCTGCTGGGCCCGGTGGGCGGCGGCAAGTCGTCCCTGGCCGAGAAGCTGAAGGCGCTGATGGAGGTCCATCCCATCTACGTGCTGAAGGCCGGCAAGGAGGTCAGCCCGCTGTTCGAAAGCCCCCTGGGCCTGTTCGACCCCGAAGGGATGGGGCCGGTCCTGCTGGACAAGTACGGCATTCCGCGCCGCCGGCTGCCCGGGCTGATGAGCCCGTGGGCGGTGAAGCGCCTCGAGGAATTCGGCGGCGACATCTCCAAGTTCAAGGTCGCCAAGATCTATCCCTCGCGCCTGAAGCAGATCGCCGTGTCCAAGGCCGAGCCGGGCGACGAGAACAACCAGGACATCTCGACCCTGGTGGGCAAGGTGGACATCCGCAAGCTGGAGATGTTCAGCCAGAACGACCCCGACGCCTATTCCTTCTCGGGCGGCCTCAACCGCTGCACCCAGGGGCTCCTGGAATTCGTCGAGATGTTCAAGGCCCCCATCAAGATGCTGCACCCCCTGCTCACCGCGACGCAGGAGAGCAACTACATCGGCTCCGAGAACATCGGCGCCATGCCGTTCCTCGGCACGGTGCTGGCCCATTCCAACGAGGCCGAGTGGCAGACCTTCAAGAACAACCGCAACAACGAGGCGTTCATCGACCGCATCTGCGTCATCAAGGTGCCCTACTGCCTGCGCGTCGCCGAGGAGCAGAAGATCTACGACAAGCTGATCGATTCCTCGGAACTGGCCAGCGCCCCTTGCGCGCCGGGCACCCTGGAGATGCTGTCGCGCTTCTCGGTGCTGTCGCGCCTCAAGGAGCACGAGAACTCCAACCTTTATTCCAAGATGCGGGTCTATGACGGCGAGAACGTCAAGGAGACCGACCCCAAGGCCAAGCCCATGCAGGAGTACAAGGACGCGGCCGGCGTGGACGAGGGCATGGACGGTATCTCCACCCGCTTCGCCTTCAAGGTGCTGTCGTCCACCTACAATTACGACACCCACGAGGTTTCCGCCGATCCGGTGCACCTGATGTACGTGCTGGAGCAATCCATCCGGCGCGAGCAGTTTCCCGAGGAGACCGAGAAGAAGTACCTGGAGTTCATCAAGGGTGAACTGGCGCCGCGCTACGCCGAGTTCATCGGCAACGAGATCCAGAAGGCCTATCTGGAGAGCTACCACGATTACGGCCAGAACCTGTTCGACCGCTACGTGGATTACGCCGATGCCTGGATCGAGGATCAGGACTTCAAGGACCCCGACACCGGCCAGCTCTTGAACCGCGACCTGCTGAACCAGGAACTGTCCAAGATCGAGAAGCCGGCCGGCATCGCCAACCCCAAGGACTTCCGCAACGAGGTGGTCAAGTTCGCGCTCAGGTCGCGCGCCGCCAACGGCGGCAAGTCGCCGTCCTGGACCTCCTACGAGAAGATCAGGGAAGTGATCGAGCGCCGCATGTTCAGCCAGGTGGAGGAATTGCTGCCGGTGATCAGCTTCGGGTCCAAGAAGGACTCCGATTCCGAGAAGAAGCACTCGGAATTCGTCGAGCGCATGATGAGCCGCGGCTACACCGAGCGCCAGGTCCGCCGGCTGGTGGAATGGTACATGCGGGTGAAGCAGGCGGGGTGATACCGCGAAATCGTCATGGCCGGGCTTGACCCGGCCATCCATGGACCCCCGGATCAAGTCCGGGGGTGACGGAAAAAGGGCAAGGGAAGCGGCCGATGAACATCATCGACAGACGCCTTAATCCCAAGGGCAAGAGCCTCGCCAACCGGCAGAGGTTCCTGCGCCGCGCCCGCGCCCAGATCGTCAAGGCGGTGCGCGACGCCTCGGGCTCGCGCTCCATTCAGGACATCGCCAACGGCGAGAAGATCAGCATTCCCGCCGACGGCCTGCGCGAACCCAGCTTCCGCCGGGCGGGCGAGGGAGGGGTGCGCGATTACGTGGTGCCCGGCAACAAGGATTTCGTCGAGGGCGACCGCATCAAGAAGCCGGAACAGGACGGCGGCGAGGGGGGCGGCTCGGAAGGCAGCCCCGATGGCGAGGGCCAGGACGATTTCGCCTTCGTGCTGTCGCGCGACGAGTTCCTCGACATCTTTCTCGACGACCTGGAACTGCCCGATCTGGTCAAGAAGAAGCTGAAGCAGACCGAATCCACCACGCCGACCCGGGCGGGCTATTCGGTCACCGGCTCGCCGGCCAATCTCAACGTGGTGCGCACCATGCGCAACTCGCTGTCGCGCCGCATCGCGCTCAACCGTCCCAAGCCTGCCGAACTGAAGGAACTGGAGGACGAGATCAGGGCGCTGGAGGACTCGGGCGCCGACCCCGAACGGCTCTCCCAGCTCCGCGTGGAGTTCGACCGGCTGGTGGCCCGGTCGCGGCGCATTCCCTATATCGATCCGCTGGACGTGCGCTACTCCCGCTTCGAGCACGTCCCCAAGCCGGTGACCCAGGCGGTGATGTTCTGCCTGATGGACGTGTCGGGCTCCATGACCGAGCACATGAAGGACCTGGCCAAGCGCTTCTTCATGCTGCTCTACCTGTTCCTGACCCGGCGCTACCGCAACGTGGACGTGGTGTTCATCCGCCACACCCACGAGGCCGAGGAGGTGGACGAGGACACCTTCTTCTATTCCACCGAGACCGGCGGCACCGTGGTGTCCACCGCGCTGGAGGAAATGAAGGACGTCATCGCCAAGCGCTATTCGCCGGCCGACTGGAACATCTATTGCGCCCAGGCTTCCGACGGCGACAACACCTCGTCGGACAACGCCAAGACCGCCGGGCTGCTGGAGGAGGTGATCCTGCCCGTCACCCAGTATTTCGCCTATATCGAGGTGGGCGCCGAGTACAAGGACTGGCTGGGCCGGGATTCCGACCTGTGGCGCACCTACAAGGAGGTGGCCAAGAGCGCCGACAACTTCGCCATGCGCCGGGTGCGGGTCAGAAGCCAGATCTTTCCGGTGTTCCGCGACCTGTTCGCCAAGGAACGGGGCGACAACGCCGCCTGGTCGGGCGGGGAGGAGGGGGCATGAGCGAACTTCTCTTCACCGGCGCCGATTGGGACTTCGAGAAGGTGAGCCGCGCCTATGACGCCATCGAGAAGATCGCCAAGGGCGAGATGGGTCTGGTCACCTATCCCAACCAGATCGAGGTGATCACCGCCGAGCAGATGCTCGACGCCTATTCCTCCATCGGCATGCCGCTGATGTACAAGCACTGGTCGTTCGGCAAGCATTTCGCCCGCGACGAGACCCTGTACCGCAAGGGCATGCGCGGCCTGGCCTACGAGATCGTCATCAATTCCAGCCCCTGCATCAGCTACATCATGGAAGAGAATTCCATGGCCATGCAGACCCTGGTCATCGCCCACGCCGCCTTCGGCCACAACCACTTCTTCGCCAACAACACCCTGTTCAAGCAGTGGACCGACGCGCGCGGCATCCTCGACTACATGGAATTCGCCAAGAGCTACATCGCCAAGTGCGAGGAGCGCCACGGCCACGGGGCGGTGGAGCGCGTGCTGGACGCCGCCCACGCCCTGATGAGCCACGGCGTGCACAAATATCCCAGGAAGCGCACCCCCGACCTGCGCGACGAGGAGAAAAGGGCCGCCGAACGCCGCGCCTATCAGGAACAGATGTTCAACGATCTGTGGCGCACCGTGCCGAAGAAGGCGGCGGCCAAGATGGGCTCGCAGGAACTGGCCGAGCGCAAGCGGCGCCTGGGCCTGCCCGAGGAGAACATCCTTTATTTCCTGGAAAAGCTGGCGCCCAGGCTGGCCGACTGGCAGCGCGAGATCATCCGCATCGTGCGCAAGATCAGCCAGTACTTCTATCCCCAGAAGCAGACCAAGATGATGAACGAGGGCTGCGCCACCTTCACCCATTACACCATCGTCAACCGGCTGCACGAGATGGGCATGCTGTCGGACGGGGCCATGCTGGAAATCCTGCATTCCCACACCTCGGTGGTGTTCCAGCCCGATTTCGACGACCGGCGCTATTCCGGAATCAATCCCTACGCGCTGGGCTTCGCCATGATGAACGACATCAAGCGCATGTGCGAGGAGCCCACCGAGGAGGACCGGATCTGGTTCCCCGACTTCGCCGGCAACAAGGACACTTACGGCACGCTGCGCCAGGCCTGGGCCGATTACCGCGACGAGAGCTTCATCCTGCAATACCTGTCGCCCGCCCTGATCCGCAAGCTGCGGCTGTTCAAGATTCACGACCAGTCGGACAGCCCCCACATGGAGGTGGCGGCCATTCACAACGAGCGCGGCTACCGCGAGGTCAGGAAGGCCCTGGCCCGCAATTACGACATCGCCCACCTGGAACCCGACATTCAGATCGTCGACGTGGACCTGGCCGGCGACCGCCGCCTGATCCTCCATCATTTCGTCGAGAACGGCCTGATGCTGGACGAGGCCGAGACCATCCGGGTGCTGCGCCACATCGCCAATCTGTGGGGCTACGAGGTGCGGCTGCTGGAGATCGAAACCGGCACCGACGTGGTTCTGAAGACCTACGAGGACGTGGCGCCGCAGGCCGAGCTATAGCTGCTTCTTCTTCTCGGCCATCACCGCCAGAAACTCGGCGACCCGGCGCAGGGCGGGGCGCCAGTCCCCCGACGCGTCGGCGCGAAGGACGCGGGCGGTGGGATACCAGGGGCTGTCCTCGCGCCCCACGGGCCAGGGCCAGTTGAAGCCGTCCGGCAACAGGGCGATGACCGGCTTGCCCAGCGCGGCGGCCAGATGAAGCTGGACGGTGTCGCCGCCCACCACCACGTCGAGGCCCGAGATCAGCGCCGCCATCTCCGCCAGGTCGGCGGGCTGGGGCATGGGGCGCTCCACCAGGGCGTCGGCCCCGTCGGCGGCGATGCGCTCCAGGTCGCCGTCCTCGGCCAGTCCCAGCAGGGCGACGGCCGGATCGGCTCCCAGGACCAGCAATTCTCCCAGCGGGCAGCTTCGGCCCCCCTTGCGTTCGCTCCAGGTCAGCCCGACCCGCAGACGCGTGTCGCGCACGGCCCGGCGGCCGCGTCCGGCCACCAGATAGCCGCCGGAGCCGGGCGCGGCATCGGTCACCCCCAGCAGACCGGGCAGGGCGGCGAGGCTGGTGCGTAAGGCGCAGGGCGGCAGGGGGTCGTCATCGCCCATCGTCTGCTCGATTCCCGGCAACTCGGCCAGCAGGGCCGTCAGCTCGTCGGGGCAGGCCAGGGTGACCAGCGCTCCCTTCGCCGCCAGCAGGGGGAGATAGCGGGCCAGCAGCAGGGTATCGGCCACGCCGCCCGTCACCTCCACCAGCAGGGAGGTGGCGATCACCTCGCCGCCATCCCATGGCGGCAGGTGGGGCGCCCGTCCGGGCGGTTCCGGCCGGCGGGCCAGCAGGGGCAGGCCCTCGGCCAGCTTGCCGGCGCCCAGCAGAATCTGGCCGAGTGTCCATTCCAGGCCGGGAAGACCGGGCGACCGGGAGAGCAGCCGCCGGATCAGGGCTTCGGCCTCGGACAGGCGGCCCTGGTCGCGGCGCAGCTTGGCGAGGTTGTAGAGCAGGTCGGGGCTTTCCCGGCCGGCGGCGATGGCTTCGCCCAGCAGGGCCTCGGCTTCGTCCAGCCTGCCCATCTGCCGCAGCGCCCCGGCCAGATTGGCGAGGATCGCCATGTGGCCGGGGCGGCCGAGGGCGCGGACAAAGCCGGCGATGGCCGCCTCGTGCTTGCCGGCCATGTGCTGCAGCACCGCCAGATTGGCGTTGGCCATGGGGGAGAACGGATCGATGGCAAGAGCCTCGCCATACAGGCGGGCGGCCTCGCCCACCCGTCCCGCCGCCTGCAGGGCGGGGCCGGGGGCGGCGGTTCGCGCGGCCCGCGCCGCCTCGGCCTCGACCAGGGCGGGCGAGGGCGGCAGGGCGGGCGGCCCGTAATGGGCGGCGGGGGCGGTATCCGCGTCCAGGGCGAGGACCGGGCCGGTCGCTCCGTCGAAGGGAACCAGCCGGCCGCAGGCCACCTCCTCGAGGAAGCGCCACAGCGTGTATCCCGCCCCGGCCAGACGGTCGGTCGCGTCCGATCCCTCGTGGTGTTCCAGGATCAGGATGGCGGCGCGTCCCGCCAGTCCGGCGACGATGGCGTCCTCCCATCCCCGCTGGTCGATGCGGGCCACCACCCGGCACCGTCCCAGATGCGGCCGTTCATCCAGCAGGGCGGCCAGCGGACGCACCGGCGTGGCGGCGGGAACCCAGGCCGGCAGGGCGAAGACCCGCGCTCCGCCATGGGGCCGGCGCGCCGCCAGGGCATGGCTCTCCCCGGCTCCGGCGGCGGCGGCGATCACCTCCACCTGCTCCTCCAGCCCGGCGATGGCAAGGCTGTCGCGCAGGATGTCGGCCTCGGCCGGCGACGGTTCGAGCGCGATGACCAGCAGATCGGGACACTGATCCACGGACCGGAAGACATGATCGCCGCTGCCGGCTCCCACCTCCAGCAGCAGGTCGCCGGGGGCGAGGTGGGCGGCCAGGAAGGCGGTCACGGCCGCGTCGGTGCCCGTGGCGCGGCGGCGCAGCAGTTCGTGCCGCTCGGCGGTCAGCTGGGCCAGCATCTCCATGCGCCGCCGCGCCTCGGCCAGCGGCGCCTCCCAGCGTCCAGGCGCCGGCTGGCGCAGCAGGGACATGCCGGGATACCAGGGGGAATCGTCCCGGTCGCGCATCCAGCGGGGATGGGCGGCGTGGGGCAGCAGCAGAAGGACTGGCTTGCCCATGGCGGCGGCCAGATGGGCGGCGGGACCGTCGGCGGCCACCACCAGATCCATCTCGGCGATGCGCCCGGCCAGATCGCCGAAATCGGCGATGGTGGGGGCCAGATCGGTGATCAGGCCGGGATCGGCCAGATCACGGGCCTCGGCCGCCCGCTTTCCCGTCTCGAGCGAGAACAGCAGGGTTCCCGGCACGGTGGCCAGATCCAGCACCCGCCCGAAATCCAGACCATCCGCCGGACGCTCGCCGGCCCAGGCGATGCCCACCTTGACCAGGGTGGAGGCGGGTACCCGGATGCGGCGGACGCGGCGAGGCGGCACCGCCAGATAGGGCGTGGCGGGAATGGAGGACGGCTCGACACCCAGCAGCCGGGGCAGATCGTCCAGGGCGGCGGCGTATTGGGCGTCCGGCTCGCCGGGCAGGGCTTGGCCCAGGGGAAGGACGCGGGCCACGCCGGCCAGCCTTTCCAGCAGCGGAACCAGTTCCATCTGGGCCAGCAGGGTGATGTCGGCCCCCCGTCCGGCCAGGACGGGAATGAATCTGGCCATCATCAGGGTATCGGACAGTCCCGCCTCGGCATAAAGCAGCAGCGTCGCCCCGTCGAGGTCCTGGCCCTCCCACGGCACGGCGCCCAGGGGCGGGCGGGGGGCGCCGGGCAGGCGGTGGCGCCATTGGGCGTTTTCCCAGGATTCCGCCATGCGGCCGTCCAGCATCAGCCGGCGGGCATGGGCGAGGCGGGCCGGCGCGTCCTCGTCGTCCAGCACCAGGGCGTGGGCGATGGGGGCGGCGGCCTCGTCGACGCGCCCCAGGTCCATCAGGGTTTCGGCCAGTCCGACGTGATGGGCCGGTTGCCCCGGCTCCAGGGTGACGGCGGCGTGAAAGGCGTCGAGCGCCGCTTCGCCCGCGCCCCTGCGGGCCAGCACCCGGCCCAGCGTCGCCCAGGCCGGGCCGTGACCCGGATTGAGGCGGAGCGCCCGGCGCAAGGTGGCCTCGGCCCCGGCCAGGCGGCCCTCGTCGGCCAGCAGGCGGGCCAGGCCGCACCATACGGCGACGGAATCCGGGCGCTCCATCAGCAGGATGTCGATGATGGCGTGGGAATCGTCGGGCTGGCCGACCAGGCGCAGGGTTTCCGCCAGTTCCAGGCGGCAACCCAGGTGCTGGCGGTCCATCTCCAGCAATTCCAGGCAGAAGCGCAGGGCGTCGCGCGGGCGTCCGGCCAGCCGGCTGGTCTCGGCGGCGGCAAGGCGCGCCTCGGAATGGCAGGAATCGAGGGCCAGGATGCGGCGATAGGACTCCAGCGCCGCCTCCATGTCACCATAGCGCCGCGCCTGGGCGGCGTCCTGCCACAGGGTCTCGATGACCGCCGCGTGCTCGGAGAGGTCGGCGAATTCCAGATCGAGGTCTTCGATTTCGCTCATGGGCCAAGTCAAACCCGGCCCGGAGCGCGAATCAAGGGCTATTCCGCCGCCCGCCTATCGTCTTGCGGCACGCGGAGACGCTCCAGCATCTGCGTCATCTCCCCCCGGACCTCGGCGGCGGCCTTCAGCTTGATGGGGCCGAAGCCCCGGATGCGCCGCGGCGCCGAGGCGATCTCCACCGCCAGGGCGTGGGTGTCGGGGGAGAGGTGGGCGAGGATGGTCTCGACGGCGGCCTCGAACTCGGCGATCAGATGGCGCTCCAGCCGGCGTTCCTCGCTGCGGCCGAACGGGTCGAGGGCGGTGCCGCGCAGGCCCTTGAGGCGGGCGAGCAGCGGCATCAGGCGCAGCATCCAGGGGCCGAACCTGCGCTTTTCCGCCCCCATGAAGGGGGGCGCCAGATGGATTTCCAGCCGCTTCCAGTCCTCGAACTGTTCCTTGAGCGATGCGGTGAAGGCCGGGTCGGAATAGAGCCGGGCCACTTCGTACTCGTCCTTGTAGCTCATCAGCTTGGCGAGCGAGCGCGCCACGGCTTCGGTGAGAGTCTCCGCCCCGGGCAGGACGGCGTTTTCCGCCGCCCTGACCCGGTCCACCCGGGCGCGGTAGCGGGCGGCCCAGGCGGCGTTCTGCCAGCCGGTCAGGTGGGCGACGCGGCGTTCGATCAGCTCGTCCAGGCTTTGCGACAGGCGGCGATGGTCGTTGCCGCCCGCCGGCGGCGCGGCCACGCGCTCGACCGCGCCCAGGTCATGGGCGGCGAGGCGGCCCCAGCGGAAGGCCTGGACGTTGAAGTCCACCATGGCGCCGTTGAGTTCCACGGCCCGCAGGATGGAGGCCTCGGTGAGCGGAACCAGCCCCTTCTGCCAGGCATAGCCCACCAGGAACATGTTGGTGGCCAGCGCGTCGCCCAACAGCGTGGTGGCAAGACGGGTCGCCTCGACGAAATCGGCGTCGCCGCCCACCTGGTCCCGTATCGTGTCCTCCATGCCGCGCGCCGGGAAGTCCAGGTCGGGGGCGTGGGTGAAGGTGGCGGGCATGGATTCGTGGCGGTTGACCACGGCCGAGGACTGGCCGGGCTTCAGCTTGGCCAGGGTGTCGAAGCCGGCGGCCACCACCATGTCGCAGGCCAGCAGCAGCCGGGCCTGTCCGGCGGCGATGCGCACGGCGTGCAGGCGGGCGGGATCGTCGCAGATGCGCACATGGCTCATCACCGCGCCGTTCTTCTGGGCCAGCCCGGTCTGGTCCAGCGAGGTGACGCCCTTGCCCTCCAGGTGGGCGGCCATGCCCAGCACCTCGGCCACCGTCACCACGCCGGTGCCGCCGATGCCGGTGACGATGATGCCGTAGGGTTCGGCCGCGCCGGGAAGAATGGGGGCGGGCAGGGCGGCGGTATCGGCCTCGCCCCGGCCGGTCAGCCGGCGGATGTGGCCGCCCTTGACCGAGACGAAGCTGGGGCAGAAGCCCTTGACGCAGGAAAAGTCCTTGTTGCACGACGACTGGTCGATGGCGCGCTTCCTGCCCCATTCGGTCTCCACCGGGATCACCGCGACGCAATTGCTTTGCACGCCGCAATCGCCGCAGCCCTCGCAGACCTTCTCGTTGATGAAGATGCGCTCGTCCGGGTCGGGCATCAGGCCGCGCTTCCTCCGTCGGCGCTTCTCGGCGGCGCAGGTCTGGTCGTAGATCAGGACGCTGACGCCCTTTTCCTCGCGCAAGGTCCGCTGCAAGGCATCCAGGGTGTCGCGGTGGTGGATGGTGGTGCCGGTGGGGAAGCTGCCCGCCGGGTACTTCTCGGGATCGTCGGAGACCACGGCGATGCGCTTCACGCCCTCGGCGCGGACCTGGGCGGCCATGGCGGCCACCGAGAAGGCGGATTCGGCCGGCTGGCCGCCGGTCATGGCCACCGCGTCGTTGTAGAGGATCTTGTAGGTGATATCGACCTTGGCGGCCAGGGCGGCGCGGATGGCCAGGGAGCCGGAATGGGTGTAGGTGCCGTCCCCCAGGTTCTGGAACATGTGGGTGCGCGAGGTGAAGGGGGCCTGGCCGATCCAGGTGGCGCCCTCGCCGCCCATATGGGTGTAGGTCAGCGTCTCGCGGTCCATCCAGGTGGCCATGAAGTGGCAGCCGATGCCGGCCATGGCCTGGCTGCCCTCCGGGATGTTGGTGGACGTGTTGTGGGGACAGCCGGCGCAGAAATAGGGAATGCGGGTGAAGCCCTGGGGAATGGCGGCCAGCCGCCGCTCCTTGTCGGCCAGGAAGTCCAGGCGCTCCTTGACCCGGAGCGAGGTGTAGAAGCGGCCGATGCGCGCGGCGATGACGCGGGCGATCATGGCCGGCGTCAGCTCGCCATAGGGGGGCAGGACCCAGGCGCCGCTCTCGTCGTGTTCGCCCACCACACGGGGGCGGACGTCTTCGCGCCAGTTGTAGAGCTGGGCCTTGAGCTGCTCCTCGATGAAGGCCCGCTTCTCCTCCACCACCAGGATCTCGTCCAGACCCTCGGCGAAGGCGCGGATTCCCGAAGGCTCCAGCGGCCAGCTCATGCCCACCTTGTAGAGGCGGATGCCGATCTCGGCGGCATGACGCTCGTCGATGCCCAGGTCGGCCAGGGCCTGCATCACGTCCAGATACGACTTGCCGGTGGTGACGATGCCGAAGCGGGGCTGGGGCGAATCGATGATGGTGCGGTCGATGCGGTTGGCCTTGGCGAAGGCCAGCGCCGCCGGAATGCGCTGCGCCATCAGCCGGTGTTCCTGCTCCAGGAACTTGTCGGGCCAACGGATGTTGAGGCCACCGGGTGGCATCTTGAAGTCTTCCGGCGCGACGAACAGCTGGCGCCAGGGGTCGATGGTCACCGAGGCCGAGCTCTCCACCGTCTCGGAAATGGCCTTCATGCCGACCCACAGGCCGGAAAAGCGCGACAGCGCCCAGCCGAACAGGCCGAAATCCAGCACCTCCTGCACCCCGGCGGGATTGAGCACCGGCATCTGGGCGGCCATGAAGACGTGCTCGCTCTGGTGCGCCAGGGTGGAGGACTTGGCGCCGTGGTCGTCGCCGGCCAGCACCAATACGCCACCATGGGGGGCGGCGCCGGCGGAATTGGCGTGCTTGAACACGTCGACGCTGCGGTCGAGGCCAGGGCCCTTGCCGTACCACATGGCGAAGACGCCGTCATGGGTGGGTCCCTTGAACAGGCCGATCTGCTGGGTGCCCCAGATGGCGGTGGCGGCCAGGTCCTCGTTGAGGCCGGGCTGGAAGCGCACGGCGTGGCGTTCCAGATGGGCCGCCGCCCGCCACAATTCCTTGTCGAGGCCGCCCAGCGGCGAGCCGCGATAGCCGGAGACGAACCCGCCGGTATTGAGCCCGGCGGCCCTATCGCGCAGATGCTGCAGCATGGGCAGCCTGACCAGGGCCTGGATGCCCGACAGATAGACCCGGCCCTGCTGCTGCAGGTACTTGTCGTCCAAGGTGACGGTGGTGGTGACGGTCATGGCGGCGGCCTCGAAGCGACCCTATGCCTTGAAGGTAAGGACCGCGCCCCGTGGTGGAAAGAGCCCGGGCGAAAATAGCAATGAACGCAACGCCGGATCGCGTGGACGGCAAGGAAATTGCGGTTCGATGACGAAATACGGGGGATGATTTCCGCCACCGATCAAGCTATATGAAAGCGCCTGACTCTGAAGGGTTCCCGGGATGACCATCCTTGTTACCGGCGCCGCCGGATTTATCGGCTACCACACCTCGCTGCGCCTGCTGGCGCGCGGCGAGCGGGTGCTCGGCGTCGATTGCCTCAGCCCCTATTACGACGTCAGGCTGAAGCAGACCCGTCTGGAGCATCTGCGCCGGCACGAGGGCTTCTCGTTCGTCCAGGCCGACATCGCCGACCGGAGCGCCATGGGAGAGGTGGCCCGGTCCCATCCCGACGTGACCGCCTACATCAATCTCGCCGCCCAGGCCGGGGTGCGCCATTCGCTCACCGCTCCTTTCGACTACACCCATTCCAACATCGAAGGCCATCTGGTGATGCTGGAGATGGCGCGCGCCAATCCCAAGTGCCGCCATTTCGTCTATGCCAGCTCGTCCTCGGTCTACGGCGCCAACACCAAGCTGCCGTTCTCGGTGGAGGACCGGGTGGACACCCCCATCTCGCTCTATGCCGCCTCCAAGCGCTCGGGCGAGCTGATGAGCCACTCCTACAGCCACCTGTTCCGCGTTCCCACCACCGGCCTGCGGTTCTTCACCGTCTACGGCCCCTGGGGGCGGCCCGACATGGCGGCCTATCTGTTCGCCGACGCCATCGTCGCCGGCCAGCCCATCAAGGTGTTCAACAACGGCGACATGCGCCGCGACTTCACCTATATCGACGACATCGTCTCGGGCGTGGTGGGCGTGCTGGACAACCCGCCGGCCGATGACGGCAAGACGCCGCCCTATCGCCTCTACAACATCGGCAACAACAATTCCGAACGGCTGATGGATTTCATCGGCCTGGTGGAAAACTCGCTGGGGAGGAAGGCCACCTACGACTTCCAGCCCATGCAGCCGGGCGACGTCAAGGAAACCTACGCCGACATTTCGGCCATTCAGCGTGACGTCGGTTTCGCGCCGACCACGCCCATCAGCGTCGGAGTTCCCAACTTCATCGCGTGGTACAAGCAGTATCACGGGCTTTAGGCGGTTTCCCGCCGGGCGGGGCTGGTCAAGCCGCCCCCCAATCCCAATCTATATGCAATTCGGCAGCGGTTGCGCCTGTGACAGGTATTCGTCACGGGCGCCGCATTCATTCATGTCTGTTGAAAGACGTTCCTTAAATATGGCGGCAATAGTCGGCAAAGTTTGTTTCTTGGCGCTATAGGTATTTTTAGGTATATTCAAAATGGGATGTGACTATGGGCGGGAGGGCAGAATGTCGGCCACCATGGGAAATGTATGGGTTCGTCTGGCTCAGTCGCTGAAAACCCTTTGGGATGAAGACAAGCCTGCCCCGGTCAATGTCTCGGCGGGCAAGGTTCCCCGGCCGACCGCGCGCTCTTCCGTGGATTCTGCCGCCGAATGGCTCGAGCAGATGCTCGCCCGCGATCCTTCCATCAAGGCCAGGCTGCATGTGGTTTCACTGGTCGAATACCGCGATTCGGTGGGCGACAAATGGCCGCGACTGTCCGACAAGGTGGCGATCATCGTCGATCAGGTGGTGCGACGGCACATCGGGCGGGGGAGCACCTTCTGCCGCGATGGCGAGGATTGCTGGATCCTGGCCTTTCCCGAACTGACACCCGACGAGGCGCGGCGCCGCACCATCGCGGTGGTCGAGGAGCTTGGGCGCTTTCTCTATGGCCAGCAGCAGGGGAGCGGCCAGGAGCGGCCGGTGGCCCTGGCGGCGGAGATCCCCGTTTCCGAGGCGATCGGCGCCGACGGAGAGCTGATCCACGGGCGCATCCATTCGGCGGTGGCCGAGGTGCGGGCCAGCGTCTCCACCACCGGGCTGCCTTATCTGCCCACCCAGGTGGCGAAGGGCGGCCCGGCCGCCAACGACCCGCTTCAGGGCTGGGCGACGCTGGATCGCGGCCCCGAACTCCGCAAGGAGGACATGCAGTGGGAGACCATCGAGGCCACCGGCGTGAAGAAGCCGGCGGCCTATCTCGATCCCAGCATCGTCGGCCCCATTCCGCCCGGCGCGGCCCTGGCCCTGGTCTGGCGCCCGACCTGGGTGGCGGTGGGCGAGGCCATTTCGGCTTACAGCGCCCGGGTGGTTCGCCGCGACCACGACAAGGCGGATCCCATCGAGGGGTGCTGGGCCTATCCCGAAGGCGACGTGGCGACGGCCATCACGCTCGACCGCTTCGTGGTCAACTCGGCGGTGCGCGACATCCGCAACGCCGCCCGCAATGCCCAGGACGGCGTGCCGCAGCCCTCGGTGATCCTGCCGCTGTCGTGGCAATCCTTGGCCTCGGACCAGCGCCAGGGAGTGGTCTTCGCCCTCTCGGACCTGACCCAGGACACGCGCAACACCCGGCTGGTGATCGAGATCTTCCACATTCCCGACGGCACCACCACGCCCGAGCTGGAATCGGTGGTGTCCTTCGTCGGCGGGCTGTGCCGCGAGGTCCTGGTGCGGACCCGGCTGTCGTCCCATCGGACGTCGGTGGCCGCCGAGATCGGGGTGTCCAAGGTCGGTCTCGACCTGTCGGAACTGCGCCCCGAGGAGAAGATGGACGACGAGCAATTGCTCGCCGTGCTGGCCCGCATCCAGGAAGAGACGGCGCGCGACGGTATCGGCTGCTATCTGTGGAGCGCCCGGCGCCGGCGGGTGGTCGGCGGCGTGGTGCAGGGCGGCTTCGACATGGTCAACGGCCCCGGCCTGATGAAGGACATTCCGCGCCCGGCCATCGTGCTGCCGGCGCCCAAGACGCGGTTTGCCGCCGCCGTATAAGGCTTCTAATAAGCCCGGTCGATGCAGAAGTCGATGACGTCGATCATCGCCTGCTTCACCGGGCTGTCGGGGAAGATGCCCAGGGCGTCGCGGGCGATCTCGCCGTAATGGCGGGCCCGGGCGATGGTGGCGGCCAGGCTGCCGTGCTTTTCCATCAGCTTGATGGCGCGGCCCAGATCGTCGTCGGTCTGCTCCAGGTCCTCGAGGCAGCGGCGCCAGAAGGCGCGTTCCTCGTCATCGCCCCGGCGGAAGGCCAGGATGACCGGGAGGGTGATCTTGCCCTCGCGGAAGTCGTCGCCCACCGTCTTGCCCAGCACCGCCTGCTTGGCGGAATAGTCCAGGACGTCGTCGATGAGCTGGAAGGCGATCCCTAAGTTGAGACCATAGGATTCCAGCGCCTCCTCCTCCACCTTGGGGCGGTCGGCCACCACCGCGCCGATGCGGCAGGCGGCGGCGAACAGGGCGGCGGTCTTGGAGCGGATGACCTCGAGATAGGAATCCTCGCTGGTGTCGGTGTCGTTGGCGGTGATCAGCTGCAGCACCTCGCCCTCGGCGATGACCGAGGAGGCGCGCGACAGGATGGCCAGCACCGACAGCGATCCGTCCTCGACCATCAGCTCGAACGAGCGGGAGAACAGGAAATCGCCCACCAGCACGCTGGGCTTGTTGCCGAACAGGGCATTGGCCGAGGCCTGGCCGCGGCGCAGATCGGATTCATCGACCACGTCGTCGTGCAGCAGGGTGGCGGTGTGGATGAACTCGACGCAGGCGGCCAGCTTGATGTGGCGGTCGCCGCTATGGCCGGCCAGCTTGGCCGAGGCCAGCGTCAGCACCGGGCGCAGGCGCTTGCCGCCCGCCGCGATGATGTGGCCGGCCAGTTGGGGGATCAGCTCCACCGGGCTGTGCATGCGGTCGACGATGGTGCGGTTGACCTTTTCCAGGTCGTCCTTGACCAGGGCGACAAGGGCGTCGAAGCTCTTCGCCTTCCTACCGCGTTCGTCCTCGAAATTGACCACGATCGCCACGATGCCGAAACTCCTCCCGTGCGGGGCATGCCTACCCGCGCGACGAACATAGTGTTGCCCGGGAAAGGCGGTCAAGCTTACATCGCCTTTTGCGTATGTCTTTCACCCCGATCAAGAGCCCCGACGCCATGGAATCCATCGAGACGCCGACCGAGGACCGCCTGCTGGACGGCCGTCTGCGCCTGATTCAGCCCCGCGATGGCTACCGCGCCGCCATCGATCCGGTGATGCTGGCGGCGGCGGTGCCGGCGCGGCCGGGGGAACGGGTTCTCGATCTGGGCTGCGGCGTCGGCGCGGCGGCTCTGTGCCTGCTGGTCCGCTGCCCCGAGGCCAGGGTGGACGGACTGGAAGTGCAGGAGGATCTGGCCGGACTGGCGGAGCGCAACGCGGTCCTCAACGGCATGGAGGGTCGCTTCATTCCCCATCGCGGCGACGCGGCGGCGCCGCCGGCCGGGCTGGGTGGCTACGACCACGTCCTGAGCAATCCGCCATTCTTCGAGTGCGGCAGCGGCACGCCGGCCGCCAATGCCTCGCGCGCCATGGCCCATCAGGAAGGCGGGCTGGACCTCGCCGGCTGGATCAAGGCGGCGGTCAAGCTGCTGCGGCCCAAGGGGCGGCTCACCCTCATCCACCGGGCCGAGCGCCTGGGCGACATCCTGGCGGCCTTGCGGGGCAGGGGGGTGGGCGACATCACCGTCCTGCCCCTGTGGCCCAAGGCGGAGCGGGCCGCCGGACGGGTGGTCGTCGCGGCCCGCAAGGGGGTGCGTTCGCCGCTGCGGCTGCTGCCCGGCCTCGTGCTTCATGGCGGGGACGGGGCGTTCACCCCCGCGGCCCAGGCCATCCTGCGCGGCGGGCAGGCCCTTGACCCCTTGGGTGGGGTGGAGGATAAAACCTGATGTTCGGAAAGATCCTGCTCACCGTCGCGGTCATCGCCTTCATCTGGTTCGGGTTCCGCTATCTCAGCCGGCAGGCCGAGTTGCGCCGCCGTGATCAGGCCGACAGGGTCGCTCCGCCCCGCTCTCCCGGGCGAGACACCGCCGCCGAGGCGGAAACCATGGTGGAGTGCCGGGTCTGCGGCACCTGGCAGCCGGGGCGGACGGCCCGGTCATGCGGCCGGTCAGACTGCCCGTACTAATACTTATTGAATTATAATCCGGCATCCTCAATATCCCATTTGGAATAGTGTGGAGTGGTGGTCCGGCATCTCGACGGGGCCTTGCCGCTCCATCGGGGAGGATATGGGGTGCCGGAGAAGCGGTATCGCGCGCAGGCTCTGCTGATAGGCCTCTACCGTCGCCAGGCCGCGGTGATCGGTGCGTTGCTGCTGTTGACCCTGGCGGGCTACCAGTCGCAGGACTGGGTGATCTCCCATCTGTCCGAGGACGGAGCCCTGATCAACGTGGCGGGGCGCCAGCGCATGCTGTCGCAGCGTTCGGTGGCTCTCGCCTACCAGATGGCGGCGGCCTCGACGTCCGACGAGCGCTCCATGTTCGCCGACCTGCTGGCCCAGGCGGGGTCGGAGATGGGGGCGGGCCATGCCCGCCTGCTGGGCGAGGGCAAGGCGCGCGGCATGACCGCCGAGATGGAGCGGCTCTATTTCGGCGGGACGCCGTCGCTGGATGCCGAGGTGGCGGCCTTCGTCGCCGATGTGCGGCGCCTGGCCGGTGCGGACGGGGTGGAGGTGGGGCAGGCCTCGCCCCGATTGAAGGCGCTGGCCGACAAGTCGCGTCTTTCCCTGCTGCCCGGGCTGGAGCGCCTGGTGGTGCAATACCAGGACGAGAGCCGCCAGAACGTGGCGCGGCTGCGCCAGGGCTTCACCATCGGCCTGTCCCTGGTCATCGCCGTGCTGATCCTGTCGTGGTTCGGGGTGTTCCGGCCCATGGCGCGGCGCCTGCGCGAGGAATTCGACGCCCATCAGGCGGCGGTTGAGCACAACCATCTGATCCTGGACTCCATGGGCGAGGGCATCATCGGCCTGGATCGGGCGGGAGCGGTCACCTTCGTCAACCCGGCGGCATCAACCATGCTGGGATATGCCCCGTGGGAGATGCTGGGCCGGAGCCTGCATCCGCTGATCCATCACACCCGTCCCGACGGAGGTGAATATCCCAGCAGCGAATGCCCCCTGGCCCATACCCTGTCCACCGGCGAGGATTGCGCCATCGAGGGCGAATGGTTCTGGCGCCGGGACGGATCGAGCTTTCCGGTGCATTACGGCTCGACCGCCATCGTCAAGGACGGGGATCTGATCGGCGCCGTGGTCACCTTCCGCGACATCAGCGACGTCACCGCCACCCGCCGCGCCCTGGAGGCCAGCGAGCAGATCAAGAGCAGCATCCTCGACGCGGCGCTGGACGCCATCATCACCATCGACCGCACGGGGATGGTGGTGGAGTTCAACCCGGCCGCCGAACGCATCTTCGGCCGGCGGGCCGCCGACGCCCTGGGGGTGGAGATCGCCGACCTGATCATTCCCGAAGCCCATCGCGAGGCGCACCGGCGGGGGCTGGAGCGGGTGGCGGCGGGGCAGGCGCCGGGCATTCTCGGCAAGCGCCTGGAAATGAACGGCCTGCATGCCGATGGCCACGAGATTCCGCTGGAACTGACCATCACCCATCTGCCCGACCATGGCCTGTTCACCGCCTTCATCCGCGACATCAGCGAGCAGAAGCAGACCGAGGCGGCGCTGCGCCGCTCGCAGAAGATGGAGGCGGTCGGCCAGCTGACCGGCGGCATCGCCCACGACTTCAACAATCTGCTCGGCATCATCACCGGCAACCTGGAATTGCTGGAGCGCACCGTCCAGGGCAACGAGACCGGCATGAAGCGGGTGGCGACGGCTCTGCGCAGCGCCCGGCGCGGCGCCGACCTCACCCGGCGGCTGCTGTCCTTCTCCCGCCAGGACCCCAAGGCCCAGGGCAAGAGCCTGACGGACGTCAACGAGGCCATTTCCGGCATGCAGGAGATGGTCCAGCGCTCGCTGACCAGGATGATCGAGGTGCGCACCCGGCTGGCGTCCGAAGCCTGGGCCGCCGACATCAACCGCAGCGAGTTCGAGGATTGCCTGCTCAATCTCTGCCTCAACGCCCGCGACGCCATGCCCGACGGCGGCACGCTGATCATCGAGACCGCCAATATGGAGATCGACGCGGAGTTCCGCCGCGCCGATCCCAACATGACGCCGGGGCGCTACGTGGTGGTATCGGTGAGCGACACCGGCACGGGAATCCCCAAGGAAATCCTCGACCGCATCTTCGAGCCGTTCTTCACCACCAAGGAACGCGGCAAGGGGACCGGCCTGGGCCTGGCCATGGCCTATGGCTTCGCCAAGCGCTCGGGCGGCCATATCCGGGTCTATTCCGAGCCGGGGAGCGGCACCACCTTCCGTCTGTACCTTCCGAAGGCATCGTCCGGCGACCCGGCCGAGGCGGGGGCCGAACCCTCGGCCGCCCCGTTGCCCACCGGCTCCGAGCACGTGCTGGTGGTGGACGACGAACCCCATCTGGCCGAAATCGCCGGCGCGTTCCTCTCGGAACTGGGCTACCGCGTCACCCTCGGCACCGATGGCGCCGAGGCGCTGGCCCTGCTGCGAGACGATCCCGGCATCGATCTGCTGTTCACCGACGTGGTGATGCCGCACGGCCTGGACGGCTACACCCTGGAGCGCAAGACCCGCGAGATGGGCCACGGCTGCGCCGTGCTGCTCACCTCGGGCTTTACCGGCTATGCCATCGAACACAGGAACGACCACGCCGAGATTCTGCCCAAGCCCTATGGCAAGGCAGACATCGCCAGGGCCGTGCGCAAGGTCCTCGACGACCGGGAGAGGAAGAGATGACCGCTGATTCCGCCCTTGCGCCGCCGCCGGTGCTCATTCTCGACGACGAGCGCGACATGTGCGAGTTCGTCGCCGATGTCGGGGCCGACCTGGGCTTCAAGACCACCTGGTGCGACAATTTCGAGGATTTCGCCTGCCGCTACTCGGTGGATCTGCGCGGCATCTTCCTCGACCTCGCCATGCCGGGGATGGACGGCGTCGAGATCATCCGCTTCCTGGCCGACAACAATTCCGGCGCCCATCTGGTGCTGATGAGCGGCTACGACGCCGATGTGATCGAGGCGGCGCGGCGGCTGGCGGAATCGCGCGGCCTCAAGGTGGCGGGCGCCCTGCACAAGCCCTTCGGAGTGGGCGAGCTGTCGGCGGTCTACGACATTCTGGCCGCTGCCCGGGCTCCTTGCCGTCCCCGCGCGGTGGAGCGGGCCCCGGATCGCTATCGCCCCGACAACGACGCCCTGGGCTGCGCTCTCGACGACGGGCAGGTGGTCCCCTGGTTCCAGGCCAAATTCTGCGCCAGGACGCGGAAGGTCCTGGGGGCGGAGGTGCTGGCCCGCTGGATTCATCCCGATCACGGCCTGGTGGGGCCGGACCGCTTCATCGGGCTGGCCGAACGCGAGGGGCTGATCGACCGGCTGACCGATTCCGTGGTGCGCCAGGCCCTGGCCCATTGCCGCGACTGGCGCAAGGCCGGGCTGTCGCCCCGGGTGGCGCTCAACCTGTCGCCCCACATGCTGCACAATCTCGACCTGCCCGACGCCCTGGTGGACATCGCCCGCGATTACGACGTTCCGCCGGACTCGATCACCATCGAGATCACCGAAACCGCGCTCGCCGGGGATTTCACCGCCCAGCTGGACATCCTGACCCGGCTGCGCATGCGCCGCTTCGGCCTGTCCATCGATGATTTCGGCACCGGCTACTCCTCGCTGAAGCAGCTGCAGCAAGGCCCCTTCACCGAGCTCAAGGTCGACCAGTCCTTCATCGCCAAGGCCCTGACCGAGGAGGGGGCCAGGGCCATCGTCGAAAGCTCGGTCCAGCTGGGGCATCGCCTCGGCCTCAAGGTGGTGGCCGAGGGCATCGAGACCGAGGAGCAGATGGATCTGGTGGAAAAGCTCGGCTGCGAGGAGGTGCAGGGCTATCTGCTGGGACGGCCCTGCGCCGCCGGATCGTTCATTTGGCCCGGGTCGTGATGAGCCTGGCGCATCACGACCCATAGGCCCAAGAGGCCGCGCGCCTTGTGGCGCGGGAGCCAAGCGCGCTGAGGGCGCGCGCCCGGCGATTGAGGGACACATATAACCTCAGCCGTTGCCCCACCAGTAGACCCAGATGAACAGGAACACCCAGACCACGTCCACGAAGTGCCAGTACCACGCCGCCGCCTCGAAGCCCACATGCCGGGCGGGAGTGAAGTCGCCCACCCGCACCCGGTGCAGGCAGACGGCGAGGAAGCACACGCCGACGAAGACGTGGAAGCCGTGGAAGCCGGTGGCCATGTAGAACACCGACGGATAGATGCCGTCGGTGAAGGCGAACATGGCCTGGCCGTATTCGTAGACCTGCAGCGACAGAAACAGGACCCCCAGGGCGATGGTCACCGCCAGCCACGCCTTGGTGGCGCCCCGGTCCTCGTGGCGCAGGGCGTGATGGGCCTTGGTCAGCGTCACGCCCGAACTCATCAGGATCAGGGTGTTGACGAAGGGAATGTGCCAGGTATCCAGGGTCTGGATGCCGGCGGGCGGCCATTGGGTCAGCCCGGGGGTCAGGCCCAGCGCCGAGTGGAAGTAGGCCCAGAAGAAGGCGACGAAGAACATCACCTCCGAGGCGATGAACAGGCTCATGCCCATGCGCAGGCCGTGGCAGACCTCCTCGGAATGGGCGGTGCCGGAGCGGGCCTCGCGGAAGATGTCCCGCCACCAGCCGAACATGGTGAAGGCCACCATGGCGAGGCCGATCAGCATCACCGTGGTGCGGCCATGGTCGCGGAACCAGTCCACGGCGCCGTAAACCAGCACCAGGGCCGAGATGGACCCCACCAGCGGCCAGGGGCTGGGATCGACCAGATGGAAGGGATGGGGGGGCGACGAAGCGCGGGGAGTGGCGTGGGCGTGGCTCATGACCGTCCTCTTTCGTCAGAAACGTTGGCATTGAAGAAGGTGTAGGACAGGGTGACCGTGCCGACCTCGCTGGTGTGGACGTCGGTTTCCATGGCCGGGTCGAGCACGAAGCTGACCACCATGTCCACGCTCTGGCCGGGCTCCAGGGTCTGCTCGGTGAAGCAGAAGCACTGGACCTTGGCCACGTACTTGCCGATCTTGTCGGGCGTGGCGTTGAACACCGCGTTGCCGGTGATGGGGTGGTCCGACAGGTTGGTGGCGGTGAACACCGCCAGATTGTCCTCGCCCAGCCGCACCTTCATCTCGCGCTGCTGGGGGGCGAAGCGCCATTGCAGGCCCTTGGCCACCGAGGCGTCGAACCGCACCGTCACCATCTTCCCGGCGGGGGCGGAGGACTCCGCCGCCACCTGCCGGGGCGGGCCGCCGATGCCGGCGAACTGGCAGAACGCCCGGTAGAGCGGCACGCTGCCGATCACCAGCCCGACCATGGCGGCGATGATCACCACCAGCCCCGCCAGGGTCGCCTTGGTCCGGCGTTCGCGGGTCATGTCCCTTACTCCGCCGGAGTGCCGATGTGGGGCAGCTCGTCGAAGCTGTGCAGCGGCGGCGGCGAGCTGACCGACCATTCGAGCGTGGTGGCGCCCGATCCCCAGGGATTGGCGGCCACCGCCTTGCCGGCGGTGAAGGTCCGCCACACCACCACCAGGAAGAACAGCGTGCCGGCAAAGGCGATGTAGGCGCCGATGGACGACACGTAATTCCACCCGGCGAAGGCGTCGGGGTAATCGGGAATGCGGCGCGGCATGCCCTGGGCGCCCAGGAAATGCTGCGGGAAGAAGGCGATGTTGACGCCCACGAAGGTCAGCCAGAAGTGGATCTTGCCCAGGGTCTCGGGATACTGGCGGCCGCTCATCTTGCCGATCCAGTAGTAGAAGCCGGCGAAGATGGCGAACACCGCGCCCAGGCTCAGCACGTAGTGGAAATGGGCCACCACGTAGTAGGTGTCGTGCAGGGTCACGTCGACGGGATTGTTGGCCAGCACCACGCCGGTGACGCCGCCCATGGTGAACAGGAAGACGAAACCCACCGCCCACATCATGGGCACGCGGAAGGTGATGGAGCCGCCCCACATGGTGGCGATCCAGCTGAACACCTTGATGCCGGTGGGCACCGCGATCACCAGGGTGGCGGCGGTGAAGTAGGCCCTGGTGTCGACGTTGAGGCCGGTGGTGAACATGTGATGCGCCCACACCACGAAGCCGACGAAGCCGATGGCCACCATGGCGTAGGCCATGCCGAGATAGCCGAACACCGGCTTCTTCGAGAAGGTGGAGATGATGTGGCTGATGATGCCGAAGGCCGGCAGGATCATGATGTAGACTTCGGGGTGCCCGAAGAACCAGAACAGATGCTGGTAGAGCAGGGGATCGCCGCCGCCGGCCGGCGCGAAGAAGGTGGTGCCGAAATTGCGGTCGGTGAGCAGCATGGTCAGCGCGCCGGCCAGCACCGGAATGGACAAGAGCAGCAGGAAGGCCGTCACCAGCATGGCCCAGACGAACAGCGGCATGCGGTGCATGGTCATGCCGGGCGCGCGCATGTTGAGGATGGTGCAGATGAAGTTGATGGCGCCCAGCACCGAGCTGATGCCCGCCAGATGCAGGCCCAGGATGGCGAAGTCCACCGACGCGTCGGGGTGATAGGTGGTCGAAAGCGGCGGATACAGCGTCCAGCCGGTGCCGGCGCCCGCCCCTTCGTACATGGACAGCAGCATCATGATGAAGGCGGGGGGCAGCAGCCAGAAGCTGATGTTGTTCAGCCTGGGGAAGGCCATGTCCGGCGCGCCGATCATCAGCGGCACGAACCAGTTGCCGAAGCCGCCGATCAGGGCGGGCATCACCGTGAAGAACACCATGGTCAGCGCGTGGGCGGTGACGAACACGTTGTACATGTGCCAGTCGCCGCCGAACAGTGTTCCGCCGGGCTGGGCCAGCTGCATGCGGATGACCACGCTCATGGCGCCGCCGATCAGCCCGGCGATCACCGAGAAGATCAGGTACAGCGTGCCGATGTCCTTGTGGTTGGTGGAATAGAGCCAGCGGCGCCAGCCGTGAGGCTGGGCGTGGCCATGGTCGTGTGTGGCGGCGGTGCTCATGGACGTTTCCCCCCGGTTTCGGCAAGCGCGACGGTCGTCTCGGGACGGGTGCCGTCGATACGGGCGAACTTGGTCTTGGCCTCGGCGACCCAGGCGAGGAACTCCTCCTTGGGCACGGCACGAACGTGGATGGGCATGAAGCCGTGGTTGACCCCGCACAGCTGCGAGCACTGGCCGTGATACTCGCCGGGCTTGTCCACCTGGACCCAGGTCTCGTTGAGGCGGCCGGGAATCGTGTCGGTCTTGACCCCGAAAGCGGGGACCGACCAGGAATGGATGACGTCGTCGGCGGTCATCTGCAGCCGGATGGGCACGCCCACCGGCACCACCATGGTGTTGTCGGCGGTCAGCAGCCGGGGCTGGCCGGGCTTCAGGTCCTCGGTCTGCACCATGTTGCTGTCGAACTTGAAGTCGTGGTCCGGATATTCGTAGGTCCAGTACCACTGGTGGCCGACGATCTTCAGCGTCATGTCGGCGTCCTGGACCTTGTCCATGAAGTAGAGCAGCCGGAACGACGGAATGGCGATCAGCAGGAGGATCACCGCCGGTATGGCGGTCCAGACGATCTCCAGCGGCGTGTTGTGCGACCAGGTGGCCGGCTTGGGATTGCGGTCGGCCCGGAAGCGGGTGCAGGCATAGAGCAGCAGCCCCGAGACCAGAAGGGTGATGCCGACGATTACGCCGTTGATGAAGGTGGCCAGCGAGGCGATGCGTTCCATGGTGGGGGTGACCGCGTGCTGGAACGAAAGGGCCCAGGGTTGCGGCTCCCCGGCCATGGCCACCGGTATGGAACCGATGAAAACGGCCGCCGCCAATAGGGCCTGAATGGACCTGTTCATGTCGAATGTCCCTCCCTGCCGTCGTATCATCCGCAGAAAATATTCCCACTCGCGGATGAAATACTGCGCCTGAAAGTCATTCTAATTAGTGGGGGTGCCGCATCCCATTTCCAAGACCCCCCGACAAAAAAGGTGGAATTGGCTTGAAAGCGCCGGGGAAAAACTTACATTCGCGATATCTGATGAAACTGGGGTGTGCGGCATGCTTTCGCGGCTTTTCGGTCTTTCCTCTTCTCCCGCCAGCGACAAGGTCCACGTGGTGGATCCGTCGCAGATCCGCCTTTGGTGGGAGGCGGGCTCCATCGTCCTGGTGGATGTGCGCGAGCCTGACGAATATGCCGCCGAGGCCATCGCCGGCTCGATCAACCTGCCGCTGTCCAGCTTCGACCCGGCCCGCATGCCCCGGCCGGAGGAGGGCAAGCGCCTGGTGATCCATTGCCGCAGCGGCGTGCGCTGCGGCACCGCCACCGGGAAATTGCTGGCCGCCGGCTGGGATGGCGAGATCCATCGCATGCAGGGCGGCATTCTCGGCTGGAAGGCCGCCGGCGGTCCCACCGTTCCCGGACGCTGACAGGAATCACCTCACAATTCAATGATGTAGTGGCCTGCTTGTCCCCGAAATCCATGATATGAATTTCGGGGGCAGGGCACTAGAATGCGCCTCCAGGAGGGGGCGCCGTGCGCAGTCTTGCCGTATCCATGGCCCTGATGGCGATCACCGCCGCGCCGCATGCGCGGGCCGACGGTGTCGCCCCGGTGATGGCCGATACCTGCGCCGCCTGTCATTCCCCCGAAGCCCATTCCACCATTCCCTCCCTGGCCGGGCGCTCGGCCGGGGACTTGCTGCGCGCGCTGCTGGCCTTCCGTGACGGAAGCCGCGCCGCCACCATCATGGACCGCATCGCCAAGGGGTACACGCGCGGGGAATTGGGCGCCATCGCCGGGGAACTGGGCGGGAGGGGCGGGCCATGAGCCTTTTCCTGTCCCGGCGTTCCGTGCTGGCGGGCGGTTCCGCCGCGCTGCTGGCGGCGCCCGCCCTGGCCAAGGGCGAGGGCGCGGCCAGGGTGGCGATCATCGGCGGCGGGTTCGGGGGAGCGACGGCGGCCCGCGCCCTGCGCCGCGCGGCTCCTGGCCTGCGCGTCACGCTGATCGAGCCCGATCCTGTCCACGTGACCTGTCCGGGCTCCAACGGGGTGATCGGCGGGCTGGCGCCGCCGTCGCGGCTGGAGCATGGCTACGATCAACTACGTTCGCGGTTCGGCATCGAGGTCGTCCACGATTCGGTTGTCGCCATCGAGGCGGAGGGGCGCTCGCTGCGCCTGGCGGGGGGCGGACGGCTGGCCTGCGACCGCCTCATCGTCTCGCCGGGCATCGCCTTGCGCTGGAACGAGATCGAGGGCTACGGCGAGGCGGCGTCCTCCCTCATGCCGCATGCCTGGAAGGCCGGTGCGCAGACCGCCCTGCTGCGTCGCCGGCTCGAGGCGGTGGAGGATGGCGGCGTGGTGGTCATCGCCAGTCCGGGCAACCCCTTCCGTTGTCCGCCCGGCCCCTACGAGCGGGCCGGTCTGATCGCCTGGCACCTGTCGCGGCACCGCAAGGGCTGCAAGGTGCTGATCCTCGACGCCAAGGATTCGTTCTCGAAGCAGGCGCTGTTCCAGGAGGGCTGGAAGGCCCTTTACGGCGACATGGTCGAATGGGTGTCGGGGGCGGCCAACGGCCGGGTGGTGCGGGTCAACGCCGCCGAGGGCTGGGTGGAGACCGATTTCGACCGCTTCACCCCCGCCTTGGCCAACATCATTCCCCCCCAGGAGGCGGGAGCCGTCGCCATCGCGGCGGGGCTGGCCGATGCCGGCGGCTTCTGTCCGGTTGACCCGGCCACCTTCGAATCCCGCCGGATAGCGGGCATTCATGTGATCGGCGATGCCTGCATGGCCTGGGAGATGCCCAAATCCGCCTCCTCGGCCAACAACCAGGCCAAGATCGCGGCGGCGGCGGTGGCGGCCTCCCTGGCCGGGCAGGAATTCAATTCCCCCAAGGCCATCAACGTCTGCTACTCGCTGCTGTCGCCCGATTACGCCATCTCGGTGGCGGGAGTCTACGAGGTGGCGGGCGGGCGCCGGGTGGGGGTGGCGGGGGCGGGCGGCGTCAGCCCGCCGGGCGCCGATGCCCACACCCGCAAGGCCGAGGCCGAATACGCCGCCGGCTGGTACGCCGGCATCTGCGCCGATGCCTGGGGGGCGTGATACCGTCCGCCCATAGAACTGACTCTTCCTGTCATCCCGAGCCTTGGCGAGGGATCTTTCACGCCATGGCGGTAACCGTTTCAGGCTGAAAGATCCTTCCTCCCCGCGGTTGTCAGGATGACAAGTCGGTTCAAATGACGGCCGCCATGATACGTTCCGTTAAGGATAAGCTGGATATTCTGTCCATGATGTCGCTTCCAGTGAAGGAGGACCGACCATGGGCCAGAAGGCCGCGCGCCGCGAGAAACTGGCGGCAATCCGGGACCGGGTCTGGGCGATCATCGCCGCGCCCGAGGTCCACTCCCTGATGTCGCGGGAGAGGGCTCTCGATTCCCTCGGATACCTGTGGGAGATCGAGAAGGAAGGCGGTGGCGCCCTTCAGGTCCTGTGATCCATACCGGCCCGCCCCCTCGAAAGATGGGGCGGGCCTATTTCCGTGGGCCGGATCAGCGCGGCCCGCAGCGCCGGGCCAGGCGGGCGCGGGTCTCGGCCTCGTCGGCGCAATCGCGGCAATGCTTGGCGTAGGGATTGGCGGCAAGGCGCTCGGGCTCGATCTCCTCGTTGCAGGCGCGGCAGATGCCGGTGGACAGCACCGCTTCCGTCCGCCCGAGAACCGCCTGAATGGCGGCGGCGTTCAGCATGTCGGTGCGCTCGGCCGCCAGATCGATATCGTCCATTCCCCACACTCCATAAGAGTTGCCCAACCCGCCATATGGTGGCAGGAGGTCAGGGATGAATCAATATCTATGATGGATGCCTAATCCGCCGCCTTGGGAATCCAGGTGAGCACGGCGCCGCCGTCTTCCTGATTGCACAGATCCGCCAGCTTGGCGGCCGAGACGCGGAGCGGCATGGTGCCGTTGATGGACAGGATGCCCTTGCGCACCAGCTTCCAGCCCACCGAGACGCAGACCGAGGGCGGCACGTTGTCGGCCACCAGGGCCAGCATGCTGCCGTTGCGCTCGGTGCGGATGGTGCCGCCGAACACGTGGGGGACCGTCCCGCCGCCGGCGCGGGCGGCCGCTTCCATCTGATCGGCGAAGGCCTCCGGCGTCGCCGTCGTGCCGCCGCCCTTGAACCTGGGCTGCAGCAGCATTGCCGCCGTTCCCAGGGCGGCCACCACCAGGATGATGCCGGCCAGGGCCAGCGGCTTCGTCAGGACGCCACCCGACTTTCCCGCCGGCTTGCGCGGGGCGGGGGCGTGAATGAACGGCTTGGAGTGGGGCGCCGACGTGGTGGCCATGACATGTCCCCGCTTTCTGCGGTGATAATGAGAATCACATCATGTCACGGATTGCTTAAGGCAAGGTTGACGAACGGGCTACAGCGCTCGGATTCCCTGCAGGAAGGTGCCGATCACTGCCTTCAGTTCCTCCGATTGCCGGGCGAGCGACTGGGCGGCGGAGAGCACCTCGCCGGCTGCCGCGCCCGTCTCGCCGGCGGCACTGGAGACGCCGCCCACGTTGGCGGTGACCTCCTGCGTGCCCTTGGCCGCCTGATCGACGTTGCGGGCGATCTCGGCGGTGGCGGCGGACTGTTCCTCCACGGCGGCGGAAATGGCGGCGGCGATCTGGTTGATCTCGCTGATCCGTCCGACGATGCTGGCGATGGCGGTGACCGCCGCCTGGGTGGCGGTCTGCACGGCGCCGATCTGTTGCGAGATCTCGTCGGTGGCCTTGCCGGTCTGGGTGGCCAGGGCCTTGACCTCGCCCGCCACCACGGCGAAGCCTTTTCCCGCCTCGCCGGCCCGGGCGGCCTCGATGGTGGCGTTGAGCGCCAGCAGGTTGGTCTGGCTGGCGATGTCGTTGATCAGGCTGACCACGTCGCCGATGCGCGCCGAGCTTTCCGCCAGACCCTGGACGATGGTGTTGGTCTGGGACGCCTCGTCCGAGGCGGCGCGGGCCACGTCGCTGGACTGGGCCACCTGGCGCGAGATTTCCGAGATGGAGGCGGCCAGTTCCTCGGCCGCGGTGGCCACCGTCTGGACGGCGGCCGAGGCCTGTTCGGCGGCGGCGGCCACGGCCGAAGCCTTGTCGTCCGTCTCGTCGGCGGTATGGCGCATGGTCTGGGCGGTGGCGTTCAGTTCCGTCGCCGCCCCCGACACCACCTCGAGATTGCCCGACACCGTCCGGTCGAAGCCCTGAATCAGGTCGTCCATGGTCCGGGCCCGTTTCTCCCGCGCCGCATGCTCGGCATCGCGCTGGGCGGCCAGACGGTCGCTTTCCATCATGGCGTCGCGGAAGACGGCCACCGAGGCCGCCATCTCGCCGATTTCATTGTCGGTTCCGACGCCCGGAATGGGGCGGTCGTAGTGGCGGTTGCGCAGGTCGTCCATGGCCTGGGCCATGGCGCGGATGGGGGCGGCGATGGTGCGGCTGCCGATCAGGGAGGCCAGGATTCCCACCACCAGCACGCCGGCGACGGTGATGACCATGGCCAGGGTCTCGCGGGTCTTGCGCACCTCGTCCATGCGCTGGGCGGTGGTGACGATGTCCTGGTTGTTGCGGTCGGCGAAGGCCTGGACCGCCTTGTTGAGCGCCTGCCGGGACTTGCGGTTGGCGTCGTTGTCGCCGTAGACGCGGGCGGCGGGGCCACCCTCGACCTGCCCCAGGCGGACGGTCTCGCGCCGGAACTCGGCGAATTGCCGGGCGGCGGCCCGGACCTGATCGAATTCCTGCTGCTGGTCGGCGGGGACCATCCGGCCCCATTCCTCGATCCGCTTCTCGAACTGCGCGATGCCCTCGAGCATGGGCTTGGCGAATTTCTCCACGTCGGCGGCGGAGGTGGACATGTAGATTCCCCGGGAATCCATCACGATGGACAGGATCAGGGCGTTGGTGCGCTCGCCGATGACGGCGCGCGCGGCGGCCTTCTGAATTTCGTCGTTCTGCCGATCCATGGCGTCCATGCCGGTGATGCCGACCACGCCGATCACCACGGCGATCAGGCTCATCAGCCCGACCACCAGCCGCATCTTCGCGGCAACCCGCCAATGAGTAACCATTTTGCTCCTCCCAAAATGGTTATGACAGAGTGCCTATGCTACACCCAAGGTCATGGGCATTCCATGATCATCAGCTAGGTAATTCTACCCATGGTTAGAGATGGCGGCGCCCAGAACGGACGAAGGCCCCAGGTTTCCCTGGGGCCTTCGATGGTGGGCGGTACTGGGATTGAACCAGTGACCCCTACGATGTCAACGTAGTGCTCTCCCGCTGAGCTAACCGCCCTTGTCTTGGTCCGTCCCGCTGGTTGGGTCCGGCCGAGGGACGTTCTTTTAGCGTCGTTCTTCGGCCATTGCAAGCCCTTCCGGAATGCCTGCACAATGGAAAATGAACGGAGTGGAATCTCGCCGATTTCCTGGAGCGGGGTATGACACGGGCCGGGGGATTTGCTAAGAAGGACGGGCAGACCATGGAAGCCATGCCCGCTGAGATGACAAACGACGATACCGCCGTGTTGAGGGTGGTCGAGCCGCCCCGGCAATTGGTGCCGCTGGTCTTCGCCTCGCCCCATTCCGGGCGCGACTACCCGGCCGAGTTCGTGGCGCAGTCGCGGCTGGACGCCCGCATGCTGCGCCGCTCCGAGGACAGCTTCGTGGACGAGCTTTACGCCGGCGTGGTGGAGCTTGGGGCGCCGCTGATCACGGCGCTGTTTCCCCGCGCCTATTGCGACCCCAACCGCGAGCCCTACGAGTTGGACCCGGCCATGTTCTCGGACGCCCTGCCCGAGCACGCCAACACCCGCAGCCCCCGCGTCCTGGCCGGGCTGGGGACCATCGCCCGGGTGGTGGCCAGCGGTGCCGAGATCTATGCCGGGCGCCTGCCGGTGGCCGAGGCCGAAAGCCGCATCGCCCGCTGCTACCGTCCCTATCACCAGAGGCTGCGGGGCCTGGTGGACGCCACCCGCGCCGCCTTCGGCTGGTCGCTGCTGGTGGACTGCCATTCCATGCCCTCGGTGGGCGGCCCCATGGACCGGGATTCGGGCCTCAGCCGGGTGGACGTGGTGCTGGGCGATTGCTTCGCCGCCGCCTGTTCCCCGCTGTTCACCCAGGTGGCCGAGGATACCTTCACCCAGCTGGGCTATCGCGTGGTGCGCAACGCGCCCTATGCCGGCGGCTTCACCACCCGTCATTACGGCCAGCCGCGCCAGGGCAGCCACGCGCTGCAGATCGAGATCAACCGGGCGCTCTACATGGACGAGGGCCGCCATTGCCACGGACCCGATTTCGAGGCGGTGCGGGCCGATATCCAGAGGGTGGCGGCCGCCCTGGCGGCGGCGGCGCGGGAGTTCGGCCGCCCATGAGGGGACCCGGCACGCCGCTTTCCGTCGAGATCCGCGACGCCACCGACGACGACATGGCGGCGGTGCAGGCCATCTACGCCTTCTACGTTTCGCGCACCGCCGCCTCGTTCGAGGAGGAGGTGCCGTCCGTCGAGGAGATGAAGGCGCGCCGTGCCGCCGTGGCGGCGCGCGGCCTGCCGTTCCTGGTGGCGGTGGAGGAGGGCGAGGTGCTGGGCTACACCTATGCCGGGCCGTTCCGCCAGCGCTCGGCCTATCGCTACACGGTGGAGGATTCCATCTACGTGGCGCCCTTCGTGGTGCGGCGCGGCATCGGCCGGGTGCTGCTGGCCGCCCTGATCGACCGCTGCGCCGCCTTGGGCTACCGCCAGATGATCGCGGTGATCGGCGATTCCGCCAACCAGGGCTCCATCGCCGTCCACCGGGCCCTGGGCTTCGGCCAGGAAGGGGTGCTGCGCGGCGTCGGGCTGAAGTTCGGCCGCTGGGTGGACGTGGTGATCATGCACCGGACGCTGGGTGGCGACGACCGGCCGCTGCCCGATGGCGCCAAGGCGCCGCCGCTGCTGGGCGGATCCGACCTGCCCTGATCCCCGGAACCGGACCACGAAAAAAAAGCCGCTGGTTTGCACCAGCGGCTTGAGTTTAGGGAGGAAAGCTGCGGCTAAACCAACCCATTGAATTCCTTGATATACGCCAATTATTGGGGGATAGTGTGGGGGGAAACGTGGGGGAAAGTGCTGTGGCCTCTGGAATCCGCCAAGGAAAAATACCTTATCTGGTCAAAATTCGAGGCGTATATCATTACGAGAGAGATTTTGACCAAAAGATACGCGGGCTGGTGGAGTTTGAGGGGAGGCTCCTCGGCCGACGGGTTCGAAAGTCATTTAGTACCAGCGAACAATCTCGTGCATTGCTCGGTTATACGGGCATTCATCTAACCATCGAAAAGGCCATTGAGGAGGCATGGAAAAGAACCAAGCCACCAAGGCGTCGAGTTTCCGAGATGGGGGTTGACGACATCTTGGGTGGGCTTTCGATACAATTTAAAACCGGTAAAATTGGCGGCACGGTTGATGACTTGATCGCTAATTTCGAAGCAACCCAATACGTTGAACTTTCTCCTCAGCTACGTAATAAGTTCCACGATCTTGCCATTGCTGCGGCCCGTTCGGCGGTGCGGGAGATGATGGTTAGTTTAAACTTTAATCCCGCCATCATTGCGGCTGGCAATTTTATTGATTCAAACCCCGATAGGGCTGCCCCACTTGCCAAAATCGTCTCTCTTAAAGACGCAATTGAAAAATTTAAAAGCAATCCTGAGCGGCAAGAATTGGCAACGTCGAATATCACAAATTATAGCACAATATGCGACGTTATTTTGGAGACTCTCGGGGGCAATACAAATGTCGCCTACATCAACCGCGATGATATCATTAGAGTCCGTGAGATAATCCGTTATTTGCCAGCAAATGCAAAAGAGAATCCAGCATTTTTTGGGATGACATATGAAGATATTTCAAAAATTATTAGGAGGGAGGTTGATGAGATAAGGTCCGAATCTGAGAAAGATGAAATCGGTGAGGATGACTTGCTTGATGCTATTCAGGGCCTTGGTGTTTTGAAAATTTCAACAATAAACAAATATCTAACAAACATGGGGACGGTTTTTGAGTTTTTTAGGGTGAATGGTTGGGTTCCATTGAATCCTGCTGAAAGAATTAAGTTGAATGACAGTGGGTATCAATCAATCCGGGAGGCTTTTCCAGACGAAATGTTGGTCAAGCTATTTAACTGTAAATATAACTTTGATGGGATTGGCTGGTTGCCGTATCTCGCATTGTATCATGGGATGCGTGGAAACGAACTGGCACAACTTGATGTAACTGATGTTGTTCAAGAGGATGGGGTGTGGTGCTTCAATGTGTCTCCAAGCATTCGGGTGTCGCATCTTATAGCCTTGTCAAAGACTGTGAAAAATAAGAAGCCGCGATTTGTCCCGATACACTCTCGGGCAATTGAGCGTGGGTTTCTTGATTACGTGGAGTCCAGAAGGGCAGGGGGGAAGTCGAAGATATTTGATGCGACAAAAATTAAGAGCGGAAACTATCTAACATCTCTGGCAAGTCAGATTGATGAAATCTTGGCCCCGGTCAAATCGCCACAGCATACATTGCATTCATTTCGGCATAATTTCGCCCAGCGGGCTGAACAAGTCATGGAAGACTCAATGTTAAAGACCTTGGGAGGTTGGTCTATGTCTAAGTCGGCGGATGAACGCTATAAGAAGGGGATACCCGTAAGCCATTTAAAGCAAGAGATCGAAAAAATAGTTTTTCCCGTGTAATAATCTAACCATACTAATTGGCACCACCCAAAGCCTTCGCCATCGACAGAACCTGATCCCGGACCTTGGGGTCACTGATGCTGAAATAGGCCCGTACCAATTCGAGGGTTTCCCGCTTTGTCATGGGATTGTCGTCAGCGACATCGATTGCCTTGGTGACATTGCCCCGGATCACCTCGACCGGCGATGCTGCCTGGGCAGTCGAAGAGATTTCCTCAAAAAAGTAGCCAACCCGGACATCCAGAACACGGGATAGATCGAACAGCCTGGATGCTCCGACCCGATTGGCTCCACGTTCGTACTTCTGGACCTGCTGGAAGGTCAGCCCCAGGCATTCTCCCAGTTTTTCCTGGCTCATTCCAAGCAGGGTCCGGCGAAGCCGAATGCGGGCACCAACATGGACATCAATGGGATTGGCACTGCCGTCGTCCAAGCGTCCTCTGGTGGACCGACCAGCCTTCTTGGCGACCTTGGCAGGCTCGGGGGCGATTGCGGGTTTGGAACTCTTACGTGGCGGCATGGTGGTCTTTTCCTTACGAGGATGGCTTCGCCCATCTTGATGTCGGATAAACATGAGCAGGAGCCGCGTCATGAGCGACGCCCGTGTCGCTACTGGCATCGGGAATCGTTTCTGATTTTGGTTTATGCCGAGAAATTCCAAGCCCAAATTTTACGGCCATTCTTGATCGGTGAGCAGCATAGTTTGGAGCAACCATGGGATAATCAGCAGGCAAATCCCACTTCATGCGGTATCCCTCTATGGATAATCCATGCCCCCGATTCAGGTGACGCTTCATCAATTTTTGATGACTTCCACATTCAAGGCAGATCACAGATTCCTCCGTTACCGACCTTTTAATCGATACGGCAGGCTTCTGGGTTTCAGTCGGTGCTGCAACCGGTGTGATGGTTGCTTTCAAAGACGAATAAACGGACTTGATCAGGTTCGGAATTTCTGTGACCGCCAAGGTGTTGCTGCCCAGGTAGGCGGCCACGATCTTGGTGGTCAGAGCCTTGATGTCATCGGCCATTGATGGTGTCCTTGAGGCTCTTTCCGGCGGTGAATATGGCAGACTTGCTGGCCGCGATGGTGAGGGTCTTGCCAGTTTGCGGATTCCTGCCTTCACGTGCAGGACGGGCAGAAACCGAGAAAGACCCGAAGCCAACAAGACGCACGTCATCGCCCGATTTCATGGCGGCGGTGATGGCTTCGAATACGGCGTCGATAGCACTTGCCGCGTCGGCCTTGGTCATGTTGGCACCATCGGCGACGGCGGCGATCAATTCGGACTTGTTCATGTGCCCCTCCCTACCAAACAAAAACGGAATGACTAACAGCCATCATTTATCAAACGGATTCACTCAGGCGTCGGCAAGGTAAACAGGAAAGTCGAGCCGCCTGAAGGTGATTGCTCGACCCAAATCTCGCCCCCGTGCCGCTCGACAATCTTCTTGCAGACAGAAAGACCGATCCCTGTTCCCTCGTATACCTCTCGGGTATGAAGTCGCTTGAAAAGCAGAAAAATTCGGTCGAAGTATTCTGGTGCGATCCCGATACCATTATCTTGAACAGAGAAGACCGCCTTCCCATTATCGAGGCGAACATCTACGGCGATGTGGGGTCTTATCCCCTCTGTTCGATATTTGATGGCATTCCCAATTAGGTTTTGGAAAAGCCGATCTAATTGGTGGCCATCCCCAACCACCATGAGCGAAGCATTCACATCGACGACCACGTGTGCATCACACTCGGAAATGGCTGTCCCAAGATTTCTCACGGCACGGGAAATGGCATCACCGATCCGCATCGGAACCAGTGGTTCTCCCTGTCTATCAATTCTGGAGAATGCAAGCAGGTCCAGAACCATCGCATCCATTCGCCGGGCACCGTCGCGGACGAAGCCAATAAATTCATGCCCATCTGCGTCAAAGTGATGTCCGTAGCGGCGTTCAATCAGGTCAACATAGCTGCTGATCATACGGAGTGGCTCACGAAGATCATGGGATGCGACGTAGGCAAATTGCTCAAGTTCAGCGTTGGATGCCGCCAAATCCTTACAGGCAATTCCCAGTTTTTCTTCGCTCTCCTGTCTGACAGAGACATCAAAACAATAGCCGACATACCCGAGAAATTCGCCGGACTGGTTTTGAATTGGGATTCCGTAATCTACGATCCAACCGTATTCGCCACAGGCACGCTTGATGCGGTATTCCATGTCGAACGGCTGACGAAGTGCGAAGGCATCAAGATAAATTTTCAAGCAGCGATCAAAATCATCAGGATGGACACCTTCCGCCCATCCGTTCCCCATCTCTTGCTCCATTGTCCTGCCGGTATAGGCGAGCCATGCGGGGTTGAACCAATTGCATTTGGCATCGAGACCTGCACGCCAGATCAGAATCGGGGCAGCTTTTAGGAGTTCGAGATCAGGCCAGCCTGTGTTTGCAACAATCATGGCCGTCCTCCGCCTTCACGCCGATCAAATGCTACCAAAGATTTATATCTTTCATCAACCTCAAGCAAAATGGTCCGGAGATTTAGCACCTTCCATTGTGCACCGATCCCCAACGGACTCCTCCTTCACCCGGAGGATTCCTGCCTCCAATCCCGCAGCAATCACCGTATCCGAAATGGCATCCTTGATTTCATCAGGCAGAATTATTGCGGCCCTCCATGAGCCATCTGGTGCCCGATATGTTGGCAAGGAAACCTCGGTACTTTTGTCATCAGCCCTCACCTTGACTCCTTGGATGATCATCTCGATGCCATCAAAGACGACCTCAACATCAGCCAAGGCACGTAGCTTACCGGCATTCTTCACTTCGGTGATGCCGATTGCCGATACAGTAATCGATGCAGTGTCCATGGTCGGATTTACGTTCATCATCTCCGCCTTGATGGCATAAGCCGAATACGATAACCTTTTCTGGTGGCATCCCCCCGATGCGGCCACATCTGGATAGATCACCCCCGTAAACCTGATCCATCCAGCACGATCCGGCGGTGGAGTTCTCACCAGTTCTCCACCGCCGACCTGCTTTACGGCTCGTTCCGAATCACAGGCACAGCCACAAAGTACTCCGGGTCTTCCAGGGTGCGAATCGACACCATAATCGTCTCGTGCCGGTTCACCATCCGGGCATGCGGAACACCATCAACGGCCGTCCAAAGTCGGGAAACCTCCCAGACTTTCCGGGTCTGGTCGTTGGCCTTCATGTACCGATCCCCGACTTGGATGGGGGGAGTTTTTCGCCTGAATATCGCCATTGTCGCCCAACCTGCCTGCCCGAAATTATACCGCCATGTCGCGAACTGCCTGGATGTGCCCAAAGAACTTTCGATCTTCGGACAGCATGTGCTTTGCCACCACGTCATAGGCCAGAAAATTGAACAGGTCGCCCAAGGCCAGTTCGCCGGATGTGAAATTTGCCACCAATTCCCCGGCACGGTCGATTAGACCCTGGTGGGTTTGGGCATGTTCATCAGCACCGGAATATCCTATCGAGCGGAAAACTGCTTCTTCATCCCGGAAATGATCCAGAAGGTCCGCAACAAGTGCTTCGATCTGAGGTGCCACCTCATCGGTTGGTCGCTCTCCGATGACCGCTGTCAGCAAATTATTTGCGTGTTCGAATAGATTTCGGTGCTGCGTATCGAGCAAAGCATGGCCGGACTCGTAGGTGCTCCTCCAGACCAGACGTAGAAACGAGAGATCGAGAAGCTCTGCCTCATCGGCTTCATCAGCCTCGCAGGCATCGGTTACGACTCGGTTCCTCCCACCTTCCTTTGCCGCGTAAAGGGCTGCATCAGACCGGCATAGCCAAGATTCCCATGTTTCATCTTCACGGTATTCGGCGACACCAAAGCTGGCGGTAACATGCCCAACACCAGGAAAATCGAAGGCCATAACCGCCTTACGGATTCGTTCGGCAAGCAGGATTGCGATCATTAGTCCACTGTTTGGGGTGACGATCACGAATTCCTCACCGCCCCAACGACCGAGCAGATCGGTGGAACGCATGCACTTTTGGGCGATGTCACAAAATGTCTTCAGAACTTCATCGCCTACAGCATGGCCATAGCCGTCATTGACCCTCTTGAAGTGGTCCAGATCGATAAAGATCAATGAAACAGGGTGACCATATCGCGAATTTCGGAGCATTTCCTGTTGGGCAGATTCTTCGATTCTGATGCGGCTCCAAGCCCCGGTCAGAGTGTCATGCCGGGCCAAGTGCTCCAGTTCTTCTCGGGCGGCAACAAGTTCGGCATTCGATGCAGCAAGGGCCGCAACGGTTTTGGAGAGTTCCTGGTTTAGAACTTCGAGTTCGTGGCTACGTTCGGCCAGATGCTGTTCCGCGATCTTGCGTTCTGTGATGTCAGAAACAACGCACACCAGACCGGCACGACCATCCCTATAAGCAGGCATATGACGGGCCGTCAGTTGCCCCCAAAATGCGGTACCATTCGACCGCCAATAATGCCGCTCCAAGTTGACGTTGGGCCTGTCCTGGAGCAGATGATCCGCCATATTCTTTCGGGCTGCTTCCTGCTCTACGGGATCGACCAGATCGACGTATTCCATACCAATCAGCGACTCCGATTGGATCATAAACATTTCCGCCATCCGTTGGTTGGCCGCACCAATCCGGCCACTGGAATCGATGGTGAAAATGGCCACACTGGAATTGTCGAAAATCAGCCGCAGCAGCCCCTCCTTGTCACGAAGGGTTTCCTCGGCTTCACGTCGTTCAGTGATGTCAGTGTACAGCGTGATGAATCCGCCGCTCGGCAGTGGCTGGCCTGAAATCTCCAGAATGGTTCCATCAGGCCGAACACGCTCGAACTGGTGTGGCTTCATCGCCATGGCTCTCTGGACAACCTGCCCAGCGAGTTCATCCGGGTCACCTGGACCGTATTCACCGCGTCGTGCGTTGAACATGGCCAGGGATTTCATGGAGGGCAGGCTGCCTTCAAACAATTGGTCAGGGAAATCCAACAGCCGTCTGAACAAGCCATTGCAGGCAACCATCTCCAGGTTCTGATCGAACAGTGTCACGCCGCACGGAAGGTGCTCGATGATCGACTGGATGATGTGGCGGCATTCTGGAGAACTGGCGAGCATCAGCAAGCCGCTGATGCCGCTATGTTCAACTTGCTGGCTGGCCCAATTTTCAGACATTTCGGATATCAGCCGGTTCCAATTTCCGCCATCAAAAGTTCTATCAAAAGTATGGTTGAGCTATGTCCGTGGGGTCAATCCTAAGTGCCACCGGGTTCCCATGTTGTTACAAGTCGTCGCAAATCCAATGCCGATATGCACGACTGCCCATGCCACCATTCTTGCTGGCGGTCGCCATTTCCTGAATGATTGGTCTGGATATTGACAGGGGGGAGGCGATCCAATGCGATGCCCATTTTGCGGCCAGGAGGATACCCAGGTGAAGGATTCACGCCCGACCGACGACAATGCGGCCATCCGTCGCCGCAGAGCTTGTCCAGGGTGTGGATCACGGTTCACCACCTTCGAACGGGTTCAAATCCGTGATCTGGTCGTGGTCAAAAAGGACGGATCACGCTCGACCTTCGACCGGGAGAAAGTGGTCAAGTCGCTTCAGATCGCCCTGAGGAAACGCCCTGTCGAAGATGATCAGATCGAACGGATTGCCAATGGCATCTACCGCCGCCTTGAGAGCTTGGGGGAAAACGAGGTTCCGTCCAAGCTCATCGGTGAACTGGTGATGGACGTGCTGATGGAACTCGATCAGGTCGCCTATTTGCGGTACGCCTCGGTCTACCGGAACTTCCGTGAGGCCAAGGATTTTGGCGATTTCCTTGGAAAGATGGGAACCAGCAGTAGCGATTGAGGCATTCAGACCATCACCCAGAAGGCACGATGGAAGTGTGACTTGATCAAGCAGCTTCCCGTTTACGCACCATACCATTAGGATAATGGGCTTTCGTATCTTGAATCTGCATGGCCCATGGCGACTCAGCAGCAAACAGTGCCAACAATCACCCCTCATCGCGGCAAAGCGATTCTAGTTGGCGGCGTAATTGCCCCTATTTTCTTGGTAATTACCATTGCTTTTGTCGCATTAATAAAAATGCGTGAACAAGCAGAATTTCGAATCGCTGCCGCCACTCAAAATCTTGCCCAAACAATAGTCCTGACTATAGATGGGCAAATTGATACCATTGATGTGGCTTTGCAAGCGGTTGCGGATGATATTGGCGAGAACACATCTAGTGAAAAATTTTCTGACAGAGAGATTACAGAGATACTATACCGACAGCAAAGCCGACTGCCATTAATAGACCATCTATGGGCATCAAATGAGCGTGGAGATGTGGTCTATGGAGTTGGCATATCGAATCCGACACCAAGCATTGCTGATCGAGACTACTTCTTGAAGCAATTAAGCTCTAAAGGGCAGAGCATATTTATAAGCAAGCCTGTTTTTGGGAAGGTTAATAAAAAATGGATTTGGGTGTTTTCAAGAAAAATTGAAAACCGTAACCGAGAATTTAAAGGGATTGTGTTTGCCGTTATATTTACAGATCGTGTACAGGAAATTTTTGATAAAATCAAAATGGAAGGTGGCGGATCGATTGCGTTGCGTGACGATAATCTTGGGCTTATTGCACGCAGCACTTATGAAAAACAAAACCCAATTGCAATCGGCGATTCTAAAATATCAAAGCCATTTGAGGAAATGCTATCCATCAACATGAACGAGGGAACCTATAGCAGTGATGGGACCGGTCCCGACACATTTATACGTACCTACTCATATAGACGCAGTGAAAAATATGGTTTCCTCGTCAATGTTGGGCTTTCTCGTGAGAACGCACTCGCCGATTGGCGTCAGCAAGCGACAATTATTGCCGGACTTGTTCTCGCATTTGCCTCTGCGGTAATCGCCCTATCCTTGACACTGCACCGGGCGTGGAACCGCCAGAAGCACGACATGCAGATGCTGATTGAGAGCAAGGAGACGCTGCATGAGGCACAGCGAATTGCAAATTTGGGACACTATACGTATCACGTCACGGATGACCGGTGGGAAAGCTCAGATGTCCTGGATAACCTGTTCGGCATAGGGTCCGATTACGTTCGGGATGCGGAGCATTGGCTTGCTTTGCTTGCCCCCGAAAGCAGGGAGGAAAGAGGTGGCCGGGTTTGTTCGGACAGATTTGGTCGTCGGCTAAGTGGATCTCCTGCCGGTTTCTGTCGCGATATGCCGATGGGTGGCCTCATGCAGGGAGGGCGTAGCCCGACTGGAATGAGGCCACCCATCGGCGGCAAAAATCATGCTGCCACCGCCTGGGGCAGTTTGTCAAAGTAGGCCCGGTCCGGCGTCTGCCGTCCCAAGCTCGAATGCGGTCTCCGTCCATTGTAGAAGTCGAGATAGCGGCCAATGGATGCCCGCGCTTCGCTGACGCTGTCGTAGGCCCGAAGGTAGACCTCCTCGTATTTGACCGAGCGCCACAACCGCTCGACGAAGACGTTGTCCCGCCATGCCCCTCGACCGTCCATGCTGATGGCGACGCCGTTGTCGCGCAGCAGACCGGTGAAGGGTAACCGTCCTCTGACGGCTACGGCGTTGCCTTGGGTTTCCGCTTACGCCGATTGGCAAACTTGGTGAATTCCTTGCGGATAGCGGCTTCGTCGATGGTCGATGGATCAAATCCGGGGCCGCGCCATTCGATCATGTTGTCATGGTCTTCATGGTCGGGATCGGCGATGACTTCGAGGTAATGGGCGTAGCCCCAGGGCCCGCCGCAGTCTTCTGGCGGGCAGGCGCCTTGGGCGTCCAGCAAGCGGGGATAGCTGACCTCGGGATCGGCTTCGGCGAGAGCTTCGAGTTTCACCGTATGCATCCAATCGTCGCCGAAATCGTAAACGTATTGGAATGTTTTGTTCCGTTTGAGGTGGAGGAGGAGATCGGCCAGGGTCGCCGTTTTGGCGGAGAGGGTGTTTGAGTCCGGCCAATCCGGGTCGGGAATGCCATAGGCGACGGCGCGGCCGACGCGGAATTCGTAGAGGTGATAGTTTTCCCAGCCCATGGCGATCTGGATGACAAGGTGCAGATCCGCCAGACGCATGGTGAGTGGCACTTCGATCCGCCGGATCACGGGCAGGTCCATGTCATCGAGTTGGATCTTGAGGCGGGCAATCTCGGTCATGGTGCGATGTTCCAGGGCAGCAGGGCGGCGATGCGGTTTACCGGGTGGTCGGCAATCCGCGTCAGAACATCGCGCAGATAGGCCTCCGGGTCGAGGCCGTTGAGCTTGGCGGTCTCGGTCAGAGTGTAGATGGCGGCGGCGCGGTCGCCGCCGGCATCGGAGCCGGCGAACAACCAGTTTTTTCGGGTTCTTCGACGCCTCAAATGGATTTGAAGAGATCCCCGAGTGGGGCGGCGATCAGGTAGATCATGGTCGCGAAGGTTGTGGTATTGCGGTAGCCCCTGGCGCGAGCGCGTGCCGCCTGGAAGAGGCCGTTGAAGCCCTCCAGTCGGGCGTTGCTGTGGGTTGATGTCCAGCGTTCGAGGATGCGTTGGCGGTGGTGCTCGACGGTTCCCAACGCCTTGCGGACGGGATCGAGGATGGTGTTGTCGCCGATCACCTCGAGTGCATGGCGCAGAAAGTTGGTGATCCGCCAGCGGGCAGCCTGGACGGTGTCGGCCTTGCGCACCCAGCGGAGTTTCTCCTTGAGCCGCCATGCGATGGCGGTCAACAGGTCGGAGGCTTCCAGTTCGGCCAGAGCCTCTGCCTGTGCCTCGGTCATCTTGCCGTCGGCCTTCTTCAGGATGGCCCAGCGCAGCGCCTTGGGCAGCTTGTTGCTCCTGGCTTCGGCGCGTCGGACCTCGTCGAGGGCCTTGGTGAACAACTGGACCACATGGAACCAGTCCACGGTGACGGCGGCGTTGGGGAAGGTTTCCCCGATGGCGGCGATGAAGGCGGGGCTCATGTCGCAGACCACCTCGACGACGCGGCCCGGCTGGCCGCCATGGTCCATCATGAACGCCTTGAACCGGGTGACGGTCTCCTTGCCCCGGCCGGGGGTGACGAAGACCACCGGCTTGTCCTTGCGGTCGAGATCGATGAACACGGTGACATAGGTATGGCCGCGCTTGGCGGCGGTTTCATCAAGGCCGACGGCGGCGAGCTTGGACAGGTCGAGGCGCTCCACCGCCTTGCGGACATAATGATGAACGATCCGCCATAGACGGTTGTCAGTGACCTCGATGATGCGAGCCGCCGCCAGCACCGGCATCTCGCGGACCAGAACCAGCGCCACCTGCTCGAACAGCAGAGTGAACTGACTGCCTTCTCTCGCCCACGGCACGCCGATCCGAAGCACACCATGCTCCGGACAGTCGGTGCGCGGCACCTTGGCGGTGATGTGGCAATGGTGCTGGAAGAAGTTGAGGTGCCGCCAGGTGAACTCCGCGAAGTCGTGCGCCTTGCAGGCTCGGCCACACTGGGGACAGGCAAACATGGTGCCGCGATCGACCGCAATCTCCAGGTGCAGCACGTGCGGATGAACCGTCGTGTCCAGTCGCTGCTCGACCAGTTTCCACGGCGGGGAAACGCCCAGCCCCAAAGCCATGATCGTATTGGCGTCCACGTCGATCTCCTCTCCTCCCAGACCACCGCAGAGTGCCATCGTGCTCACGCCGGTCAAGGACGCGTCCCACGCCGCTGACGCGGTGGCCTGCGGCCATCCCTGACCACCGCTCCGCTCGATGGCCTGCCAGACGGCAGGTCGGGACGAGGGGATGGTCAGCGGATTAATCGAACAAGGGGATATTCAGCTACAGGTAGGCAGGGCGCTCACGCCGGAACCGGCGCAATTCCACTTCCAACGTCGAAGAGGCTTTTTTCGGCCCAGTGCCAGCGGGCGCATCGCCCGTTCGGCGGCGTTGTTGCTGATCTCCAGGTGGCCATCGTCGAGATAGCGGGTGAGCGCTGACCAGCGCGAGCGGGCATAGCGGATGGCGGCGGCCAACTCGCTTTTGCCGGAGATGCGGGTCAGGCTGGCGTCGAGGTAGCCTGCCAGATCTCCCATGATGGGACAGGCCTCGACCTGTCGGATGGCGCGACGCTGGTCGGGTGGGATGCCGACAATGGCGCGCTCGACGGCGAACAGGCGACCGATACGTTCCAGCGCCTCCGCGGCGATCGGTGCCGTGGTGGCGACATGGACATCGTGGAATTTGCGGCGTACATGCGCCCAGCAGGCGACCTCCGTCACTGGCGGTGGTTTGCCCTCCTTGGCCAGGTACAACTCGCCGAAGCCGGCATAGCCATCGGCATGGAGGTGGCCACGGAAACCGGCGAGATGCTTCTGTGGACGCTCGCCCTTGCGGTCTGGACTGTAGCGGTAGGCCACGGCGGGTGGAGCCGGTCCATCCCAGGGCCGCTCGTCGCGCAGATACGCCCATAATCGGCCGGTTTTGGTCTTGCCGATCCCCGGCGCCAGCACGGGCACCGGCGTGTCGTCACCATGGATCTGGCCGCCGGCCATGGCATGGGCCTCGGCCGCGTCCACCAGGGGACGGACCAGGGTGGCGGCCTTGCCGACCCACTCGGCCAGGAGTCCACGGTCGAGATCGACGCCATCGCGGGCATAGATCCCCGATTGGCGGTAGAGCGGCAGGTGATCGCAGTATTTAGACACCAGCACATGGGCCAGCAAGGCGGCGGAGGGCAGACCGCGCTCGATCGGCATCGAGGGCATCGGCGCCTGGACCATGCCCTCGCAGGCTCGGCAGGAATAGGCGGGCCGGATGTGGCGGATCACCTGAAAGCGGCCGGGGACGTAATCGAGGATCTCGGTGACGTCTTCGCCGACCTTGCGCATCGCTCCGCCGCAGGAAGGGCAGGTACAGGCGCTATCGTGGACCACCTCGGTGCGCGGCAGGTGTGGCGGCAGCGGCCGCCGGGCACGATTGCGCTTCGGCGCGGGGCCGTCGCTCGCACCGTCCTCGGCTGGCGCCAAGGCGGCGGCGGCACTCGATTCGACCTCCTCCAGCATCAGCTCCAACTGATCGGCGGCGCGGCTGATTTTCTCCGACGAGCGGCCGAACTGCATCCGGCGCAAACGGGCCAGCTCGATCCGCAGCTTCTCCACCTCCAGCGTCTTGCTCATCAGGCCGGCCTGGGCGGCGGCCAACGCATCCGCCTGGGTGGCGATGATGGCCTGTAGCGCGACGATATCGGTGGGCAGGGCGTCTGGAACCATGCCGTCGATTCTACCGTCAGAAGCAGATTCCGACCAGCGCCAGCCCCTCATTTTGTGAGGATTCCCGCCGGGTGTGGCGGGAATGACTCACCCCGCCGATTGCGGCTTCCAGGTGCGGATCGGCATCCTCCAGTCGATCCCCTCCAGCAGCATGCCGAGTTGCGCCGGAGTCAGCCCGACGATGCCGTCCGCCGGCGACGGCCAGACGAAGCGGCCCTTCTCCAGACGCTTGGAAAATAGGCAAAGACCTTGGCCGTCCCACCACAACACCTTGATCAGATCGCCCCGCCGCCCCCGGAACACGAAGACCTGGCCGCCGAAGGGATCGCGAGACAGCTTCGCCTGCACCAGCATCGCCAGCCCGTCAAAACCTTTGCGCATGTCGGTGTGCCCGGAAGCCAACCACACCCGCGTCGACGTCGGCGGCACGATCATCCCAGCGCCGCCAGTACCCGGCGTAACGGCTCGGTCGCCACCTCCGGCCCCACCCGGACCATCACGCCAGTGGGCAGCACGATTTCAATCCGCCCGCTATCGTCCGGCACCACAGCCGGGGGCTCCGAAACCGCGATCGCCAGAAAACCACCATCAGCGATCCCAGTAGCGGCCGCCAGCAACTCCCGCCGCCAAGTGAACAACTGCTGTGGCGCGATCCCATGGCGCCGGGCCACGCTGGACACTGTCCGGCCCGGCATCGCCGACTCCGCCACCATCTGCTGCTTGTCCGCCGCACTCCAACGCCGACGGCGCTGAACCGACGTGATCACCTCGACCTGGGTCATCGTGCCACGCATTAAAGTCACCATAATGCTTGGCACTTGGCCTCAACTCGCCCCGCCGCACAAGGCAGCCGTCAGAGGACGGTTACGGTGAAGGCGGCGCTTGTAAATTGGCTGCCTTGGTCGGTGTTGAAAATCTCCGGCTTGCCGTACTTGGCCAGAGCCGCCTCGACCGCTTCGAGGCAGAAATCCACCTCCATGGTGATCGACACCCGCCAGGACAGAACCCGCCGGCTGTACCAGTCGAGCACCACGGCGAGGTAGACGAAGCCCCGTGCCATGGGAATGTAGGTGATGTCCATGGCCCAGACCTGATTGGGCCGCTCGATCTTCATCCCCCGCAGCAGGTAGGGATGAATCTTATGGCCGGAGGCTGGCTTCGAGGTGTTGGGCCGGCGATACAGCGCCTCCACCCCCATCCGCCGCATCAGGGTGATGACGCGACAGCGGCCGATCTTGAAGCCTTCGGCCCGCAGGAAATCGCGCAACATCCGGCTGCCGGCGAAGGGGAACTCCAGGTGCAACTTGTCGATCCGGCCCATGATCGACAGATCCTCCGCCGACACCGCCTGCGGTTGATAATAGAGACTGCTGCGGCTGAGCCGGAGAACCTGGGCCTGCCGGGTCAGCGGTAGATCGTGGTCACGGTCGATCATCGCTTTGCGCTCAACATGCCGGCCTTGGTGAGCGCGCCGGACAAAAAATCGTTTTCCAGCGCCAACTGACCGATCTTGGCATGCAACTCTTTCAGATCCACCGCCGGGGCCGCCGAGGCCTCGGACGGGCCGGCGCCGAATACTCCCGCCGCCCCCTCCAGCAATTGGCCTCGCCAGGTCGTGATCTGGTTCGGGTGCACATCAAACTGCTGTGCCAACTCCGCCAGCGTCTTGTCGCCCTTGATCGCAGCCAAGGCCACCTTCGCCTTGAAAGCCGGTGTGTGATTCCGTCTCGTCCGCTTCGTCATCTTGCCTCCTGAACTCGCGGTATCATCGCCGCTGTCAGGCAGGAAATCCACTTAACGCCCTGTCCGAATTTCCCAGGCCGGCTCTGACGATCCGCCGCCGTCAGGTGGTGAACCTGTTCCGGCTGATGACGTTGGGTCGGATGGCTACCACCAGGAAGCCGATACGGAAGCCACCGAAGCGGAAGCGGCGGCGGCGGCGGTCTGTGCCGACGATGCGATCTACGCCCCCCCAATCCCGACCACTCAGGAAGCGATTGACGCACTTGCCGATGCCTACACCACGGTTGCCGTTCCAGGCGGCGAGAACCGGACTTGGTTCGTCCATAGTGGCATGCGGGGACCAGATAGCGATAATCGCTATATCAGTGCGTTTCATATGTTCACCCGCAAATCCGAAGCTAATGATTATTTCAATAAACTAATTGCCACTAATTCTATGTGGGAAGGAGTCGTCTACAAAAAGAAGAAAGTCGGCGGATGCAAGCCGCTTGGCAAATATAAAGACATTGTTGAGTATGACGATGGAGTGCCAACAACGCATTATGCTTATGATCAGTGGCTTGACGAAAACTATGAACAGTTTGACGCGTGGGTTAGGCCAAGTTAAACCTTATCGGCATCCGCCATAAGCCTCTGACAACGATTGTTGCCCGTATATCTCGTTCTTGCGATGCGAGATATCAACAAGGTACTGGACGGAAAACGCCGCGTTGCGGCCAGAAACAAATTGAAAAATATGGGAAATCTGATTGTCCTTAACCGTGATATCGGCATAGCTGAAGCGGTTGATCAGATTTTACGCCTCGCCGCTGCTTGCTAAACAAGATGTGTGGGCAAAAATCAGATACATAGTCGCCGCTTGTTTCGAATGCCTTGGCTGCGTTAAAGTGCGTCACGAGATTCGCGTCCATTATGAATGCCGCATCTAGGAGTTAACTCATGTCTTTTCTCGACAAGTTGAAGGCAGCACCTGCACCGACCCGCGTCCCTGCCGCTTCAAAAAGCACCCCCGTTACGCGGTTTATTAAAAAGGTGCGGGAACAAATAGAAATGGTCCAAGCTGCCATCGACGGTGGTGAGATCAACTCACGCACTGCTTGGTTCACCAAGTCCGGTGACGCTTACCGTTTCAAAATTCTGCGGTCACCGCTGACCATTAACGACACGGAGTGGTTTGAAGCTGCGAACCTTGCCGATCTTAAAGCACTTTTCCAGGGGCTGATCGATGCGGCCAATGGCGGCGACGAAAAGTTGGTCAAGTTGATCAACGAGCGTTCCGAACTTGATAAAGTAGCCGCCGAAAAAAAAGGCATAGGCCGCAAAAAGAAGTAATTGGCCAATTCACAAATTAGCCCCGGCGGAGAAATTCGCCGGGGTTTTTTCATGCGTGGCATTCACGCGGTTTAAAAACAGAATCACGCCATCAAACTGATAAATACCAGTTTGATGGTGACATTTGATGGCAATTTTTCGATATCCAGGTGGCAAAGAGAGAGGCAAGCAGGCAATTATTTCCTTCATCCCTGATGACGTGGATGAAGTTTGCTCTCCCTTCCTCGGGGGTGGTGCCGTCGAACTGGACCTGGGTCAACGCGGCATCCGAGTGCATGGATACGATCTGTTTGAACCACTGGTGAACTGCTGGCAGCAGATTGGGATTGATGCAGGTGCTGTCGCCGATGCTGCCCGCCAATATCATCCATTGGATCGGGATGGGTTCTATCGGTTCCAGCAGTCGTACTTCGACATCCCCGACCCGGTGACCCAGGCCGCCGCATTCTTCGCACTCAATCGATCATCGTTCAGCGGCCTAACCTTCAGCGGTGGATATTCCGGCACCGACAATCGGTTCACCCTGTCATCCATCGACAAACTGGCAAGAACCGCGATCCCTAACATCATCGTCGAGGAGGCCGACTTCGCAACCAGCCTATCGCGGCACCCCGGCACCTTCGTATACGCCGATCCGCCCTACCTTCTACCCCCTGCGAAGGCCACACTCTATGGATTCAAAGGTGATGCCCATAGGGATTTCGACCATCGTCGGCTGGCTGATGTCCTTCGGTCGCGACCAGGGTGCTGGCTGTTGTCATATAACGACGCCCCGGCAGTACGTCGTCTCTATGAAGGGTTCGCAATGGTCGCTGCTTCCTGGACCTATGGAACCGGCAAGGTCGGTGCCGAATTGCTGATCTTCTCGAACGAACTGGCCGATGCAGTTGGCATCACCCCATTGGGCCGCCGGTTCGGAAGTTCATGGCAACGTGACGATGACCAGATGATCCTGGTCGCATGAAGTCGCGTCGATGATGTGCACTTCAGCACCAGAGCTTTTGCCCAAGACCAATAATCCAATCAAAACAAAATTGACAGAATACGAACTCGCCATGAAATAGGTATTTTATAGCGAGTTGCTATTTACTCCATATTTTTCAATGTGGTGGCCTTGGCCGATTAATTTGATCCTGTTATACTCGCTTTAAAGTTATCTACTGCTATAATTTTATGATGAGTTGGCGATCATGGCAGGCAAGCAGGCGAAGGTTCTTACAGCGACCCAAATCTCGACCGTTTTGCTTCACCTCGGATCAACCCGTCATGGCGTCCGTGATCGGGTCATGTTCCTACTCAGCGTGAAAGGCGGATTTCGGGCCAAAGAGATCGCCATGATCACATGGTCGATGGTACTGACCGCCGAAGGTCAGATCGGGGATGTCATCCACCTGGAGGACAAAGCCACAAAACGGGCGTCGGGTCGGTCAATCCCATTGAATCGCGAATTGCGGGCCGCCCTGGTCGATCTGCATGGACGAGGAATTCGCGGCACCGACGCACCGATTATATACAGCGAGCGTGGCGTCGGCATGTCGCCCAACACCATCGTTGCTTGGTTCGCTCGTCTCTATAGCAGACTTGGGTTCCTTGGATGTAGCAGCCATAGCGGTCGCCGTACGTTCGTCACCAACGCGGCCCGAAAGGTTGGACAGGCCGGTGGTTCTTTGCGTGATGTCCAACAACTTGCAGGACATCGCAGTCTGGCGATGACGGCCCGTTACATCGAGTCCGATTCGGATTCGCAGCGGCGGCTGGTCAACTTAATCTAATCACCGCAACATTTTCTATCTACATAGATTTACATATAATTACATCGCTTTTATATTATGCATTTGTTTATTGCCAATCTTCAACCGCATATTCGATCCTATCGCAGATAGCCGCAATACGGCTTTTGCGAAAGGATGAAAAATGAAGGTTGTGATAGTTGTTAGATCTGTCACGCTACGAAACGCATTGAGCTTCGTTCGCGATAATTTGGGCGGTGAAATTTCATATATAACAAATGGTAAAATTATCTCTATTGGCGTTGGGGCTGCCTACGGGATAAAGCAAACTCGCAAGACGGATACATATAGAAAGGCAAAACTAAATTTCATTGTCGCCGACGTCGTTAGTGACGACATTGTATATATAAAAATGAAATTCCACCAATCGATGAACAAAAATGCAGAACTGGTAACGGCATTGCCATATGACAAGCTGTTTCAGGCGATAGACTACGCCACTGAATTTAGGAAAAACCACAAAGATAGAAACTTATACCCAAGAGGATGGCAGGCTATATTCCGTGATAAGCTGCTCGAACTCATGCCGTCGATAAAAATATGCGACAAATAAGAAAACACCGTTCGATGGTATCGCCGCTATGAAGCACCAGATTGTGGCTGCGTTTCTTAACTAAAATCATCCGGGGCAGGTTGGTGATCAACCTGCCCCGGTAACGCGATCCGATGTACCCGGCTACTCGACCTTGTTGCGACGGTGCCTCGCCTTGATCTTGGCCGCTTCCAGAGGTTCATCGAGTTCACCATTCTTTACGGCAGTAGCGATCTGTTCCAGCAGTTTGATTGCATCGGCGTTGGTCTTGCCCGCAATCACGGTGTTAGCCATCCCCTGTCCCTGGAGTTCGACCACGGTGCGACCATACCTGATTTCCAGCAGCAGGTTGTCGCCAGTGGCCGACCGCCAGAACCAAGCCTGGGGCGGACGACTGATGCTCTGACGGGCATTGCCGTTTTCAGCACTCTTGCTGTAGCGAACCCGTTCGACCGTGTAGCCGGGATTTTTCAGCAGTTCGACCTGATTCTGTATGCCATCCAGCACAACCTGCCGGGGGGTCTTTTTCCGGGCTTCGGAAACCAGAATCTTCTTTTCGTCGGAAAACTTAAGCTGCAACATAATAGCCTCCATGCATTAACCTTGAAAGCATGATAAGGCCGTAATTAATAAAGGCCAAGGTAGCCACATAAATATATTTCGCGACATGGCCGCACGGCCACATGATGCTAATTAAATAAATCACACATATAGACACACAGCGATGCGTTGCGGCATCGTCGAATCAATTCTGGACTTCGCCGGAAATCGTTAGGCATGGCATGTGAACGCATCTGACGTCACATTGAGATGATAACAATCCACGTTCAGTAAATGTCTGGATTAATCAGCCATGCATCATGATGTTCATAAGATGGATATTCATTGGACTACTTGCCATCAGCAAATAACAAACAAATTGCCGATTCATGTTAGCCGATTCGAAAATGGCTTCGTCGAGGCCATGAAACGCCTTCGGCTACTCCATATGAAACGGCATGAGCCGCCATAGGCGTAGTCGATCTGATCCCCTGCCGGGGGCAGGGTGGAGTTGTGACGAACGAAGGGAACGAGTTGTCGGTGTTGGACCTGAACTACATGAGTTGAAATCCATGATGACGCCGAAGGCGTCTTGGTTTTGGGACCAACGAAGGAAATGAGTTGTTCATTTTGTCATGACGCCGCAGGCGTCTTGGTCTTGGACAGACGAAAGGAGTGAGTTGTCGGTGTTGGATATGGCTAATCCGTGATTATCTAAAGTGCGACTTAGTCTATATTGGATACCAACATAGACTAGGTCTAACTTTTTAGTCAACAATATAGACTAACTCAGGAGAGAACCAGAAACAAAGGACACATCATAACCATGTTTGAAATCGACTATTTTTGCGTATTTCGGGAAGAACCAAGAGATATCCCGAAAAAAGGACACAAATCACTGGCATTCAGTTCACGGTATCAGTTCAGCGGACTTATCGAAATTGATGGCATTGAGTACGCTGTCAAATTCAGCAGCTACGATGACCTCTGCAAGCTGATCGATGGAACCTACAAATCAAAGACATCATTTGTGGATATATATAAAATATACACAAAAGCTATCAGCCTGAATGCCAGAACCTATTTCAGCCCAGTTATCACCAAGCCCAAGGGTCGCTGTGGCACTTGGACCTTGCTTGGTCAGGACGATACTGCTTGCGTGCCGTATTTGGTTATGTCGATCCCCAGCCCAGGTCGGATCGAGGTGGATTTGATGGCGATGGACGTCAATGGAAAATTCACCCTAATCAAGACCCTCACCACCAAGCCGGGGGGAATCGTCATGCGAATAGGGTCGAAGATGCGATGGGTTTGGCGTCGTCCGACACCAAAGCCGATACCAGCTACTACGCCGGAAGCTGCGTGATCATGGTGTGGTGTGGCAGGGGGAGGTGCTTCCTGCCACATCCCCCATCACCTCACCCGACGCCATATTTCGGTCCATGCTTCATTTTCCAGAATCTTGAGTGCCTTGACACCTTCTTGCAGTTCCTTGATCTGAATTTCATCGGAACAAAGAACTGATGCTTCGTTCGTTGAATCAATTACCTCAGACACATTTGAAACCAACGCCAAAAGTGCTTCTGTCGAAATTCGTCTGCCTCTTGATTTTGAACTACTAAGGTAGCTTTCGCTTCTGTTTAACCATTCACCAAATTCGCGACCAGAAGTTACAATTCCCAACGAATGAAACTCTTTATATATCTCTTCTAATTTTCGCATGAACGACTCCTGCTGTTGCAGGTGTATTTATCCCAGCAGCGAATACCTTCATGGATGTGAACTTATTTCGACCGCCCAAATTGGCCAACACATTCAAACCTGATATTGTTCACGGCCATGAACAGGGGGAGCATCATGACCAAGACAAAATTGCCCTTCGCAATGACCATCTGCGGGCTGGATGAGCTTGGTGACGAGTTGGAAGCCTTCGGCCCAACGCACGTCATCTCAATCTTGGACCCTGGGGAGGACGATCATGACCCACTGGTCTTCCCTGGTTTGATCAAGGTGCTGAGCCTCAGATTTTTCGACCTGCATGCCATGGGGGGAGCCGTCGGAAGGTCTCTTGATCGACAGGGACGGAACGAATACCCCAGCGTGGACCATGCCCAGGCCATCTTCGATTTTGGTCGTGAGATACCCAGCGGTGGTCGGGTTTTGTGCCATTGCTGGGCCGGAATATCCCGCTCAACCGCCGCCGGATTCTTACTGGCATGCCTGCATCTACCTGCGGCAGAAGCCATGGAACTGATCATGGAGCTACGGCCCGGAGCGATGCCAAACAGGCTCATCGTAAAATTCGCAGACCGGATTCTTCGTGATGATGGACAAATGGTTGCTGCGGTTGACGGTCACAAACGCGATGTTGGAACTCGGTCAATCAAGTCGAGCAGACGTTGAGCGTCATGTAAAGCACCTCGGAGTAGGTCAAGGACGGCCATTACCTCAAATCTGATGAGGGTTTCATCATAAACCGGCGGCATTCTTCCTGGTGAAACAGAAACAGCATCCTCTGGCGAAATTGTAAAATCGTTTAATCTCATAACACACCCCGCATATTGATAAATGTATTTATACAGTTATAATGGAATTGACGCGTATTCATGATTGCTTGGAGGGCATTATGCATTCAAGAGCCATCATGCTATCAGTCAGCTTGCTGTTCACCGCGACATTTGCCGCAAACGCCCAGGAAGGCGTCTTCTATTCGACGGACAAGGGTAAGGACGGTGTGGTGATGGCGGCTCCCCCGCCCGTGTATCAACGCGATCCCAACCTGCCCAGTTATTATTCCATCGGCTCGAAGCCCTCGCCGCCGCCACTCACATATGACGAGATCAACACCCCAGGATACTGGCACCGGGAGCAAACGGCTGTCCTTGGACGGGACAGCAACGGTATGAACCTCCATGATCGCGGTGAATACTGCTCAAACCTGGAGAGAAAGATCAGTAGTTATGCCGAAATATCCACGCAATGGCTAAATGACCATGACCTATGGTTTTCATCGTCCAGAGGATATATCCCCCATGGCGTAGTGATGTCGGAATCGCGTTACATTCAAACCTATGCAGAAGTCGGATTACGCGACATGCGATATATTAAAAATGATGGAGCGAAAATTCAGCATTGTGATGACGTTGCCGCATTTGCGATCATGCGGATGCAGAAATTATTGGAAAAATACCCTGAAGACCCAGGCTGGGTGGAGCGGGTTCGAAACTGACTGACCATCAGCATAATTGGACGCCATGACCTCGGATTACTTCAAACGCAACTGTATGTCCGAGAAACCGACATGGGCTGGCCATTCTTCGTCGGAGTGGAAGCGTTCAACAACGATGCCGTATTATTTTATACCTCCGAATTACACCTGGATCGGGCTCTTGAATACAAAGAACGCACCTGCACAGATCAGGGCAAAGCCGATGGCATGATTTATGGTCAGTCGCTCCCCCAGGTACAAGACGGAGAAACCGGCAAACACGGTGAGGGTAATAACCTCCTGCATCGTTTTTAGCTCTGCGGTCGAATAGGTTCCATGGCCGATTCTGTTCGCAGGAACTGCAAAGCAATACTCCACAAATGCGATAAGCCAGCTAACAACAATAGCAATCCACAAAGCTCTGTCTGTGAATTTTAAATGCCCATACCATGCAAAAGTCATAAAAATATTAGATATTACCAATAAACCTATTGGGGCAATGGCGGATGAGTTCATAACAAGAACTTTCATTTGCAAAAGGTTATTAATTTAGGCTCCAGAACCCAATATTTAAAGCCGATGCAAAGCCGACCCAAAGCAGATATGGAACCATGAGCATTCCGGCAATTTTATCCGGCAACAGCACCACAATCTTGTGACCACATTTTTGTGAACGTCTCAATAATGGGATTCTGCTGGGGCAAGCTATTTTTCGACAATATCAAAGTCCTGCAAAGACGCGGCTGATCCGAGTTCCATTTCCAAGATTTTCCCGGCTACCTCGTTTGCCTCGATTGCTGCGGACTTTGCGGTGGAACTCATAGCGTCCAATCCACCGATTACCGCAGTCAAGCTTGCCACCCGGCCCATTTGCCGCCGCAAGATGTCCCCGATTCCAAGGGGGATGCCCTGCTTGCCGGACAAAATATCACCGCAAAGCCGTATGATTTTTTTTGCAGCCGTCACGGCCAGAGAATCCGCACTTTTCGTCAGTGCATGCCGTATCTCGCCCAACCGTTTAAGCTGAAAATTAGAGCATCCACTTACCTGCACCCTGGAATCAGCAAGTTCCATAAGGTTAATCAGCCTCTCTGTAGATTTCGAAATATCACGAAGCAATGCAGACTTCCGTTTTTTATCGGCCACTGCACTTGTTTGCAAGTTAACGTTCATAATTTTTGCGGCCAACTCGTAGGTATTTTCAATTACGAGGCCAGTTTGTTTAAGAACAGGGTCGCCACCACCATTAGCATCATATTCACCATTCATCTTGGCGATCATGACGCGGTCAATGCTAACAATATGCGTAACAAGCCAATTGTATATTATATAGAACAGTTTCTCGCTTCCGCCGCCATTATGAAAATCATCACGTTTTATTCTGTCAAGCTTTTCAACGAAGCCAGAATGAATCCGCTTGTGCTTATCTCTCTCGTCATAATCAAAGGAGTCCATGAGAGTCTCTTCGTGCATAAAATGCATTTTTACATAATTTGAAAGACCATTAAGAACGTCATCCACAGCCTTTCTTTCATATTCCGCACTCGAAGTAGCCCCAAGTATTTTAAGAAAATCTATGATTTTTTGGTGTTGCTCATCGATATCTTCACGGCCAGTGGCAATCGCCGCAGACCATCCCATAGAGGTGGCCGGGTTTGTTCGGACAGATTTGGTCGTCGGCTAAGTGGATCTCCTGCCGGTTTCTGTCGCGATATGCCGATGGGTGGCCTCATGCAGGGAGGGCGTAGCCCGACTGGAATGAGGCCACCCATCGGCGGCAAAAATCATGCTGCCACCGCCTGGGGCAGTTTGTCAAAGTAGGCCCGGTCCGGCGTCTGCCGTCCCAAGCTCGAATGCGGTCTCCGTCCATTGTAGAAGTCGAGATAGCGGCCAATGGATGCCCGCGCTTCGCTGACGCTGTCGTAGGCCCGAAGGTAGACCTCCTCGTATTTGACCGAGCGCCACAACCGCTCGACGAAGACGTTGTCCCGCCATGCCCCTCGACCGTCCATGCTGATGGCGACGCCGTTGTCGCGCAGCAGACCGGTGAAGGCGGCGCTTGTAAATTGGCTGCCTTGGTCGGTGTTGAAAATCTCCGGCTTGCCGTACTTGGCCAGAGCCGCCTCGACCGCTTCGAGGCAGAAATCCACCTCCATGGTGATCGACACCCGCCAGGACAGAACCCGCCGGCTGTACCAGTCGAGCACCACGGCGAGGTAGACGAAGCCCCGTGCCATGGGAATGTAGGTGATGTCCATGGCCCAGACCTGATTGGGCCGCTCGATCTTCATCCCCCGCAGCAGGTAGGGATGAATCTTATGGCCGGAGGCTGGCTTCGAGGTGTTGGGCCGGCGATACAGCGCCTCCACCCCCATCCGCCGCATCAGGGTGATGACGCGACAGCGGCCGATCTTGAAGCCTTCGGCCCGCAGGAAATCGCGCAACATCCGGCTGCCGGCGAAGGGGAACTCCAGGTGCAACTTGTCGATCCGGCCCATGATCGACAGATCCTCCGCCGACACCGCCTGCGGTTGATAATAGAGACTGCTGCGGCTGAGCCGGAGAACCTGGGCCTGCCGGGTCAGCGGTAGATCGTGGTCACGGTCGATCATCGCTTTGCGCTCAACATGCCGGCCTTGGTGAGCGCGCCGGACAAAAAATCGTTTTCCAGCGCCAACTGACCGATCTTGGCATGCAACTCTTTCAGATCCACCGCCGGGGCCGCCGAGGCCTCGGACGGGCCGGCGCCGAATACTCCCGCCGCCCCCTCCAGCAATTGGCCTCGCCAGGTCGTGATCTGGTTCGGGTGCACATCAAACTGCTGTGCCAACTCCGCCAGCGTCTTGTCGCCCTTGATCGCAGCCAAGGCCACCTTCGCCTTGAAAGCCGGTGTGTGATTCCGTCTCGTCCGCTTCGTCATCTTGCCTCCTGAACTCGCGGTATCATCGCCGCTGTCAGGCAGGAAATCCACTTAACGCCCTGTCCGAATTTCCCAGGCCGGCTCTGATGCTACAATTGTCATTCGTATTTATTCCGGTCGTATTTTAATAATTCAGCGTGACACATAGCTTTCTGACACCTTCCTGCCAGATGCTGAAAGTTCCTCCACATCAGCGTAGGCGATTTTATCCACCACACCCTTCAATTCCCGACATCTATCTCGGAAGGTCTCAACTGAGTAGGATTTGGCTCCAGAAAATTTTCGAATTTTCTCTGCCACCTCATCAGCAATATTTTCAAGCTTTGTTAAGCTGCGAAAAGTGCTTTCATTTGTAGCCAGTCCGTCACGCACGCCAGCCGCCAAAGAGTTACATTCAAAAATTATGGCTCCAGCAAGACTTTTTAAACGGTAATTTACGATAACTTGGATGGCTTCACTTTTTTTGGATTCATACTGCTCCATCGGAATGCCTCGCCCTAACGCCTCGACCGGATTCGGAACTATGATTTGTGGGGCTGAGGCACAGCCAGGACGATTCTCATTTCTGCGTTCAGGTCCAATATAATCTTGGGTGACGATAAAAGGCTTCCGCCGCTCCACATGCCCAATTATCTGATCTCTCAATTGGCCGGATGAGAATGGAATAAGAAGCACAGAATCAGTTCCTGAAGACATGGCACTACGAACCGCCACTTCATCCCTTGATGAAAGGATCAATACCGTCAATACGAATGGATCGCAATTTGTTTGTATAGAGCGGATTTGGCGAATGAAATACGTCGAATCATTTCCATCAACCGCAGCATCCATGATAACAATCTGGAAGCCGCCATTTCTGCATGATTCATCAAGGGCAATAAAGTTATTTGACTCCTCTATGTTTGAAATACCAATCTCATTTAGTGTGAATCTAATTCCAGATCGAATTGTGCTGCTTGGAACGCAAATTAATGCCGTTATTTTAGCGTAATCTATCTTCACCTTGGCAGGCACGATGACAGTAGGAACTCCCACTTTTTCAGGCTCTTCATTCTCAAGAGCGTCGAGAGCAAGATACGCAAGCGGCCTCTGATCAACGTCGTCATCAGTCAGCAGTGACCTGAACTTCATGTCCTCATTCATAATGTGACTTGCAAGCCACTTAAGGACAAGATCGTGCAGTTTCTCCGCAACGGACAAACGTCCGCCACGATACAACCTGATAACCTCATTAATTTTGCGATTGAAGGCAAAGTGCTTTGCACGATGATCGTCAAAGTGTTGAAAACCAATTTTAGCCATGGCCTTTTCTTCACGAAGAAAGTGCCCTGCAACATATTCTTCGAGCATCGCCAATGCACTATCGATTACGAATTTGCTTTCCGCTGCATCTAAATCGACGCACTTGAGCAAATTGGCAATTTCAAAGAATGCCTTGTGATCGCTGTCAATCGCAGCATTCCCTACAGAGAAAGCGTCTGACCACCCAGCGATTTGGCACGCTTCCGTCATTCAGCAAAATCTCCATGAACTCCGCTGATTACCGCCCGCCAATTCGGGCAATAAAACCATCCACCTCGCGGCTCAGATTTTCAGACTGCCGTGACAATTCCGATGCAGCATCAGCAACCTGACCAGCGGATTCGGTAGCTTCTGCGGCAGTCGCTTGAACCGTGATGATCGCAGAGGATACTGCGGACGTTCCGGTTGCAGCTTCCGCGACATTACGTGCGATTTCCACGGTGACCGCATTTTGCTCTTCAACGGCACCGGCCACGGCGGACGATGTTTCCTCGATCTGGGATACGGTTCGAGTGATTTCCTGGATCGCCTTGATCGCTTCGGCGGCGACCTCCTGGATATGTGCCACCTGGGAGGTGATGTCTTCGGTTGCCCTGGCCGTTTGGTTTGCCAAGTTTTTGACCTCGTTCGCCACCACGGCAAAGCCCTTCCCGGCATCACCGGCACGAGCCGCTTCGATGGTGGCGTTGAGAGCCAAAAGATTTGTCTGGGCGGCGATGTCATTGATCAAGCTGACAATGGCACCAATTCGTTGGGCGGCATCACTGAGGCCATGAACCGTCGTATCGGTACGAGACGCAACTCCTGCGGCTTCCGAGGCTACGGCGGCAGCACGATGGACCTGGGCACTGATCTCCTTAATGGAGGCAGAGAACTCCTCCACGGCAGAGGCCACGGCCTGGACGTTGACCGAGGCTTGTTCCGCCGCTGCGGCAACCGTCATGGCTTGATGGCTGGTGTCGGTGGACTGTGCCGACATGGCCCCCGAAGATGCTTCCAGTTCTGTGGCAGCGGCTGCCACGGCGTTTACCACCGGCTTTACCTGATTGTTGGCAAAGGCGATGAACTCAGCGTCCCTGGCTTCCATTCGCTTCAGAGCTTGGTTGATGGTCTTGGCATACAGAACAAAATCCCCACGCAAACCCGTGGTGATGATTCGGCGGTAATACCGACCATGATTGGCGGACTCGACTGCGGCGAATGCCTCTTTTCCAAAGGCTTCGGCGAGGTCCAGCAATCGGTTGATGTTCTGTTGCAGGGCTCCAATGCCATCGCTTCCATTGACGGCCAGGATTCGAGCATTGAGGTCACCGCTGGAGGACCGGCCAAGCACGTGGATCGCGGTGGAAAGATCACCTGCCATTCTTTGAGCAGAACCGCCGATCTTGATGCCTCCGACAACTCCAAGCAGGGATGCGACAATCACGACCCAAAGGGCGATACTCGAACCACCAAGCAGCCCGAATATTCCCGCCAGTAAGCAGATCGCCGAAGGAACCAGCATCCCAAGGGATAAGGTTCGGGCATATGAGCCGAGGGTCAATTCCATGTGGCGGCCTCTGATCAATTTTCTGGTGTGATGTTGAAGATGAAGCGGTCATAGCTATCGAAGCCTGCCGTTGCCACGGCGTCGTTCAGCATTTTCCATGATCGCTCAAGCCCGACCTTTGAATCTGGATGGCGGCGTTCTTCTTCCAACAGCGAACGGTAAAGTGGCTTGATCGTCTCCAATGCGGCCTTCTCGGGTACCCGTCGATTGGAGTGATATCCGATGATCTGACCGGCAGCGTCGAGGTTCGGGGTGACATGGGCGAATACCCAGTAGTTGTCGCCATTCTTCGCCATGTTGTTCACATATGCGAATATCTCTCGGCCATCGACAATGGTGTCCCAAAGCAGTTTGAAGACACATCGCGGCATTTCTGGGTGCCGTATGATCGAATGTGGCTTTCCCATCACCTCAGATTCGGCATAGCCGCTGACTGTCAAAAACACATCGTTGACGTAGGTCAGCCTTCCTTTGGGATCGGTCTTGCTGACGATCAGTTCGTCATGAGAAAACGTTCGTTCACGACCTGATGGAGTTTTACGGTTACCCGTCATCTCTGACACCTCTCCCAGATCGAATGGAATATAAATGCGGCCTGATGATCATACTGAGGGGATGAGCGAATGTTAAGTCACTTATACAAAGGTATCGCATCCGTTTATGAATTTCGATAGGGTTCTGAGCGATGACAAACCGTAGACATTGTGAAATTGGGGGCACAATGAGCCGAGAAAGTGGACACGACCAGTTTGCGGTTTTCGATGAAATTCGAGACGAATTTTTCGATGACGCCATGGAGCGGCTTCGTGCCCTTGAATTCGTTCTGGATAACGGCCGCCATGACCGGATCACCCGCTCGGAACTGATTGGAAACTTTCGGCGGCTCGCCCTGTATCTGCGTGGACAGGCGGCAGGATTTGGCTTGAACGCCCTCTGTGCTATGGCCCACAAGCTCGACGAATATCTTGCGGACGCCCCTGAAACGCTGCCTCCGCGAATCTGGGCCGATCTCGAAACCTATATCGATGAGTTATCTAAACAGGTTGGTAGTCGCGGCACAGAAATCCAGCCCGATTTCTCCCGACTCCCACAAAAACTTGCTTCAACGCTGGATGATATCGAGATCAGACGCATCGAAGTGATGCTGGTTGCTCCCCATGGGGCACAGTCGCATTTCGTTGAACGTGAACTTCGCCAATGTGGCTACAGAACCTCGGTGGTCCCCGATACCGTCTTGGCGTTGTCGATGGTGGTTCAGACGAAACCAGACCTCATCATCATCTCGGCAGTCATGCCGGGGTTGGACGGAATCGATCTGGCGATAGGGTTGTCGGCTATGCCCTCAACCCGCAACATTGCAGTCGCTGTCATTACCAGCCTGGATCGGGACGCAGATGTGTTGACGCTGTTGCCGAAGAAGGTTCCCGTCATTTTCAAAGGCCCGAACTTCGCGGATGACCTGTTCAAGGCCCTTGATAGCCTGTTCATGATTTAGTCGGGTGATCGCTGCCAAGCACCTAACTTGGCGGATTCTCCAGTCGGCCACAGACATCACAGAAATGGCATTTCTCGTTTATCCATTGCCGAATGCCTGTTAACACACCGCGATTCGTACCGCGTTCCAGCAAGTAGCCGTAACAGGCCATCATGTTGGGAAATTCCATCTCATACAGGATCGGAATTACGGCCTCCCTGATCGCCATGGGTGCTTCGGCTAAGGTGTCGCACATCTCGGACTCCCTCCCCGCCCTACACGGGTTGCCATCATACTAATGGCGTATAAATCATACCTCCGAATAGGTTCGGGTTAAATAAAAATTAACGCTGCAACGATCTTTTGCGGTGCAGCGTGGCGATCCGAACGAACGCAACCTGAAGCATGGTGGAGTCGGAGAAGCGGACAATCCCCAGAGACTGGCTGCCCCCTTCGCCTCAACGCCAGGATACCCCGACGCTCGGCCACCAGACTGCACCCGCAGGATAAATACCTCCGAAAGTGAGGTATCCATCATGAACACCAGAACCTACGACCCACAGCAGGACATTGACCGTCGCCTTGAAACGATTGGTGAGATTTTCCCATGGAGGCGAACCTATGAGGTTGATGAAGAGGGCTTTGCCATTCTTCAACAATCTTTGCTCGCGTGTGCAGGCCATACGCGGATGACCGATCCTGGCGGCGGATCGCTATCCAAGAAGCACCTTGAGGTCGCCTTTGCCTATAGGGTCACCCAGGTCACCGCATGGTTCAGTAACAAATCAGATTATTTCATGGTCAAATCAGCTTGTGATGCTGCAAATGCAGCAACGCGAGCATCTGATTTGCACTGATATAGACAGCCATCCTGCATTTGCAGCGAAATCATGAATCTTTGATAAATAGTTCACGGCAAACTGTTTATCAAGGAGACATCATGAGCACCATTCAAGAATCACAAATCGATACTCACCAAAAAGAATTTGAACGCGATCCTGACGATTACGCCCGGCCATGCCCACACTGTGGTGGCATTACATTTGTTATCACCCTCTCAAATCGTCTAAAGTGCTTTGAATGTGAAGAGTTTTTGATGGTCGATGATGTCATCTAACGCAAGTGCGGGGTGGCATCATACGTAGTTGATGGGCTACTTGCTCGGGTATTAGTGATTTCTCCCAGGAAATGGGGCAGATTCGTGGGGGAGAATGTGGGGGAAAGGGTGGGGGATTAGCATTTGTCGATATATGCGAACCCCTTGAAAAATCAAAAAAAACCGCTGGGTTGCCCCAGCGGCTTGAGTTTTGGGAGGAAACGTCCAAGAAAGCAGAAAAGGGGTCCGAGGACTGTCCTTTGCTGCAGTGCAATATATATCGGCGAGACCGAGGCGGCGCAAGGCAAAAAGCGGCGGAATCCCGCCGAATCGCCCCTTTTCGCCCATTGGTGGCTGCAACACAGGTATGACCACTTCGCGGCGGGAATCGTGGAAATCCTGGCATGGGGTATGCAAGAATGCGTGGAGCCTCGAGGCTCCGGGAGAGCGTGATGACGGTTCGGCGCATGGCATGGATGGTGGGATTGGGCGCGGCACTGGCCGTGTCGGCGGTTCCCGCCCATGCCGTCCCCACGGTGGCCAACGAGGGTTTGTGCGCCGCCGAGACCGCCACCCAGGAGCGCCTTTACGGCATTCCCACCGCGCTTCTCCATTCCATCTCCATCGTGGAATCCGGCCGCTACAACGCCCAGCACAAGGCAGTTATTGCCTGGCCGTGGACGGTGATGGCCGAGGGGCAGGGGCGATATTTGCCCAGCAAGGCCGAGGCCATCGCCGAGGTGAAGCGCCTGAAGGCCCGGGGCGTGCAGAACATCGACGTGGGGTGCATGCAGGTCAACCTGCGCCACCACCCCAACGCTTTCGCCAATCTGGACGAGGCCTTCGACCCGGCCACCAACGTGGCCTATGCCGCCCGCTTCCTGAAGGGGCTGTTCGGCGCCACCAACCACTGGCCGACGGCGGCGTCCTACTACCATTCCCAGACCCCCCATCTGGCCGCCGCCTATCGCGAACGCCTGATGAAGGTGTGGAACGCCCCCGCCAATACCGGCGGCGGCACCCAGGTGGCTTCGGCGCGGGTCAAGCCGGTGCCGTCGGCGCCGCCCTTGCGGCAGGTGCCGGGCAACGCCCAGGTGGAGGAAATGCGCAAGGCCTGGCGGGAAAACGCCCAGGCGGCGCGCGACGAGGCCAGCCGCATCGCCGAAGCCTACCGCAAGGCCCGGGTCGCCGAGTATCAGCTGCGCCGGGTGCGCTTCCAGGAAGCCCGTAATTCGCTGAACACCGCCACCCGTTACTGAACGGGCTCGGACGGTTCCTCGGCCGGCTTTGCGGGGCGTTGGCTGCGGCCGCGCATGGCGCCGAACACCCCGAAGGCGACCATGGCCAGAATGAAGCCGCCCAGCACGAACCACTTGCTCTCGCCCAGCCATTCCTCGAGCTTGCGGCCCATGAAATAGCCGCCCCAGGCGAAGGAGTGGGCCCAGATGGCCGCGGCGATGAAGTTGAGCACCAGATACTTGACGCGCGGTACCCCGGCGATGCCGACGATGAAGGGCGCCACGTTGCGCACCCCATAGATCCAGCGGAACGACAGGATGAAGATGGCCGGGCTGCGGTTGACCGCCTCGAAGGCCCAGTCGATGCGCCCCGTCAGGCTGGGCCAGCGCTTGAGCAGCGGCGCGCCGTACTTGCGGCCGATGTAGTAGTAGAGCTGGTCGCCGAAGAAGCTTCCCGTCAGGGCCGACAGGGCCAGCAATTCCACGCTGATGTTGAAGCGGCCTTCCGAGGCCAGCACGCCGGTGACGAGCACCACCGTCTCGCCCTCGACGAAGGTCCAGGCGGTGATGAGCGGATAGAGCAGGTATCCGTACTCGGTAAGGACGTGGACGACCAGCTCTTCCAAGGCAATCTCATAGATCGAAGGGATGATAACCGGCAGTAAAAATCCGGCAATACAGGGCCAGGGTCAACGTCGAAATCGCTTGGTTACGAAATCGTCATCGCCGGAGTGGTCATGACCGGTCGGAACGGGGCCTGATGCGGTTGACGTGCCCCATCTTGCGTCCGGCCCGGGCCTCGGCCTTGCCGTAGAGATGCAGCCGCGCCCCGGGGTCCTTCAGGATGTCCAGCCACTGGTTCACGTCGTCGCCGATCAGGTTCTTCATCTCGGCGTCGGAATGGCGGTCCGGGGTCCCCAGCGGCAGGCCGCAGACGGCGCGGACGAACTGCTCGAACTGGTCGGTGACGCAGGCGTCCATGGTCCAGTGGCCGGAATTGTGCGGCCGGGGCGCCATCTCGTTGGCCAGCAGGCCGTCGGGAGTGACGAACATCTCCACCGCCAGCAGCCCGACCACGCCCAGCGCCTCGGCGGCGCGGTGCGCGATGTCCACCGCTTGGCCGGTCAGCGAGGGCGCGATGGGGGCGGGCACGGTGGTGGTGTCGAGAATGTGGTGGCGGTGGACGTTCCACACCGGATCGAAGGCGGCCCATTCGCCGTCCGTGCCGCGCGCCACGATCACCGAGATTTCGCCCAGGAAGTCGATGAAGCCTTCCAGCACGCCCTGGCCGGCCTCGTCCAGGCCCTTGCCCAGCGCCGCCCAGGCTTCCGCCGGGTCGGTGTCGGGGCCGATCCTGACCTGGCCCTTGCCGTCATAGCCCAGCCGGGCGGTCTTCAGCACGGCGGGCCGCCCGATCTCGTCGATGGCCCGGCGCAGCTCGTCCAGATTGCTCACCGCCCGCCAGGGGGCGGTCTCGATGCTGATGGAGTTGAAGAAGCGCTTCTCGTTGACGCGGTCCTGCGCCACCTCCAGCACGCTCCAGCAGGGGCGCACCGGCACGTGCTCGGCCATGTGCCGCACGCTTTCCGCCGGAATGTTCTCGAACTCGAAGGTCACCACGTCCACCGAGCGCACGAAGCGTTCGATGGCGTCCTGGTCGTCGTAGCCGGCGATGGTGGCGGCGTCGCTCACCTGGGCGGCGGGGGAATCGGTCTCGGGCGTGAAGATGTGGACGCGATAGCCCAGCCGCGCCGCCGCCAGGGCGGCCATGCGGCCCAGCTGGCCGCCGCCGATGATGCCGATGGTGCTGCCCGGCGGCAGCGGCGACGACGCGGGATCCTTGCTCACGGGCGGATCAGGTCGGAAGAATCGGGGTCCACCGGGGCCTCGGCCACGGAATCGGTCTGGCGGGCGCGCCAGGCTTCCAGGGCGGCGTCGACCTCGGGATTCATCAGGGCGATCACCGCGCCGGCCAGCAGGGCGGCGTTGGTGGCGCCCGCTCTTCCGATGGCCAGGGTGCCCACCGGAATGCCGCCGGGCATCTGGACGATGGACAAAAGCGAGTCCATGCCCTTCAGCGCCTTGCTCTCCACCGGCACGCCGAACACCGGCAGCGTGGTCATGGCGGCGGCCATGCCCGGCAGATGGGCGGCGCCGCCGGCGCCGGCGATGATCACCTTCAGGCCGCGACCCTTGGCCGAAGTGGCATAGTCGTAGAGGCGCTTGGGCGTGCGATGGGCCGAGACCACCCGGGTCTCGAAGGCGATGCCGAGGTCGGAGAGCGCCTGGGCGGCGTGGCGCATGGTCTCCCAGTCCGACTGGCTGCCCATGATGATGCCGACCTGGGGAGGGGCTGCTTTGCCCATGCTGTGTTCCTGCCCTGCCTCGGGAAGAGAAAGGGCGGAATTATATGCAGACGCGCCCTGGACGCAAGGACGTATTGCTGAAATTTCGGACAGGCTTCTTGTCCCTGTGCTACCATGCCTTGAAATCGTACTTCCCGTAGGGGGAGGCATGGCCAACCAGTTTCGCAGCGAGCCGGTCTATTCCGTCGGGCATGTCAACGAATACGCCCTTGACCGGGATTCCCATCACCCGGGTCATCACCCCCCTTCGCCCTATCCGCCCAACGACCCGCCCCATATCCAGCACAGCGTCGCCGACGTGGCCTCGATCCTGGGGCTGCCCGACGCCGCGATCACGCCGGCGGTGCTGAAGGCGGTGACCGGCCTTTTGGGCGAGGCCGACCGTCTGCGCTGGATGGAATCCCAGTCCCGCCGCCGCCAGGCCTTCCTGGAAGGCCTGGCCGAGCGCGATCCGGTGGTGCCGGCGCTCAACCGTCGCGGCTTCATCCGTGAGCTGGAGGCTTTGCTCAGCACCGGTCACGGTTCGGGTACCCTGGTATTGCTGCACGTGGCGGGAATCGAGCACTTGCGCCAGATTCAGGGGCTGTCCGCCGGTGATGGGGCGTTGCGCCACGTCGCCGCCCATCTGGTGGGCTCGCTTCGCTCCTCCGATCCGGTGGGGCTGATGGGCGGCAGCGATTTCGCCCTGCTGCTGTCGGGAACAGAACTGGCGGCGGCCCGCGACAAGGTGCGCGACATCATGGAGCGCATCAACCAGCAGCCCTTCTACTGGCAGGGCGACGTCCACAGCTTCGCGCTGTTTTCCGGCTACCACGTGCTGCAGCCCGGCGAGAACGCGGAATCGGCCGTCGCCGCCGCCGACCGGGCGCGGCGGGGGTTGCCGGGATAGGCTTCTCAGCTCAGTTGATGACTTCCGGCATCACCCAGCCCGATTGCAGGGCGATGCGGACCGCCTGGGCGCGGTTGGCGGCGCCGATCTTGCGGTAGACGTTGCGCAGGTGGACCTTGATGGTGATCTCCTGCAGCGACAGGGCGATGGCGATTTCCTTGTTGGTGCGGCCCTCGACCAGCTGGGCGAGGATCTCGCCCTCGCGCCGGGACAGGCGGTCGAAGGGCGGCGGGGCGCCGGCCGGCTTGGCGGCCACCGGGGTGATGGACTGGTTGCCGGGGTCCTCGAAGAAGGTGCTGGACGGCAGGTATTTCTCGCCCGACAGCACCAGTCGCAGCGCGTTGACCATGGCGGTGCCGCTGACCGTCTTGGGGATGAAGCCGGCGGCTCCGGCCTGCACGGCGGACACCACGTGGTCGCGGGTGGAATAGCCCGAGACGATCACCACCGGGGTTTCCGGAATACGGGTCTTGATCTGCTGCAGACCGGAAAGACCGTCCATGCCGGGCATCATCAGGTCGAGCAGCACCAGCCCGATACCCGGCTTGTCCTCGATGACCTTGATGGCCTCGCCCAGGGTGGCGGCGTCCAGAATCTCCACGCCAGGATCGAGTTCCTGCAGAAAAGGCCTCAATCCGTCGCGGACCAGCTTGTGGTCGTCGGCCACCAGGATTTGCATGAGTCCCGCTCCCAATATCGATCACCCTTGCCCCGTAAGGGCCCCCAACCTACTCGAAAGTATAAACAAGCTTTTTGGAACAAACAATGGCGTCACAAGGCGACACCGAAAAAATTACTAGGTGGGCGGCTGCAGGAAGATGGTGACCAGTTCTCCCAACTGTCCCAGGGCCACCGGCTTCTTGAGGACCGCGCAGCGGTCGTCTTCCAGGTTGGCGGCCACCCGCTCGGTGGCGCCCAGGTGCCCGGTGACGATGACGATGGGCAGCAGCGGGTCGTAATCGCGCAGCTTCTCCACCAGCTGCTCGCCGTTGCCGGCCGGCATGCGCAGGTCGGTGATCACCACGTCGGCGGGATCCTCGGAAAACAGCGTCCAGGCCTCGATTCCGGTGCCGGCGATGCTGACCCGGTAGCCCAGTTCCCGCAGGTAGCGGGCCAGGGTCTGGGCGGCGGTGGCCTCGTCGTCCACCACCAGGATGTGGGCATCGCCCGACCCGGCCTGCCCCGATCCCGCCTGCATCAGGGCGGGCGACAGCGAGGGCAGGGGGAGGGGGCCGGCGGCATCCAGGTCGAGCGGCAGGGTGATGGCGAAGCAGGCTCCGACCGGGCTCTCCCGCAGGACCAGGCAGCCTTGCATGGCGGTGATCAGGCCATGGCTGACCGACAGGCCGAGGCCGGTGCCGCGTCCCGCCTCCTTGGTGGTGAAGAACGGCTCGAACAGATGCTCCTTCATGGCGTCCGAAATGCCGGGGCCGTTGTCGGCGATGACGATTTCCACCTGGTCGTCCCGGCGGGCCGCGCGCACCGATATCTCGCCCGCCCAATCCGCAGGCATTGTGTCCTTGGAATCGCGCAACGCGTGATGGGCGTTGTTGAGCAGGTTCATCATCACCTGCTCCAGCTGGATGCGCCGGCCCCGCACCGGCAGCGGGGCGGAGGGCAGCTCGTGGCGGACGCAGATGCCGTCGGGACGGAACTGGCCGTCCAGGACCTCGATGGCCGAGCGCACCGCCAGCGCGGCGTCGAACACCTGGATGGGGGTGGTGTCGCGGCGCGAGAAGATGCGGATGTCGTCGATGATCTCGGCGGTGCGTTCGCATTGCTCGGCGATCATGGTGAATTGCTGGGTCTGGAAGTCCTGGCTGGCCTTGCCGCGCTCGATCAGCATCAGGGCGCCCTCGGCGGTCAGGCGGATGATGTTGAGCGGCTGGGACAGTTCATGGACGAGGCCGGCGGCCATCTCGCCCAGGGTGGCCAGCTTGGCGGTCTGCAGCAGGGTCTCCTGCACCCGGGTCCGCTCGCTGATGTCGCGGACCACCAGCAGGCGGGCGGGCAGGCCCCGGAACGAGATGGAACAGGCCAGGACCTCGGCCTCGAAGGGGGTGCCGTCCAGTCGCAGCAGGCGGTAGTGATTGAGGATGTGGCCGGGCGGCGGCGAGTCCAGCCGTTCCAGGGCGTCGCCGCGGCTGTCGGGATGAACCAGGTCCAGCACCGAGCGGCCGGCGAGGGGCGCCCGGGAGCTGGCGCCGAAGGCGTGGATGGCCGCCTGGTTGGCGAACAGGATCGAGCCGTGGCCATGGACGACGATGGCGTCGGGGGCCAGTTCCACCAGGGAGCGGTAGCGCTGCTCGCTCTCGGCCAGCTCCCGGGCGATCTGCTGGTGGCGGCTGCGCATGCGCAGCGTGGCGATTCCATGGGACAGGTTGCGCGCCACCCCCATCAGCATGCCGACCACCTGGGCGTCGAACATGTTGGGTTGGGCGGCGTAGAACATCACGGCGCCGATGCGCTTGTCCCCTTCGCCCACCGGCAGGGCGAGGCTGGAGCGAAAGCCATGGCGTTCCGCCTTCTCGCTCCACGGCGCGAAGATCGGATCGGTGCGGGTGTCGGCGACCACATAGGGTTGGCCGCTGCGGATGGCGATGCCGGTGGGGCCTCGGCCATATTCGTCGTCGTTCCAGCTGACGGTGATTTCGCTCAGGTAATCGACGGCCTGGCCGGCGCTGGCCATCACCGTGACCTTGCGCTCCGGCGCTGGGCCGGCATAGCCGATCCAGGCCAGCCGGTGGCCGGCCTCGGCGCCGATCAGGCAGATCTGCTCCAGCAGCTCCAACTCGTCGGAGGCCTGCAGCAGCGCCTCGGTGGCCCGGACCAGCAGATTGGCGGCCTGATCCATCCTGCGCCGGCCGGTATTGGTGTCGTTGCCCTGGGACATCACCGCCCTCTCCCTGCTTCCCCCGACGATGATACGGTGCCCGGGGGGCGGCGCAACCGGATTGTGCAGCCCCTTGAGCCCAAGGGCGGCTCGTGCTTTGCTGCGCGGCCGAGCATCAACGAGGATCCCGTGCGCCCGATCATCGCCTTCATACTGACCTTCGTCTGGAGCAGCGCCGCGCTGGCCGCCGAGTTCGCCCTCGACCTGCTGGACGTGCCGGTGTCCTACAGCGCCGCCTTTTCGGTTACCTCGTCCAAGGGCACCTATCACGGCCGGGTCTGGCACATGCCAGGGTACGAGCGGCGCGAGGTGGCAACCGCCGGCGGCGGCCAGGGAATCCTGATCGACCGCAAGGCCGATTCCGTCGCTCTCCTGGGCCTGTCGGGAAAGTGGTACGTGGGGCTGTCGCTCCAGGCCGCCGCCGGCATGGTGGGCGGTCTGGAATCCTGGACGGTCAGCCGGACCCGCCTCAAGGACGAGACGGTCGCCGGTCTCAAGGCCACCCGCTGGAAAACCCGGGCCGAAGGGCCGAAAGGCGGCTTCGCCGGCGACATCTGGACCACCCGCGACGGGATCGTGGTCAAGGCGGTGGGGCTGCTGAGCAATGCCGGAGGAGACGATTCGCCAGTGGAGATGACCCTGGCGGACGTCAGGGTGGGGGCGGTGGACCCTCAGGTGTTCGAACTGCCCAAGGGCTGGTTCGGCTTCGACCTGCGCAAGGTGCCGCCGGACAAGGTGGTCCAGGCGGTGGAAAGCATCAAGCCGCTGCTCGAGGGACGCAAGGGGAAGTGACGTTCCGATGCGGGCAGGATGCCCGCGCTCCGGGGCGCGGCCCGGGTGGAGCGCGGCCGTCCCGGCCGCATTCCCGTCCTACCAGGTCCGCACGCGGCCGGTGTCGATGTGGACGAAATCCGAGGCGGGATAGATGCCGACGCCGCCGGCCTTCAGCGACAGGGCGGCGCGGCCCACATGCTTGGTGGCGTGGCCGGGCAGGCGGATATCCACCGCCTTGCCCTGGGTGTGCAGGGACTGGGTGGCGACGCCGTCGCTGAGCGAGGCCATGATGGCGTTGGTGGCGGGCGAACGGTAGCCGCAGATGATGTGGATCGGGCCCTTGGCCCCCACCTTGCGCTGAACCGAATTCATCATGTCCAGCAGCTTGGGGTCGATGGGGTGGATCTGGTTGTTGCGGTGATCGCGCAGGAAGCGGCTGATCTGGGCGATGGACTTGGTCTGGTAGTGGCCTTCGGCCCAGTACACCGACTTCAAGCTTTCGCCGGTATGGGTGTTGTAGAGATGGATGTGGCGCTCGGGCAGGCGGCGAACGGCGGCCTCGACCGGGGTGCCGACCACCAGGGTGGCGGCGGCGCCGAGGCCGAGCCCAAGGAAGCCACGCCGGCTTTTCGCCTTATCGAACATTCCCCCTCCGTCCCTGTCCCCGAGTCTCTCCCTCTCGGGTGGGGACCTTATTACCATCTCGGTGCGGGCAGGAGTCAACTACCCCTTGGTCCCACCCTCGGGTAGGTATCCAATGGTCAGGACGCTCCGGCGGTCCGGCCGGTGACCGGGCGGTGCGCCGGGGCGCGGGCGCGGTCCAGGGCGGTCATCAGGCGCCGGTCGTGGCCGTAGAGGTCGTCACGGAAGTGAAGGGTGCCGTTCTCGTCGGCCCAGGCGGTCCAATACATCATGTAGACCGGGGTGGTCCGCTCCAGCTTCAGGGTGCGGGTGGAGGGGTTGGCGGCGAGATTCTCGGCCAGCTTGCCCTGCCAGCGCGCCCCCAGCAGCAGCTCGCCCAGGTCGACGGGGCGTTCCAGCCGGACGCAACCGTGGGACAGCGCCCGGTACGAGCGGCTGAAGACCTTCCGGTTGTTGGTGTCGTGCATGTAGATGTCGTCGGAATCGGTCAGGTTGAATTTCAGCTGGCCCAGGGCGTTGTCGGGGCCCGGCGGCTGGCGCAGGCGATAGGGGAACTTCTTGCCGATGGCGTTCCAGTCGATGCCGTCGCCCGCCGTGCCCGTGGCGTCCTCGGGGAAATCGACGATCTGCAGGTTGCTGGTGGCGAGATAGTTGGGGTCCTTGCGCAGCTTGGGCAGGATTTCCTTGTTGGCGATGGAGCTGGGCACCCGCCAGGGGGGATTGAGCACCACCGAGCTGACCGTGGTGTTCATGCTGGGGGTGGGATGCTTGACGTCGCCCACCACCACCCGCATGGACATGACGATGCCGCCGTTGTCGACCACTTCCAGCTGCTGGGCGGCGATGTTGACGGCGATGTGGTGGCGTCCGAACGCGCGGGGCATCCAGCGCCAGCGCTCCAGGTTGACGGCGATCTGGCGGGCGCGGGCGTCGGCGGGCACGTTGAGGTGGGCCTGGGTCTTGCCGCCGACCGTGCCGTCGGGGTCGAGGCCGTGGCGCGCCTGGAAGCGTTTGACCGCCTCCACCAGCGGTCCGTCATAGGTCTTGCCGTCGGCGAAGCCTTCGCCCAGGTCGCCCGAGGCGATCAGCCGGCGGCGCAGGACCGGGATACGCTCGTCGGTCTCGCCCGGCACCAGCTTGTCGCCGGGCGGCAGGGTGGGCCAGCCGCCGGCGGCGGCGATGGCGCGGGCCTTTTCCAGCCCTTCGCGCAGGCGGACGTAGCCGACATATTGGGGGGAGATGGCGTCGATCTGCTCGGCCAGGGGCTTGCCCTCGGCCAGGGCCTTGAGGAAGCGGATTCCGTCGAACTCGCCCCGCGTCTCGGCGCCGAAGCCGCCGACGTTGCGGGCGGGCAGCACCGCGCCGATGGACAGATCGCGCCCGAAGCGCAGCAGCGTGGCGCTGATCAGGACGTCGGTGTCCAGCTCGCTTCCCGGGCTCGGCACGGCATAGGTGGCGGCGTCCAGGCCCTGGGCGGCCGCCAGGGCGCGGGCATCGCGCAGCAGGGCGTCGGCTTTGCCGTCACTCCAGGCGGCCTGTCCCTGGCGCCCGCGATAGAAGTCGCGCAGCGCCCGGGCTTCCTGCGCGGGCTCGGCCAGGGGGGCCGAGGCGATGGCCGCTTCGATGCGCCGCTGGGTCTCGGCGGAGGATTGGGCCTGCGCGCCCGGTTCCCAGCCGAGGACGGCCAGACCCATGGTCAAGGAGAAAAGCAGCGGGCGCGACGACAACACCGTATGACCTCTAGCCCGAAAGGCGGGCGAACCATATCGTTGGGGGAGGGACCGAAGCCCTCCCACACGACTCGATATCGATCCAATTGGTCCGGGTGTCAACGGGCAACAATGCTGCCGCCCGGATTTGTCACAACTCGTCAGCCCTGGGCCCAGGGCAGGCCGGAGGCCTTCCATCCCGCCACCGCGCCGCGGTGCTTGGCGGAATCGTGTGGCCCCTCGAATCCGTCGGTGACGTTCCATGCGGCGGTATAGCCCAGCTGGGTCAGCAGTTCGGCGGCGGCGCGCGAGCGCACGCCCGAGCGGCACAGCAGCAGCAGGGTGTCGTCCTTCTTCACTCCATGGGCTTCGACCTGGGCGGCGAAGGCGTCGTTGCGGGCCATGGTGGGGAAGACCTGCCACGAGACCAGCAGCACCTGCTTGCCCACCGGCGACAGGTCGGGGACGCCGACGAAGGACCATTCGGCCTGGGTGCGGACGTCGATGATTCGGGCCGAGGGGTCCGAGGCCAGGCGTTCCCAGGCGTCGGAGGGCGAGATTTCCCCGGCGTAGCCGAGGGCGGGGGTGTTGGTCATGAAGGGCTCCGGATGCAAAACTACATAAACTCTAGTGCATAATAGAACTAATGTACACAGAAAAATGTTGACCTCTGTGTAAAATGTGGAGTACATCGTAGTTCACAACAGACATACACTTTTTTAAGTGTGCAATAGCAAGAGGGCCTGTCATGAAGGACGCCACCCACGCCGACCTCTCCGCCATCGAGCCCCTGGTTCGCTCGTCGGATCTGGCGGAATACCGGCAGGGACTGCAGCGCCACCAGAGCGGCGAATGGGACGCGGAGCGCTTCACCGCCTTCCGTCTGCGCCACGGCGTCTACGGTCAGAAGCAGGCCGGCGTCCAGATGGTCCGCATCAAGATCCCCGGCGGTGTGGTGCCGACCCCATGGCTGAAGACCCTGGCCACCGTCAACCGCGAATTCGCCAAGGGTCCGGCCCACATCACCACCCGGCAGGATTTCCAGCTGTATTACGTGCCGCTGGAGCGCACCGCCGACATGCTGGACGTGCTCAACGCCGACGGCATCACCACCCGCGAGGCCTGCGGCAACACGCTGCGCAACATGACGTCGTGCGCCCTGGCCGGCGCCTGCGGCCGCGAGCTGGTGGACGCCGGCAAGGTGGCCGACCAGCTGGCCCGCACCTGGCTGCGCCATCCCCTGGTCCAGCACATGCCGCGCAAGATGAAGTTCACCGTGTCGGGCTGCGCCACCGATTGCGGCGCCTCGCCCATCCACGACCTGGGCTTCGTGGCGGTGGAGCAGGGCGGCAGGAAGGGCTTCAAGATTCTGGCCGGCGGCGGCCTGGGCGGCCAGCCGATCATGGCGGTCGAGGTTCTGTCCTTCGTCGCCGAGGAGGACCTGCCCACCGTCATCGAGACCACCGCCCGCCTGCACCAGCGCTATTCCAACCGCCGCGACCGCGCCATGGCGCGCCTGAAGTTCGTGCTGAAGCGCTTCGGGGCCGAGAAGTTCACCGCCCTGTTCCAGGAGGAGTTCGAGCGGCTGCGCAGCCTGCAGCAGCGCCCCTGGCAGCCCCTGTCCTGGCGCCGGCCCGTCGAGGCTCCCGTCGCCCGCACGCCCGTCGGCGTGGTGCCCGGCCATGACGGCAAGGTGGCGCTGGTGGTCTACATTCCGCTCGGCATCGTCGATTCGGACCAGCTGGACGCCCTTTACGACATCGCCGTCGCGGCCGGCGTGACCCGCCTGTCCACCACCCGCGACCAGAAGCTGGCCTTCATCGACGTGGCTCCCGACAAGGTCGCCGAGGTGACCGCCCGGGTCCGCGCCCTGGGCTTCGACATCCCCGAGGCGGCCGAGGACGTGCCCGACGTGGTGTCGTGCCCCGGCACCACCACCTGCCGCATCGGCATCACCAATTCCCAGAGCTTCGGCATCCAGGTGGAGAAGGAGGCGCGCGGCGTCGCCGACGCCAAGGGTGTCTCGGTGCACGTGTCCGGCTGCCAGAATTCCTGCGGCCTGCACCATGTGGCCGATATCGGCCTGCACGGCATGGGCAAGAAGATCGACGGCAAGCCCGCTCCCCATTACCAGCTGCATTTCGGCGGCGACGCCTATGCCGGCCAGGTGGGGCTGGAAGGCCCCATCGTTCCCGCCCGCCTCGCCAATCAGGCCGTCGCGCTGCTGCGCCCCGAGATCAGGGCCGCCCGCGCCAAGGGCGAGGGTGTCCGTGCCTGGGCCGAGCGTCTGGGCAAGGACGGCATCAACGCCATCCTGGCGCCGCTGGCGGCGGGCGAGGGCGACGACCTGTTCACCGATTGGGGTGATGCCGACGTGTTCGTCGGCCCGCCCAAGGCCAAGGGCGAGTGCGCCGCTCCCCAGGTCAGCACCACCTACTACACCGATCTGGCCGATGACGGACTGATCAACCTGGACCGCTTCCTTGCCTCCGGCCGCTGGCCCGAGGCGCTGAAGGCCGGCGAGGAGGCCACCGTCTACGCGCTGCGCCTGCTGCTGGCCAGCCATGGCGTGGCGACCGAGGACGACCAGGATTCGGAAGGCGTGTTCGCCCTGTTCCGCTCGTCGCCGGCGGCGACCGTCGAAGCCGTCAACGCCTTCGAATCGGTGCTGGCCGAGCGTACCTCCGCCCTGGTCACCGGCGAGGCCGGCACCTATCGCGAGGCGGTGGCCTATTTCATCGACACCGTCGGCGTGCTGGTCACCAGGCCCAAGGCGCCGGTGGTGGCCGAGGTGGGCGATCTGGCCTCGGTCCTGGCGGTGGTGGCCTGATGTCGCTGGACATCGACCACCTGATCGCCAAGTACGGCCATCTGGACGGCAAGGAGTTGCTTGCCGCCCTGATCGGGGGCGAACTGGCCGGGCGCGTCGCCGTGACCTCGTCCTTCGGGGCGGAATCGGCGGTGCTGCTCGATCTGGTGGCGGGGGTGGACCCGGCCACGCCGGTGATCTTCCTCGACACCGACGAGCTGTTCGACGAGACCATCGAGTACCGCACCCAGCTGGAGCGCCGCCTGGGCCTCACCAATGTGGTGGTGGTGCGTCCCAGCGACGAGGAACTGAAGGAAGCGGCCGATCTGTGGCGGACCGACGAGGACCGCTGCTGCGAGCTGCGCAAGGTGCGGCCCCTGGCCCGCGCCGTCGCCGGCTATGACGCCCTGGTGGACGGCCGCAAGCGCGCCCACGGCGCCGAGCGGGAAACCCTCGCCACCCTGTCCGACGGTGGCGGCGTGCTCAAGGTCAGCCCGCTGGCCACCTGGAGCGCCGAGGCCATCGAGGCCCATTTCGTCGCCCACGATCTGCCGCGCCACCCGCTGGTGGCGAGTAACTACCGTTCCATCGGCTGCTGGCCGTGCACCCGTCCGGTGGAGCCCGGCCAGTCGCCCCGCGCCGGGCGCTGGGCCGGAAGGGGCAAAAGCGAGTGCGGCATTCATACCATGTCCCTGGGCCTTGACGGCGCGGGAATCTGAACGCGGAAAGACAACAGAAGATGATCATGAACGATCTCGACGCCTTGGAGAGCCAATCCATCTACATCCTGCGCGAGGCCTTCAACCGCCTCGACAAGATCGCCATGCTGTGGTCGATCGGCAAGGATTCCAACGTGATGCTGTGGCTGGCCCGCAAGGCCTTCTTCGGCCATGTGCCGTTCCCCGTGCTGCACGTGGACACCCACAACAAGATTCCCGAGATGATCGAGTTCCGCGACCGTGTCGCCAAGGAATGGAACCTGCCGCTGATCGTCGGCGAGAACACCGAGGCCCTGGCCGCCGGCATGGGGCCCCACAAGGGCCGCGTCGAGTGCTGCACCGCCTTGAAGACCGAGGGGCTGAAGGCCCTGCTGGCCAAGCACGGCTTCACCGGCGTCATCGCCGGCATCCGTCGCGACGAGGAGGGCACGCGGGCCAAGGAGCGCGTGTTCAGCCCGCGCAACCAGTCGGCGGAATGGGATTTCAAGGACCAGCCCCCCGAGTTCTGGGACCAGTTCAAGACCGATTTCGCGCCCGGCACCCATCTGCGCATCCATCCGCTGCTGGCGTGGTCCGAGCTCGACGTGTGGCGCTATATCGAGCGCGAGAACATCCCCATGGTCGATCTCTATTTCGCCAAGGACGGGCGGCGTTATCGCTCGCTCGGCTGCGCGCCCTGCACCGGCTCGGTGGCCTCCACCGCCACCACGGTGGCCGAGATCATCGAGGAACTGGAGACCACCAAGATTTCCGAGCGTTCGGGCCGCGCCCAGGACAAGGAATCCGAGGACGCCTTCGAGCGTCTGCGCGCCGGCGGCTATATGTGAGCGAGGGGACGTACAGATCATGAGCAACACCGCAACCGCCCTGAAAGTCAGCCCCGAGGTCTCCGTGTCCCAGAGCGCGTCTCCCATGAAGATCGTGGTGGTCGGCCACGTGGACCACGGCAAGTCCACCCTGGTGGGCCGCATCCTCAACGAGACCGGCGCCCTGCCCGAGGGCAAGGTCGAGTACCTGCGCGAAGTCTGCGACAAGCGCGGCATGCCCTTCGAATGGGCCTTCGTCATGGACGCGCTGCAGGCCGAGCGCGACCAGGGCATCACCATCGACACCGCCCAGATCCGCTTCAAGACCGCGCACCGGCCCTACGTCATCATCGACGCGCCCGGGCACAAGGAATTCCTGAAGAACATGGTGTCGGGCGCCGCCTCCGCCGAGGCCGCCGTGCTGGTCATCGACGCCCACGAGGGCGTGCAGGAACAGTCGCGCCGCCATGGCTACCTGCTGCACCTGCTGGGCCTCCGGCAGATCGCCGTGGCGGTCAACAAGATGGATCTGGTGGATTTCTCGGAAGAGCGCTTCAACGAGGTGAAGGCCGAGATCGTCGCCTATCTCAACTCCATTGGCGTCGAGCCCACCTACGTCATCCCGGTGGCCGCCCGTTCGGGCGCCAACATCGCCGAGACGGCCGCCGAGACCCCCTGGTACGAGGGGCCCAGCGTGCTGGGCGCGCTGGACCTGTTCGAGCCGGCCAAGCCGCTGACCGACCTGCCGCTGCGCCTGCCGGTGCAGGACGTCTACAAGTTCGACGAGCGTCGCATCATCGCCGGGCGCATCGAATCCGGCCGCCTCAAGGTGGGCGACACCCTGGTGTTCTCGCCGTCGGGCAAGATGGCCAAGATCGCCACCATCGAGACCTGGGGCAACACCGTGGCGGCGGTCTCCGCCGGGGCCGGCCAGTCGGTGGGCATCACCCTGGACGAGCAGATCTTCGTCGAGCGCGGCAACGTCGCCAGCCTGGAGCATCACACCCCCTACCAGTCCCACGACCTCAAGGCCCGCGTCTTCTGGCTGGGCCGGGGACCGCTCAAGGTGGGCTCGCGCTATAAGCTGAAGCTGGCCACCGCCGAGCACGTGGTGGACGTGGTGGCCATCGAGCGGGTCATCGACGTGGAAGACCTGGCCAACCACCAGGGCACCGAGGTGGCGCGCAACGCCGTCGCCGAGGTGGTGTTCCGCGCCAAGTCGCCCATCGCCCATGACTCGTTCGTGGACAATCCCCGCCTGGGCCGCTTCGTGCTGGTGGAAGGCTTCGACATCGTCGGCGGCGGCGTCATCGCCGAGACTCCCGCCGAGGAGGGGCGGTCGCGCTCCACCCACGTCACCGAGGTTCCCCACAAGGTGGACGCCGAGACCCGGGCCATCGCCAACGGCCATCGCGGCGGCGTGGTGTGGCTGACCGGCCTGTCGGGTGCCGGCAAGTCCACCATCGCCATGGAGGTGGAGCGCCAGCTGTTCCTCAAGGGCTGGCAGGCCACCGTGCTGGACGGCGACAACGTGCGCACCGGCCTGTGCGGCGACCTGGGCTTTTCCGACACGGACCGCGCCGAGAACATCCGCCGGGTGGGCGAGGTGGCCAACCTGTTCGCCGAGGCCGGCATGGTGGTGGTGACCTCGTTCATCTCGCCCTTCCGCGCCGACCGCGAGAAGGTGCGCGCCATCAACCCCGACGCCTTCCACGAGGTCTACGTCGCCACCGGAATCGACGAGTGCGAGCGCCGCGACCCCAAGGGCCTGTACAAGAAGGCCCGGGCCGGCGAGATCAGCTACTTCACCGGTATCGGCTCCGCCTACGAGGCGCCGGCCCTGCCGGAGCTGACGCTCGCCACCGAGGGCAAGAGCGTGGACGAAAGCGTCGCCGACCTGCTGCGCTACATCGAGAACGCCTTCTCGCTGTCGGCCCGGGAACAGGCCAACGGCTGGGGGCTGTAATACCGGCCTGTCATCCTGATGACCGCAGGGAGGAAGGATCTTTCAGCTGCATGCGGCTGCCGCCATGGCGTGAAAGATCCCTCGGCTTCGCTCGGGATGACAGGAAAAGCCGGTTCTTTCGACGGAGGGCGCCGTCCGCGAGGGCGGCGCCCTTTTCCTATGGCGCCTTCGGCAGGGTGAAGCGGATGGTGCAGCCCTCGATGACCGTGGTGTCGATCCAGATGCGTCCGCCCAGGCGCTCGACGATCTTGCGGCAGATGGCCAGACCGATGCCGATGCCGGGAAACTGGTCGGGACCGTGGAGGCGCCGGAATACCTGGAACACGTCGTCGGCATAGGAGGGCAGGATGCCGATGCCGTGATCGGCCACCGCCACGGTGACCATGCGGTCGTCGATGGCGGCGGTAATCTCGATACGGGGAGAGGATTCCGCCCGGGTGAATTTCAGGCCGTTGTCGATCAGCCGGATGAACAGATCCTCGAGCAACTGGGCATCGCCCATGACCCGGGGCAGGGGGCCGGCCGAGACCGAGGCGGAGCGGCGAGCGATCTCCTCCGCCAGTTCCTCCAGCGCCCGGCCCAGGCCGTCCGCCAGATCGACGGGCTGAATGGCCGTGCCGAGAGGCGCCGTCTGGGCATAGGCGAGGAGGCCCCTGACCTGGTCCTGCATCCGGTGGCCCGCGGTTTTCAGGTAGTCCAGCAGGTCGCGGGCTTCCCCGTCCAGGGTGGGGCCGATGCGGCGTTCCAGCAACTGGCTGAAGCTGACGATGCCGCGCACCGGTTCCTGCAGGTCGTGGGCGGCGATCTCGGTGATCCGTTCCAGCTCGCGGTTGGTGCTGATCAGCTTGTCCATGGAGGCCGCCAGGGCCTGTTCGGCCGCCTTGCGCTCGGTGACGTTTTCCAGCGCCACCAGGACCCGGTCCAGCCGCTCCTCATGGCCGGGCGTGACCTGCCAGTGCACCACCACCACCCGTGGCTCGCCGTCCAGGGTCCTGACCTCGCCTTCCACCGAAAGCCGGGTCTCGCCGTTCCAGATGGCCACGAGCTGGCGGGCGAAGGCCTGGCGTGACGCCGGGGTGAAGGTCTTTTCCAGATTGCCGAGCAGGGCCTCCCGGCTTGGCGCCTTGTGCAGGGCCAGGGTGGCGGCGTTGACGTTGACCACCCTGACCAGGGCGGCGCAGCGGTCGATGAAATCAGGATGCAGGGCGAGGTGGGCACCCAATCCGCCGGTCGGCCGGCACAGGGAATCGATCGCCTTCCTGACCTCCGAGAAATCCTCTTCCCACAGCGAAACCGGGGAATTGTCGAACAGAAGGCGCAGATGCTCTTCCCGCGCCTGCAGCGCATGGTAACCCCGCTCGATGACATGGCGCATCTCGGCATAGGCGGTCGCCAGATCCTTCAACTCGTCATGGGGGCTGTCCAGGGGGGTGGCCCAATCCGCCTTGTCGAGGTTCATATGGCGCACATGGGCCGCCATGTGGGCCAGGGGCTGGGCGATCAGCCGGTAGACCTGCCAGTAGAGGGCGGCCAGGATGCCGGCCATCAGGGCGAGGTTGGCCAGGAACAGCAAGCCGGCCCGCTGGTAGACGGGGGTGAGCATCCTCGGCTTGCTCACCGAGACCTCGAGTTGGCCGATGTTCAGTTCGCGTCCCGAAAAGAGGCGGGTCAGGGGAAAGGACCGTGACAGTTCGTCGGCATCGTCGCGGCTGCCACTTTCCGCCAGCACGGCTCCGGCCTCGTCGGTGACGCGGACCAGCTGGACATAGGGGAACTGGCCGATCCCCGCCACCAGCTGGCCCAGCCGTTCACGGTCCTGCAGCCAGACGTTTTCCCCCACGCTGGCCAGATAGCCGGCTTCGATCTGCTGGAAGCGCTCCTCCGCCCGATGGGTGGTGATGTGGTAGTCGGCGGTGACCAGCCCCGTCGCCATGGCGATGGCCAGGGCCAGTCCCACGCCGCCCAGGCGGAGGATCAGCCGGTGGGCGACGCTGCCTTTCCGCGCGAGGGCGCTCGCGAAGGTCATTTGACCTCCGTCACCGTGGGGCCAAGCCCGCCGAAAGTCTGGCGGGCGATGGCGTCGTAGGATCCGTCGGCCTTCATCCGGCGCAGGATTCCGGCAACGCTAGGGGCCAGGCCGGCATGGCGCCGGTGCAGGTAGATGAACATGGGCACCCTGGCGAGCGGCGGCTCGGCGCAGACCAGCGGGAGTCCCGCCTCGCGGGCCAGCCACAGAACCTGCCAGCGTTCGTGCAGGATCAGCTCCACCCGACCGGCCTTGAGCAGGCCGAGCAGCTGGGCGGAATCCTTTACGGTGGTCAGTTCCCGTACCTGTGGCAGATTGTGTTCGAAGATCTGCCAGCCGATGACGTAGGCGACGGAGAACGGCGCGACGGCGGCCCAGTCGGCGGGAAGCTTGCCGCCGGGTGAGGCGCAGGCCACGAAATCGTTGACGAACATGCGTTCGGGAACGGCGACCAGGTTGGAATATTCCTTGTCCAGTCCCGCCACCCGCCCCGCCAGCCCGTCGATGATCCCGTCATCGGCCAGCTTCAGCGCCCGTGACGAGGCCGGAATAACCTCCAGTTCCGCCGACCGGCCCGTCTCGTTCATCAGGGCGTGGATCAGGCGCTGGTGAAATCCGGTGCCGGACGCATTGGTCCAGGGGGCGATCATGCCGGTGGAAAAGCGCAGGACGTCGTCGGCTTGCGCCGACATGGGAGCCGCCAGCCCCGCCGCGATCAGGAACGCCATCACCCCTTGCCCAATGCCCTCGGCAAAACGCGTCAACGAATCCCCCCTCACAGGTTTCAGTGATTATATCATAAGTCTATGGCGCGTTGGCATATTCGACGATGGACGGCTGTGTTAATAACCTTGAGCGCATGAGGAGATTGAATCATGGCACGATCAGACCGGGGCGAAGGCTGCGTGGGCGCCTGTGGCGATGGCTCGCAGTTCTCCTTCGTCATGGCGTTCCAGGCGGTGGTGGATGTTAAGGCCAGGGCCATCTACGGCTACGAAGCCCTGGTGCGCGGACCCAACGGCCAGGGGGCTGCCACCATCCTGGCCGAGGTCAACGACAAGAACCGATACGCCTTCGATCAGGCCTGTCGGGTCAAGGCCATCGAGACGGCGGCCAGCTTGGGTCTGGACCGGCGGCTCAACATCAATTTCCTGCCCAACGCCGTCTATCATCCCGAGTCATGCCTGCGTCTGACCCTGGAGGCGGCGGAAAAATGTAACTTTCCCCGCAATCTGATCACCTTCGAGTTTACCGAGAACGAGCGGATCATCGACCGCAACCACCTGAAATCCATCATCGAGACCTATCGCCGTCACGGTTTCATGACGGCGCTCGACGATTTCGGCGCCGGTTACGCCGGATTGGCGCTGCTGGCCGATTTTCAGCCCGACTGCATCAAGATCGACCGTTGCCTGGTGAACGGCATCGACGAGGACCGGCCACGTCAGGCCATCGTCAGCGGATTGGTGAAGACCGCGGAAATGCTGGGCCTGTCCCTGGTGGCCGAGGGGGTGGAGCGGCGCGAGGACGTGAACTATCTGCGCACCCAGGGCATCCATCTGTTCCAGGGCTACCTGTTCTCCCGCCCGGCCATAAAGATGCTTGTCCGGGAATCCAATATCAACTGGTAGACCGGGCGCCGAAGCGCCCGATCCGTTGCCGCGACAAGGTCAGGCGGCGTCCTTCCTGCCGGGGCCTTCGATCAGCTTCTTGGCCTTGGCCAGCAGGCTGGTGGGCGCTTCGCCGGCGATCTCGATGCGGCGGGGCTTCATGGCCTCGGGAATCTCGCGCACCAGATCGATGGTGAGCAGGCCATCGGCCAGGTTGGCTCCCGTCACCCGGACGTGGTCGGCCAGGGAGAAGCGGCGGGAGAACCCGCGCGCGGCGATGCCCCGGTGCAGATAGCTGGTGTTGTTCCCTTCCTCCTCCGCTTTCCGGCCCGTGATGGTCAGCACGTTGTCCAGCGTCTCGATGTCCAGTTCACGGGAGGAGAAACCCGCCACGGCCAGGGTGATGCGGTAATGGTCTTCGCCGGCCGTCTCGATGTTGTAGGGCGGGTAGGCGGCGTCGGCGTCGGAGCGGGCGGCCGCCTCGGCCTGACGGGCCAGGCGTTCGAAGCCGATGGCGGTGCGCAGCAGGGGCGAGAAATCGTAGCTCAACATGGTTCCATTCTCCTTTGCGAAGCAATGTCACGGTCTGGTCCGTCCTGATGGACCGGTCCGGACCCTTCATAGGCATCCGGCGCGGATAGATTTAGGATGGTTGCCGACGGCCGCAAGGGTGGTTTGTTCACCGGCAATTTGCCATAGTCCCGCCGACCCATGGCGACGGAGGGGGCGAGGAATGGCGCGGGCGACCATCGTGATCACGGGGGCGGCGATCCTGTGCCTGCAACTGATCGCGTCCCGGGTGATGACGCCGTTCTTCGGGGTCAGCCTGCTGATCTGGACCGGCATCCTGTCGGTGACCCTGCTGTGCCTGGCGCTCGGCTATTATTGGGGCGGATTGTTCTGCCGGGGGCGTTCCACCGCCGAGATCCGCGCCGCCTATTATCTCGCTCCCGGCCTGTCGGGCGTCTGGCTGGTGGTCGCCGTCCTGCTCTATCCGGTCTGCCTCGGGCCGCTGGCCCAGCTGAGTCTGGTGGGAGGGGCGTTCCTCGCCTCGATCCTGCTGCTGGCGGTGCCGCTGGTGCTGCTGTCGGCGCTCAATCCCCTGCTGGTGGCCCTGGAGCGCCCCCTGCACGGCGAGGCCGACGCCGGGGCGGGATGGGTGTTCTTCATCAGCACCATCGGTTCGGTGGCGGGTGTTCTGGTGGCCGCCTTCGCCCTGATTCCCCATCTCTCCGGCCGTCATTCCATCCTGTCCATCGCGGTGACCCTGTGCCTGCTGGGCGCCCTGGGGGCGGGAAAGGGCAGGGGGCTGGTGCTGGCCCTGGCCGGGCTGGCCGCCGCCCTGGCCCTGGCCGCCGTCGATCCCGCCGGGCGGAGCGGCCGGGCCGCCCGCGACGGCGAGGACCGGCCGTGGCGCACCGTCGCCGCCTATCCGTCCGCCTTCGGGGTGCTGAAGGTGGTGGAACTGGGCGAGGGGCCGGGCCTGCTGCGGATTCTGTTCAACGACGGACTGGCGCAGAACGGCTTCGATTCCCAGGGGCGCCCGGCGCTGCAATTCACCCACTTTCTCGAGGCGGGCGCCGCCCATCTGGCGCCCGCCGCCCGCAAGGTTCTGGTTCTCGGCCTGGGGGCCGGGGTGATTCCCGCCGCCTTCGAGGCGCGCGGCGCCGCCGTCGAGGTGGTGGAGATCAACCACCGCGCCTATGAGGCGGCGCGGGACCATTTCGGCTACCGCCCCGGCCCGGCCACCCGGCTGGTGTTCGCCGACGCCCGCACCCAGGTGCGCGGCTGTTCCCCCGACAACGACATCGTCTTCGTCGATCTGTTCTCGGGCGACGGCATCCCCGAGCACCTGCTGACCCGCGAGTTCTTCGCCGACATCCGCCGCTGCCTGGGCGAGGGCGGCGTGGTGGCCATCAACAGCTTCCTCGATTCCCGCCACATGGAGCCCACCGGGGCCATCCTCGCCACCCTGACCGAGGTGTTCGGCCGGGTCGCCCTGGTGGAGCAGGCCCGGCCGCCGTCCCGGCCGGTGACCAACGGCTTCCTGTTCGCGGCGCGGCGGCCCGACACCCTGGACCGCCTGGCCGGGCTGCGCATCGAGGCGGGCCGGGTGCCGGCCCACATGGCCGAGCAGATGGCCGCCTCCCTGGGCTCGCTGCGCCTGGTGGACGGGACCTCGCCGCTGCTGGCCGGGGCGCCGGTGCTCTCCGACGAGGACAACCCGCTGGCCGCCCTGGCGGCGCCCGCCCAGATGGCCTATCGCCGCGCCATGGTCGCCACCATTCCCGACCCCATCCTGACGGATTAGGGGCGGGGGAGGAGGGCTTGACCAAAAGCAAGTTCCTCCCCGCCGTCTCCGTGGTCTACTCCGGACCGTATTTTGGAAGGTAAAGCATGTCCGACCGCATTCTCATCCTGGTGGCCCTGTCGCTGATCCTCGCCATGGTGGCGGGCACGTCCATGCAGATCCGCAAGCCGCAGCCCACGCCCGTCCTGGTGAAGGAATCCATGCGCCGGCCGGACTACGCCATCCCGCTGGAAAACCCCATGACCACCGACATGGAGGGCGTGACCAAGCCGTTCCACGAGCGCCTGGCCAAGCCCACCGTGGTGAACTTCTGGGCGTCGTGGTGCATTCCCTGCGTCCGCGAGCTGCCGCTGTTCGCCAAGTTCAAGCCCATCGCCGAGGCGGCGGGCATCCAGGTGCTGACCGTCAACGTGGACAAGGAAGGCGCCCCGGTGGCCAGGAAGTTCCTGGAGGAGCGCGGCATCACCGACATGCCGGTGATCCTCGACCCCGACGGCTCGCTGTCCAAGGCGCTGAAGGTGCGCGGCATGCCCACCGCCCTGCTGGTCAACGCCAAGGGCGAGGAGACCGCCCGCATGGAGGGCGAGGCCGACTGGTCGGGGCCGGGCGTCATCGACGTGGTGCGCGAATTGCTGGCCCTGCCGTCCCATCCCGTGCTGGCCAAGTAGCATCCAAGGAAGGGGGAGAAGATGACCACCCTGTCGCGATCCTTCGGCCGTTCCGACCTTTCCAACGGCGCTCACCGCGACGTGGCGGTCTGGCTGCTGGCCTGTTGCTTCATGGTGGCGGTGATGGTGTTGCTGGGCGGTCTGACCCGGCTCACCCATTCCGGTCTGTCCATGGTGGAGTGGGAGCCCATCCGCGGCATCATCCCCCCTCTCAACGAGGCGGACTGGCAGCTGTTCTTCGACAAGTACAAGCAGACCCCCGAATACATCAAGGTCAACGCCGGCATGAGCCTGGCGGATTTCAAGGGCATCTTCTGGCTCGAGTACATCCATCGGGTCTGGGGCCGGCTGATCGGCATCGTCTTCTTCGTGCCGTTCCTGTGGCTGGCTTTTTCCGGGCGTATCGGCAGGTCGATGATTCCGCGCCTGCTCGGCGTGTTCCTGCTGGGCGCCGCCCAGGGGGGAATGGGCTGGTTCATGGTCAAGAGCGGTCTGGTGGACAATCCCGCCGTTTCCCATTACCGCCTGACCGCCCATCTGGCCCTGGCCTTCCTGATTCACGCCTGGATGTTCTGGCTGGCGCTCGACATCCTGGCCGATCACCGGCCCGCGCCCCGCCGCCTGCACGGCGAGGCCGGCGGCGTGCTGTCCTGGCTGTACTGGCTGACCGCCCTGGTGGTGGTCACCCTGCTGTTCGGCGGCCTGGTGGCCGGTTTGAAGGCGGGTCTGATCTACAATACCTGGCCGCTGATGGATGGGGCGATCATCCCCAAGGATCTGTTCCCCGACGGGTTCCACTCCCTGTTCGAGGACATCAAGACCGTGCAGTTCGGTCACCGCACCCTGGCCGAGATCACCATCGCGGTGGCCCTGATCGGCTGGTACCGGGCCCGGTCGCGGCTGGGCGCCCAGATTCCGGGGCTGATCCACGCGGTGGGGATCATGGCCCTGATCCAGGTCGGGCTCGGAATCGGGACCCTGGTCCTGGTGGTGCCCATCTCGCTGGCCTCGGCTCACCAGATGGGCGCGATGGTGCTGCTCACCCTGTGTCTGTGGGCCATCCACGACCTGCGCCGGCGCATCTGACGCCGGCTTTCCGGTGCCTGGAATCCCGTAAAAAATGTAGTCGCCCAAGGCGTTTGTCCTGACCTGACTTTACCAAAGTCAAGGAGATGAACTTTCCGTAATGAGAGGTTCATGGTCCGGTCGTCCGGAGTTTTTTTCGGAAATGCCAAGGGAGTTCGATCGATGTCCAATTCAATCGAAGGCAAGGAGGAGGAGCAGATTCCGGTGATGCAGCGCATCCTGGACAATCCGTTCCTGCTCCTCTTTATCGGTGTGGTAGTGCCGACGGTTTCCTACACGATCTGGGGGATCATGGAAGTCGCCCAGCTGCCGATCGCCAAGTAAGGGAGGACTAATATAATGTCTATTACTCCTCCGGAGCAAAAAATCTGGTTCAATGAGCCCGTCGAGAAGACCGAGGTCGTCTGGGTGCTCATCGCGCTCACCTGGGCGCTCATCATGTTCGCCATGATGCCGCTGTGGCACCTCAAGGGCACCCAGAACATGTCCAACGAAGCCTATCGCATCCAGCCGGATGTGTATCAGGCCCGCGTGGACGCTTTCGTCGAGAAGTACAAGGTGGGCGAGGAAGGCCACGCCAAGACCCCGGTGGTTCGTCCCCCGGCCGGTTCGGACGTGTACCTGCTGGCCCGTCTGTGGGAATGGTACCCGGTTCTCGAACTCGAGAAGGGCAAGTCCTACCGCCTGCACCTCTCGTCCATTGACTGGCAGCATGGCTTCTCCGTGCAGCCCGCCAATATCAATCTGCAGGTCCATCCCGGCATCGACGAGGTGGTGACCATCACCCCGACCGACGCCGGCGATTTCGGCATCATCTGCAACGAGTATTGCGGTATCGGCCACCACACCATGCTCGGAAAAATCCGAGTCGTGGCTGGTAAGTAATCGAGGGGGAGCGCAAATGGTTGCCAAGCCCGTATTCAGAACCTGCGGCTTCACGGGTCTCAAGATCCATGACGAAGCAGAGAAGCTGATCAAGATCAATGCGGTCACCGCCATCGTGGTGCTGGCCGTCGGAGGTCTGTTCGGCCTTCTCGTCGCTTTGACCCGCTGGCCGACCGTGCACCTGCTGCCGGCCGACCTGTTCTACCTGGCGCTGACCGCGCACGGTATCGACATCCTGATCGTCTGGTGCATCTTCTTCGAAGTTGCCCTGATGTACTTCGCCTCGTCCATCCTGCTGCAAACCCGACTGGCCACGCCCAAGATGGGCTGGGTGTCGTATGCCCTGATGGTTCTGGGCGCCGCCATCACCAACTGGAAGGTCCTCGAGGGCAATTCCAGCGTGATGATGACCTCCTACGTGCCGATGCAGGCCGATCCGCTGTTCTACGTGGGTCTGATCCTGTTCGCCGTGGGTGCCCTGATCGCCTGCTTCATCTTCCTGGGCACCCTGGTGGTGGCCAAGGCCGAGAAGACCTATGAGGGCTCCATTCCGCTGGTCACCTTCGGTGCCCTGACGGCGTGCATCATCGCCATCTACACCATCGCCTCCGGCGCCATCATCCTGATCCCGACCTTCCTGTGGTCGGTCGGGCTGATCAGCCACATCGACCCCTTGATGTACAAGGTCGTGTGGTGGGGCATGGGCCACTCGTCGCAGCAGATCAACGTGGCCGCCCACATCGCCGTGTGGTACGCCATCGCCGCGATCCTGTTCGGCGCCAAGCCGCTGTCCGAGAAGGTCAGCCGCTGCGCCTACCTGACCTACATCTTCTTCCTGCAGATCGCTTCGGCCCACCACCTGCTGGTGGAGCCCGGCCTGTCGTCCGCCTATAAGATCTTCAACACCTCGTACGGCATGTACCTCGCCGTGCTGGGCTCGATGATCCACGGCCTGACCGTCCCGGGCTGCATCGAGGCGGCTCAGCGCCGCAGGGGCTTCAACAACGGCATGTTCGAATGGCTGCGGAAGGCTCCCTGGGGCAATCCCGTGTTCTCGGGCATGTTCCTGTCCCTGATCCTGTTCGGCTTCCTCGGCGGCATCTCCGGTGTCACCATGGGCGTGGAACAGATCAACATCATGATCCACAACACCATCTACGTGCCCGGCCACTTCCACGCCACCGTGGCGGCCGGTACGACGCTGGCGTTCATGGCGATCACGTACTTCCTGGTCCCGGTCCTGTTCGGTCGCGAACTGGTCGCTCCGGGCCTGGCCAAGCTCCAGCCGTACCTGTTCGGCCTGGGCATGGGCGTGTTCTCCCTGTTCATGATGGGTGCCGGTACGCTGGGCGTGTCCCGTCGTCACTGGGACATGGCCTTCTCGGACGCTCCGCACGCCTTCGCTCATGCTCCCGCTGCCTTCCTCATGATGGGCATCGTGGGCGTGTCGGCGGTGGTCGCGGTGATCGGCGGCGCGCTGTTCGTCCTGATCATCGTCGCCTCGGTGCTGTTCGGCAAGCCGGTGGTCCACTCGGCCGCTCCGGCTCCGGCTCCCTCGCCGGTCGCCTCCTACGGCAATGCCGAGCACGTGGCCGTCCCGGGCACCTTCGCCCTGGCGCTGCTCTTCCTGACGATGTTCGTGCTCTACTACTTCGTCAACTGGAAGTATCTGGCCAGCACCTGGATCATGAGCTGATCCAGTCGTTAGGGTCAAAGGCGGGCGGGACCCTCGGGTCCCGCCCGTTTCCCTCCGAGGTGTTATTTTTGAAAGGGTAGGGAGAGGGTGATGACGGCGAACCTCAAAGTCCTGGCATCGGTGTTCAAGCTGCGCATCGGCGTGTTCTGCGCCCTGGCGGCCATCGCCGGAGCCCTGGTCACCCCGAGCGCCGTTCCCGAGACCTCCCAGGTCGTGGCCGTGGCCGTGGCCGTGCTGCTGTCGGCCGCCGCCGCCGGCGCCTTCAACCATTACTGGGAGCGCGACATCGATCCGATGATGAACCGCACCCGCAACCGTCCCTTCGCCTCCGGCCAGTTCGCCGCCGGTCCGCTGTGGCCCCTGGGGCTGCTGGCGCTGACCGTCGCCGCGGTGGCCCTGGCCGCCTTCGCCGCCAATGCCTGGGCGGCGCTGCACGTCTTTCTCGGTGCCTTCGTCTACGGCATCGTCTACACCGTCTGGCTGAAGCGCCGCACCGCCTGGAACATCGTCATCGGCGGTCTGTCCGGCAGCTTCGCCGTGCTGGCCGGCGCCGCCGTGGCGGTGCCCACCCTCAGCCCCCAGTCGCTGGTCCTGGCCCTGATCCTGTTCCTGTGGACGCCGCCCCATTTCTGGAGCCTGGCGACCGCGCTCAAGGACGATTACGCCGCCGCCGGCATTCCCATGCTGCCGGTGGTCAAGCCGGAATCCGAGACCAACTGGATCATCCTGGCCAACACGGTGGCCCTGGTGGCGTCGTCGCTGCTGCCCTACTTCTTCGGGGCCGGTCCGCTCTACATGGGGGCGGCGATCCTGGGCGGCGTGTGGTTCCTCTACAAGAGCGTGCTGCTGGTCATGCGCCCGGGCCGCAAGGCCGCCATGGGCAATTTCTTCGCCTCGCTGATCCAGCTGGTCCTGCTCTTGACCGCCGTCATGGTTGAGCCGCTGCTGGCGGGGTAGAACACCGCCATGATACATGCAAAAGTCCTGATGCTTCTGGGGGCTTTGGTTTCGGCCAGCGTCCAGGCCCAAGCGGCGCCCACCGTTTCCGCCACGGCGGAAGAGGCGCTGAAGCGTTCGCGCGCCGCCGAGGGCAACGTGGTGGGCTCCCACCAGTTGACCGATCAGGACGGCCGCACGGTGGACATCACCCAGTTCCGGGGGCGGCCGGTGGTGATCAGCATGATCTACACCGCCTGCGACCACACCTGCCCGGTGACCACCCAGAACGTGGCCAAGGCGGTGTCGGGCGCGCGCAAGGCGCTGGGCGACGACAGCTTCCAGGTGCTGTCCATCGGCTTCGACACGGTGCGCGACACCCCGGCCAATCTGAAGATGTACGCCCGTCAGCAGGGCATCGACCTGGAGAACTGGACCTTCCTGGCCGGCAACCACGCCACCATGGAGGCCCTGTCGGCCGAGCTGGGCTTTACCTGGTACGTGACCTCGCGCGGGTTCGACCATATCGCCCAGACCACGGTCCTGGACAAGGAGGGCCGCATCTATCGCCAGGTCTATGGCGAGAATTTCGAGCTGCCGCTGCTGGTCGAGCCGCTCAAGGATCTGGTTCTGGGCCGGGCGGCGGCGCTGACCTCGCTGCAGTCGATCAGTGACCGGGTGCGCTTCTTCTGCACCGTCTACGACCCTCACTCCGATGCCTATCGCTTTGATTTCGGCATCTTCTTCAGCATCGGCTCGGGTTTCCTCGCCGTGCTGACCATCATCTGGATGACCATCCGCATGTGGCGTGACAGCCGCCGCCGGGCATCGTGATGAGTCCCGCCCGCACCCGTCGAGGGGGCAAGAAAATGGAAACGAAAAGGAAATTTCGCCTTGTCTAATCCAATCAAATCCGCCGTCAGAGCGGGCCTCTTCCGCCTCGAAAGCGGCTGGGACATGCTGGTGGGGCGCGAGTCCAACCCCATGTACTGCCTGGGCGCCATGTCGTGGTACTTCTTCTGGATCGTGGGCGCCACGGGGCTGTACCTTTTCGTTCCCTACGACACCAGTGCCGTGCGTGCCTGGAGCTCCATCGAGTACATCTCGCGCGAGCAATGGTACTGGGGCGGCCTGATCCGCTCGCTGCACCGTTACGGCTCGGACGCCATGGTGCTGACCATGATGCTGCATCTGGTGCGCGAATGGTGCCTGGACCGCTATCACGGCGCCCGCTGGTTCGCCTGGTTCACCGGCGTGCCGCTGATCTGGATGGTGTTCAGCTCCGGCATCACCGGCTATTGGCTGGTGTGGGACGAACTGGCCCAGTACCTGGCCATCGGCACCGCCGAGTGGATGGATTACCTCGGCATCTTCGGCCAGAGCATCGCGCGCAACTTCCTCAATCCCGGCGCGCTCACCGACCGTTTCTTCACCCTGCTGATCTTCATCCACATCGCCGTGCCGCTGTTCCTGCTGATGGCCATGTGGGTGCACATCCTGCGCATCAATAACGCCAAGACCAATCCGCCCAAGCCGCTGGTCATCGGCTCGTCGATCATGCTGGTGGCGCTGTCGCTGCTGCATCCCGCCCAGAGCCATCCGCCGGCCGACCTCGGCAAGGCCATCGGCGACCTCAATCCCGACTGGTACTTCATGGCGCTGTATCCGCTGTTCGACGCCAAGGGGCCGCTGATCACCTGGGCGGTGTCCATCGGCGCGTCGCTGTTCCTGTCGCTGATGCCGTGGATGGCGTTCCGCCGCAAGCGCCGCGCGGCGGCCGTGGTCACCCCCGACATCTGCAACGCCTGCGGCAATTGCGCCTCGGACTGCCCGTTCGGCGCCGTGGTGCTGCGTCCGCGCACCCCCGACGCCACCGGGCACGCCAAGGTGGCCGTGGTCCAGCCCGATCTGTGCACCAGCTGCGGCATGTGCATGGCGTCGTGCAACAAGACCAATCCCTTCCTGCCCCATAAGGGCGAGCAGCGCCCGACCGCCATCGACATTCCCGATTTCACCTTCGACCTGATGGTGAAGCGGGTGTCCGCCCGCACCCATGGGCTGGTGGGCAAGAACCGTGTCCTGATCATCGGCTGCGAGCACGGGGCGGTGCTCGATCACCTCAAGGGACCGTCGGTGGGCGTTCTGCCGCTGCATTGCACCGGCATGATGCCGCCGTCGCTGATCGATTACGTGCTGAACAAGGATCTGGCCGACGGCGTGCTGGTGACCGCCTGCCGCCCCGGCGAGTGCTTCTACCGCCTTGGCCCGGAATGGACCGAGCTGCGCATGAACGGCCAGCGGGTGCCCAAGCTGCGCGGCGCCGTGTCGCGCGACCGGGTGCGCCTGTTCTGGGCCGCCAGCACCGAGACCCGGGCCCTGATGGCCGAACTGGCCGAGTTCAGGGTGGCGCTGGAGGAGCTGCCGCCCGTCGAGCGTCCCGAATCCACCAGAAGGAGGGTGGCGGAATGATCAAGCCCCGTTACATCGCCGGCCAGGCCGTGGCCTACACCGCCTTTGCCCTGATGATCGCCTATTTCGCCTCCAATCCGGTGTACCGGCATCATGATCCGAGCAAGGCCCTGCTGAAGCTGTCCATGACCCATGCCGGGCAGAAGGTGGGCGAGTGCAAGGAGCGCTCGGCCGAGGAGCTGGCCAAGCTGCCGCCCAACATGCGGGCCAAGACCTCCTGCGGCCGCGAGCGCAATTCCGTGACGCTCGAGATGGATATCGACGGCGTGAAGGTGTTCGCCCAGACCGCCAAGCCCGCCGGCCTGTCGGGCGACGGCCGCTCGCGCTTCTACGATTCGCGCGAGATCTCGGCCGGGCGGCACGTCATCACCGCCCGCATGCGCGACGGCAACGACCCCAACGTCTTCGACCAGGTGGCCGAGGTCACCGTGGACCTTGCGCCCCGGCAGGTTTTCGTGGTCGATTTCGACGAGGAAAACGGCAAGTTCGAGTTCAAGTGACGTCTAACCTCCGTCATCGCGCTATCCGGGATGACGGAGGAGGAAGCGGGGCAAGAGCGTGATGGATCATTCCTGGAGAATGGACGGCCTGTCCACGGCGCGCCGGGCCGAATTGCGCGGCTGGGCGCTGCTGGCCATCGGGTCGCTGGCCATCGCCGGGCTGCTGGCCCTGGCGCTCGGCCTGTCGCGCACCCCCAAGGTGCAGGACTGGTTGCCCTGGGGGCCGCATTTCTTCTACCGCGCCCTGGTCACCCATGTGGTGCTGTCCTTCGAGGTGTGGTTCCTGGCGGCGCTGGGCGCGCTGTCGGCCATGGCGGCGCCGCCTTGCCCCAAGGGCGATGTCCTGGGCCGCGTGGCGCTGATCCTCGGCGCCCTGGGCGTTCTGCTGCTGCTGATCCCCGCTTTGGCCGATCAGGGCGAGCCCTCGCTCAACAATTACGTCCCGGTGGTCGGGCATCCCCTGTTCTATATCGGGCTCGGCGTTCACGCCGCCGGCGTGGCGCTCGCCTGCCTGCGGCTGTTGCCGGTGCTGAAGAGCCATAGGGTGGTGCCGTTCGGCATCGCCTCGGCCGGTCTGGCGTATTTCGCCGCCCTGGCCTGTTTCCTGATCGCCTGGGCGCTGATTCCGGCCGGGACCGATGCCGATCTGTTCAACGAGCGGGTGTTCTGGGGCGGTGGCCACGTGCTGCAGCTGGTCAACACCATGATCCTGATGATCGCCTGGCAGGCCCTGTCGGAAAAGCATTTCGGCGCCGGGCCGGTGCCCGCCGGCCTGGGCCGGGCCTGCTTCGCGGCGCTGGCCCTGTTCGCGGTGGTCTCGCCGCTGATCTATGCCGTGGGCGGCGATGTTCTGGGTCTCGAACACCGGCAGGTCTTCACCCGCCTGCTGTGGGTGGGGCTTCCGCTCCCGCCGCTGGTGATGGGACTGGGGCTGGCCTGGAAAATCGTCCAGGGCCCGCGCGACTGGCGCTCGCCCGCCTTCCTGTCCCTGGCGCTGTCGCTGTTCGTCTTCGCCATCGGTGGTTTCGCCGGCTTCTTCCTCGGCGTGGCCGACACCCGGACGCCATCCCACTACCACGCCGTCATCGGCGGAGTGCAGCTGGGGCTGATGGGGGTGGTGCTGCTCAACGTGCTGCCCGCCCTGGGACGCAGGATCGGGACGGGGAGGGGCGTGCGCCTGCAGTTCCATCTCTACGGCTGGGGCCAGCTGGTCCATGCGCTGGGCTTCTTCCTGGCCGGCGCCGCCGGGGTGCCGCGCAAGACCACCGGCGTGGACCAGGGGCTCGACACCCTGTGGAAGAAGGTTTCCATGGGGGTGGTGGGCATGGGAACCGGACTGGCGGTGCTGGGCGGCATCATTTTCGTGTGGATGGCATTGACCCGCCTGCTCAAGCGGGGCGAGGAGGACGGCCATGCTTAAGGGCTTCGCGCCGCTCGCCTTGCTGGTCGCCACCGCCATCCTGGCCCTGGGCTGGCTGATGGGCCGCACCGGCGGCCTCGACGTTCTGCCGTCGGAAAGCTACAAGGCCGACCTGAGCGAGTTCCACGGCCGCCATCTCGCCTTGCTGGCCGCCCATGGCACCGGCCAGAGCGTCGACGGCATCCCGGTGGTGCGCCCACCCGCCGGCTCCGACATCCCCATGCTGGCCAGGCGCTGGGAATTCAGCCCCGCTTTGGAGCTGGAGCCGGGCAAGACCTACCGTCTGCATCTGCTGGCCGAGGACACCGTCCATTCGGCGGCCATCGGCGAGGCCGAGGTGCTGCTGACCCCCGGTCAGGCCCGCGTGGTCGGCCTGACCACCCCGGCTTCGGGCCGGGTGCGCCTGCAATGCGCCGAGTATTGCGGCCTCAGCCATACCAAGATGATCGGTTCCATCGAGGTGGTGGCGAAGGCCCCGTAACCTTTCGGCGGCCCGCGGCGAAGGTCCGGGCATGACCGTGACCTCGATCGCCGCCTGTTGTCCCACCAGCCCATCCGGTGCATCCTGCGCCGGGACACGGGAGCGGCGCGTGCGGACGGAAGACGACCATCTGCGGGATCTGATGCGGGCGGCCCAGGCCGGCGACGGGCGGGCCTACGGCGCCCTGCTGTCCGAGGCGGCCCCCATCATCCGCCGGGCGGTGGCCAGGCGCTGGCGCGGTCCCGATGCCGAGGACATCGTGCAGGAGGTGCTGCTGTCGCTGCACGCGGTGCGCCACACCTATGATGCCGCCCGCCCGTTCCTGCCCTGGCTGCTGGCCATCGTGCAATACCGGGTCGCCGACGCGGCGCGGCGCCACGCCCGCCGGGCGGCGCGCGAGGCGCCGGAATGCGGTTTCGAGCGCGGCCTGCCCGAGGTGGCGGCTCCGGCGGCGGAGGAGGGGCCGGGCGACCCGCAATTGCTGGCCCGCGCCCTGGATACCCTGCCCGAGGGCCAGCGCCGCGCCGTCCGCCTGCTGAAATTGGAGGAGCGCTCGCTCAAGGAGGCGGCGGCGGCCACCGGCATGTCGGTGGGGGCGCTGAAGGTGGCGGTTCATCGCGGCATCAAGACCTTGCGGGCCAAGCTGACCGGAAAGGAGGAGGAGGGATGAGGACCGAGGACCTGATCGCCCGCCTTGCCGCCCAGGCAACGCCCGTGCGACCCCTGCGGACACCCGCCGCGCGGCTGGCCGCGTGGTTCGCCCTGGCCCTGCCGGCGGTGGCGGTGGTCGTGCTGTCCATGGGGCTGCGCGACGACCTCGCCCAGCGTCTGGCCGAGCCGGTGTTCCTGCTGCGCGTCGCCGCCAGTCTGGCCACCGCCGCCGCCGCCGCTTGGGCCGGGCTGGCGCTGGGGGTGCCGGGGCGGTCGCGGGCCTGGGGGCTGGTGCCGCTGGTGCCGTTGGGCCTGTGGCTGGCCAGCCTGGGGCGGCAATGCCTGCTGGAACTGAGCGGACAGGCCGAGGCGGAGCTGCTGGCCGCCCCCCATCTGGACTGCCTGCCCGACATCGCGATGATGATGGGGCTGCCGACCATCGCCATGGTGGCCATGGTGCTGCGGGGCGCCGGGTTGCGCCGGCGGCTGGAATTGCTGCTGGGCGGTCTGGCGGCGGCGGCGCTGTCCAACGCCGCCCTCAGCCTTGCCCATCCGGTGGATGCGGGGTTGCTGGTGCTGCTGCTGCAGCTGGCCGTGGTGGCCGGTCTGGCCGTGGGAATGGGGCGGGACGCTTTCTTGACGGCGTCCCGCTAGGGTGGGAAGATTTTCCGGGATCAGCCAGCCATCCGGGAGGGGAGCATGGGCGCCGGGAAAAAGAAGAAGATGGCCGGCCTGCGGCCCGATTTCGTCTGGGGGGTTTCCACCTCGGCCTTCCAGGTGGAGGGCGCCACCAAGGAGGACGGGCGCGGCCCCAGCATCTGGGATACCCGCTGCCGCTTGGCTGGCGGCGTGTGGACCGGGGCCAACGCCGACGTGGCCTGCGATCATTACCACCGCTGGCCCGAGGATGTGGGCCTGATCAAGGATCTGGGCGTCGACGCCTACCGCTTTTCCCTGGCCTGGCCGCGCCTGCTGCCCAAGGGCAAGGGACAGGTCAACCAGAAGGGCCTCGACTTCTACGACCGCCTGATCGACGGGGTGCTGGAAGCGGGGATAACCCCCTGGGTCTGCCTCTACCACTGGGACCTGCCCCAGGCGCTGGACGACCTGGGCGGCTGGACCAACCGCGACTGCGCCGGCTGGTTCGCCGATTACGCCGTGCTGGCGGCCAGGCGCTACGGCGACCGGGTCAAGCACTTCGCCACCTTCAACGAATTCTCGGTCTTCACCATGTTCGGCTACGCCATCGACTGGGCGGCCCCCGGGGTGACCGACCGCGCCGCCCACATGAAGGCCATCCACCACGTCAACCTGGCCCACGGCATGGGGGTGGACGTGCTGCGCGACCTTGTGAGGGACGTCTCCATCGGCGCCATCCACAACCGCCAGATCGTGCGGCCCGAGGGCGGGCTGGCCGAGAACCAGGCGGCGGCCGACCTGCTGGACGCCCACTGGAACGGGGTGTTCTGCGATCCGCAGCATCTGGGCCATTACCCCGAGATCATGGCCCGCGACGTGGAACCCTATGTCCAGGCCGGCGATCTGGCCCGCATCTGCCGTCCCACCGACTGGATGGGCCTCAATCATTACGGCCCCATCTACGCCAAGGCCGACCCGGCCACCACCTGGGGCTACGGCTGGGGGGCGCCGCCGGAATCCGCCAACCACCCGGAAGTGGGCTGGCCCATCTTTCCCGAGGTGTTCAGGGACGAGCTGCTGACGCTGACCCGGCGGTACAAGTTGCCGGTCTACGTCACCGAGAACGGCTGCGGCGGCGGCGCGGGCAGCGATACGCCGGACGAGAACGGCGTGGTCGACGATACCCATCGTCTCGCCTATTTCCGCGAGTACCAGCAGGCCATGCTGGACGCGGTGGCCGAAGGCGCCGACGTGCGCGGCTATTTCGTCTGGGCGCTTCTCGACAATTTCGAGTGGGGCTCGGGCTACGGCCCGCGCTTCGGCCTCTACCACGTGGATTTCGACACCCAGAAGCGCACGATCAAGAATTCCGGCAAGTGGTACCGGGACATGATCAAGGGCTGGCGCAAGGGGGCGGCGGCACGCGGCGGTTCATAGACACGGATGATCATGGCGCCCTTATATCCATGATCGTATCCGGAAGGCGTTATTTCTATCTGTGTTCTTCTCAAATGGAGTTATGAGGACATGACCCGCCTGCGTCTCGGCGTCAACATCGACCACGTCGCCACCATCCGCAACGCCCGTGGCGGGCATCATCCCGACCCGGTGCGGGCCGCCCACATGGCGGCGGCGGCGGGCGCAGACGGCATCACCGCCCATCTGCGCGAGGACAGGCGCCACATCTCCGACCGCGACATGGAGCGGCTGGCCAACGAGATCACGCTGCCGCTCAATTTCGAGATGGCGGCCACCGAGGAGATGGTGGCCATCGCCCTTCGCCACCGGCCGCACGCCGCCTGCATCGTGCCCGAGCGGCGCGAGGAGCGTACCACCGAGGGCGGCCTGGACGTGGTGGGGCAGTTCGAGTCCCTGAAGCCGCTGGTGGGGCGCCTGCTCGACGCCGGTATCCGCGTCTCCATGTTCATCGAGGCCAACGCGGCCCAACTGGACGCCTCCAAGGCCCTGGGCGCGCCGGTGATCGAGCTGCATACCGGCGCCTATTGCGAGGCCGAGGGGGCCGAGCGCGACCGTGAATTCGCCCGTATCAAGGCGGCGGCGGCCCATGCCCAGGCCATCGGCCTGGAATGCCATGCCGGCCATGGCCTCAGCTACGACACCGTCAAGCCGGTGGCGGCCATTTCCTCCATCATGGAACTGAACATCGGCCACTTCCTGGTGGGCGAGGCCATCTTCGTCGGCCTCGACGCCTCCATCCGCCACATGCGCCGCCTGATGGACGAGGCGAGGGGGGCTTAAGCCCCCCTATTCAGCCCGTCGCCTTGTACGGCGAAACGGACGGCAGAAGGTGTGCCAGCTTGCGGTCCTCGGTCCCGGTGTGGCTGACGAACCATTGCATCAGGAAGGCGACCATCTCGCTGGTGCGGATCTGATCCACCGAGACGGAATCGATGTAGTCGTGGAGCTGCTTCAGCAGGTCGCGGTGAAGGGCCTTATGGGCGGCGGTCTCCGGCCACTCGATCTCCTCCATCAGCCCTTCCTCGCTGAAGAAGTGGAAATCCGCGTATTTGTAGAGCTCCGCGCAGGTTCTGAGCAGCCGCTTGGCCGTCGCCCCGGATTCTGCCTGCTGCGCGAATTGCTCGATCAGATCGAGAAAGATGCGGTGCTCGAAATCGATCCGGGGATGGCCGATCTCGAATTTTTGCTGCCATGTGGTGTCTACCATCATCGCCTCCCCACGGATTCGCCTTAATTCGCCTGCGGCATGCTGTGCCACCAGAGGCGCGCCTCGCGGCACAGGCCGTCGGCGAAGCTGGCCTGGAGAATGCCGTCCAGCACCATGCGGGGCAGCGGGTCGCCGGGCTTGCGGTTGGGCAGGCCGGTGCCGGTGGACTTGGCCCAGATCTGGAACAGCTCCTCGGAGGCTACCTGATAGGTGACGTGCCAGTGGGCGATGCCGCCGCCGTCGTGACTGGCCAGGATCTCGTAGGTGACCCGGACGTCTTCCTGAAGCTGCACCCGCTTCCAGTACTCGGCCAGTTCGGCGGCGCCGGCCTGGACCTGGAACGGGGTGTTGTGGTAGCGCCCGTCGGGGTGGAAAAGGGCGGCGAACCTGGCCGGGTCACGCTGTTCCCAGGCCGTCTTGTATCCCTGCATGAAGAGGTTGATGTCCATGTCCGTCATCCCTGCGCCGATTTGTATTGTTGCGGGCAGGGTAACCGGATTCTAGGATCGCCGCCACGGGAGTGAAGCGCCAATGATCATCGGCCTGGGCAACGACCTGGTGGACATCCGCCGCATCGAGGACAGCCTCGAGCGGTTCGGCGCGCGCTTCATCGCCAAGGTCTTCACCGAGGCGGAAAAGGCCACCGCCGAGCGGCGGGTGGGGCAGGCCCGCTCCGGGGCCTATGCCAAGCGTTTCGCCGCCAAGGAGGCGCTGGTCAAGGCGCTGGGAAAAAACGGGGTGGGCTGGCGCGACATCGAGGTGACCAATGACGGCGACGGGCGGCCCTGTCTCCATCTGAGCGGCGGCGCGGCGGCGCTTCTGGCCCGGCGGATTCCGTCCGGAATGCGGGCCCAACTGCACCTTACGCTTACTGACGAATACCCCCTGGCCCAGGCCGTGGTGATCATCGAGGCCCTGCCTGCTTGACAGCCGGGCCATAGGCTGGCTTGATCTCGGCGACGCCGTATGCCTCGTTCAAGGCTGACGTCATGAATTTCAATGGGATAAGCGGCTCAATTCATGTCTAAAGGCAAGTCGGGCGGAATGGGCGAGACGATCCGCACCATCGTCTATGCCATGCTGATCGCCGGAGGTGTCCGCACCCTGGCCTTCGAGCCCTTCAACATTCCGTCGGGGTCCATGATCCCCAGCCTGCTGGTGGGCGACTATCTGTTCGTCTCCAAATACGCCTACGGCTATTCCCGCTATTCCATGCCCTTCGGCGTGGGGCCGGGCGGCGGGCGGATCATGGAGCGGAGTCCGGAGCGCGGCGACGTCATCGTCTTCAAGAAGCCGCCCGAGAACAAGATCGACTACATCAAGCGGGTGGTCGGCCTGCCCGGCGACCGCATCCAGGTCAAGGCCGGCATCCTCTTCATCAACGGCACCGCCGTGGACAGAAAGCGGATCGAGGATTTCGTCGAGCGCGATCGTGACGGCAACATCCTGCGCGCGCCGCAATACGTCGAGACGCTGCCGGGCGGCCGCAAGCACAAGATCATCGAGTTCCTGGGCGACAACGGCCCCGCCGACAACACCATGGAATACGTGGTGCCGCCGGGTCATTACTTCATGATGGGCGACAACCGCGACAATTCGGCGGATTCCCGCTTCCTGTCCGAGGTGGGTTTCGTTCCCGCCGAGAATTTCGTCGGCCGGGCCGAGATCCTGTTCTTCTCGGGCGACGGAAGCGCGGCCTTGTGGGAAGTCTGGCGCTGGCCCTGGGCCATCCGCTATTCCCGCCTGCTGCAGGGGATCGAGTAGGTGATGGCCACGGCCGCCGCCGAGCTTCACGCGGTGCTGGGCCACGCCTTCACGCGGCCCGAGCTTCTTTCCCAGGCCCTGACCCATCCCAGCATGCAGCAGGGACGGCGCGGCAAGACCTCGGACCCTTACGAGCGCCTGGAGTTTCTGGGCGACCGCGTCCTGGGCCTCGTGGTGGCCGAGATGCTGTTCACCCGCTTTCCCGACGAGGCCGAGGGCGCCCTGGCGCGCCGCCATGCCGCTCTGGTGCGGCGCGAGGCGGTGGCGCGGGTGGCCAACCAGATCAATCTGGGCCGCCATCTGGTGCTGGCCCGGGGCGAGGACGAGGCCGGCGGACGGACCAATCCCGGCATCCTGGCCGATGCCTGCGAGGCGGTGATCGGCGCCCTCTACGCCGATGCCGGCTTTGCCGTGGCGGCGTCCTTCGTGCGGTCGCGCTGGGAGCCCCTGATGGAGGAGGCGCTGGCCCCGCCCAAGGATGCCAAGACCGCGCTGCAGGAATGGGCGCAGGGCCGCGGGCTGCCGTTGCCCTTCTATCGGATTCTCGGCCAGGAAGGCCCCCCGCACGAGCCGATTTTCCTGATGGAGGTCGGCGTCGAGGGTGTAGGCTCGGCCATCGGTCGCGGCGCGTCGAAGCGGGTGGCGGAACAGGCGGCGGCCGGATTGCTGCTGCAACAGGTGATGAAATGAATGATGTTCCCGAAACCGGTCAGCGCTGCGGCTTCGTGGCGGTGGTCGGCGCTCCCAATGCCGGCAAGTCCACCCTGGTCAACGCCCTGGTGGGCACCAAGGTGTCCATCGTCTCGCCCAAGGTGCAGACCACCCGCTTCCGGGTGATGGGCATCGCCATGGTGGATGACGCCCAGGTGGTGCTGGTGGACACCCCCGGCATCTTCCAGCCGAAGAAGCGCCTGGAGCGCGCCATGGTGGCCGCCGCCTGGAGCGGCGCCACCGACGCCGACCACATCTGCCTGCTGGTGGACGCGTCGCGCGGCTATGACGACGAGACCAGGGGCATCGTCGAGAAGTTGAAGCAGGCCAACCGTCAGGCCATCCTGGTGCTGAACAAGGTGGATCTGGTCAAGCGCGAGAAGCTGCTGGGCCTCACCGCCCAGCTGGATGCCGAGGGCATCTTCACCAACGTCTTCATGATCAGCGCGCTCAAGGGTGACGGCATCGGCGATCTGCTGGCCCATCTGGGCAAGATGGTGGCGCCGGGGCCGTGGATGTTCCCCGAGGACCAGGTCTCCGACCTGCCGCAGCGCCTGCTGGCCGCCGAGATCACCCGCGAGAAGGCCTTCCTGGCCCTTTACCAGGAACTGCCGTACTCCCTCTACGTCGAGACGGAGAAGTGGGAGGAGAAGGAGGACGGCTCGGCCCGCATCGATCAGGTGATCTACGTCGAGCGCGAAAGCCAGAAGCCCATCGTGCTGGGCAAGGGCGGCCGCCAGATCAAGGCCATCGGCGCCAGCGCCCGCCAGGAACTGGAAGAGCTGCTGGAGCGCCGTGTCCACCTGTTCATCCACATCAAGGTGCGCGAGGACTGGTCGGAAAAGCGCGGCCATTACTCCGAGATCGGCCTGGATTTCGATTCATGAGCGATGATCGATCCGTTCCTGTCATGCTGAGCGCCAGCGAAGCATCTTTCAGCCGCCATGGTCTGAAAGACCCTTCGCTGCGCTCAGGGTGACAGGCGGAGAGTGGCATGAGCCCCCGCGCCATCGCCATTACCCTGATGTGGGTGGGGGCCTTGGCGCTGCTGGGCCTGCTGGTCCACCGCTTCACCCGGGGCGCCTGGAGCCTGGAGGACGAGGACGTCCCCGCCATCTCGACCCGCCAGAAGCTGCTGGCCGCCCTGGCCTTGGGCCTCGCCGCCGGCGGCGTGGCCCTGTTCGTGTGGAGCTGGAATGGAATGGGATGACGACGCCATCGTCCTGGCGGTGCGCCGCCATGGCGAGACCGGCGCCGTCGCCTCCCTGCTGACCCGCGCCCATGGCCGCCACGCCGGCCTGGTCCATGGCGGCCAGGGCAAGACCAACCGCCCCATCCTGCAGCCCGGCAATACGGTGCGCGCTACGTGGTCGGGCCGCCTGCCCGAGCAATTGGGCAATTACAAGCTGGAACTGCTGCACGCCCATGCCGCCGCCTTTCTCGATGACGGGGCGCGCCTCGCCGCCCTGGGCGCCGCCTGCGCACTGGTGGAGGCGGCTTTGCCCGAACGCCAGCCCCATCCCGCCTGCCATGCCGCCCTGGCCGCCCTGCTGCACGCCCTGGAGGCCGAGTCCTGGCCCAGCGTCTACGTCCATTTCGAGCTGGCGCTGCTGCGCGACCTGGGCTTCGGCCTCGACCTGACGGCTTGCGCCGCCACGGGGCAGACTCACGACCTCGCCTGGGTCAGCCCCAAGACCGGACGCGCCGTCTCCAGGGCGGCGGGGGAGCCCTACCGCGACAAGCTGTTCGTCCTGCCGGCCTTCCTGGTGGAAGGCGGGGAGGGGGATTCGGCCGCCATCCGCCAGGGGTTGGAGATGACCGGCTTCTTCCTGCAACGCCATGTCCTGGCCCCGCGCCATGGGGAACTGCCGGCGGCGCGGGGACGGTTGATCGGCAAGCTGAGGTAGATGCGGGCGGGACGCCCGCGCTCCGACATCAGGGCATTTCCATGGAGCGCGGGCGTCCCGCCCGCATCCTTACCCGGATATCGCATCCCCCTTGACCTCCGCCACTGAATGAATAATCATTCACCTGAATGAACATTCAGTCGGTGGAGGATTCTATGCGCTTGTCCAGTGGTGCTCCCGGGGGCGTGCCCAGTGCCCATGTGGACCGCTTCGCCCGCGAGCTGCTGCCTCCGCCGGACCTGTGGCCGGTGTTCGACTATTCGGCGCCGCATCTGTCCCATTATCCCGACCGCATCAACGCCGCCGCCGCCCTGATCGACACCGCCGTGGCCGCCGGGTTCGGGGCCAAGCCGGTGTTCCATTACGCCGAGGGGACGTGGAGTTATGCCCACCTGCTGGACCGGGCCGAGCGCATCGCCCGGGTGCTGACCGAGGATTTCGGGCTGGTGCCGGGCAATCGGGTGCTGCTGCGCTCGGCCAACACGCCCATGCTGGTGGCCTGCTGGCTGGCGGTGCTGAAAGCGGGGGGAATCTGCGTCACCACCATGCCGCTGCTGCGCGCCAAGGAGCTCTCCTTCATCGTCGAGAAGGCCCGTATCCACGTGGCGCTGTGCGAGCTGGACCTGGCCGAGGAGATGGAGCTGACCCGCCGGAAGATGGCGGAGCTGCGCCACGTCGCCTATTTCACGCCCCTGGGCGAGGGCAGGGAGTCCGACGCCGATCTCGATCGCCGGGCGGAAGCCAAGCCCGCCGGCTTCGCCAATGTGGACACGGCGGCCGACGATGTGGCACTGATCACCTTCACCTCGGGAACCACCGGCAATCCCAAGGGCGCCATGCACTTTCACCGCGACATCCTGGCGTCGTGCGATTGCTGGCCCCGCCGCCATACCCTGGAGCCCGACGAGATCGTCATCGGCTCGCCTTCCATCGCCTTCACCTACGGCAAGGCGGCGTTCATGATGTACCCGCTGCGCTACCGCGCCACCGCCGTTCTGGTGCCCAAGCCGACGCCCGAGCTGATCCTGGACGGTATCCAGCGCCACCGCGCCACCAGCCTTTACGCCGTGCCCACCGCCTTCCACGCCATGCTGGGGATGGTGGACAGATACGACATCTCGTCGCTGAGAAAGGCGTCCTCGGCCGGCGAGCATCTGCGGCCCAAGCTCTACGACGACTGGCTGGACCGCACCGGGGTGAAGCTGGTCAACGGCATCGGCATGACCGAGATGCTGACCCATTTCATCTGCCAGTCGCCGGACGTGGCCAAGCCCGGCGCCACCGGCTATCCCGCCGACGGCTACACCGCCTGCATCCTGGACGACGACTTCAATCCGCTGCCGCCGGGCTCCAAGGGGCGTCTGGCGGTGCGCGGCCCCACCGGCTGCCGCTATCTCGACGACCAGGCCCGCCAGGCGGCCTTCGTCAGGAACGGCTGGAACGTCACCGGCGACATCATGGAGCAGGACGGGGACGGCTGGTTCTGGTACGTGGACCGCTCGGACGACATGATCGTGTCGTCGGGCTACAACATCTCGGCCCAGGAGGTGGAGCGCGCCATCCTCGAACACCCCAAGGTGTCGGAATGCGCCGTGGTCGGCGTGCCCGACGAGACGCGCGGCACCATCGTGCGGGCCTGCATCGTGCTGGAGAACCCCTCCCAGGCCGGCGAGGTGCTGGCCGAGGAGATCCAGAACTTCGTCAAGGCCTCTATCGCCCCCTACAAATACCCGCGCGACGTCAGGTTCGTGGAGTTCCTGCCCAAGACCCAGACCGGCAAGATCCAGCGCTTCCGCCTCAGGGATTTGTAGGGCAGACTTTGCGGGGGCCTGTCATCCTGAGCGTAGCGAAGGATCTTTCAACCTGAAGCGGTTGCCGTGCCTGCCTGAAAGACCCTTCGGCTTCGCCTCAGGGTGACAGCCGAGGGGAGACACAGGGGAAACTGTATGGAGATTCTCGATCCTTCCCAGATCCTGGGCTTCCTGGCGGCGGCCGTGCTGGTCACGCTGTCGCCGGGTCCCGACAATCTGATGATCCTGTCGCTGGGGCTGTCGCGCGGCCGCCGCCAGGGCATGGCCTTCGGCCTGGGCTGCGCGCTGGGCTGTCTCAGCCACACCGCCCTGGCGGCCTTGGGGATCAGCGCCGCCATCGCCGCCTCGCCCCTGCTGTTCACGGGGCTCAAGCTGGCGGGCGGGGCCTATCTGGTGTGGCTGGGCATCGGGGCGCTGCGGTCCTCCGGGGCCATGCGCATCGACGGCAATGTGTCGGGCAACGAGCCCCTGGGCGTGCTGTTCCGGCGCGGTCTGGTGGCCAACGCCATCAATCCCAAGGTGATCCTGTTCTTCCTGGCCTTCCTGCCCCAGTTCGTGAATGCCGACCAGGGCGGGGCGGGCTGGCAGACGGCGCAGCTGGGCGTGCTGTTCACCCTCCAGGCCTGCCTGCTGTTCGGGCTCATCGGCTGGTTCGCCGGCTCGCTGGGCGGCTGGCTGGGCCGCCACGGCAAGGCCGGGCTGTGGCTCGACCGGCTGGCCGGCGGCGTGTTCGTGGCCTTGGGCGCCAAGCTGATCCTTGATCGGTAAAGGGCCGGCGATGAAGGACTGGTTCGTTTACGTTCTGCTCAACGGCGCCGGTGTGGCCTATACCGGCATCGCGCTGGACGCCGTCGATCGTCTTGCCCGCCACAACGCGGGCGAGGGGGCCAAGTTCACCCGGGGGCGCGGCCCCTGGCGCCTCGTCCATCTGGAAGGGCCGCTGGCCCATGGCGACGCGCTCAGGCGCGAGGCGGCCATCAAGCGCGACCGCGCCTTCAAGCGGGCGCTGAAACGTTCCGGGGCCTGACCGCCAGTTCCAGCACCAGGGCCAGGACCAGGGCGGCGGCTCCCAGGGCGAACAGCGTGCCATAGCCGCCTCCGGCCGAGAACACCCAGGCGAGGCCGTAGGCCCCCGCCGCCTGCCCCAGGGCGAAGGCGGCGGTGGTGCGGCTCCAGGCGGCGCGCTGGGCGCCATGATCGCCGGGCAGCAATTCCCGCACGCGGCCGAGCACCACCGGCACCACGCCGGGGGTGAAGCCGCCCATGAGGAAGGCCGACAGGCCGAGCCAGCCAACTTCACTGGTGGTTGAGGCCACGCCGACCACCAGTGCCTGGGTGACCAGGGCCGCCCGCAATACCCGGCCGAAGCCGAAGCGGTCGCCGAGGCGGCCGAGCGCCACCGGCCCCACGGACGCCCCCAGGCCGAACAGCAGCCAGATGGCGGCGCCGCGCTCGATTCCCTGGCCCAGGCCGCGCGCCACCAGATCCACCAGGAACACCATGTGCGGCACCAGCCCGAAGGCGTTCAGGGCGTAGACACCCATCAGGGCGCGCAGGCGGGGATCAAGGGGCAGGGGAACCCGATGGCCGGCGGGCGGCACGGAATCCTCGGGCCAGCCACGCCACGCCACCAGGGTGAAGGCCAGGCAGAGGAGGCCGAGGACGATCCAGGTCACGGCCATGCCCCGGGCCAGCAAGGGCGGCAGCAGGAGGGACGAGGCGACGGCGCCCAGTCCCACGCCGGCGAAGATCAGCCCGCCGGCCAGCCCGCGCCGTGATTCCGGCACATGGGGCAGCACCAGGGTGGCGGCCAGCACCATGATCACGCCGCCCGCGAAGCCGGAGGCGAAGCGCCAGACGAAGAACCAGGCGAAGGGCAAGGGATGGGCGCAGAGCAGGAACGAGAGGGCGATGACCGCCATCATGGCCTTCAGCGCCGGGGCCGGTCCCATCCGCCGTCCCAGGAAACGGGCCGACAGCGCGCCGGCCAGATAGCCGGCCAGATTGGCCGCCCCGAGATAGGCCGCCGCCGAGGCGGAGAACCACCCCTCCGCCACCAGGGCGGGGATCAGCGGCGAATAGGCGAAGCGGGCCAGGCCGATTCCCACCAGATTGGCGCACAAGGCCGAGACGGTGGATCGCCAGGGGCCGGGATGGGGCATGGGGCGCTTCTCTATTGGGCGTTCATGAGTCAAGCACCTTCTTGTCTCCATCTGCCTTATTGGAGAGCATTGTCCCGCCAGGTCTCTGGCTTCTCTCCGAAGTCGGCGCGTTGGCCGCTTCATGGTTAGGTCCGAAGAGTGGTGGCTCAAGCTTTTTCGCGAAGTCGCTATTTGGCGCTTCAAACCGCCCTCGATCTCACCGACCCTCGGTCCCCGGAGGGACTTCGCTCCGCCTCGCGGCAGATCCTAAATTACGACGGACGCAATAGCTCAGACAGTGGCTTCGGCCTTCCAGCAGAACTCTGTGCGATCGATCCACATGCGGTGAAGAATCACCGCCAGTTTGCGTGCGACGGCAACCATCGCCCTGGCCATGCCTCGGCGTTTGGCAATCCGCAGGCCCCATGCCTTGAGCGCTGATGGCTTCGAATTCGGGCGCAGCAGCACCAAGGCCGCCTCGAAGAGCGTCGATCGCAATGTTTCATCGCCGTTCTTGCTGATCCGGCCCCGGCGGTCGATCTCGCCGGATTGGTGCGTTCGAGGAACCAAGCCGAAATGTGCACCAACGGCTCGTGAACGCTGGAAGCGGGCCGGCTCATCAATGGCTGCCCGGTAGGTCATCGCGACCACCGGCCCAACCCCAGGTGCGCTCATTAACAACCGGCAATCCTCATCGGCGCGGACCAGTTCCAACATTTTCCGATGAAGAGCCGCGAATTGCTCACGGGTGACGCGCCGGACGATGAGCATGGGTTCGATCACCGCCGCCAGCGTAGGGTCGCCGTCAATCAGCTCGCGGATCCGCGCGTCGTAACGGGCACGACTAATGACGCCGACTTTCATGCCGAAATTACGCAGCAGCCCCCGGATGCTGTTCTCGACGTCCAGAATCCGCGCCTGGAGAAAGCGCCGACCGTTGAGCAACGTCCTGATCTGCTGGCTCGCCAGGGTCTTCACATGCACGGGCCGATAAAGGCCGACACGCATCATCTGTGCGATGCCGCGGGCGTCGTTGCGGTCGGTCTTGTTGATCTGCGCCTTGAGCACCGCCTGCGCATGCCGCGTCTCGATGCAGATGACCGGCAGGCCAGCCTTTGCCAAGCCCGCGTACAGCCATTGGCAAAGCGGGCCTGCCTCGACGCCGACACGGATGTACCGCCTGCCGGGCACATCAAGGAACTGGATCAGCGCCTCGGGTTCGCTTTCGACCTTGCCTTCCTGAACGATTCTTCCGGTCTCGGTCATCACGCACACACTCGTCGTCCGCACCGACACATCCAAACCGACGAAATAGTCCATCACTTCTCTCCCCTGCTGGTCGGCGCCGCATCAGATCGCCGTCACGTCGAGAATTCTTACCACCCTACCGGGTGATGAGGGCGAGAGCCCAATGACCCAACCTTTTCCATGGCTTCTCCTCCGTCGTCATGCCCGGACTTGATCCGGGCATCCATACCGCCGCCTTTGCGGTTCCGCGTGGATGGCCGGGTCGTGCCCGGCCATGACGGGAAGGAACTACGAACCGCTACCGTCACCACCCTATGCCTCCTTCCCATTCACCAGAAGCGATTTGATGTGATAATATCCATCTCATTTCCAGATGGAGGTGCGTCATGGATGCCGGAGATCTTCGGGTGTTCGAGGCGGTGGCCCGCCTGGGCGGCATGAGCCGCGCGGCGGCCGAGCTGAACACCGTGCAGTCCAACGTCACCGCCCGTATCCGCATGCTCGAGGAGCAACTGGGCGCCGAGTTGTTCGAGCGCCATGCGCGGGGCGTGACCCTGACGGCGGCGGGGCGGCGGCTGATGCCCTATGCGCTTCAGGTGATCAGCCTGCTCCGGGATGCCCGCCGCGCGGTGGGCGACACGGGCGAGCCCGCCGGCGATCTGGTGATCGGATCGCTGGAAACCACGCTGTCCATGCACCTGGCGCCGCTGCTCACCACCTTCGTCGAGCGCTGGCCGGGGGTGGACCTGTCCATCCGGGGCGGCACCACCCGCGAATCCGTCGAGCAGGTGCTGGAGCGCCGCCTCGAAGGCGCTTTCGTCGCCGGGCCGGTCAATCATCCCGATCTGGTGGAGGAGACGGTGTTCCGCGAGGAACTGGTGGTGCTGACCGCGCCGGCCGTCGGACGGTTGGACTGGTCGGCCGGACTGGCGGGCTTGCGCATCGTGGTTCTGCGTTCCGGCTGCTCCTACCGCCAGCGGCTGGAGGACGTCCTGGCCCGGCGCGGCGTGGTGGGGCTGCGGCTGCTGGAATTCGGCACGCTGGAGGCCATCTTCGGCTGCGTCGCCGCCGGCATGGGCATCACCCTGCTGCCCCGGCGCATGGTGGAACGGGTATGGCCTGGCCGGGAGGTGGGCGTCCATACCCTGCCGCCCGACGAATCCATGGTGGAGACCGTGTTCATCCGGCGCCGGGATTCCTTCGTCTCCAGCGCCCAGGCGGCCTTCCTCGGCCACGTCCGCGACGGGCTGGCCCGGGCCCGGGCGGCGGAATAGGGTATCGGGTATTGCATCGCGGTATCAGGGGGGGTATATAGCCCACAGTGACGCACACGTACGTGCCTATGGCCCTCGTCGGTTATGCAACGTCGGACGCGTCCTTTTTGGAAGAGCCGCCGGGTTCTTTGGCGGCGCCCGAAAGGGAGGTGGACATGTTCGTGACCCACAAGATGGGCTTCATCCCGGAAATCTGTACCAGTATGTGACGGCGGTATCGCGGCCGGGGGTCCGGTCGCTTGCCGCCGTTGTCGTCGAACGCGGGCTCCTGGCGGAGCCCGTGGGCAGGAGCGTTGTTGATGGAAACAGGTCCCGGATTCAAGGCCGGGCCAAACCGAGGTAAGGGGAGTACCGCTATGCGCACCATTGTCTTCAGGGGCCGTTTGGTCATCATCGGCTGCGGCAGCATCGGCCAGGGCATTCTGCCCCTCATCCTGCGCCATATCGAGATCGAACCGGCCCAAATCACCATCATCACCGCTTGCGAACGCGGCCGCGAGGTCGCCGCCGAATACGGCATCCAATTCATCAACAAGCCGCTGACCAAGGACGATTTCCGCGACCGTCTGACTCCCATGCTGCGCAAGGGCGACTTCCTGCTGAATCTTTCGGTGGATGTGTCGTCGACCGCGCTGGTCGAGCTGTGCCGCGATCTCGGCGCGCTGTATCAGGACACCTGCATCGAACCCTGGGCCGGCGGCTACACCGATCCCAGCCTGTCGCCCAGCTTGCGCACCAATTACGCGCTGCGCGAGGAGATGCTGCGCCTCAGGGTCGACGGCCCGGCGCCCACGGCGCTGGTCACCCACGGCGCCAATCCCGGCCTGGTCTCCCATTTCGTCAAGCAGGCGCTCTTGAACATCGCCGCCGACACCGGCCTGGGTGGCGACGCTCCCAAGGACCGCCGGGGCTGGGCCGAACTGGCGGCGCGCCTCGGCGTCAAGGTCATCCACATCGCCGAGCGCGACACCCAGCAGGGCTCGACCCCCAAGCAGCCCGACGAATTCGTCAACACCTGGTCCATCGACGGCTTCGTCGGCGAGGGCTGCCAGCCGGCCGAGCTGGGCTGGGGCACCCACGAGAAGGAGATGCCCGCCGACGGCCGCCGCCATGAATTCGGCGGCGACGCGGCCATCTACCTGATGAAGCCGGGGGCCAGCCAGAAGGTGCGCACCTGGACGCCGGTGGAAGGCGCCTTCCACGGCTTCCTCATCACCCACAACGAATCCATCTCCATCGCCGATTACTTCACGGTGAAGGCGGAAGACCGGGTGGTCTATCGCCCGACGGTGCATTACGCCTACCATCCCTGCGACGCCGCCGTGCTGTCGCTGCACGAACTGGCCGGCAAGAACTGGACCATGCAGTCCAGGCAGCGCCTGATGGTCAAGGAACTGGTCAGCGGCATCGACGAGCTTGGCGTGCTGATCGCCGGCCATGCCAAGGGCGCCTATTGGTACGGCTCGCAGCTGTCCATTGCCGAGGCGCGCGAACTGGCGCCCCACAACAGCGCCACCAGCCTGCAGGTCACCGCCACGGTGCTGGCCGGCATGATCTGGGCGCTGGAGAACCCCATGCGGGGCGTGGTCGAGCCCGACGAGATCGATTTCCAGCGCATCCTGGAGATCGCCCGGCCCTATCTCGGCCCGGTGGTCGGGGTCTACACCGACTGGACGCCGCTGGACGGGCGGGCCGCGCTGTTCGCCGAGGATCTGGACACCTCGGACCCCTGGCAGTTCAAGAACGTCCGGGTGGTTTAGGCGTCGGCTTCCTGGGCGGCCCGCAACAGCCGTGACGAGCGCGGCACGCCGCGCGGCCGGACATTGTCCCACCAGCGCATCAGGGCGCCGCAGCCCGGGCTCAGTTCCTCCGCCAGGCCGCCGGTGAAGTCCCGCCAGTGCTCGAGAAGCGGCGTCTCCACCGAGGTCAGCAGGGGAATGCCCCGGCTGACCGCGGCCAGGATTTCGTCGATCAGGCCGCGGCCCTGAGCTTCCAGCTTGCCGAACTTGTTGACGATCAAGAGGTCGGTTTCGGCCTCCATGGCCCGGCGCAGCACGGAACTGGCCTCGGCCACCGCCTGGGTGTCGACCCGGCAGCAGGTGGCGCCGCTGCCCAGGTTCTGGCTGATGCGGAATTCCTCGCCGTTGTCCAGGTCCACCAGGGTCATGGCGCAGGCGCAAGCCCCGGGCGAGGCGGAATTGCGCTGGATCAGCCCCCGGACCAGAAAGCCCTGCCCCTGGAGAATGCGGGCGAAGCCCTCCATGGAATCCGGCGCGCTGGTTTCGGGCGGTCTGACGATGACGCCGATTTTCAGTGGTGTCGCGATAGGGTCATCGGCCATGGGGTTTCCCAGACTTCCGATCGTCTCTCCTATCAGATGTATCACAATGGGAGCGGTCGCGACACCCCACTTGCTGGATAGGCCGAATTCAAGAAAATTCAGGCTTTGTACTGCGTTCAGCCTTGTGATTGCCGGGGCGCCATTGAACAATGGTGGCCAGGCAGCAAAGACGACGAGGAGGACGCGGCGGAATGCGCGCCGATGCGCCAGCCCAGACCCCCGACGATGGAATCGGGGCGCTTCCGGCGGCCGAAAGCCGGCGGATCTTCGATCTGGTGATCCGTTATGGCGCCGGCGCGGTGGTGCTTTGGACCGTGCTGCTGGGGCTGTCGCTGTGGTGGAACGTCAGCCATCAGAAGGACACCACCTTCGAACTGGCCCTGAATACCGCCCGATCCGCCTTCAACAAGGATCTGGCCTACCGGCGCTGGGCGTCGGGCCATGGCGGCGTGTACGTCGAGCCGTCGGAAAAGACGCCCCCCAGTCCCTGGATGTCCCATCTTCCCGACCGCGACATCATCGCCAATGACGGGCGGATGCTGACCCTGATGAATCCGGCCTACATGCTGCGCGAGATGATGGCCGATTACGGCGAGGATTACGGCATCAAGGGCCGCATCGTCGGCATCGTCACCCTCAATCCCTACAACGAGGCCGATCCCTGGGAGGCCGAGGCTATCCGCCAGTTCTCGGCCGGCCGGATCGACGAGAAGCTGGAGGTCTCGGCCCTGGACGGCAAGCCCCATCTGCGGCTGATCAGGCCGTTCGTGATGGAGGAGAGCTGCCAGAAATGCCACGGCCACCTGGGCTTTCCCAACGGCTCGGTGCGGGGCGCCGTGGGGGTCTCGGTTCCCATGGAGCCCTATCTCGAGGTCGAGAATCAGGCCATCCGCGCCCTGGCGGTCTCCCATGGCGGATTCTGGCTGGTGGGGGTGGCCGGTATCGGCCTGATCGGGCGGCGCACCGGCCGGCGGTTGCGGGAAAAGGCCCTGGCCGACGAGGAGACCCGTCTGGCGGCCCATGTGTTCCGCAACGCCCTGGAAGCGACCATCATCACCGATCCCCGGGGGCGGATCCTGCGGATCAACCCCATGTTCACCGAACTGACCGGCTATGGCGAGGCCGAGGTGATCGGCGGCAATCCCCGCATCATCCGCTCCGATCATCACGATGCCGATTTCTACAAGGAGATGTGGCAGGCCATCTACCGCGACGGCCGCTGGCAGGGCGAGATCTGGAACCGGCGCAAGGACGGTCAGGTCTTCGTCGCCTGGGAAAGCATCGTCGCGGTTTACGACGAGGCCGGCGCCATCCGTTACTTCATCGGCAGTTTCAGCGACATCACCGAGCAGGTGGAGGCCCAGCGCCACATCCTGCGCCTCGCCCATTACGACGTTCTGACCGACCTTCCCAACCGGGTGCTGTTCCAGGACCGGCTGGAGCGCGCCGTGGTTCACGCGCTCCGCCATGACCGGCAGGCGGCGCTGCTGTTCCTCGACCTCGACGGCTTCAAGAAGGTCAACGACACCATGGGGCACCGGGCCGGTGACGAACTGCTGAAGGAGGTGGCCGTCCGGCTGCGCGGCTGCGTGCGCATGACCGATACCATCTCGCGGCTGGGTGGCGACGAATTCACCGTGATTCTGGACGAGATTTCCTCGTCCGGCGACGCCGCCCTGGTCGCCGACAAGATTCTGGCCGCCTTGCGGCTGCCCATCTCCATCGAGGGCCGCGAGGTGTTCATCGGAACCAGCATCGGCATCAGCCTGTTCCCCACCGACGGCCAGAGCGGCGAGGAACTGCTGAAGCATGCCGACACCGCCATGTATCAGGCCAAGGCGGCGGGCAAGGGGCGCTTCAACTTCTATTCGGCCGAGATGACCCGGCGCGAGGAGCATCGTCTCCAACTGGAAATGGCGCTCCGCCAGGCGGTGGACGAGGGGCAGTTCCACGTTCACTACCAGCCGAAGAAATCCCTTGCCGCCAACCGGGTGTCCGGCTTCGAGGCCCTGGTCCGCTGGGAGCATCCCCAGCTGGGGATGATTCCGCCGCTGGATTTCATCCCCCTGGCCGAGGAAATGCACCTGGTCGACCGTATCGACCTGCTGGTGATGCGCCAGGCCTGCCGCCAGGGCCGGATCTGGCTGGACCGGGGGCATGACGTGACCATGGCCGTCAACCTGTCCGGCGTCAACTTCTCGGTTGACGATCTTCCCGATCAGGTCAGCCGGGTGCTGACCGAGACCGGCTTTCCCGCCGATCATCTGGAACTGGAGATCACCGAAAGTTTCGTCATCGATCTGGCGGTGGACCAGCGCGAGGTGATGCAGCGGCTGCGCGCCTTGGGCGTCCGGCTGGCCATCGACGATTTCGGCACCGGCTATTCCTCGCTCAGCTATCTGAAGCGCCTGCCGGTCAACACCTTGAAGATCGACCGTTCGTTCGTGCGCGACATCGCCCGGGATTCCCGCGACATGATGCTGGTGTCCTCCATCATCGGCATCGCCCATTCCCTGGGGTTGAAGGTGGTGGCGGAAGGCATCGAGGACATGGAGCAGATGTCCATACTCGCGGCCCAGGAATGCGACGAGATCCAGGGCTATTACATCGCCAAACCCATGAGCGCCGAACTGGCGGAAATCTTCATGACCGGAGCGCCCGCCAGCCATGCCGCCCTCTCAGGCTGACATCCCTCATCCCCGGTTCGCCGAGGCACTGGGGGTCTGGCTGCGGGTCGGCCTGCTCAGCTTCGGCGGCCCCGCCGGACAGATCGCCACCATGCATCGCATCCTGGTGGAGGAGAAGAAGTGGGTGGGCGAGGCCCGCTTTCTTCATGCCCTGAACTTCTGCATGCTGCTGCCGGGACCCGAGGCCCAGCAACTGGCCACCTATATCGGCTGGCTGCTGCACCGGACGCTCGGCGGCGTGGTGGCCGGCACCCTGTTCGTGCTGCCCGGCTTCCTGGTGATGATGGGGCTTGCGGCGCTGTATGCCGGTTTCCATCAGGTGCCCCTGGTCGAGGGGCTGTTCTACGGCATCAAGCCGGCGGTGCTGGCGGTGGTGATCGAGGCGGTGCTGCGCATCGGCCGCCGGGCGCTCCGCTCGGCCGAGAAGATCGCCATCGCGGTGGTTGCCTTTCTGGGGATCTTCCTGGGGGATCTGCCGTTTCCGCTGATCGTGCTGGCGGCGGGAGCGTGGGGCTTCATGGCGGCCAGGGCGGGGCGGCCGGCGTTCCTGCCGGCCGGCGCCCCGGCCGGGCCACAGGGCGCCGCCGACCGGGCCATCGACCAGGGAGCCCGGCACACGCTTCCCGACCGGCGCCGCGCCATCCTGACGGCGGCGGTCTGCCTGATCCTGTGGCTGGCCCCGGTGGCGGCGGCCATGGCCTGGGGCGGCGGCGCCTTCGGCGCCATCGGCCTGTTCTTTTCCAAGATGGCGGTGGTGACCTTCGGCGGCGCCTATGCCGTGCTGGCCTATGTGGCGCAGCAGGCGGTGGAGGTGCATGGCTGGCTGGCGGCGCCCGAGATGCTGGATGGTCTGGGTCTGGCCGAGACCACGCCGGGGCCGCTGATCCTGGTCAACCAGTTCGTCGGCTTCCTGGCCGGATTCCGCAATCCCGGCGGCCTCGATCCCTGGCTGGGGGGAGTCCTGGGCGCGACGCTGACCGTCTGGGTCACCTTCATGCCCTGCTTCCTGTGGATTCTGGGCGGCGCCCCCTATGTGGAGGTCCTGCGCGGCTATCAGGCGCTGTCCGGGGCCCTGGCGGCCATCACCGCCGCCGTGGTGGGGGTGATCTTCAATCTCGGCCTGTGGTTCGCCCTGCACGTGCTGTTCGGCGTGGTGGAGGAGCGGCGGGTGGGGCCGTTGCGCCTGTTCGCCCCTGACCCGGCCAGCCTGGACCCGGCGGCCCTGGGTCTCGCCCTGGCCGCCGCCATCGCCATGCTTCGCCTGGGCATCGGCATGATGCCGACCCTGCTGGCCGCCGGGCTGTCGGGGATCGTGTGGAAGCTATTTCTTCTTCCGTAGGGCGACGGCGGGTTCCAGTTCCTCGGCGGTCAGGCCGCGGCCCAGCTGGTCTTCCAGATGGGGCAGGAGCTGGGGAAAGAACTTGAGCGGCGCCAGCATCCTGATGGCGTTGGCGGCGCCGGCGTCGTCATCGCCGGCATCGCGGCGGCAGCGCTGCAGCACGGACGCCACCAGCCAGTCGTCCCAGTCGTCCTGGTCGTAACCCGAAGGCGGCGGCAGGCCGGCGAAACGCTTCAGCAAATCCATCAGCTCGGATCGCGACATCTGCGCGACCGTTTTGTCTTTTCCGCTCATCCCCAATGACTCGCCACTGAACTTCCCCGCCTCGATCCTACAGCAGGGGTTCCCCGCGAGGAAAGCGTTTCAGGCGATGATCTGTTGCGCCGGTCTCCAGCGCCGCATCAGGCCCCAGGCCAGCAGGGCCGACAGGGCGGAAAGCGCGGCCATGACCAGATACGAGCCGCCGCCCAGGCTTTCATAGAGCCGGCCGCTGAACGGCGTGATCAGGCCGGGCGCCAGCCCCACGGCGATGGCGACGAAGATGCCCTGGGTGCGGGCCGCCAGTCCCTGAGGCACGGCGCGGGCGATGAAGTGGATGGCGCCCAGATGGGCGCAGCCGAAGGTGGCGGCGTGCAGCAGCTGGGCCAGGGCCACCGGCGCCAGCGAGGCGGTGGACCCCAGCACCAGCCAGCGCGCGACGCCTCCCAAGGCCGCGAACAGCAGCAGGGCGGCGGGGCCGCAGCGGGCCACCACCTTGTTGCTGACGGCGAACAGGACGATTTCGGCCACCACCCCTTCCGACCACAACAGGCCGATGGCCATGTCCGACAGGCCCGCCGCCTTCCAGTGGATGGTGGCGAAGGCGTAATAGACGGTGTGGGCCATCTGGTTGAGCGCCGCCGTCCCCAGGAACAGCAGGAACAGCGGATTGAGCAGGACCGGACGCAGCGAGGGCGGCCTGCCCTCGTGGCGGGGCACCTTGAGGTCGGGCAGGCCGAGGCACGAGGCGGCGGTCAGCAGCAGCGCGGCGCTCATCAGCCAGGGCAGCACCGCCACCGGCCAGGATTCCAGCGCCTTGCCCAGCAGGGTGGCGGCGGCGATGAAGGCCAGCGACCCCCACAGCCGGGCGCGGCCGTAATCCAGGTTATGGCGGCCCACCACCATCATGGCCAGGGTATCGCCCAGGGGCACCAGCCCGGTGAAGGGGAAGATGGCGATCACGCTGAGGATCAGGATGGGCCAGAAGCCGTCCATCAGGGGGAACAGCAGCCAGATCAGCCCGGCGGCCACCGCCAGACGGATCATCAGCCGCCGGCGCTCGCCGCCGTGGTCGGCCAGATGGCCGATCACCGGGCTGGCCAGGATGCGGGTCAGATAGCCGGCGGCGGCCACCCAGCCGATCTCCGAGGCCGACAGGCCCCGGTCCTGCAGCCACAGGGGCCAGAACGGGATGTGGATGCCGACCGCCACGAACAGGGCGGCGTAATAGGCTCCCAGCCGCAGGCTGGCGGAGGAGGGGCTCATGCCTTGGTTCCGCCCGGCCGCGCGGGCGGGAAGCCCGCGCTCCGAAATGGGCGGCATGTCCTGGAGCGCGGCCGTCCCGGCCGCATTCCCGCCGTCGGCATCATCGACGGTCCGGCCGGGCCGCCAGGGTGATGCCGCGATCGGCCAGCGACAGGGCGCAGGCGTCGGATTCCAGGAAGCGCCACTCCACCTCGCGCTGGTCGGTCAGCCACTCGCAGGCGCGCAAGGCCTCGTCCACCAGGCCGGGATGGCACATCACCAGGGTTCCCGGCCCCGGCCTGTCGGTGAAGACGCGGAACAGCTCGGCATAGGGAACCTTGCCGGAGAAGTCGTAGACGCCCCGGAAGCCGTGGTTGTGCGGAATGCCCTCGGCCCGCATCCGTCGCCGCAGGCCGATGCCCAGCAGGGCGATGATGGTGGCGCGGACGGGATCGATGCCCCGCCGGGCGATGGCCAGCGGGCTTTCCCAGCACGACCGCACCCAGCCGCCCCGGGGCTTCAGGCGGCGGCGCCACAGATCCACCACCACGTCGCGGACGACGGGCAGCTGGTGCACGTGGTGATGGCCGTCGAGGAAATCGGGCGGGCGGCCCATATGGGCCTCGAAGGCGTCCACCTGCCGCTCCAGCTCGGCGGCGATCTCGGCCCGGTCCAGGCGGCGGGCGACGGCGCGCTTGACCATGGCGCCGATGGGGGGCAGCCGCCCGTCGGGGGCCAGGGACGGCATTTCGCCCAGCGGCCGGTGGTCGGTGAGCGTGAGGTGGACGCCGAACCCTGCGCGACCGTCCAGCGGCTTGAGCAGCCTGGCCTCGTCGGGCCAGAAGGCCGACCCGGTCATGCAGCCGGTGGCCTGCAGGCGTCCCTGTTCGATCAGGGCGCGGATGGCGACGCCGAGGCCCGGGGCCAGCCCGTAATCGTCGGCGCAAAGGGTGATGGCGGCTTTATCGCGTGGCATGGCGGCAGGATAGAGAGGCCGGCGGCGGCGCGCAATCAGTACAGCTCGCCGGCCAGCCATCCTCCGATCAGCGCCGCGCCCCGGGCGTTGTAGTGGCCGTCCACCGGGAAGACCAGCCTTTCGCGGTGATGGTCGTGCAGCAGGGGAAAGGCGTTGAGGCAGGTGATGGCCCATTCGCGGCAATGTGGGCTGATCAGGGCGTTCTGGTAGTCGGCGGTGGGGAAGTCGCGTCCCCGGGCGGAATAGATTGCGAAGGCCTCGTCCTCGAAGAACATGCGTTCGGGCAGCAGCAGCACCACGAAGCGGCTACCCCGCGCCGCGGCGATATCCGACATCTGGCGGATCATCAGGAAATTGGCCTCGGGCACGCCGGCGGCGACCAGATCGGTGACCGGAGAGTGGGAACGGAGGCGGTAATAAATCGCCTTGGCCCTGGGGTAGAGCGCCCCGACCAGGGCCGAGGACTGGCTGAGGGCGTCGAGGAAGCTCTTGACGTCCTGGAACTGGGGAACCAGCACGCCGGTGAAGTCGTAGAACCTTACCCGCGCCTTGGCGCCGGATTCGTCGCCGCCCGCCGCGCCGCTGACCAGATAGCCTTCGACGATGCGGTTGGAAGCCTGGGCCGAAGGCGGCGTGATGACGTCGTTCCAGCTCAGCGCCACCAGCACGGTGTCGTTCGGGGTCAGAGTGGGGGCCATCACCCGCATCCGGACCAGATACTGGTCGATGTTGATGGCCGGCACGGCGAGATTGCTCACCGCCACGTCCATAGCCCGGCGATTCAGCTCCTCCTGCAGCCGGTTGGGCCAGGACTCGGCATCGGACAGTCCGTGGCCGAAGGCCTGGCTGTCGCCCAGGACCAGCAGGCGGCGTTCCGCCGATTTCGGGGCGGCGGGCACGATGCGCCGGCCCTCCGAATCGGCGGTGGCGAGCGCGTTGGTGAAATCGACGCGGTTGTCCATGATGCCCTGGAAGCCTGGACTCATGCGCCAGTAGCCGTCCGGCGCCACGTCGAACATGCCCTTGGGCAGGCCGGGCTTGGGCGGCGGGCTGACCATCCAGGCGGCGGCCTCGGCCAATCCGAGGAACAGCACGACCGAGGTGAAAAGGAGCAGGGCGTTGGTGAGGGCTCCGCCAGTTCTGTTCCGACGCCTTGGGGGCAATCCCTGACTCCTGTGTTCTATTCGGCGGCGGGCAGGCCGATGGTGAAGCGGGCGCCGCCCAGGGCCGAGGTGCCGGCGTCCAGCGTTCCGCCGTGGTCGCGGATGATGCCGTAAGAAATCCATAAACCCAAGCCCGTTCCCTTGCCCACCGGCTTGGTGGTGAAGAAGGGGTCGAACACCTTGGTGGCGATGTCGGGGGGGATGCCGGGGCCGTTGTCCTCGATGACCAGGGTGACGCCGCCGGCTTCGGCCTTGGCCGTCACCCGGATGCGTCCGTCCGGGCGGCTGGCGACCGCGTCCTGGGCGTTCTCGATCAGATTGACGATGACCTGGTGCAACTGGCCGGGATTGCCCCGGACGTTCAGGCATTCCGGCAGATCGAGATCGACGGCGGCCACCCCCTTCTTGCCCGAGGCCGACCACTGCACCGCCTTGGCCACCACCTCGCCCAGATCGAAGACTTCCGGCTTGGCCCCGGCCGAGAACGACAGGCGCTTCAGGCTGCGCACGATGTCGGCCACCCGCTGGGCGCCCTCGGCGGTGCCCTCCATCAGGCCGGGCAGATCGGCCAGGGTGGCGTCGATGCGCAAGCTGGCCCGCAGCTTCTCCCGCTCCGCCTCGTCGCAGCCGCCATGGATGGCGTCCAGATACGATGAAATGCGGGCCGAGTACTTGGACAGGGCGTGGACGTTGCCGTAGACGAAGCTGATGGGGTTGTTCAGCTCGTGCGCCACCCCGGCGATCAGGCGGCCCAGCGACGCCATCTTTTCCTGCTGGATCAGCTGGGCCTGGGCGGTCTTCAGGGCCTCGTAGGCGCGGCGCAACTCGCCCACCGGACGCCCGGTGAGCACGATGCCGGCCGGCAGGCCGCGATGGTCGAGGCGGGTGGCGCAAGAAAGCGCCACCGGATCGGTCAGCCCGCCATCGGCCGAGCGGAAGCGCACCTCGCGGTCGCGGCTTTCCACCGAATCGATCCAGCTGAACAGGCGCAGGTTGCCGGTGCCCTCGGCCAGCAACTCGTCCAGGGGACGTTCGTAGAGGTCCACCTCGGCAAGGCCGGTCAGCTGGATGAAGGCGAGGTTGACCTGCTGGATGCGCCCCGACTGATCGCAGACGATCAGGATGTCGGAGACCGCCGACAGCACCGAATTGATGAAGCGCTGGGCCTCCTCCAGGGCGGTGTTCTTCTCCTCCAGCTCCACCTCGTAGGAGATGAGGTCGGAATAGACCTCCTCCATCTTGCGGATGACCTCGATCCAGGCGGTTTCCTGGGCGGCGGCCATGTCGGGATCGTAGCCGCCGGCGAAGTCGTAGGCCGAGGAGGGGCGGGGGTCGCTGTAATTGACCATCACCCCTCCCGTTCCAGGCCGTAGCGCCGCAGCTTGGCACGCAGTCCGACGCGGGACAGGCCGGTCTCCTCGGCCACCCGGGTGATGTTCCAGCGGTGCCGGCTCAGGGATTCGGCCAGCAGGCGGGATTCCAGCGCCTCCACCTGCTCCTTGAGCGAGCCGGGCTCGCCATGATCGGCCAGGGCGCGGCCGGCGGGGCAGACCCGGGCCCGCAGACGGGGGCTGAGCAGGTCCGGTCCCATCACGCCGCCCTCGGCCAGGGCGACCATGCGCTGGATCTCGTTCTGCAGCTCGCGCACGTTGCCCGGCCAGTCGTAGCCCCGCATCTGGGCCATGGCGTCCATGCCGAAGCGCAGGTTGGGCCGCCCGAAGCCCTTGGCGGTGTCGCCCAGCAGCCGTTCCGCCAGCAGCGGCACGTCCATGGGGCGTTCGCGCAAGGGGGGCAGGTGGATGGGGAAGGCGGCCAGGCGGTAGAACAGGTCGCGGCGGAAGTGGCCGCCGCGCACTTCCTCCTCCAGATTGCGGTTGGTGGCGGCGATGACGCGCACGTCCACCTTGCGGGTGAGGCGCGCCCCCAGCGGGCGGATCTCGCCTTCCTGCAGCACGCGCAGCAGCTTGACCTGGAAGGCGGGCGAGGTCTCGCCGATCTCGTCCAGGAAGATGGTGCCGCCCGAGGCCTGCTCGAACAGGCCGATGCGGTCCTCGTAGGCGCCGGTGAAGGCGCCCTTCTTGCAGCCGAACAGCTCGGATTCCAGCAGCTGGTCGGGCAGCGCGCCGCAATTCTCCACCACGAAGGGCTTGTTGCCGCGTGGGGAATTGTAGTGGATGGCGCGGGCCAGCAATTCCTTGCCGGTGCCGGACTCGCCGGTGATCAGCACCGAGATGTCGAAGGACGACACCTTGCGCGCCATCTCGATGACCTGGGCCAGCGGCGAATCGGGGGCATGGATGATGCCGTCGAAATGATGCTGGCGCTTGAGCGTGCCGGTCTTTCGGGCGATGGATTTCCGCAGCGCCGCCTGGGGGACCTTGAGGTCCAGGCTGGCCTGGGCGCTTTCGCGCTGGAGATCGTAGAGCCGGAGCGCCCCGTGCAGGGTCTCGACCAGTTCGTCCGGTTCCCAGGGCTTGGTGATGTACTGGTAGATGCCGGCCTCGTTGACGCCGGCGATGATGTCCTCGGCCTCGGAATAGCCCGAGATGATCATGCGCACCGGATCGGGCCAGCGGTCGCGTACCGTCTTGAGGAATTCCACCCCCTGGATTCCCGGCATGCGCTGGTCGCACAGGATGGCGTGGACCATTTCCTGCTCCAGCAATCCCTCCGCCTCCTCGGCGGTGGAGGCGGTCAGCACCTGGAATTCGTCGGACAGCACCCGGCGCAGCGCCTCCTGGGACTGCTTCTCGTCGTCCACCACCAGGATGATCGGCAGCGAAGTCATGTCCGGGCGGGCTCCTGTGGCGTTCGGCGGGGCGGAGCGGTATTCTTGAGCCCGGGAGCTTCGGTGGTCAACCAATTACCAGAATGGACGGATCATGACCGGTTTGATGGCGGAAATCGCGGCGGCCAAGGTGGACAGGGGCACCCTTGCCCTGTGGTTCCTCGGCCAGAACGGCTGGATGGTCAAATCGCCGGCGGGACGGGTGCTGGCCGTCGATCCCTATCTCTCCAATTCCTGCCATCCGTCGCGACGTGGCCTCGACCTGGACCGCCAGGTGCCGATTCCGCTGGCTCCCGGGGACCTGGAGGCCGATCTGCTGCTCTGCACCCATTCGCACCGGGATCACGCCGATCCCGACACCCTGTGTCCCTGCGCGTGCAGCGGCCGGGTCAAGGCCTTCGCCGGGCCGGGCGACACCCAGGCGGTGTTCGCCGCCGCCAAGGTGAGCGAAAGCCAGCGGAGCCTGACCTGGCCCAATCACGAGATCGGCCTGGGGGATTTGCGGATCACCGGCACCTTCGCCCTGCCCACCGATGCCGGCGACCTCACCCATATGGGCTTCGTCATCCGGGTTGACGGTGGACCCGGCCTGTGGATCACCGGCGACACCGCCTGGTGCGATCTGCTGGCGGAGGCGGGGGCCAGGCACGAGCCCGATGCGGTTTGCCTGCCCATCAACGGTGGCTACGCCAATCTTTCCCACTGGGAGGCGGCGGAACTGGTGCGCCGGGTGGGACCGGCCCAGGCCATTCCCTGCCACTGGGACATGTTCGCCGACAATGCCTGCGATCCCCGCATGTTCGAGGCCTCGCTCAAGGTCAAGGAGGTGCGGGACGTCTACCGCCGGCCGGTGCATGGGCAGAGGATGGTGATCGAGCCTCGGTGAAACCACCTATTTGCCTGATTCTTGGGCGGTGGTCGGACCAGTTTGGTGCAAATTTCCTGGGCAACTTTGATGAAAATCAAGGTTTGGCAGCTCCCGGCGACTGGCATGGGGGTTGCGTTGATCCTTCCCGGACGGTGTAATTCGGGAGTCATTGATGATCGAGCAATTGCTTCAGTTGACGGGTGGCGTGGCCTCGGTGGCCGATGACAAGATCATGCGGATCAACGGCATCACGCGGCGTTCGAAGATGCTGGCGCTCAACGCCACCATCGAGGCCCACCGGGTCGGCTCGGCCGGGCGGGGCTTCGCGGTGGTGGCCGACGAGGTCAAGGCCATCTCCAACGAGATCGCCCTGCTGACCGATGCATTGCAGGGGGAATTGCGCGGGCGCCTCGGCGAGTTGTCGCAATTCGGCGAAAGCCTCGCCTCCCAGGTGCGCCAGGTGCGCGGCGAGCGTCTGGCCGATCTCGCCCACAACACCATCGAGGTCATGGACCGCAATCTGTACGAGCGTTCGTGCGACGTGCGCTGGTGGGCCACCGACGCGGCGGTCGTGGCCTGCGCCGGGCGCGCCGACGAGCCGGCGGTGGCCGAGCACACCAGCCGCCGCCTGGGCGTCATCCTGGATTCGTACACCGTCTATCTCGATCTGTGGGTGGCCGATTCCCGGGGCAGGGTGGTGGCCAACGGGCGGCGCGGCCGCTATGCGAACGCGGTGGGAACCGATGTCTCGGGCGAGGCCTGGTTCCGGGACGCCATGGCCACCGCCAACGGCGGCGCCTTCGCCGTGGCCGACGTGGCCCGGGCGCCGGGACTGGGCAACGCCATGGTGGCCACCTACGCCACCGCCATCCGCGAGGGTGGCGAGGCCGACGGGCGGCCCATCGGGGCGCTGGGCATCTTCTTCGACTGGGAAGCCCAGGCCCAGGGCATCGTCGACAGCGTGCGGCTGGCCCCCGAGGACAAGGCCCGCTCGCGTTGCCTCCTGCTGGATTCGCGGCACCGGGTGATCGCCGCCTCGGACCGCACCGGTGTGTTGAGCGAGGTCTTTCCCTTGCGCACCGAACGGGGCGAGCGGGGGCATTACATCGATCCCACCGGCGTGATGGTCGGCTACGCCCGCACCCCCGGCTACGAGACCTATGACGGAATGGGTTGGTACGGGGTGATCGTCCAGAAGGTCTAGAATACCCGGCTGAACACCACCGGCAGCCACACCAGGGCGAACAGGGTGCTGGCTGCCACCGCGATGGCGGCGCGGTCGGGGTGGATGTTGCGCAAGCTGGCGTGCACCACGGTGACGGCGGCCAGCGGCACCAGGGATTCGATCAGCAGCACCTGGTGCCCGACCCGGCCGAAGACGTGGAGCCAGGACCGGTCCGCCCAGATGAAGGCCAGGGCGAGCGCCGGCCACACCGCGAACTTGACCGCGAAGGTGAAGGCGGTGAAGCCCAGGTCGAGGCGCAGGCTTCCGATTCGGGCCAGCCCCAGCCCGACGATCATCATTCCCACCGGCACGAAGCCGCCCGACAGCAGGTCCACCGCCTGCATCACCGGAACCGGCACCCTGGTGCCGCTCAGATTGAGGGCGGCCCCCAGCCAGCAGGCGTGCAGGCCGGGATATTTCAGCACCCGCAGGACGGCACCGCCCACCGAAGCCTCCGCCCTGGCCACGGTATAGAAGCCCACCGAGTTCTCGTAGGCGGTGGCGCCGAACGACACCATCACCACATAGGGCAGGGACTCGGGCCCCACCAGGGCGAGGCAGGCGGGAATGCCGAAGAAGCCGGTGTTGCCGGTGCCGCCGGTGAAACTTGCGATGCGTTCGCGCCCGTCACGCCAGCAACGCCCGGCCACCGGCGCGGTGATCAGCGCCACCGCCGAGCACAGGCCGAACACCGCGAAGGGCAGGGCCAGCAGGGCGCCCTTGAGGTCGGCGGTGACGAAGCCCTTGAATACCACGGCGGGCGACAGCACGAACAAAGCGAGGCGGCCCAGATCCTGGCCCTTGACCTCGCCGAAGCGGCCCAGCAGGAAGCCGACCCCCACCAGCAGGTAGAGCGGCGCCAGCTTCAGGGCCAGGGAGGCGTCGAAGGGCAGGGTCATCATGATGTGTCACCCTGAGCCGCAGGCGAAGGGCCTTTCACCCGAGAGCGTCGGGTCGCGGGGCTGAAAGATGCTTCGCGTCGCTCAGCATGACAGGGGACGTTGTCGCTCATCGCACCAGGATCGCCCGGAAATCGTTGACGTTGGTCAGTGTGGGGCCGATCTCAACAAGGTCTCCCAACGCCTTGAAAAATCCGTATGAATCATTTTCAGCCAGATGAGATCCCGGATGAAGTCCCAGGCCCTTGGCCCGCTCCAGCGTATCGGGGGTGATGACGGCGCCGGCATTGTCCTCGGAGCCGTCGATGCCGTCGGTGTCGCAGGCGATGGCATCGACCCCGGCACAGTCCTTCAGCGCCAGGGCGAGCGCCAGGGCGAATTCGGCGTTGGGGCCGCCCTTGCCCTGGCCACGCAGGGTGACGGTGGCCTCGCCGCCCGACAGGATCACCGCGGGCGCGGGGACCGGCTGCTGGTGGGCGCGGATGGATTTGACCATGCCGGCCATGACCTTGGCCATCTCGCGGGCTTCGCCCTCCAGGGAATCGCCCAGCAGCAGGGGATAATAGCCGGCCCGCGCCGCCACCAGGGCGGCGGCCTCCAGCGAGCGCTGCGGCGTGGCGATCAGGTGGTATTCGCCGCCCGGCAGCTCCTTGGGCGTCTCGGCGACCGGATCGTCGAGCCGGGCGGCGATGGCGGGCGAGGGGAGGATGCCGTACCGGGCCAGGATCGCCCGCGCCTCTGCCTGGGTGGTGGGGTCGGCGACGGTGGGGCCCGACGCGATCACCGACGGATCGTCGCCGGGCACGTCCGAGATGGCCAGCGTCACCAGCCGGGCCGGCGCGGCCAGGGCGGCGAGGCGGCCGCCCTTGACCGCCGACAGATGCTTGCGCACGCAATTGATCTCGCCGATGGCGGCGCCCGAGCGCAGCAGCGCTTGCGTCAGCGCCTGCTTCTCGGCCAGGGCGATGCCGGGCGCGGGGCGGGCCAGCAGGGCCGAACCGCCGCCCGAGATCAGGCACAGCACCAGATCATCGGGGCCGACGCCCTTCAGCAGTTCGATCATGCGTCCCGCCGCCGCTTCGCCGGCCGTGTCGGGGACCGGATGGGCGGCCTCGGCCACCTCGACGCGCCTTGTGGGCACCGAATGGCCGTAGCGGGTGACCACCAGCCCGGACAGCGGCCCCGGCCAATGGTCCTCCACGGCGCGGGCCATGGCGGCGGCGGCCTTGCCGGCGCCGATCACCAGGGTGCGGCCCGGCGGCGGGGCGGGCAGGAAGGGCGGCAGGCAGACGGACGGACGGGCCGCCTCGACCGCCGCCTCGAACATGCGGCGCAGGATGGTCGTCACTGGACTCTGTTTCCCTTTCCGGGCTCAATGGCCGCACCAGTAGACAGCGGAAGGCGATCATGAGCAATCCCGACGCGCTTGACGGCGTTCTCGCCCCCATTCTGACTCCCTACGACGTCGAGCTGGTGCCCGATGTCGAGCGCTTCATCCGGCTGGCCGAGCACCTGATGGGCCAGGGTCTGGGGCTGGCGCCGTTCGGCACCACCAGCGAGGGCAACTCGCTCAGCGTCCCGGAAAAGGCCGAGTTGCTGGACGCCCTGGGGGACGCCGGACTGGACATGGGCCGGATGATGCCGGGAACCGGCTGCTGCGCCCTGTCGGATTCGGTGGCGCTGACCCGCCATGCCGTCGAGGCGGGCTGTGGCGGCGTGCTGATGCTGCCGCCCTTCTACTACAAGAATCCCAGCGAGGACGGGCTGTTCGCCGCCTTCGCCGAGGTGATCGAGCGGGTGGGCGATTCACGCCTCAGGGTCTATCTCTACCATTTCCCGCAGCAGAGCCAGGTCCCCATCACCCACGCCTTGATCGCGCGGCTGCTGGCCGCCTATCCCGGAATCGTGGCGGGGATCAAGGATTCGTCTGGCGACCTCGCCAACATGGAAAGCATGTGCCGGGCCTTTCCCGGCTTCAAGGTGTTCGCCGGGACCGAGCGGCTGATCCTGCCCGTCATGCGGGCCGGAGGGGCGGGGTGCATCAGCGCCAACGCCAATATCCACGGCCCGGCCATGCTGGATCTGTGGCGGCGCTGGCGCGAGCCCGGGGCCGAGGCGCTGCAGAAGGATCTGGAAGGCTTCCGCGCCATCATGGAGGGCATGCCGCTGATCGCCGCGCTGAAGGCCCTGACGGCGCGGCGCACCGGCGATTACGGCTGGCGCCGGGTGCGCCCGCCGCTGGTGGCCTTGCCCCCCGAGCCCGAGATGGACCTGATCGAGCGGCTGGAGAAGGCGGGTATCGCTCTCTAATACCATCCGCCGAAAGAACCGACTCCTCCTGTCATCCCGAGCGAAGCCAAGGGATCTTTCACGCCATGGCGGCAGCCGCTTGCGGCTGAAAGATCCTTCCTCCCTGCGGTCGTCAGGATGACACGTCAGGTCAAATGACGGCCGGTATAAGCGCTATCGCTACTTGAGGTCGACGATGGCCTCCAGGCCGTTGGCCTTGGCGGCGGCCAGCAGGCGGCCATCGGCCTTGGCGCGGCCGACGAAGGCATCCGCCACCGCCAGCCATTCCGCGTCGTCCGGCGCCACGGCGTAGGCGTAGGGGCTGGGGGCCAGCGGCTTGGGCGGGGACAGCAATCTGGCCCAGTCGTGGCGGGCCAGCATCTTGCGGCTGAAGGGATAGTCGGTGACGAACAGGTCGGCGCGGCCGCTCATCACCTCCTGCTCGCGGGCCTCGGGGGTGGCGACCTCGAGCAGCCGGGCCTGCTTCAGCTCGGACTTCATCACCTCCACCATGAAGGTGCCCGCCGCCGCCGCCACCACGATGCCGTCGCGGTCCATGTCGCCCCAGTCCCGGATCACCGGATGGGTCTTGGTGGTGATGGCGAAGATGCCGCTGCGCAGATGGGGGCGGGTGAAGGCCAGCTTCTCCTGGCGGCTGGGGGTAATGGCCACGGCGTGCATGGAAATGTCGCACTTGTCCGACAGCAGGTCTTCGACCAGGGTCTTGAACGAGGAATCGACGAAGCGAACCTGTACCCCCAGGTCCCTGGCCAGTTCCCGGGCCATGTCGATGTCGATTCCCTCCAGCGTGCCGGTCCGGGTGTTGCGGTACGAGATGGAATAGTAGTCGGGCCAGATGCAGACCCTGACCTCGCCGCTCTGGCGGATCTTGGCGAGCCGGCCGCCGGCCGGCGCGGCGATGGCCTGGCTTCCCATGCAGATCACGGAAAGAACGGCGAAAAGTCGGATCAGGATATGCATTTTTGTCCTCCAGATACGGACGTATTATGCTATTTCACCTAGGTCATGCAAGCTAACCGGACGGACAACGCGATACCTTCTCCGCCGGACCGCGCTCCGGTGGTCCTGGGCAGCGTGCGGGTACGGCCGGTCTTTTCCCATCGGCTGATCGGCGCCGTGGTGGTGTTCGGAGTGGGCATGGCGCTTCTGGTGGCCGTCGCCACCGCCCTGGGTTTGTGGACGGGGCGGCAGGAGGCCATCAGCGGAGCTGAGGCGGTCACCCGCAATCTGGCGCGCAGCCTGACGGAATCCGTGGAGCGTTCCATCAATTCCGTCGACGTCACCCTGGCCTCGGTTGCGGAGCTGGCCTCGGAACAGGGGCTTTCCGGGCCGCGTCCCGACCTGCGGGCGGTCGTGTCCCAGCGCCTGACCTTCATTCCCTATCTGCGCCAGATCCTGGTGGTGCGGGTTGACGGGGCGGTCCTGTTCGATTCCGCCAACCAGGGTGACAATCGCCAGCTCGACGTCACCGCCCTGCTGGCCGAGCATGCCCGCCTGCCGCGTCCCCTGGTGATCGGCGTTCCGGTGGATGGACGCTTCATCGGCGGAGGCAGCCGGGCGTCCGGCCTTCGGAGCATTCCGGTGAGCCGCGTCATCCGCGCCCGCGACGGTTCGGTGCAGGGGCTGGTGATCGGTGCGCTCAATCCCGAATATTTCGTCGCCAGTTTCGAGGGGATCGAGGCGGAATCCGGGGCCCACGCCCATTTGTGGCGCTTCGACGGGCTGATGCTGGCCGGGGCGGGCGGAGCCAACGACGTCCACCAGGATTCCGGCGGCGACAATCCCCTGTTCGCCCGCCACCTGAAGGAGTCCGAGATGGGGACCTTCACCGGCTCGGGCGGCGACGGCGTCATCTGGATCAACAGCTACCGCACCACCCTGTCCTGGCCGCTGGTGGTCAGCGTCGGCATCTCCCTCGACACCGCCCTGCAGAGCTGGCGGCACAGTGCCGAGACCATCGCCTGGCCGGTGGCCGTCGTTACCCTGATCGTGCTGATTCTAACCGCAGCCATGGCGGTGATGCTGCGCAACCGCGGGCGTGACGAGGCCCGCCTCAGGTTGTCCGACCTGGTGTTGTCCAACGTCTCCAACGGCGTGACCATCGCCGACGCCGGGGCCAGCGACCTGCCGCTGATCTACGTCAATCCCGCCTTCGAGCGGATTACCGGCTACACCGCCCAGAGCGCCCTGGGCCGCAATGCCCGTTTCCTGCACGCTTTCGATCCCGGGCAGGAGGGGCTGGACGACATCCGCGCCGCCCTGGCGGACGGTGAGGCGGCGTCGGTGGTGCTTCGCAACCAGCGGGCCGACGGCACCTTGTTCTGGAACCAGCTGTCGCTGTCGCCGGTCCATGGCGCCGATGGCGCGGTGACCCATTGGGTCGGGGTGCAGCGCGACATCACCCAGCAGGAAGAGGCCCGCGCCGCGCTGGCCAAGGCCTATGACGACGTGGCCCACTACAGCGAGGATCTGGAGCGGTTCTCCTTCGTGCTGGCCCACCATCTGCAGGAGCCGGCCCGGCAGATGCGGCTGCAGGCCCAGGTGCTGCTGCAGCGGATCGAGGACATCCCGGAATCCGGTGCCCAGCAGCCGGCCCAGCTGATCATCCATGCCGCCAAGCGGCTGGTGGAGATGCTGCGCGACGTCCAGGCCTATCTGGCCATCGAGCGCCAGCCGGTGACCGGCGGGACGGCCTCGTCGGAATCGGCCCTGGCCGCCGCGCTCAACCGCTTCATCGACGTGGAGGCCATCGGCCCCGTCTCGGTCGAGCGGGGCATGTTGCCCCGGGTCGGCATCCCCCAGAAATACCTGGATGACCTGTTCGAGATCCTGATCGAGAACGCGGTGCGCTTCCGGCATGCCGACCGGCCGCTGCGCCTGTCGGTGGGCGCCCAGTCCCATGTGGACGGCTGGCAGTTCCGGATCGCGGACAACGGCATCGGCATCGAAGCCAGCTATCACGAGCGGGTGTTCGTGGCCCTCGAGCGCCTGCATTCCGGGACCGCCTATGGCGGCACCGGCATCGGCCTGGCCATTGCCCGCAAGATCGTCGAGGCGGCGGGCGGGCGCATCTGGGTGGAGTCCGACGGTTCCAACGGCACCACCTTCCTTTTCACCCTCCCCATGTCGCCGGGCGGCGTGGTCTGAGCGCTCCAAGCAAAGGCGGCGTATCACGGAGCGCGGGCATCCTGCCCGCTTGCCGTACCTCAGCCGAACGGGTCGTCGCACTTGCCGCACATGGGGACGTGGCGGACGTCGCCTTTGCGGAAGGCGTCGAGGATGGCGCCATAGGCCGGGCCGCGGCGGATGTCGCCCAGGCCCTGCTCCATGATGTTGCCGATCCTCAGCTGGGCGTTGGAATCGTAGCAGCCGCAGGCGGTGACCGTGCCGTCGCAGAACACGCCCACCGCCTTGAGGAACAGGCGGCAGGGCATCAGCCGGTGGTGGCCGATCTCCTTCAGCGACCAGATGCCGTGGCGCTCGTGGAAGGTGCCGCACTGGACGGAGCCGCCGAAATTGTTGGCCGGCACCGTCCACACGTCGGTGATGCCCTGCGAGGCGAGGAAGGCCTTGGTCCGGCGCAGGTTCTCCTCCCACTCGCCCAGCGCCACCGCCTTGACGGCGAAACGGGTCGGGGTGTCCTTCAGGGCCTTGTGGATGGCCTTGAGGTTGGCCAGCGTGCGTTCGAACTTCGAGCCCACATAGACGCTCTCGTAGCTTTCGGCGTCCCAGCCGGCGAACGAGAACTGCAGGTAGGCCAGCCCCACCTTGGCCAGGCGGGCGATCTTGTCCGGAGTGAACGGGGTGCCGTTGGTGACGATGCCCACCTGGAACCCCTCGGCCACGGCGCGCTCCAGCATCTCGAACACCCGGGGGTGGAGGAACGGCTCGCCCTGGCCGGCCAGGATGTGCATGGTGGTGATGCCGCACGCCTTGCCCTCGGCGATGACCCGCTCGAAGACGTCGTCCTCCATGAAGCCGGAATTGTCCTTCCAGATCTCCCAGCCGCACATGGTGCAGCGCAGGTTGCAGCGGCGGCTGAGCTGGACGTACAGCTCGTAGGGCACCAGCTGGCGGCGCTCGGCGGGCGCGATGACCAGGGCGCGGGCCCGGGCTAGGTGGGGAGCGGCGGCTTCGGCCCGTCCGGCCTCGTCCAGCGCGATGCCCAGCAGATAGTGGATGCGGCCCGATTGCGGCTGCACGGCGGCGGCGGGCTCCAGCAGGGGCACCGCCTCGGCGGCGCGGCCCTGCTCGACCAGGGCGCCGGCCAGCCCCACCATGGTGTCCAGATGGCCGGGCACCATGGCCAGCACCCGGCGGAACAGCGCTTCCGCCTCGGCGGCGCGTCCCCGGGCCAGCAGCAATCCGGCGCGGCGGTAGTCGCATTCGGGGTGGCCGTCGGCCTTTTCCAGGATGGCGGCGGCTTCGTCCAGCAACTGCCCCTCGGCCAGGCGCAGGGCTTCGGCCAGGACGCGGGCGGGATCGGCGGGCTTGGTCTTCTTCTTCGACGCTTTCATGGCGCCGCAGACTAGCATTGCCGCCTAGCGGCTTTCCATGCCGGTGTTGTCTGGGGCATTATGCTCGCCGGGTTGCAAGGGGAGAGCGGCGCGTGCCGGGGGTGTCTGCCGACGACAGGATCACGGCGCTGGACGAGCGGTCCGGCGGCCGCTGGCGATTCGGCATCCGCGCCAAGCTGGTGGTGGCGGTGGGCACCGTGGCCGGCATGATCATGGTGGCCAGCCTGCTCACCTGGTTCAGCTATTCCGAGATCGAGCGCCTGCTGGCCGCCGTGACGCGCACCAACCTGCCGGCGCTGTCCAACGCGCTGAAGCTGTCCGAGGCCACCGCCCGGCTGGCCGCCGCCGCTCCGGCGCTGGACGGCTCGCAATCCCAGTTCCAGCGCCAAAGCAATTTCGTCGCCCTGCAGCAGCAGACCGAGCGCCTGCTGGCCCTGGTGGACCACCTGGCCGGTTCCATCGCCGATACCGGCCGGGTCGAGGAATTGCGGTCCATGATCGCCGCCTTCGCCGACAACGTGGTGGACCGCAACATCCTGGTGGACAAGCGCCTGCAGCTGGCCGAGCGCAGCCGGGTCCAGGCCGAGATCATCAGCCAGCTGGACGTGGAGGTTCACCGCGCCATGGGCGGGCTGGCGGGCGATCCCGCCCTGGCCACCGTGGTGCTGGCCTCCAACTACCTGCGCGAGGCGGTGGTGGCCGCCAATCTGGAGAAGGTCGGCGACCTGCGCGGCGCCTACGAGGAGCAGGTGCGCTCGCTGGCCGAACTGGTGGATGCCACCGGCGCCAGGAACCAGCGCACCCGCGAGCTGACGCGGCGCGTCCTCGCGCTGGGGACAGGGCCGGAAAACGTCTTCGAACTGCGCACCCTGCAGATGCTGACCATCGCCCGTCTGGCCGCCGCCAATGACGAGGGCCGCGATCTGGTGGCCCGCACCTCGTCCTCGGTGGGCCGGCTGGTGTCGGCGGCCGAGGCCGAGGCCGCCGAGAACGAGCGCCGCACCGAGGCGGCGGTGTCCAGCGGGCGGACCACCATGCTGGTGGTGGCCATGCTGACCTTTTTCGGGCCGCTGCTGTTCATCTGGCTGTATCTGGGGCGCAGCGTGGTGGCGCGTCTGGCCGGTCTGGCGTCGTCCATGCACGCCATCGTCGAGGGCGACTTCCAGGCGCCCATTCCCGGCCAGGGCAACGACGAGATCAGCGACATGGCCGCCGAACTGGCGGTGTTCCGCGACGCCATGGCCAAGCTGCAGGAATCGTCCGAGGCGCTGATCGAGAGCGAGCGGCGCCTGCGCCGCATTCTCGACACCTCGCCCCTGGCGCTCGCCATCTCGCGGGTATCCGACAACGCCATCCTGCTGGTCAATCCCCGCTGGTCCGAGCTGTACCGGGTGCCCAAGTCCCGCGCCCTGGGCACCTCGGTCACCTCGTGCTACGCCGACCCGGAGAACCGGACCCGGCTGGTGGAACTGGTGAGGAAGCGCGGCTTCGTCAGCGGCTTCGAGTGCCGCATGCGGGCCAGCGACGGCCACGAGTTCTGGGCCATGCTGTCGGCCGCCGAGATCGAGATGGACGGCGAGCCGGCGGTGATCGCGTCGTCCACCGACATCACAAGGCACAAGGAGGAGGAGGCCGCCCTGGCCGAGGCCAAGAAGGTGGCCGAGGAGGCCAGCCAGGCCAAGTCGCTGTTCCTCGCCACCATGAGCCACGAGATCCGCACCCCCATGAACGGGGTGCTGACCATGGCCCAACTTCTGGAAGACATGCCGCTGCCCGCCGAGCAGCGGGAAATGGCCCGGGTCATCCGCGATTCCGCCACGGCGCTGCTCACCATCATCAACGACATCCTGGATTTCTCCAAGATCGAGGCCGGCAAGCTGCAGCTGGAACTGGTGGAGCTGTCGGTGGCCGATCTGGTGGAAGGGGTGGCCGACCTCTTGACCATCCGCGCCCAGGAAAAGGGCATCAGCCTGATCACCTTCGTCGATCCCACCCTGGCCGACCGGGTGGTGGGCGATCCCGTGCGCCTGCGGCAGATCATCACCAACCTGGCCGGCAACGCCATCAAGTTCACCGACAAGGGCTACGTGCGCATCTCGGTTCGCGCCGTCGATCCGCGTGAACGGCCGCTGCGCCTGGAATTCTCCATCACCGATACCGGCATCGGCCTGGACGCCGAGCAGCAGGCCCGGCTGTTCGAGCCCTTCATGCAGGCCGACATCACCATTTCCCGGCGCTATGGCGGCACCGGGCTGGGCCTGTCCATCTGCCGCCGCCTGGTGGCCATGATGGAGGGCGACATCGGGGTGCGCAGCAATATCGGCCAGGGCTCCACCTTCTGGTTCCAGGTGCCGCTGCAGCCCGTCGAGGCCGACGCCCCCATGGAGGCCGGGCCGGACCTGTCGGGAATCGCCGTCCTGGTGCTGGCCGAGGGACCGGTGGCGGCGGAGTGCCTGCGCCAGTATCTCGGCCATCTCGGCGCCCAGGTGGCGGTGGTGGTGGGAACCGAAAGCGCGGTGGCCGCGGTGCGCGCCGCCGCCCTGGCGGGCTGGACCTACGACGTCGCCCTGCTGGACGGCGGCCAGGACTTCCGCCTGCGCATGGGGGTGGCCGGCGCCCTGATGACCGCCGCCGGGCCGGACCTGGAACTGAAGGTGGTCATGCTGGTGGCCCAGGACGCCTTCGCCAGCGTCGCCGCCGAGATCAAGGCCGCCGGGCTGTTCGCCGCCCTGCCCAAGCCGGTGCGCCGCCGCCAGCTGTGGCGCAGCGTCGCCGCCGCCGTGGGCCGCGCCTCGGCCGAGGACGATTCCGCCGAAGGCGAGGGGATCGAGGAGGGATGGCAGCCGCCCACCATGGAAGAGGCCGCCAGCGCCGGCGCCCTGATCCTGGTGGCCGAGGACAACCCCACCAACAAGGTGGTGATCCGCCACCTGATGGAGCGCCTGGGCTATGCCATCGAGGTGGTGGGCAACGGCGCCGAGGCCTGGGAGCGCATGCAGATCCGCGATTACGGCCTGCTGCTCACCGATTGCCACATGCCCGAGATGGACGGCTACGAACTGACCCAGCGCATCCGCGAATGGGAGGTGGAGACCGGTCACCTGCTGCCCATCGTGGCGCTGACCGCCGACGCCCTGGCCGGAACGGCGCGGCGCTGCCTGGATTGCGGCATGAACGCCTTCCTGGCCAAGCCCATCGACCTCGCCCAGCTGGACGCCACCATCCGCCGCCTCCTGCCGGTGGCCGTGGGGTTGCGCCAGCGGCGTTCGGATGGCGGCCGGGCGGCGGTCGCCCTGCCGGCCCCGGTGGTGCCCGCCGAGGAACCCGGCCTGCCGCCGGTTCTCGATCTGACCCCCATGCGGCAGATCTTCGGCGATATCGGCGACGAGGTGCGCGATCTGCTGGCCCTGTTCGTGGACACCACCCGGCCGCTGGTGGCCGAGCTGGGCGGCGCCCTGCAAGCCGGTGACGCCGTGGCGGCGCGCGAGGCGGCCCACTCGGCCAAGGGGGCGGGCAACAGCGCCGGGGCCTTCCGCTTCGCCAAGCTGTGCGCCGAGGCGGAAAGCGCCGCCGCCAACGACGACCTGGTCCGCGCCCTGGCCATCCTTCCCGCCCTGGAAGCCGCCTTCGACGAGGCCGCCCGGGCGGTGGCGGCGGTGTAGGAGCCATGATGCGGGCAGGATGCCCGCGCTCCAGGACAGGTGCCAGCGGCCGTCTCGGCCGCACTTCCGGCAAAAAGAAAACCGCGCTCCCGGTGGGGGAGCGCGGTTTGCTTCGATCCGAGCCTGTGAGGGCGCCGACCGGCCTGCCGGACCTTAGCCCTGGCGAGCCTTGAAGCGGGGGTTCGTCTTGTTGATGACGTAGACCCGGCCCTTGCGGCGAACGATGCGGCAATTCTTGTCGCGCAGCTTGGCCGACTTCAGCGAGTTACGAATCTTCATGGTCCGACTTCCTAAAGCGTAATTGTCGCCGAAACGACGTCACTTGGGTTCGCAAGCGCGAGGCCGGGAAAATACGGAAACCAGGAGAGACTGTCAACAGCTCGTGAAACGTTTTTTTTCGAATTTTCGAAGTTATACTCCTGTCCATGCTGAAGTTCATTCCCGATCCCCATGGAACGCCCGTTCCCTTCCACGCCGTCGAAGGACGGGCGGGTTCACGTGCCCTGCTGGTGTGCGACCATGCATCGCCGGCCATCCCCCCCGCCCTGGGCGATCTGGGGATGAGCGAGCCCGAGCGGACCAGCCACGTGGCCTGGGACATCGGTGCCGCCCGGGTGGCGGTCCTGCTGGCCGAGGCCCTGGGCTGCCCGGCGGTGCTGGCCGGAATCAGCCGTCTGGTCATCGACTGCAACCGCCAGCCCGGTGATCCGTCCTCCATTCCCGCCCTGACCTGCGGGGTGAGGGTGCCGGGCAACGAACGGGTGGACGAGGCCGAGGCCGACAGCCGCGCCCGTTCATGGTTCTGGCCTTATCATAACGAGATCGGCGACCGCATCGCCCATCTGTGGCGGCACGGCACGGCGCCGGCGGTCATGGCCGTCCACACGTTCACCCCCTGCATCCGGGGGCGGATGCCGCGCCGCTGGCACGTGGGCGTGCTGTGGAACCGCGACCCCCGCATGGCCGCCCCGGTCCTGAAGGCCCTGAGGTCGCGCGGCGATCTGGTGGTGGGCGACAACCAGCCCTATTCGGGCCGCGAGATCAACTACACGCTGGACACCCATGCCGGCGCGGCGGGGCTGCCCAACGTCTCGTTCGAAATCCGCCAGGATCTGGTGGCCGACGAGGCCGGCTGCGCCCGTTGGGCCGCCATTCTGGCCGGGGCGCTGGAGGGTGTCCTGGCCGACGAGGACCTCTACCGCGCCGAGGTCTATTGAAACCTCTCGGGGGCTTGGCTATGGTCTGGGCCGATTTCGAGCAGGGAGCCTGTCCATGAGCGACGACCAGAACACCAGTCAGATCGGCGGCATCGCGGCCGAGGCGCTGCGGCAGTTCATCGACCGCATCGAGCGGCTGGAAGAGGAAAAGAAGGCGCTGGCCGCCGACATCAAGGACGTCTACGCCCAGTGCAAGTCCCAGGGCTTCGACACCAAGATCATCCGCAAGATCGTGGCGCTGAGAAAGCGCGACCGCCAGGAGCGCGAGGAGGAGCAGCAGATCCTCGATCTCTACCTGGCCGCCATCGGCGAGGCCTAGCAGGCCACGGAAAAACTCGTCCCAAGACGTCGTCATTCCCGCGTAGCGGGAATCCGTGTTCATCTGTGGCCCATTTCCCGGCCTGTCCGCCTGAATGTCGATTGGCCTTATACCAAGATGCACTGATCGGAACCGATCAGTGCATCGCCCTCAATCGCCGGGCGCCACCTGTGGCGGCTGGGCTCCCGCCGCATAAGCGGCGCGGCCCTTTGGGCCTATCCAAACTGCGATGAGTCACGCTCATCGCAGTTTGGTATTAGGCCTCGCGTTTTTTCGGCCAAGGTGAAAATGAAAACGGCGCGATGCCCCGGGCACCGCGCCGTTTGTATTTCAATCCCGGGCGCCTTAACGGCGGCCGCGGCGGGTCGGCTTGTCGGCGGTCTCGCCGGCCTTGCGGCCCAGGCCGATCTTCTTGGCGAAGTCGGAGCGCTGGGCGGCGTAGTTGGGGGCGACCATGGGATAGTCGGGCGGCAGGCCCCACTTCATCCGGTACTCGTCCGGAGTCATGTTGTAGGTGGTGCGCAGATGCCGCTTCAGCATCTTCAGCTTCTTGCCGTCCTCGAGACAGATGATGTAGTCGGGGGTCACCGACTTCTTGACGGCGATGGCGGGTTTCGGCGCCTCGGACTTCGTTTCCGGCTGGCCGCCTTCAAGGGATGAGAGCGATCCGTAGACCGTATTGATCAGTTCCGGCAATTGTCCAGCCGGCACCGGATTCTTTCCCACATAGGCGGCAACCACATCGACGGCCATGCGCAGCAGGTCGTCACGATTGGTCTTGTCCGGGTTGATGTCGCTCATTTGTCTGTCCGACCGCAGTTTGTTGACGTAATTGAATCAATGAATGCATGGCGGGACTTCACTGTCAATTGGAAATTGAATCTGGTGAATAATGAGTTCTTGGGATTGATCTCACTTTCAATAATCATCATCCCGATGGATGGGGGTTTACGCCGATAGTCTGTATGGAATCGAGGGATTCTATTGCCGCAACGCCCATTCATGATGCTTTTGGAACAATCATCGCCGTCATGCCGTGTCATGATCGGGCATGCCCCATAAGCTTGTGGCGCATTGGCAAGGCGGTCCGACATATGGTATCTAGCCCATTCGAACATGGATCGCCGGGGTAGGGTATCGATGAGTGCGAAAACCATAGCCATTGCCTGCGATCACGGCGGTGTCGAGATGAAGGAAATGCTGGTCCGGGACCTGGCCGCCTCCGGCTGGTCGGTGCTCGACCTGGGCACCGATGGCCCCGATTCGGTGGACTACCCCGATTTCGCGGTGAAGATGGCCGAGGCGCTGAAGGACGGCCGGGCCGAGCGCGGCGTTCTGCTGTGCGGCACCGGCATCGGCATCTCCATCGCCGCCAACCGTTTCGCCCATGTGCGCGCCGCCCTGGTGCACGATGCCTTCGGAGCGCGCATGTGCCGCCAGCATAACGACGCCAACGTCCTGGTGATGGGCGGGCGCACCACCGGTCCCGAGGTGGCGCGCGATTGCCTGAAGATTTTCCTCGAGACCGAATTCGAGGGCGGCCGCCACGCAAGGCGGGTCGCCAAGCTGTCCTAACCCGCCGACCTGAAGAGAGATCCGATGTCCAGCGTCTCCACCGATGCCTTTTTCCGCACTCCGCTCGCCGAGCGTGATCCCGAGGTCTTCGCGGCCATCACCCAGGAGCTGAAGCGCCAGCAGGACCAGATCGAGCTGATCGCCTCCGAGAACATCGTTTCGCGCGCGGTGCTCGAGGCCCAGGGCTCGGTGATGACCAACAAGTACGCCGAGGGCTATCCCGGCAAGCGCTATTACGGCGGCTGCGAGTTCGTGGACGTCGCCGAAAGCCTGGCCATCTCGCGCGCCTGCCAGATCTTCGGCTGCTCCTACGCCAACGTGCAGCCCAGCTCGGGCTCCCAGGCCAATCAGGGCGTGTTCATGGCGCTCCTGCAGCCCGGCGACACCATCATGGGCATGAGCCTCGCCGCCGGCGGCCACCTGACCCACGGCGCCGCCCCCAACCAGTCGGGCAAGTGGTTCAAGGCCATCCAGTACGGCGTGCGCAAGCAGGACGCCCAGATCGACTTCGCCGAGGTGGAGGAGCTGGCCCGCACCCACAAGCCGAAGCTGATCATCGCCGGCGGTTCGGCCTATCCCCGCACCATCGACTTCGCCCGCTTCCGCAAGATCGCCGACGAGGTGGGCGCCTTCTTCATGGTGGACATGGCGCATTTCGCCGGCCTGGTGGCGGGCGGGGTGTATCCCAATCCGCTGCCCTTCGCCCACGTGGTGACCACCACCACCCACAAGACCCTGCGCGGTCCGCGCGGCGGCATGATCCTGTCCAACGACGCCGAGATCGGCAAGAAGATCAACTCGGCCATCTTCCCGGGCATCCAGGGCGGCCCGCTGATGCACGTCATCGCCGGCAAGGCGGTGGCCTTCGGCGAGGCGCTGCGCCCCGAATTCAAGCTCTACGCCAAGCAGGTGGTGGACAACGCCCGCGCCCTGGCCGACACCCTGGTGCGGCGCGGCCTGGACATCGTGTCGGGCGGCACCGATTCCCACCTGATGCTGGTGGACCTGCGGCCGAAGAAGCTGACCGGCAAGGCGGCCGAGGCCAGCCTGGAACACGCCGGCATGACCTGCAACAAGAACGGCATCCCCTTCGATCCCGAGAAGCCGACCATCACCTCGGGCGTGCGTCTGGGCACCCCGGCGGCGACCACGCGCGGCTTCGGCGTCGAGGAATTCAAGAAGGTGGGCGAGCTGATCGGCGACGTGCTGGACGGTCTGGCCGCCAATCCCGAGGACAACTCGGCGGCCGAGGCGCGGGCGCGGGCCGAGGTGACGGAGCTGTGCAAGCGTTTCCCGATCTATTCATAATGAAGAAGGGCGGGGGCCAGGGAAGCCCCCGCCGTTTTCCCGGGGGGAAAGATCATGCGGTGTCCCTTTTGCGGTCACGACGATACCCAGGTGAAGGATTCGCGGCCGACCGAGGATAACTCGGCCATCCGGCGGCGGCGCTCGTGCCCGGAATGCGGCTCGCGCTTCACCACCTTCGAGCGGGTGCAGATCCGCGATCTGGTGGTGATCAAGAAGGACGGCTCGCGCTCGCCCTTCGACCGCGACAAGGTGCTGAAATCGCTGCGCATCGCGTTGCGCAAGCGGCCCGTGGACGACGAGCAGATCGAACGCATCGTCAACGGCATCCATCGCCGCCTGGAAAGCATGGGGGAGAACGAGGTTCCGTCCAAATTCATCGGCGAACTGGTGATGGAGGTGCTGATGGACCTCGACAAGGTCGCCTATGTCCGCTACGCCTCGGTGTACCGCAACTTCCGCGAAGCCAAGGACTTCGAGGATTTCCTGGGGAAGATGGTTGTCAGCCGCCACGACTGATCGCACCCAAGCCGAGATCGACCTCGGCCACATGCGGGCCGCCCTGGCGCTGGCCCGGCGCGGGCTGGGCACCGTTTGGCCCAATCCGGCGGTCGGCTGCGTCATCGTGCGTGACGGAAGGGTGGTCGGACGCGGCTGGACCCAGCCCGGCGGCCGTCCCCACGCCGAGACCGAGGCCCTGGCCATGGCCGGAAGAGCGGCGCAGGGCGCCACCGTCTACGTCACCCTGGAACCCTGCGCCCATCACGGCAAGACCGCGCCCTGCGCCGACGCCCTGGTCGCCGCCGGGGTGTCGCGGGTGGTGGTGGCGGTGCAGGACCCCGATTCCCGGGTGGCGGGCAAGGGCATCGACCGCCTGCGGGTGGCGGGCATTCCGGTGACCGAGGGAGTGCTGCACGCCGAGGCCGCCGAACTGAACGCCGGCTTCTTCCTGCGCATCAATACCGGCCGCCCCCTGGTCACCCTGAAGCTGGCCACCACCCTGGACGGCCGCATCGCCACCCATAGCGGCGAAAGCCGCTGGATCACCGGCGAGCAGGCCCGCGCGGCAGCCCATCTGCTGCGCGCCGAGACCGACGCCATCATGGTGGGCAGCGGCACCGCGCTCCACGACGATCCCGACCTGACCTGCCGCCTGCCCGGACTGGTGGAGCGCTCGCCGGTGCGCGTGGTGGTGGACGGGCGGCTCCGCCTGCCGCTGACCAGCCGTCTGGTATCCACCGCCAACGACGTCCCCACCTGGCTGCTGACGCTGGAGGATTGCGACGAGGATCGCCGCGAGGCCTATGAGGATGCCGGAGTGGACGTGGTCGAGGTCTCGGCCGGACCCGACGGCGCCATCGATCTGGAACTGGCGCTGCAGGCGCTGGGCGAAAGCGGCGTCACCCGCGTCCTGGTGGAAGGCGGCGCCCATCTGTCCGCCGCGCTGCTGCGCGCCGGGCTGGTGGACCGGCTGGTGTGGTTCCGCGCTCCCCGCCTGATGGGCGGCGACGGCCTGCCGGCCGCCGTGTCGTTCGGCATCGACCATCTGGCCCAGACCCCCCATTTCGAACGCGTCGAGATCCGCCCGGTGGGCGACGACGTGATGGAAACCTATATTCGTCTCTAGAGAGGTTCCCCATGTTCACCGGCATCGTCACCGATCTCGGCGTGGTGCGCCGTATCGTTCGCGGCGAGGGGCGGGAAGCCCGCTTCGAGATCGCCAGCGGCTACGACACCAGCACCATCGCCATCGGCGCTTCCATCGCCCATAACGGCGTGTGCCTGACCATCATCGAGGTGGGGCCGGACTGGCACGCGGTGGAAGCCTCGGCCGAGACCCTGTCCAAGACCACCCTGGGCGGCTGGAAGGAAGGCTCCAGGGTCAACCTGGAGCGGGCGCTGAAGGTGGGCGACGAACTGGGCGGCCACATCGTTTCCGGCCATGTGGACGGCGTCGCCAGGGTGGTGGACATCCGTCCCGAGAACGAATCCCTGCGTTTCACCTTCGAAAGCCCGGCCGAGCTGGCCTGTTTCGTCGCGCCCAAGGGCTCGGTCGCCCTGGACGGCGTGTCGCTCACCGTCAACGAGGTTGACGGCCGCCGTTTCGGCATCAACGTCATTCCCCATACCCAGGCGGTGACCACCTTCGGCACCTATCGTCCCGGCGACGAGGTGAATATGGAAATCGACATGCTGGCGCGCTATGTTGCGCGCCTCCTGCAAAAGGACTAGCGCCTTGGTTTCCGAATATCACGCCTACCTGTCGTCCATCGAGGACATCATCGAGGAGGCCCGCCAGGGCCGCATGTTCATCCTGGTGGACGACGAGGACCGCGAGAACGAGGGTGATCTGGTCATCCCCGCCGAGATGGCCAATGCCGAGGCCATCAATTTCATGGCCCGTTTCGGGCGCGGGCTGATCTGCCTGTCGCTGACCCGGGGCCGCTGCGAGCATCTGGGCCTGAAGCCCATGAGCGCCGACAACGGCACCCGCATGGAGACCGCCTTCACCGTCTCCATCGAGGCCCGCGAGGGCGTCACCACCGGCATTTCCGCCGCCGACCGGGCGCGGACCATCCAGGTGGCCATCGACACCGGGAAGACCCGCTACGACATCGTCACGCCGGGCCACGTCTTTCCGCTGATGGCCCGCGACGGCGGCGTGCTGGTGCGCGCCGGCCATACCGAGGCGGCGGTGGACATCTCGCGTCTGGCCGGGCTCAACCCGTCCGGCGTGATCTGCGAGATCATGAACGACGACGGCACCATGGCCCGCATGCCGGACCTGGTGAAGTTCGCCCGGCATCACGGTCTGAAGATCGCCACCATCGCCGATCTGATCGCCTATCGCCGCCGCAACGACAAGATCGTGGCGCGCGAGGTGGAGGCGCCGTTCCATTCCAAGTGGGGCGGCGACTGGAAGATGATGGTCTACACCAACACGGTGGCCTATGCCGAGCACATCGCCCTGGTCAAGGGCGACCTGAACGCCGAGGGGCCGGTGATGGTTCGCGTCCATGCCGTCAACGTGCTGGACGACGTGCTGGGCGACCAGGGCTCGGGCAAGGCCGGCGAGCTCCATTCCGCCATGGAAATGATCGCCGCCCATGGTTCGGGCGTCATCGTGCTGATCCGCGAGCCGCGCCCCACCAGCCTGTCCGACATGGTCCGCGCCCATCTCGAGCGGCGTCCGCCGGCTCCGGCCTTGCGCGATTACGGCGTCGGCGCCCAGATCCTGCTGGATCTCGGCGTGCATGAAATGATTCTGCTGTCCAACACCAAGCGCTCCATCGTCGGCCTGGAAGGCTATGGCATGAAGGTGGTGGAGCAGCGGCCGATTCCGGTCGGCTGACTTTAGGAGAGTCCTCAAAATGGCGAAGGTTCTCATCATCGAGGCCCGCTTCTACGACCATATCGCCGACGGCCTGCTGGCCGGGGCGCGTGCCGAGCTGGACAAGGCCGGGGTGGCCCACGACCTGCTGGTGGTGCCGGGCATCTTCGAGTTGCCCGCCGCGCTCAAACTGGTGCTGACCGCCGCGGAGCAGGGCAACGACAAGGCCCGCTACGATGGCTTCATCACCCTGGGCTGCGCCATCCGGGGCGAATCCGATCATTATCACCACGTGGGCACCGAGTGCATGCGGGGCATCGCCGATCTGTCCATGGCCTACGACCTGGCCCTGGGCAACGGCGTGCTGACCGTCCACAACGAGGCCCAGGCCCTGGCGCGCTCCGATCCGGCGCGCAAGAATCTGGGGGGACAGGCGGCGCGGGCCTGCCTGCGCATGATGGCCGTGAAGAAAGAACTGGGCCTATGAGCGACCGCAGGGAGCGCGGGCGCGTTGAGCGCTCCGGAGCGATGCCGGAGCGAAGCGAAGGCAGGAAGCGGAGGAGCCAAGCGCGCGGAGGCGCGCGCCCGGCGCTTGAGGGGCTAATGCAATGAACAATCCCAATCCCTCGGTGGCGAAGCGCAGCGCCGCGCGCCTTGCCGCCGTCCAGGTTCTCTACCAGATGGAGATGACCGGGACCGACACCGAGCGCGCCCTGCAGGACGCCAAGGACCGCCGCGCCGCCGAGCCCAAGGGGCGCATGGCCGATCCCGATTCCTCGCTGCTCAATCAGGTGGTGCGCGGCGTGTCCGCCCAGATGGAGGACATCGACGGCCATGTGGGCCGGGCGCTGTCTTCCGACTGGACCGTGGACCGTCTGGAAGCGGTGCTGCGCGCCATCATCCGCGCCGGCGCCTGGGAATTGTCGGCGCGGCCGCAGACTCCGGCCCGGGTCTGCATCTCCGAATGGGTCGATGTGGCCCACGCTTTTTATTCCGGTCCCGAACCGGGGCTGGTCAACGCGGTGCTCGACCGTCTCGCCCAGACGCTCAGGGGCGCCGAAATGGGCAAGGGTGGATGAGCATGACCGGCGGCGCGCCTGATGAGTTCGGGCTGATCGCCGAATTGTTCGCTCCGCTGGCCGCCGGTTATCCCGGAGCCCTGGGGCTCACCGACGACGCCGCCTTCATTGCCGCCGAACCCGGCTTCGATACCGTCGCCACCATGGATTCCATGGTGGCCGGCGTGCATTTCCTGCCCGACGACCCGCCCGATTCGGTGGCGCGCAAGCTGATCCGGGTCAATCTCTCCGATCTGGCCGCCAAGGGGGCCGAGCCCCGGCTCCTCATGCTGTCCGCCGCCTTTCCCCGCGATGTGGACGGCGACTGGCTGCGACGGTTCGGCGCCGGCCTGGCGGAAGATGTCAGGGGATACGGTGTCCATCTGATCGGCGGCGACACCGTGTCCACGCCGGGGCCGCTGACCCTGACGCTGACCGCCCTGGGACGGGTGAAGGCGGGGCGGGGCCTCAGGCGCTCGGGGGCCGGGGAGGGGGACACCATCTGGGTGTCGGGCACCATCGGCGACGGCGCCCTGGGGCTGAAGGCCATCCGTGGCCAGCTGCCGGGGCTGTCCGCCGCCCATCTCGAGTTTCTGGCCGGGCGCTACCGCCTGCCCCAGCCCCGGGTCGGCCTCGGCCCCCGGCTGGTCGGGCTGGCCCATGGCGCCATGGATGTGTCGGACGGGCTGGTCCAGGATCTGGGGCATCTGTGCCGGGCCTCGGGGCTGGCAGCGCGCATCGAGGCGGCGAAGGTGCCGCTGTCGCCCGCCGCCGCCGCCGCGCTGGGCCGGGACCAGTCCCTGCTTGCCTCGGTGCTGGCGGGAGGCGATGATTACGAGGTGCTGTTCACCGCGCCGTCCGGGGCGGACGAGACCATCATGCGCCTGTCGGCGGACCTGGGGGTGAGTCTCACCCCCATCGGCACGGTGATGGCGGGCGAGGCGGGCAAGGTCACGGTGACCGGCGCGGATGGCGGGGAAATCGCCGTCGGCCGGGGCGGCTGGCGCCATTTCCAGGCGGGGGATTAGGATTTGGTCCGGTTGATCTTCATGGTGGTGGCATTGCTGATGCTGATCGGCGCGGTCATCGGCGGCCTTTATTTCTGGGGCATCGATCCGCTGGCCAAGCTGGGCATCACCGCGCCCATGATGAACAAGGAACCGGCCGCGCCGCCGCCGCCGCCGCCGCCCGCCTACGTGGATTTCGGCCTGCTGATCGTGCCGGTGATTCAGGACCGCGAGGTCAAGAAGCAGGCGGAAATGATCGTCCGCCTGGAGGTCGATCCCAAGAACAAGGAAATCGTCGCCAAGAATTTGCCGCGGCTGCAGAACGCCTACCTCGCCGAGATGATTTCCTATCTCGGCGTCACGGTCAGGGAAGGCCAGCCGCTGGACGTGCCCGCCATCCGCCGCCGCCTGACCATGGCGGCGGAGAAGACACTGGGCGGAGTCTACGTCAAGGACGTGGTCGTCGAGAATCCCAACCTGAAATAGTCTCCACCCCTTCGGCTAGTTCCAAGGGCGAAGGGACCCTGCCCATTGGTGCGGGAGAGGCCCGGCAAAGATGGATGGCCGGTGCCGAAATTGCCCCGAGCGGTGAAATTTCATCGCAATAATTCCAGAATATCACCGTGATGCGAGCATTTTATTGCATCCGCGAGGTTCTTCTGGCAGTTTCTCCACGCTTCCGTCGCCCCCTTCTGAACCCGGTCTCCGTGGCCGGACTTCCGTGGTCCGGCGGCGTCAAGAAGATTCATCAGGGGACTCGAACCACAATGACCACTCTCTTCGTGATCGCATGCGGCGTTCTGGCGCTGCTGTACGGGGTCTACGCCATCAAGTCGGTGATGGCGACCTCGGCCGGCACCGCCCGGATGCAGGAAATTGCCGCTGCCGTGCAGGAAGGCGCCGCCGCCTACCTCAACCGGCAGTACACCACCATCGCCATGGTCGGCGGCGTCGTCGCCATCATCCTGGCCGCCCGCCTGGGCATCTATCAGGCCGTCGGCTTCGTCATCGGCGCGGTGCTCTCGGGCGTCGCCGGCTACGTGGGCATGAACGTCTCCGTTCGCGCCAACGTCCGCACCGCCGAGGCCGCCCGTTCGGGTGGCATGCAGCAGGCCCTGGACGTGGCCTTCAAGTCGGGCGCCATCACCGGTCTGCTGGTGGTCGGTCTCGGCCTGATCGGCGTCGCCGGGTACTACATGATCCTGAAGAGCGTCGGCATCGATCCGCGCGGCCTGCTCGAGGCCCTGGTGGCCCTGTCGTTCGGCGCCTCGCTGATCTCCATCTTCGCCCGTCTGGGCGGCGGCATCTTCACCAAGGGCGCCGACGTGGGCGCCGATCTGGTGGGCAAGGTCGAGGCGGGCATCCCCGAGGATGATCCCCGCAACCCGGCCGTGATCGCCGACAACGTGGGCGACAACGTCGGCGACTGCGCCGGCATGGCCGCCGACCTGTTCGAGACCTACGCGGTGACCGTGGTCGGCACCATGCTGCTGGGCTCCATCTTCTTCACGGGCGCCGCCCAGGAGCAGATGATGCTGCTGCCGCTGGTCATCTGCGGCGTGTGCATCTTCGCCTCCATCGTCGGCACCTTCTTCGTGAAGCTCGACGCCACCAACAACATCATGAAGGCTCTGTACAAGGGCCTGATCGTCACCGGCATCCTGTCCGCCGTGCTGATCGCCGTGATCATCAACACCACGCTGGGCGGCTTCGGTGCCACCTTCCAGGCTGGCAGCATCACCATCTCCGGCATGGGCCTGTTCATCTGCGCCATGGTCGGTCTGGTCGTCACCGGCCTGCTGGTGTGGATCACCGAGTACTACACCGGCACCGATTACCGTCCGGTCAAGTCGGTGGCCCAGGCCTCGACCACCGGCCACGGCACCAACGTGATCCAGGGTCTGGCGGTTTCCATGGAAGCCTGCGCGCTTCCGGTGATCGTCATCTCCATCGCCATCATCGTGACCTACAAGATCGCCGGCCTGTTCGGCATCTCCATCGCCGCCACCACCATGCTGGCCCTGGCCGGCATGATCGTCGCGCTGGACGCCTATGGCCCGGTGACCGACAACGCCGGCGGCATCGCCGAGATGGCCGAGCTGCCCAAGGAGGTCCGCAAGACCACCGACGCTCTCGACGCCGTCGGCAACACCACCAAGGCCGTCACCAAGGGCTACGCCATCGGTTCGGCCGGTCTGGCCTCGCTGGTGCTGTTCGCCGCCTATACCGAGGACCTCAAGCACTACTTCCCGAACCTGAACATTACGTTCAGCCTCGAGGATCCCTATGTGGTGGTCGGCCTGTTCCTCGGCGGTCTGCTGCCCTACCTGTTCGGTGCCATGGGCATGCAGGCGGTGGGTCGCGCCGCCGGCTCGGTGGTGGTGGAAGTCCGCCGCCAGTTCAAGGAAATCCCCGGCATCATGGAAGGCACCGCCAAGCCCGACTACGGTCGCGCCGTGGACATGCTGACCAAGGCCGCCATCAAGGAGATGATCGTCCCCTCGATGCTGCCCGTGCTGTCGCCGATCGTCCTGTACTTCGTCATCCTGGCCGTGGCCGACCAGAAGGCCGCCTTCACCGCCATGGGCGCCATGCTGCTGGGCACCATCGTGACCGGCCTGTTCGTCGCCATCTCGATGACCTCGGGCGGCGGCGCTTGGGATAACGCCAAGAAGTACATCGAGGACGGCCATCATGGTGGCAAGGGTTCCGACGCCCACAAGGCGGCGGTGACCGGCGACACCGTCGGCGATCCCTACAAGGACACCGCCGGCCCCGCCGTCAACCCGATGATCAAGATCATCAACATCGTCGCCATCCTGCTGCTGGCCATGGTCGCCGGTCACTAAGACCGAAGACCAGCCGACATCAGGCTGAAACGGAAAACCCCGGTCGGAAACGACCGGGGTTTTTTGCTGCCCGGATTGGCCGGGACCGGGCGCGGGCCCGGGGGAGGGGAATTCAGGCTACTTCTTGTCGCCGGACGGCTTGGAGAAGCGGCCCACATTGCCCATCAGCTGCTGCAGGATGGTCAGCTCCTTGCCGGCGGTGGGGGTTTCCCGGCCGGCGGGAACGACGCTCTTGCCGTCCTCCAGGCCGCGATTGTCGATGGCCCGCACGGTTCCGGACCGGTCGAACACCACGGTCACCACCTTGCGCTCCTTGGTGACCGGCTCGAAGAACGCCTCGCGCTCGGTGACGGCGGAGATGTAGTGCCAGCTTTCCTCGCCGAACGGGGTGATGTTGGACGGCGTACCCAGCAGGGCCTGGACGTCGTCGCGGGTGCTGGTGCCGATCTTGATCTGGGCCAGCTGCTCGGGCGGCGGCAGGTTGCCGCGCACCTCGACGATGGGCGTGCAGGCGGTTGCCGCCACGACCAGACAGGCGGCAAGGAGGGAACGAGGGGGAGACGATGTCTTTTTCATTCGCTACGACGCCGGGGCATTGACGACAGGCGGCCCGATTGGCCAATGTGGGGGCACATTGCACCCCCCATCGCCGCCTTGTCAACGCCGTCTCCCCGTTCGGGGCGAGGCTTCGGAACCCGAAGATGCCTTTTCGCAAACTCAAAGAGCGCCGGCGCCGCGAGCAGATCGCCCACGACCTCTACGTCGCGGTGATCAATCAGGCCCGCCTGCCGGATTTCTACCTGCGTTTCGCCGTCCCCGACACCCTGGACGGGCGGTTCGATCTGATCGTGCTGCATGCCTTCCTGGTCATGCGCCGCCTGCGCCAGGTGGCGGCGGCGGAGGGGGGAGACGAGGCCCGCGAGGTGGCCCAGGCCCTGTTCGACCTGATGTTCGCCGACATGGACCAGAACCTGCGCGAGCTGGGGGTCAGCGACATGTCGGTGGGCAAACGGATCAAGCAGATGGCCCGGGCCTTCTACGGCCGCGCCGCCGCCTATGACGACGCCCTTGCCGCCGGCGGCGCCGGGTTGGCCGAGGCCTTGCGCCGCAATCTCTACGGCACGGTCGAGGGCGAACTGGACGCCGGGGCGGTGGAGGGCGTGGCCGCCTATCTTGTGGCCCAGTCGGACTTCCTCGCCGGGCAGGGGGCCGCCGCCCTGCTGGCCGGGCAGGTGGTGTTCAAGGCGCCGGAGGGTGGTTCATGACCGACGACGACAGCCTGCCCTTTGCCCATGCCGTGGCGGTAGACAGGATTCCCGCCCGGGGCAGCCGTCTGCACGTGGAGCCCGCCGCCGCCGAGCGGGACGCCATCGCCCGCTGGCTGGATTTGCGCGAAGTCACTGAAATGGCCGCCGATTTCCAGCTTTCCCCCATGGGAAAGACCGGCCTGATCCGTGTCAATGGCCGGTTGACGGCGCGGGTGGTCCAGTCCTGCGGGGTCACCCTGGCCCCGGTCGAAACCGTGGTGGACGAAGAGATTTCGCTGACCTTCGGTCCGCCCGGGGACGAGGACGGGGAGGAGGGCGACGAGATCGAGATCGACTTCCACGAGGCCGACCCGCCCGATCCCATCATCGACGGCGCCATTGACCTGGGGGCCGTGATGGTCGAGCATCTGGCGCTGGGCATCGATCCGTTCCCACGGGCGGCGGGAGCCGAGTTCGAGGCGCCCGAGGACAGGGAGGAGGCCCCGGAGCCCAAGGCGAATCCCTTCGCCGTCCTGGCCTCGCTCAAACAAAAAAGGTGAGGGGGGTCAGCATCCCCTTGCTACCCGTCGCCTTTTTGGCTAATAAACCACCCTTTCCCATTCCGGGTTGAAGCGAGTAGATACTATGGCCGTTCCGAAGAAGAAGACCTCCAAGTCCCGCCGCGACATGCGTCGCGCTCACCACGCCCTGGTCAACGTGACCGGCGCCGAGTGCCCGAACTGCGGTGAAGTGAAGCTGCCGCACCACGTCTGTGGTTCGTGCGGCCACTATGACGGCCGTGAGGTTGTCGCCCAGGCGGAAGCCTAAGCCGACCCTTTACTGGCTAGGCAGGGGAGTGCGGGTCGGTGAGCGCTGCTGTCACCATCTCCATTGATGCCATGGGGGGCGATGCCGCCCCCGACATGGTCGTGGAAGGGGTGCGCATGGCTCACGAGCGCCTCCCCCATGTTCGCTACCTGATGTTCGGGGATTCCGCGCGGCTCGAACCGCTGCTGGCGCGTTTTCCCGAGATCAAGGGCGTCTGCACCATCCATCACACCGACGAGGCGGTCTCCATGGAGGCCAAGCCCAGTCAGGTGCTGCGCACCGGGCGCAAGTCCAGCATGTGGCTGGCGGTGGATGCCGTGCAGAAGGGCGAGGCGGCGGGCGTCGTCTCGGCCGGCAATACCGGCGCGCTGATGGCGGTGTCCAAGTTCGTGCTGCGCACCCTGCCGGGAATCGACCGGCCGGCCATCGCCGGCATGTTCCCGACCATCCGGGGCGAGACCCTGATGCTCGACCTGGGCGCCAACGTGGACTGCAACTCGAACAATCTGGTCGAGTTCGCGGTGATGGGCGAGGTCTACGCCCGCCATGTGCTGGGACTGGACAAGCCCTCCATCGGCCTCTTGAACGTGGGCGCCGAGGACATGAAGGGCAACGACGCGGTCAAGGCCGCCGCCGCCACCTTGCGGGAATATCACCTCCCCATCGATTTCCGTGGCTTCGTCGAGGGCAACGACATCTGCGGCGGCGCCGTGGACGTGGTGGTCACCGACGGCTTTACCGGCAATATCGCGCTGAAGACCGCCGAGGGCACGGTGAAGCTCTACTCCACCTTCCTCAAGGAAGCCTTCAAGAGCTCGCTGCTGGCCAAGATCGGCTATCTCCTGGCCGGGCACGCCATCAACAAGGTCAAGGTCCGGACCGATCCCCGCCGCTACAACGGTGCCATGTTCCTGGGGCTCAACGGCATCGCCGTGAAGAGCCACGGGGGCACCGACGCCTTCGGCTTCGCCAATGCGGTGGGCGTGGCGGTGGAACTGGTGACCCATGGCTTCAATGACCGTATCCGCAAGGAATTCGACCGCCTGAAGCCGACCGAGGCGTCGCTGTCGCAACTGGCCGCCGGAACCCGGTGACGAGGAACTGATTGATCATGATCGTGCGTTCCCAGATCGTCGGCTGCGGTTCCTACCTTCCGGCCCGTTGCGTCACCAATGCCGAACTGGCCGCCAAGGTGGACACCTCGGACGAATGGATCGTCGAGCGCTCGGGCATTCGCCAGCGCCACATCGCCGCCGAGGGCGAGACCACCTCGGATCTGGCCACCAGCGCCGCCATCCGCGCGCTCGAGGCCGCCGGCATTTCCGGCTCGGCCGTGGACCTGATCGTGCTGGCCACCGCCACCCCGGACAACACCTTTCCCGCCACCGCCACCAAGGTGCAGCAACGCATCGGCATGAAGCACGGCGCCGCCTTCGACATCCAGGCGGTGTGCTCGGGCTTCGTCTACGCCCTGTCGGTGGCCGACAACTTCATCAAGTCCGGTCAGGTGCAGACCGCCCTGGTGATCGGCGCCGAGACCTTCTCGCGCATCCTCGACTGGAACGACCGCGCCACCTGCGTGCTGTTCGGCGACGGCGCCGGCGCGGTGGTGCTGCGCGCCAATCGCGGCAAGGGCGGCAGCGCCGACCGCGGCATCCTGTCCACCCATCTCCATTCCGATGGCAGCCATTACGACCTGCTCTACGTGGATGGCGGCCCGTCCAGCACCCAGACCGTCGGCCATGTCCACATGGAGGGCAAGGAGGTCTTCCGCCACGCGGTGATCAACCTCGCCTCGGTGGTGGGTGAAGCCCTGTCGGCCAACGACCTCAAGGCCTCGGACATCGACTGGGTGGTGCCGCACCAGGCCAACCGCCGCATCATCGAAGGCACCGCCAAGAAGCTGGGCTTCCCGCTGGACAAGATGGTGATGACCGTGGAAAAGCACGCCAACACCTCGGCGGCGTCCATCCCCCTGGCGTTGACCGAGGCGGTGGGCGACGGGCGGATCAAGCCCGGCCAGCTGGTGCTGCTGGAAGCCATGGGCGGCGGATTCACCTGGGGCTCCGCCCTGGTGCGGATGTAATGCCTGCGGGCGTCGCGCCCGTCGGCCAGGCCCAAGGGGCCGCGCGGCTCATGCCGCGAAAGCCAAGCGAAGCGCCCGGCGCCTGAGGGCTGAGATATCTTGCATGGCTGTTGAACGCCTTCCCGCATCCCTCTGATATTGACTGCTTTCTCGTAAGGGGCTAGGGTCGCTTCAGCTTTTCGGATTCCTTCATCGGCTGGGGCGTCATGACTGACAAGACCATTACGCGGGCGCAACTGAGCGAGGCCGTCTACCAGGAGGTGGGGCTGTCGCGCAACGAATCCGCCGATCTGCTGGAAGCGGTGCTGGACGAGATCGCTGGAGCCCTGGCCCAGGGCGACGCGGTGAAGATTTCGTCGTTCGGCAGCTTCTCGGTCCGCTCCAAGGGCCAGCGCATCGGCCGCAACCCCAAGACCGGCGAGGAGGTGCCCATCACCCCCCGGCGCGTTCTGGTGTTCCGGCCGTCGCAGCTGTTGAAGAAGAAGATCAACGACGGCATGTCCGCCAAGCGTAGCGGCACCAAATGACCGGCGATGACGGGGAGGAGAATGCGGTCCGGCGCAACGGCAAGTCCGAGGCGGCGTTCCGTACCATCAGCGAGGTCGCCGACGACCTCGACGTTCCCCAGCACGTGCTCCGGTTCTGGGAAGGCAAGTTCCCCCAGGTCAAGCCGCTGAAGCGCGGCGGCGGTCGCCGTTACTACCGTCCCGACGACGTGGCGCTGCTGCGCCGCATTCGTGATCTGCTCTACAGCGAAGGCTACACCATCAAGGGTGTGCAGAAGCTGCTGAAGGAGGGCGGGGCCAGGGAGCCCCAGGCCCCGATGCCGGCCCGCGCCGCCGAGCCCGAACTGTCGCTGGGCCTCGATCATCCCGAGGAGCACGACGAGGACGAGGACGAGGAGGGCGACGGCCTGATGGTGGAGGAGGACGAGGCCCGCCAGGCCGCCATCCGCGCCATCGTGGGCGGCAATGACGATCTTCCGGCGGCGCAGGGGCCTCTGAGCCCCAATCTGCGCCACGAGCTGGAGGACATCCTGGCCGAGCTGGAGCAATTGCGGGCCCTGTTGCGGGGACGCTAAAAATCCTTGAAGAACTGGGTTGCGTTGGCCGGATGGCCTGACTATAGTGCGCCCCTCTCCCGGCACACCCCGCCGGTTTTTCCCCCTCCCGGGGCGGTTTGCCGCCCGGGAACACAGGTTTCGGTGGCCTCGGCCACCGTGGTCGGAGCGTAGCGCAGCCCGGTAGCGCATCAGTCTGGGGGACTGGGGGTCGCAGGTTCGAATCCTGTCGCTCCGACCAAAGTTCGACGGCCCGGCTCATGATGATGAGCCGGGCCGTTCTTCCATCAGGGGGGAAGCGCGATGATCGAGGACATTCTGGCGCAGGGCCAGGCGGCCCATCGGGCGGGGAAGCTCGCCGACGCGGAATCCTTCTATCGCCGTGTCCTGGCGGCCCGGCCCGACCATACGGAGGCGATGTACGCCCTGGGCGTGTTGATGGCCCAGAGCCGGCGGGTCGGCGAATCCGTGGATCTGTTGAAGCGGGCCTCCTGCCTCGCCCCCGAGGACACCCGCATCGGCCGCAATCTGGCCCTGGTGCTGCAGGCCGCCGGCCGCGCCAAGGAGGCCGAGGCCGAATTCCTGCGGCTGTGCGACATGGAACCGGGACAGGGCGACCATCGTTTCGGTCTCGCATTGCTGTATTTCGCCCAGGGACTGCACAGGGAGTCCATCGAACAGTTCCGCAAGGGGCTGGCCCTGGCCCCCGAAAACGCCGATGCCTGGTGCAACCTCGGTCTGGCCTGCCGCGCCGCCGCTGAGGATCTGGAGGCGTTGGAGGCCTTCAACAGGGCCGTCGCCGTGGCTCCCGCCATGGTCAAGGCCCATGGCAATCGTGGAGGGCTGCTGATGGCTCTCGGCCGTTGGGAGGAGGCGGTCGAGGCATGGTCGCGCCTTCTGGTCCTGGAGCCCGCCCTTGCCGATGTGTACGGCGACAAGGGGGTAGCCCTGGCCCAACTTGGCCGTACCGAGGAGGCGGCGGAATGCTTCCGTCGGGCCGAGGAGTTTGACGGCGCCAATCCGGCACACCCCTACAATCTCGGTCGGGCGCTGCACGATCTCGGCGTCTTCCCCGAGGCGGCCGAGGCATACGACCGCGCGACCGCCCGCGATCCCGAGCATGCTTCTGCCTACCTCAACCTGGGCGTCGTCCTGCGCCGTATGGGACACGTGGATGCAGCCCTGGAGAAGTATGCCCAGGTGATCGAACTGCAGCCGGGCAATGGCGTGGCCCACCTCAATCGCGGCAAGCTGCTGCTGGACGTGGATCGTTTCGACGAGGCTCTGGACGATTACCGGCGGGCGGTGGAACTGATGCCGGAGAATGCCGATGCCCTGAGCGAGCTGGTGCACCTGCGCAAGATCCAGTGCGACTGGCCGGGGCTCGCGGCCGAGGAGGAGCGGTGCCGCCGGATGGTGGCCGAAGGCGTTCCCGGCATCGATCCCCTGGTCTTCCTGTCCATCCCCGCGACGGGGGAGGAACAGCGGCGCTGCGGGAATCTGTGGGGACGGATGGTTTGCCAGGACCGCGCCGCCGCCATTCGGGGGGTGTCGCTGCCGCCGCGCGACCGCACCGCCGGGGGAGCGCGGATCAAGGTCGGCTATCTCTCGGCCGATTTCCACGATCATCCCGTCGCCTTTCTGAGCGCCGGAATTTACGAGCGGCATGACCGTTCGCGCTTTGAAAGCTTCGCCTATTCCCTGGGGCCCGACGATGGCAGCGACATGCGTCGGCGTCTGGAAGCGGCATTCGACAACTTCACCGACTTGCGCGAGGTCGGTTCGGGCGATGCCGCCCGGCGCATCCATGCCGACGGAATCCATATCCTGGTGGACCTGAGCGGCTTCACCAGGAATTGCCGTCCGGAAATCCTGGCCTGCCGCCCGGCTCCGGTCCAGGTCAACTTCCTGGGCTTTCCCGCCACGATGGGGGTGGACTGGCTGGACTACATCATCGCCGATGCCGTGGTGGCCCCCATGGCCGAGCAGGACTCCTTCGCCGAGCGGCTGGTCCACATGCCCGACAGCTTCCTGCCGTTCGGCGACCTTCAGCCCGTGGGAGAACCGGCCCGGTCGCGAAGCGGGTATGGATTGCCGGAAGACGCCTTCGTCTATTGCTGTATCAACAATCCGTTCAAGTTCCGGGCGGAAATGTTCGACATCTGGGCCGACATCCTGCGCGACGTGCCCCATGGCGTGCTGTGGCTGCTGGAGCGCGGCGACGCCAGCCGCGACAACATGAGCCGGGAAATCGCCGCCCGCGGCATCGATCCCGATCGGCTGATCTTCGCCCAGAAGATCGATTTCGCCGAGCATCTGGCCCGGCATCGTCTGGCCGACCTCTTCCTCGATACCCAGCCGTTCAACGCGATCACCACCGCCAGCGACGCCCTGTGGTCGGGGCTGCCGGTCCTCACCCAGACGGGGCAAAGCTTCGTGGGGCGGGGGGCCGCAAGCCTTCTGAACACCCTAGGCCTGCCGGATCTGGTTACCCGATCCGCCGCGGAATACAAGGCCTTGGCGGTTCGTCTGGCGCGCGAGCCCGAGCGGATGAGGGAGATCAGGGCACGGCTCGAGGCCAGCCGCACCGGCTCGCCGCTGTTCCGCTCGGACATCTTCACCGCCAACCTGGAGAAGGCCTATACCCGGATGGTCGAACGCTTTCGTTCCGGATTGCCGCCCGAACCCTTCGCCGTCTGATCAGTCACGCCGCAGGGTGGGCAGGGCGACGACCGCCCAGCCGAAACGGCCGGGCCGCCCTGCCCTGAACCCGGAAGGGGCGATCACGCGTTGTAGGCGCCGCCCCTGAGGATGCGGATATAGTTGACGCGGTCGAAGGCGGCCAGGTCCTTGGTGGCGCCCCGGCTCATGCGGCCGCGGATGTCGGCGACGGACTCGGCCTCGCGTTCCTTCAGTTCGGCGACCAGGCCGTCGTGCAGGGTCTTCATGTACTCGACGCCGTGGCGCATCAGGGCCGAGGTGGTCATCACCACGTCGGCGCCGACGAACAGGTACTTCACCACCTCGGCGGCGGTCTGCACGCCGGAACTGGCGGCGATGGAGGCCTTGATCCTGCCGGCCAGGGTGGCGATCCACAGCAGGGGCAGGCGGATCTCGCCCTTGTGGCTGAGCTTGAGGTCGCGGACCAGCTTCAGCTCCTCCAGGTCGATGTCGGGCTGGTAGAAGCGGTTGAACAGCACCACGCCGTCCACCCCGGCCTGATCCAGAACCTTCACCATGTTGCCCGGCGAGCTGAAATAGGGGCTGAGCTTCATGGAGACGGGAATGGACACCGTCTCCTTGACCGCGTCCAGGATGGCGAGATAGCGGGCCTCAACCTCGGATCCGGTCAGGTCGATGTCGGTGGGCAGCAGATAGACGTTCAGCTCGACGGCGTTGGCGCCCGCCTGTTCGGCCTGCTTGGCGTACTCGGTCCAGCCGGTCCGCGTCGTGCCGTTCAGGCTGGCGATCACCGGAATGTCCACCGCTTCCCGGGTGCGGCGGATCAGGTCGAGATAGTTCTTGGGGCCCACATTGGCGCTGATGTTGGCGGGGAAGTAGGAGTACGCCTCGGAATTGCCCTCGCACACCAGGCGTTCGATCTCGTCGATCTCGTTCTCGATGTCTTCCTGGAAGATGGAGGGCAGCACGATGGCCGCCGCGCCGCAATCCTCGAGCCGCCGGGAATTGCCGAGATCCAGCGCCAACGGCGAGGCGGAGACCACCAGGGGATTCTTCAGGTCGAGGCCGAGATAGCGGGTGGCGAGGTTCATGGCGGCTGTCCTTGCGTCTGGGCGAATGTTGCGCGAGTGAAAGGGTAGCCCCGGCCGGGCTCGCGCGGCAAGCCGGAAACGGATATGGTGCGTGCCGTTCCACCCGTCCAGATGAATCCAGGCCATGCCGCGTCCATCCGCTTCCAGCCATCTCTGGCTGGCCCTCTCGCCCCACGGTTACGGCCACGCCGCCATGACGGCACCGGTGGTCGAAGCCCTGCGCCGCCGTCGGCCCGGTCTGCGCCTGACCATCCAGACCGGGGTGCCGAGGGCGTTCCTGGAAGAGCGCTATGGTCCCGATTTCGAGTATGTGGCCGAGATTCCCGATTTCGGGCTGAAGATGCTGTCGGCCACCCGGGTGGATCTCGACGCCTCGGCGACGGCCTATCTCGGCCGGCATGCCGATTTCGGCCGGGTGGTCGAGGCCGAGGCGGCCCGTCTTCGCGAGGCCCGCCCCGACGTGGTCCTGGCCAACGTGCCCTACGTCACCCTGGCCGCCGCCGCCCGGGCCGGCATTCCGGCGGTGGCGCTCAGTTCGCTGAATTGGGCCGACATCTACCGCCACTATCTGGGCGACCGGCCGGAAGCGGACGCCGTCTGGTCCGAGATACGGGAGTCCTACCACGCCGCCCGGGCCTTCCTGCGGGTCACACCGGCCATGGACATGCCCAGCCTCGGCAACGTGGTCGACATCGGCACGGTGGCGCGGCGGGGAGTGAACCGGCGGCGCGAACTGGCCGGAATGGGGCAGGGCAGGGTCGGACTGGTGGCCTTCGGCGGCATCGACCACGACCTGCCCATGGACAAGTGGCCGCGCCTGGACGGCTGGACCTGGGTCAGCGCCCAGGACTGTCCCCCCGGCCGCGACGACATCCGGCCGTGGCGGAGCCTGGGGCTGCCGTTTTCCGACCTGGCGGCCTCGGTGGACGTCATCGTCACCAAGCCGGGCTACGGCACCTTCACCGAGGCCGGTCTGTCGGGAATTCCGGTTCTCTACACCGCCCGTCCCGACTGGCCGGAATCGCCCGCCATGGACCACTGGCTGGCGGCCCATACCAGGGCGCTGGCGGTGTCCCCGGAGGCGATGATCGGGGACCTGGACTCTCAACTTCAAAAGTTGTTTTCTCTTTCTGAACAGATGGTTGCCTCGGCCGATGGCAATGAGCAGGCGGCTGAATTCATCGACCGGATACTGGTCGCCGCGACCGGCACCTACGAAAGAAGTTGAGCGGAGGCGGATTTGTCACGTGGGGGTATCGAAATCCGTTTACCCAATTCATATATGCGTGACATCGGTTGGCGGTGCCGTGGTACCGGACCGGTGAGGGCTCCCGGCTCGATCTCCTCTTCCGGGATGACCTGCACAGACTCGTGGGGCGCGCCCGGTTGGCCAAAGGGCGCGCCCCGCTTTTCTGATCCATGGGGGACAACTCATTGACGACCAACATGATTTACATCACCGCCCCCGACCGCGAGGCGGCCCTGGCCCTGGCCCGCGCCCTGGTGGCCGAGCGTCTGGTCGCCTGCGCCAACGTGATGGACGGCGTCACCTCGGTCTACTGGTGGGAGGGCAAGGTCTGCGAGGACTCCGAGGCCGTCCTGGTGTGCAAGACCCGGGGCGAACTGGTGGACAAGGTCATTCACCGGGTGCGGGAGCTGCACTCCTATGCCTGCCCCTGCGTGGTCGCCCTGCCCATCGAAGCGGGCAATCCGGCCTATCTCGACTGGATCAGGACCGAGACGGGCGACTGAGCTAGCGCGGCAGCCAGACCGACGCCATGGCCTGGGCGGCGATGCCTTCCTTGCGGCCGGTGAAGCCCAGGCCTTCGGTGGTGGTGGCCTTGACGCTGACCCGGTCCTGGGAAATGCCGAGGATTTCCGCCACGCGCGCCGCCATGGCGGCGCGGTGCGGCCCCACCTTGGGGCGCTCGCAGATGATGGTGACGTCCAGGTTGACGATGCGACCGCCCTTGGCGGTGACCAGCGAGCCGGCATGGGCCAGGAACTGGTCCGAGGCGGCGCCCTTCCACTTGGGATCGGTGGGCGGGAAGTGGTGGCCGATGTCGCCGGCGGCGATGGCGCCCAGCACGGCGTCGGTGAGCGCGTGCAGCGCCACGTCGGCGTCGGAATGGCCCTCCAGGCCGGCATCGTGGGGGATCTCGATTCCGCACAGCCAGACGGTCTTCTTGGCCGGGTCGAAGCGGTGGACATCGTAGCCCGAGGCCGAGCGCACCTCGCCGGCGCCATCGAACAGGCGCCGCGCCCGCTCCAGGTCGGCGCTGGTGGTGATCTTGACGTTGTCCTCGGCGCCCGCCACCAGCTCCACCGCCAGTCCGGCCTTTTCCGCCACGGCGGCGTCGTCGGTGAGTTCGTTGCCGATCACGGCGTGATGGGCGGCGACGATCTCGGCGTAGCGGAAGCCCTGGGGCGTCTGGGCGCGGAACAGGCTGGAGCGGTCCACGGTATCGGCGACGAAGCCGTCCTTGCCCCGCTTCAGGGTATCGGCCACCGGCACCACGGGCAGGGCGCCCGGATGGCGGTCCAGGGCGCGGATGACGCGGCCGATGGTGCCGTGGTCGATGAACGGGCGCGCCCCGTCGTGAATCAGCACCTTGGCCGGGGCGAGGTCCCTCAGGCTGTCGAGGCCGAGGCGCACGCTGTCCTGGCGGGTCTCGCCGCCATGCACGGGCTCGAGCAGGTTGAGGCCGGCGGCGGCCATGTCGTAGAGCTGGCGGTCGTCGGGATGGATGACGGCGCGCACCGCGCCGATCTCGGGATTGGTGGCGAAGGCCGCCAGGGTGTGGCGCAGCACCATGCGTCCGGCCAGGTCGTGGTACTGCTTGGGCAGGTCGCCGCCGAACCGCCGTCCGCGCCCCGCCGCCACCACCAGCACAACCGTCTTGGCCATCATCGCTCTCCAGAAAACGTGGGGCGACAGACTATGCGAGCGGATGCGTGCTGTCACCCCTTTGCGCCGCCGCAAAGGATGATATAGTCCGCCCATGCTGTCCCAGGTCCTCAACATCCTTGCCCTCGTGGCCCTGCTGCCCGCCGCGCTGGTGGCCCTTCGCGCCGGCGAGGGGCGGAGCGCCCAGTTCCGCCTGTGCCTGGCCCTGGCGGTCGCCGGACCGGCCCTGGCGGCCTTCTCGGTGATGGGGGCGCACTGGCAGACCAGCCTGTCCGTCGCCCTGTGGGTGTCCATCGCCGCCACCGCCCTGCTGTTCGCCGGCCTCGCCCATGCCACATCCCAGGGCTGGCGGCTGGCGCCGCTGCTGATGCCGTTCCTGGCGGCGCTGGGTCTGCTGGCCTCGCTGGTCCAATGGGTGGAGGCGCCCATGCCGCTCAGCGGCGCGCCGGTGCCCGCCGCCTGGCTGGACCTGCACATCGTCGTTTCGGTGCTGACCTATGCCCTGCTGACCCTGGCGGCGGTGGCCTCGCTGGCCACCTTCCTGCAGGAACGCGCCCTGAAGCGCAAGGCGCCCACCACGCTCACCCGCATGCTGCCCAGCGTCGCCGACGGCGAGACCCTGGCCGGCCGCCTGCTGCTGGCGTCGGAGGCGGTGCTGGGCCTGGGGCTGGCCACCGGCATGGCCACCCAGTATTTCGAGACCGGCACAGTGCTGATCCTGTCGCACAAGACCCTGCTGTCGCTGCTGGCCTTCGCCCTGATCGGCCTGCTGCTGATCGGCCATCGGGTCTGCGGCGTGCGCGGCCGGGTGGCCGCCCGGGTGGTGCTGCTGTCCTATCTGCTGCTCACCCTGGCCTATCCCGGGGTCAAATTCGTGACACAGGTTCTCGTCACCCACTGAATTGCTTTTTTTGCAGGCAGCATTTGCCGTTGCATTGTGCGGCGTCTGCATAATAAATACGCAGCCATGGCACAGCACACTCGCACGACCGTTTCCATCGGAAACGTGACCCTGGACAATCCGGTCATCCTGGCCCCCATGGCCGGCGTCACCGACATGCCCAACCGCCGTCTGGTCAAGCGCCTGGGGGCCGGTCTGGTCGTCTCCGAGATGATCGCCAGCCAGGCCATGATCCGCCAGAACCGCCAGACCATGCAGATGGCGCAACACACCGCCGAGGAATTCCCCATGTCGGTGCAGCTGGCCGGCTGCGAGCCCAAGGTGATGGCCGAGGCCGCCCGGCTGAACCAGGATCTGGGCGCCGCCATCATCGACATCAACATGGGCTGCCCGGTGAAGAAGGTCGCCCTGAAGGGCGAGGCGGGCTCGGCCCTGATGCGCAACGAGAATCTGGCGGCGCGCATCATGACCGCCGTGGTCAGGGCGGTGGACATTCCGGTGACGCTGAAGATGCGCACCGGCTGGGACATGAACAGCCGCAACGCCCCCAGCCTGGCGCGGGTGGCCGAGGAATGCGGCATCCGCATGGTCACCGTCCACGGCCGCACCCGCAACCAGATGTACAGCGGCCGGGCCGACTGGGCCTTCATCGGCGAGGTCAAGCGCGCCGTCAGCATTCCGGTGATCGGCAACGGCGACGTGGAGAGCATCGACGACGCGGTGAGCATGCTGGAACAGTCCGGGGCCGATGGCGTGATGATCGGGCGCGGCACCTATGGCCGGCCCTGGCTGCCGGGGCAGGTGGCCCATTACCTCGCCACCGGCGAGCGGCGCCCCGACCCCACCCTGGCCGAGCAGATGGAGATCATCCTCGGCCATCTGGACGCCATGCTGGTCCATTACGGCTCCGAACCGGGGGTGCGCATCGCCCGCAAGCACATGGGCTGGTATTCCAAGGGGCTGCCGGGTTCGGCCGAGTTCCGCGCCGAGATCAACCGCACCGGCGACCCGGAGGCCATGCGCCGGATCATCGCCGACTTCTACGCCCCCCTGCTGGAAAAGGCCGCCGCCTGATGCCCATTCCCATCGTCGCGGCCCTGAAGCGCGGACTGTCCAGTTCCACCTTCGACGCCAATACCGTGCTGAGCGCCCTGGGGGCCGCCGTGGTGGCGCTGGATGCCGAGAACCGCATCCGCTACGCCAACGGCGCCGCCGAGCAGCTGTTCGCCTGCGGCGCCGCTTATCTGATCGGCCATCCCGCCACCGACTTCCTGCCCCCCGATTCGCCCATCCTGTCCCTGGTGGCCCAGGCCCGCGACGGCAACATCTCGGTGGCCGAGCACGGCGTGACGCTGGACACGCCGCGCACCGGGCACCGCACCGTCACCGTCCAGGTCTCGCCCGTCACCGAGACGGCGGGCGCCGTGGTGATCAGCCTGCACGAACAGTCCATCGCTCTCAAGATCGGCGCCCAGCTGACCAGCCGCAACGCGGCCCGCTCGGTAACCGCCATGGCGGCCATCCTGGCCCACGAGGTCAAGAACCCGCTGTCGGGCATCCGTGGCGCCGCCCAGCTGCTGGAGCAGAACGCCGTCGAGGAGGACCGGGTGCTGACCCGCCTCATCTGCGACGAGGCCGACCGCATCGTGGCGCTGGTCGATCGCATGGAGGCGTTCTCCGACAATCCCTCGGTGGAGCGCGGCGCCGTCAACATCCACCGGGTGCTGGAGCACGTGCGCCGCATCGCCGAGGCCGGTTTCGCCCGCCAGGTGCGGATCATCGAGAATTACGACCCGTCGCTGCCGCCGGTCCTCGGCGACCGCGACCAGCTGGTCCAGGTCTTCCTCAATCTGGTCAAGAACGCCGCCGAGGCGGTCCCGGAGGAGGGCGGCGAGATCATCCTCGCCACCGGCTACCAGCACGGCGTGCGCCTGGCCCTGCCGGGCAGCGAGACACGGCGCCACCTGCCGCTGGTGGTCAGCATCCAGGACAACGGCCCCGGCATCCCCGAGGATCTGAAGCCCAACCTGTTCGACGCCTTCGTCACCACCAAGACGTCGGGCAGCGGCCTGGGCCTCGCCCTGGTGGCCAAGATCATCGGCGATCACGGCGGCGTGATCGAATTCGACAGCGTGCCAAGGCGGACCATTTTCCGGGTGATGCTGCCCATGGTCCAGGATGGGGACGGCAAGTGAGCACCATGACCACCACCACCACCGCCACCATCCTGGTGGCCGACGACGACCGGGGCATCCGCACCGTCCTGTCCCAGGCCTTGGGCCGCGCCGGCTACGAGGTGCGCACCACCGGCAACGCCTCGACCCTGTGGCGCTGGGTGTCGGAAGGCGAGGGCGATCTGGTCATCACCGACGTGGTGATGCCGGACGAGAGCGGCCTGGACCTGCTGCCGCGCATCAAGAAGATCCGGCCCGAGCTGCGCATCATCGTCATGAGCGCCCAGAACACCCTGCTGACGGCGGTCAAGGCCACCCAGCGCGGCGCCTTCGAGTACCTGCCCAAGCCCTTCGACCTGAAGGAACTGGTCAACGTGGTGGGCCGGGCGCTGTCGACGCCCCGCGCCGCCCCCAGCGAGGCGGCGGGAGGCGAGGACGAGGAGAAGCTGCCCCTCATCGGCCGCTCGCCCGCCATGCAGGAGATCTACCGCACCCTGGCGCGGCTGATGAGCACCGACCTGTCGGTGATGATCACCGGCGAATCGGGCACCGGCAAGGAACTGGTGGCCCGCGCGCTCCACGATTACGGCAAGCGCCGCAACGGTCCCTTCGTGGCCATCAACATGGCCGCCATCCCGCGCGAGCTGATCGAGAGCGAGCTGTTCGGCCACGAGAAGGGCGCCTTCACCGGCGCCACCCAGCGGGCCGCCGGCCGCTTCGAGCAGGCCGAGGGCGGCACCCTGTTCCTGGACGAGATCGGCGACATGCCGCCCGAGGCCCAGACCCGCCTGCTGCGCGTGCTGCAGGAGGGCGAGTACACCACGGTGGGCGGACGCACGCCCATCCGCGCCAACGTGCGCATCGTCGCCGCCACCCACCGCGACCTGACCCAGCTGATCCGCCAGGGCCTGTTCCGCGAGGACCTGTTCTACCGCCTCAACGTGGTGCCCATCCGCCTGCCGCCGCTGCGCGAGCGGTCCGAGGACATCCCCGAGCTGATCCGCCATTTCCTGGCCCAGGCCGGGTCAGAGGGTCTGCCGTCCAAGACCATCGATTCCCAGGCCATGGAGCGGCTGCGCAAGCACCGCTGGCCGGGCAACGTGCGCGAGCTGGAAAACCTGGTCCGCCGTCTCGCCGCCCTCTATTCCCAGGAAGTGATCGGCATCGAGGTCATCGAGCAGGAACTGGTCGGCGGCACCCCCCATGCCGATTCCATCGCCGGCGGCGTGGAGGGCGAGGGGCTGTCGGCCACGGTCGAGCGGCACCTGCGCGAGTATTTTGGCAATCACGGCGACAACCTGCCGCCCGCCGGAGTCTATGACCGGGTGCTGCGCGAGGTGGAGCGTCCGCTGGTGACCATCGCGCTGGAGGCGACGCGGGGCAACCAGATCAAGGCCGCCCACCTGCTGGGCGTCAACCGCAACACCTTGCGCAAGAAGATCAGGGACCTGGACATCCAGATCAGCCGCGGCCTGAAGTAAATGGCCTTCGGTCGCCGCATACGCCACTGGGCGCGCCGGGTCGATCTGGCCCGCCGTCTGGCCTATGGGCTGACCTTCGCCTCCATTCCCGCCATCGTCGCCACCGTCTGGGCCATGGGCGGCGGTGGCGGCGGTCCCACCGGTCCCGATCCCCGCATCGTGCTGTCGCTGCTGGCCACCGATGGCGTGCTGCTGGCCGCGCTGGGCGGCGTGGTGGGCTTTCGCGTCCTCGACGTGCTGAAGGCCCGGCGGCGGGGCGCTTCGGGCTCCAGGCTGCATCTGCGCTTCATCACGCTGTTCGCCCTGGTGGCGGTGACCCCCTCGGTGCTGATGAGCGTGGGGTCCACCGCCTTCTTCAAGTACGGGGTGGAAAGCTGGTTCTCGGACCGGGTGCGCACGGCGCTGCAGGCCTCGCTGGAGGTGGCGCACGCCTATCTCGAGGAGCACAAGCGCATCATCGGCGGCGATGCCCTGGCCATGGCCAACGACATCAACCGCGAGGGGCCGCTGCTGCTGCGCTCGCCCCAGCATTTCGGCCAGTTCGTCGGCACCCAGGCGGCCATCCGCGGCCTGACCGAGGCCATCGTGTTCGATACCCGCGGCAACATCCTGGCCCGCTCGGGCCTGATCTTCGCGGTGGAGGCCAGCATCGACCAGATTCCGGCCTGGGCGCTGGACAAGGCCCGGGGCGGCGACGTGGTGGTGCTGTCCGGCTCCGGCGAGGACCGGGTCAAGGCCCTGGTGCAGCTGCAGGGGCTGTTCGGCGACACCTTCCTTTACGTCGGCCGCTTCGTCGATCCCAAGGTGATCGGCTACATGGCCCAGACCACCGAGGCGGTGACCCAGTACGAGCGCCTGGAAGGCCGCCTGTCGGGGCTGGAACGCGCCTTCTCGCTGATTTTCGCCCTGGTGGCGCTGCTGCTGGTGCTGACCGCCATCTGGGTCGGCCTGTCCATGGCGGTGAAGCTGGCCACCCCCATCGGCCGCCTGATCGACGCCGCCGAGAAGGTGCGATCCGGCGATCTCGACGCCCGGGTGGCCGAGGATGCCGCCGACGAGATCGGCGTGCTGTCGCGCGCCTTCAACCGCATGACCCACCAGCTGTCCAGCCAGCGCCAGGACCTGGTGGACGCCAACCGCGAGCTGGACGAGCGCCGCCGCTTCACCGAGACGGTGCTGGCCGGCGTGTCGTCCGGCGTCATCGGCCTGGACGCCTCGGGGCGGATCCATCTGCCCAACCGCTCGGCGGGCGAACTGATCGGCATCAACCTCGACGAGCGGGCGGGCGAGGATATCCGGGACGTCATCCCCGATCTGGCCGAGCCCCTGGACGAAGCCGTCCGCCGGCCCGACAGGCTGATTCAGCGCGAGGTGCGCCTGTCCACGCCGGGGGGCCGTACCCGCATGCTGCTGGTGCGCGTCGCCGCCGAGCGCCTCGATGCCGAAATCATCGGCTACGTGGTCACCTTCGACGACATCACCGAGCTGGTCTCGGCCCAGCGCAAGGCCGCCTGGGCCGACGTAGCCCGGCGCATCGCCCACGAGATCAAGAACCCGCTGACTCCGATCCAGCTGTCCGCAGAGCGCCTGAAACGTAAATATCTCAAGGAGATACAGAGCGATCCTGAGACATACGTCAATCTGGTGGAAACCATCGTCCGCCAGGTGGGCGACATCGGACGCATGGTGGACGAGTTCTCGTCCTTCGCCCGCATGCCGGCGCCGCAGATCAGGCCCGACGACCTGAACGACATCTGCCGTCAGGCGGTGTTCCTGCAAAAGACCGGCAATCCCGGCGTGGAGTTCGTTCATCACCTGCCCGACGGCAAGGTTCCGGTGCTGTGCGACGGCCGCCTGATCGGCCAGGCGCTGACCAATCTCCTGAAAAACGCGGTGGAGGCCATCCAGGGCCGCGACGACCCCGAGGCGCCCCCCGGCCGGGTGGCGCTCAGCCTCGCCGTCGAGGCGGACCGGCTGGTGGTGACGGTGGAGGACAACGGCAAGGGCCTGCCCACCGAGAACCGCGAACGCCTCACCGAGCCCTACGTCACCACGCGGACCAAGGGAACCGGGCTGGGGCTGGCCATCGTCAAGAAGATCATGGAAGACCACGGCGGTGATCTGTATCTTGAGGACGCGCCTGGGGGAGGCGCTCGGATCGGATTGGTCTTTCCGCTTTCCGAACAGCCGCAACAATCCCAGGCAAACGGCGATACCACGGTAACCCATGGCGCATGACATCCTGATCGTCGATGACGAGGCCGATATCCGCGCCTTGATCGCCGGCATCCTCGAGGACGAGGGGCACAACACCCGCGAGGCCGCCAATGCGGACGAGGCCCTGGAGGGCATCCGCGCCCGCCGTCCCAATCTGGTGATCCAGGACATCTGGCTGCAGGGCTCGCGCCTGGACGGGCTGGAGGTGCTGGACGCCGTCAAGCGCGACCATCCGGAAGTGCCGGTGGTGATGATTTCCGGCCACGGCAACATCGAGACCGCCGTGCAGGCCATCAAGCAGGGCGCCTACGACTTCATCGAGAAGCCGTTCAAGGCCGACCGCCTGCTGCTGGTGGTGGAACGCGCCATCGAGGCCGCCCGCCTGCGGCGCGAGAACGAGGAACTGCGCCTGCGCTCGGGCTCGGCCGGCGATCTGGTCGGCAACGCCCTCGGCATCCTTCAGGTGCGCCAGGCCATCGACAAGGTGGCGCCCACCAATTCCCGGGTGCTGATCACCGGCCCGGCCGGTTCGGGCAAGGAAGTGGTGGCGCGGCAGATTCACGCCCGCTCGCGCCGGGCCGAAGGGCCGTTCGTGGTCTTGAACTGCGCCGCCATGCACCCCGACCGCATGGAGATGGAGCTGTTCGGCACCGAGCACGGCCTGGATGGTCCCGACACCCCCCGCAAGATCGGTACCTTCGAACAGGCCCACGGCGGCACCCTGCTGCTGGACGAGGTGGCCGACATGCCGCTGGAGACCCAGGGCAAGATCGTCCGCGTGCTGCAGGACCAGATGTTCGAGCGGGTGGGCGGCGGCAAGCGGGTCGAGGTGGACGTGCGCGTCATCGCCACCACCAACCGCGACCTGCAATCGGAGATGAATGCCGGCCATTTCCGCGAGGACCTGTACTACCGCCTCAACGTGGTGCCGGTGAAGATGCCCAGCCTGCGGGACCGGCGCGAGGACATTCCCGCCCTGGCGCGGCATTTCATGGCCCTGGCCGCCGCCGGGGCCGGCGTGCAGCCCCGGATGGTGGGCGAGGACGCCATGGCGGCGCTGCAGGCCTATGACTGGCCGGGCAACGTGCGCCAGCTGAGGAACGTCATGGACTGGCTGCTGATCATGGCGCCGGGCGATGCCAGGGAGCCCATCCGCGCCGACATGCTGCCGGGCGAGATCGGCGCCATCACCCCGGCGGTGCTGCGCTGGGAGAAATCGAGCGAAATCATGACCCTGCCGCTGCGCGAGGCGCGCGAGCTGTTCGAGCGGGAATACCTGCTGGCCCAGGTCAACCGCTTCGCCGGCAACATCTCGCGCACCGCCGCCTTCGTCGGCATGGAACGTTCCGCCCTTCACCGCAAGCTCAAGCTGCTTGGCGTCAACACGGACGAAAAGAAATGAAGGTCATAGTCTGCGGCGCCGGCCAGGTCGGCTTCAACATCGCCCACTATCTGGCGGGCGAGAACAACGACGTCACCATCATCGACCAGCGCCCCGAACTGATCCGCAAGGTCAGCGACACCCTGGACGTCCAGGTGGTGCTGGGCTTCGCCTCCCATCCGGCGGTGCTGGAACAGGCGGGCGCCGGCGACGCCGACATGATCATCGCGGTGACCGCCGCCGACGAGGTCAACATGGTGGCCTGCCAGGTGGCGCACTCGCTGTTCAACGTACCGACCAAGATCGCCCGGGTACGCAGCCAGAGCTACCTGGCCCCCCTCTGGGCCAATCTGTTCTCGCGCGAGCATCTGCCCATCGACGTGATCATCAGCCCCGAGATCGAGGTGGCCCGCGCCATCACCCGGCGCCTGCAGGTGCCCGGCGCCATCGACGTGATTCCCCTGGTGGGCGACAAGGTGCGCCTGATCGGGGTGCGCTGCACCGGGAACTGCCCGCTGATCAACACGCCGCTCCGGCAGCTGACCGTGCTGTTCCCCGACCTCGCCATCGTCATCATCGGCATCGTCAGGGACGGCAAGGCCATCGTTCCCACCTCCGAGGATCAGATGATGGAGGGGGACGAGGTCTATTTCGTCGTCGATACGGCCCATGTGGACCGGGCGCTCACCGCCTTCGGCCGCGAGGACCAGGAGGCGCGGCGCATCGTCATCTTCGGCGGCGGCAATATCGGCCTGTTCCTGGCCCAGCAGCTGGAGGCGGCGCGGCCCGGCACCTCCATCAAGGTGATCGAGTCCAACAAGGAACGCGCCGAGGCCGTCGCCAAGTCGGTGGGCCACACCGTGGTGATTCACGGCGACGCGCTCGACCCGGAAATCCTGGAGGAGGCCTCGGTGGGCGCCGCCGAGGCGGTGGTGGCGGTCACCAACGACGACGAGACCAACATCCTGTCGGGGCTGCTGGCCAAGCGCTACGGCTGCCGCCGCACCATGGCCCTGATCAACAAGACCACCTACAACCCGCTGGTGGCGCCCTTGGGCATCGACGTGGCGGTCAATCCCCGCGCCATCACCGTCTCCAACATTCTCCAGCATGTGCGCCGGGGCCGCATCCACGCCGTCCACTCCCTGCACGAGGGATTCGGCGAACTGATCGAGGCCGACGCCCTGGAAACCTCGTCCCTGGTGGGCAAGCCGCTCAGGGACGTCAAGCTGCCCGCCGGCGTTTTGCTGGGTGCCGTGGTCCACGACGGCAAGGTGGTCAGCCCCCGGGGCAGCACGGTGATCCATCCCGGCGACCGCGTCATCCTGTTCGCCACCGCCGACGCGGTGAAGAAGGTCGAGAAGATGTTCTCGGTCCGGCTGGAATACTTCTGATGCCCGGATTGCCGCTGGTCCGCCCCACGGCGGTGATTTTCGACTGGGACAACACCCTGGTGGATTCCTGGGTGTGCATCCAGGAATCCTACAACATGACCTTCCGCCATTTCGGCATGCCGGAATGGAGTCTGGACGAGACGCGGGAACGGGTGGCGGCCTCCATGCGCGATTCCTTTCCCGCCATGTTCGGCGAGCGCTGGCCCGAGGCCCGCGACGTCTTCACCAGGAGCTTCGAGTCCATTCACCTGGATTACCTCCACCCGCTGCCCGGCGCCGCCGAGATGCTGGGCGCGCTTCGGGCCGAGGGGCTGGTGCTGGCGGTGGTCAGCAACAAGCGTGGCGGCTTCCTGCGCAAGGAAGCCGAGATCATGGGCTGGAGCGGCCATTTCGTCCGTCTGGTCGGCGCCGACGACGCCGAGGCCGACAAGCCTGCCGCCGCTCCGGTTCATCTCGCCCTGGAGGGAACCGGCATCGGGGCCGGGCGCGACGTGTGGTTCGTGGGCGATTCGCCCATCGACACCCACTGCGCCGTCAACGCCGGGTGCACGCCCATCGTGATGCGGCCCCAATCCCTATCCGAAGGGGAGTTCGCCCATCCGCCGGCCCGCTTCCTGCGGGCCTGCATGGACCTCGCCCATCTTGTCCGAGAACTATAGGTTCCCATCTGTTGGAAATGGTGGTAACGACAAGGGTTCAACGGGGTAGGTGCCCAGCCGCACTCCAATAATCAAGATCGGCCAATAAGAACGGATTCCAATCATGTCCGCCGAAAAATCCCAGAATGTGCAGGATGTGTTCCTCAACTACATCCGCAAGAACAAGACGCCCGTCACCATCTTCCTGGTCAACGGCGTGAAGCTTCAGGGTATCGTCACCTGGTTCGACAACTTCTCGGTGTTGCTGCGCCGGGACGGTCATACCCAGCTGGTGTACAAGCACGCCATCTCGACGGTGATGCCTTCGACCCCCATCTCCCTGTTCGAGCCTCCGGTCAAGGAAAACGGCGAAGAATAGGTGGGAGAAACCGGTTCCACGCAGGCGGCGCCCAGCCGCGCCATGGTGATCCACCCCGCCTTCAAGGGCGGGGAGGGCACGCGGCTGCCCGAAGCCCGTCTGGCCGAAGCGGTCGGGCTGGCCGGGGCCATCGATCTCCACATCGTCGCCGCCGAGGCGGTCAACGTCGCCAAGGTGCGCCCGGCCACCCTGATGGGCAAGGGCGCGGTGGAGCGTCTGGCCGAACTGGTCAAGGAGCGCGAGATCGATCTGGCGGTGGTCGACGGCCATCTGTCGCCGGTGCAGCAGCGCAACCTGGAAAAGGCCTGGGGGTGCAAGGTCATCGACCGCACCGGCCTGATTCTCGAGATTTTCGGCGCCCGGGCGCGCACCCGCGAGGGCACGCTGCAGGTGGAACTGGCGGCGCTTAGCTATCAGCGCTCGCGTCTGGTGCGGTCGTGGACCCACCTGGAGCGCCAGCGGGGCGGCTTCGGCTTCCTGGGCGGTCCAGGCGAGACCCAGATCGAGGCCGACCGCCGCATGATCGGCGAGCGCATCGTCAAGCTGGAGCGCGAGCTGGACGACGTCAAGCGCACCCGCGAACTGCACCGCAAGGCGCGGCGCAAGGTGCCTTATCCCATCGTCGCCCTGGTGGGCTACACCAATGCCGGCAAATCCACGCTGTTCAACCAGCTGACCCGGGCCGAGGTCATGGCCAAGGACATGCTGTTCGCCACGCTCGACCCCACCATGCGCACCCTGGTGCTGCCGTCGGGGCGCAAGATCATCCTGTCGGATACGGTTGGCTTCATCTCCGACCTGCCGCACGAGCTGGTCGCCGCCTTCCGCGCCACCCTGGAGGAGGTGCTGGAGGCCGACGTGGTGGTGCATGTGCGCGACGTCTCCCATCCCGACACCGAGGCCCAGGCCGCCGACGTGGACACCGTGCTCCGCGAGCTGGGGCTGTCCGAGGTGGTGGATCGCGGGCTGGTGGAGGCGCTGAACAAGATCGACCTGCTGGACGAGCATGGCCGCGAGGAAGTGCTCAACCAGGCCAAGCGCCGCCATGGCGCCATGGCGCTGTCGGCGGTGACCGGCGAGGGGGTGGACGACCTGCTGGCCGAGCTGGACCGCCGCCTGGGGGCGGCGCGGGAAACCCTCGACGTGGCGCTGCCGCTGTCCGATGGCGCCTCCATCGCCTGGCTTTACAGTCACGGCGAGGTGGTGGCGCGGCGCGACGACGAGGCGCAGGCCTTCATGCGGGTCAAGCTCGACCCCGCCGACATCAAGCGCTTTCACCAGCGCAAGGCCGGGAGCAGGGGGGCATGATGGATTTCGACAAGGTGGCTTCCATCATCTCCGAGGCGGCGGACGAGGAAATCCTGCCCCGCTTCAACCATCTGTCCGCCGGGCAGATCCGCGAGAAGCGGCCGGGCGAACTGGTCACCGAGGCCGATACCGAGGCCGAACGGGTGATGACCCGGCGGCTGCGCGACCTGATTCCCGGTTCCGCCGTGGTGGGCGAGGAGGCGGTGGCCGCCGATCCCGCCCTGCTGCGGGTCCTGGAGGGCGAGGGGCATGTCTGGATCATCGATCCGGTGGACGGCACCGCCAATTTCGCCAAGGGCAATCCCCGTTTCGCCGTGATCGTCGCCCTGGTGCGGGACGGGGTGACGGTGGCGGGATGGATTCTCGATCCCCTGGGCCGGCGCCTGGTGACCGCCGAGCTTGGGGCGGGGGCCTGGCTGGGGGCGGAGCGCCTTGCCGTGCTGCCGTCCGCCCCCTTGGCCGAGCTTACCGGTTCGGTGAAGCGATCCGGCCGCCTTTCGGCCCTGGTGGCCAAGACCATGCGCAAGGGCAGCGCCGCCCATGATTATATCGATCTGGTAACGGGCAAGCTGCACTTCGCCCATTACCACCGTCTGATGCCCTGGGACCATGCGGCCGGGGTGCTGATTCACGCCGAGTCGGGGGGCCACGCCTCCCTGACCAGCGGAAAGCCCTACCGTCCACGGGCGGAGGAGGGCTGTCTGTTGCTGGCCCCCACCCCGGGGACCTGGACATCGCTGCGGGCGGTGATCGAGTAGCCCTCCTGCCTCAGCACATATGGGCCAGCAGGCGCCGCAGGAAGGTCTCGCACTTGGCCACCTGTTCGATGGTGATGAACTCGTCCGGGCGGTGGGCCTGGGCGATGTCGCCGGGGCCGCAGACCACCGCCGGAATGCCGGCCTGCTGGAACAATCCCGCCTCGGTGGTGAAGGCCACCTTGCTGGTCTGGTTGGAGCCCGAGAGGGCGCAGACCAGACGGACCGCCGCGTCCATCTCGTCCATCCCCAGGCCCGGCGTCGAGTTGTGCTCGTCGAGCGTGATGCCGCTGGCCTCGCTGACGCCCAGCATCTCGGGCACCAGATCCTGGGCCCACCCCCGCACCTCGGCCATCAGCTCCTCGGGGTCGTGATCGGGCAGGTTGCGGATCTCGAACTCGAACGAGCAGGATTTGGGCACGATGTTCAACGCCGTGCCGCCCTGCATGGTGCCGGTGTGCACGGTGGTGTAGGGCGGCTGGTAGCCGTGGTCGAAGGGGCCGGTCTCGCGGATGCGCCGTTGCATGGCGCGCAGCCTGACGACCATTTCCGCCGCGATCTCCACGGCGTTGACCCCCAGGTGGTTGAGGGCGGAGTGGCATTCGTGCCCTTCCACGTGGCACCGCACGCTCTTCTTGCCCTTGTGGCCGATCACCGCCTTCATCCCGGTGGGTTCGCCGACGATGCAGAGAAGGGGACGCACCGCCAGATGGGCCAGATCGTCGATCAGGCGGCGGACGCCGACGCAGCCCACCTCCTCGTCGTAGGAAAAGGCGAAATGCACCGGCATCTTCAGCGGCGCGGCGGCGAAGTCGGGGGCGAGGGCCAAGCAGATGGCGATGAAGCTCTTCATGTCGGCGGTGCCCCGACCGTACAGCTTGCCATCGGCCCGACGCAGGCGGAACGGGTCGGCGGACCAGTCCTGGCCATCCACCGGGACCACGTCGGTATGGCCAGACAGAACTATTCCAGGGACATCTTCGGGGCCAATCGTGGCAAAGATATTCGCTTTGTTTCGAGATTCGTCCCAAGTCCTCCGCACGGACGCTCCAAGACCGGAAAGGATTTCCTCCACCAGATCGATTAACTGTAAATTAGTCTTATAACTTGTAGTATCGATCGCGATTAATCTCTCGATCGTTTCGATGCTGGCCGGCAGGGGCGTTTCGGCATGTTCGTTCAAGGACCCGTTCTCGCTCTGGGAGGCTTTGCGCAGTGCCTCCATCATAATGCTCCTCATGGCGGGAAAACCAGCCCTTGCGCCAGCTTATATCCAATATCTTGTGGTTATTACGGACCCGGAGCGCTATTCTCCCGCTTGCCGACGGGGCAGGGGCGGCTGATTTTGTTGGTGGCGAGGGAGCACAAGCTTGCAGCCCGTGACGCTTACGGATGAGTGACCCCGTGGCCGCGAGGCCCGAGGGGGCTGCCGCGCCCGGTTCCGGGCCTTCCCATGCCGGAGCCGGAAGCGCCGAGCCGCCGGCTTTCAGCATCGCCTCGCTGTCGACCCTGAAGAGCAACCTGTTCGATCTGGCGGTGGCCTCGCTGTTCCTGAACGTGCTGGGCCTTGCCCTGCCCATGGCCCTGCTGCAGGTCTACGACCGCATCCTGCCCAACAAGTCGGTGGGCACCATGGTGTTCCTGATGGGGGCGGTGTTCGCCGCCCTGCTGCTGGAATCCGCCCTCAATTTCTGCCGTTCCTGGATCACCGGCTGGGTCGGGGCCAAGTTCGAGCACAATGCCGGCTGCACCGCGCTCAACCATCTGGTGATGGCCGGCGTCGACGAGTTCGAGAAGGATGCGGTCGGGCGCCCATCTGGAGCGCATGAACTCCCTGGCGACGGTGCGCGAATTCTACGCCGGCCAGGCCATGCTGACCCTGCTCGACCTGCCGTTCGCGGTTCTCTATCTCAGCCTGGTGGCCAGGCGTCGAATTCGCGCACCGTCGCCAGGGAGTTCATGCGCTCCAGATGGGCGCCCGACCCATCCTTCTCGAACTCGTCGACGCCGGCCATCACCAGATGGTTGAGCGCGGTGCAGCCGGCATTGTGCTCGAACTTGGCCCCGACCCAGCCGGTGATCCAGGAACGGCAGAAATTGAGGGCGGATTCCAGCAGCAGGGCGGCGAACACCGCCCCCATCAGGAACACCATGGTGCCCACCGACTTGTTGGGCAGGATGCGGTCGTAGACCTGCAGCAGGGCCATGGGCAGGGCAAGGCCCAGCACGTTCAGGAACAGCGAGGCCACCGCCAGATCGAACAGGTTGCTCTTCAGGGTCGACAGCGAGGCGATGCTGAAAGCCGGCGGCTGGCGCTTCCGGCTCCGGCATGGGAAGGCCCGGAACCGGGCGCGGCAGCCCCCTCGGGCCTCGCGGCCACGGGGTCACTCATCCGTAAGCGTCACGGGCTGCAAGCTTGTGCTCCCTCGCCACCAACAAAATCAGCCGCCCCTGCCCCGTCGGCAAGCGGGAGAATAGCGCTCCGGGTCCGTAATAACCACAAGATATTGGATATAAGCTGGCGCAAGGGCTGGTTTTCCCGCCATGAGGAGCATTATGATGGAGGCACTGCGCAAAGCCTCCCAGAGCGAGAACGGGTCCTTGAACGAACATGCCGAAACGCCCCTGCCGGCCAGCATCGAAACGATCGAGAGATTAATCGCGATCGATACTACAAGTTATAAGACTAATTTACAGTTAATCGATCTGGTGGAGGAAATCCTTTCCGGTCTTGGAGCGTCCGTGCGGAGGACTTGGGACGAATCTCGAAACAAAGCGAATATCTTTGCCACGATTGGCCCCGAAGATGTCCCTGGAATAGTTCTGTCTGGCCATACCGACGTGGTCCCGGTGGATGGCCAGGACTGGTCCGCCGACCCGTTCCGCCTGCGTCGGGCCGATGGCAAGCTGTACGGTCGGGGCACCGCCGACATGAAGAGCTTCATCGCCATCTGCTTGGCCCTCGCCCCCGACTTCGCCGCCGCGCCGCTGAAGATGCCGGTGCATTTCGCCTTTTCCTACGACGAGGAGGTGGGCTGCGTCGGCGTCCGCCGCCTGATCGACGATCTGGCCCATCTGGCGGTGCGTCCCCTTCTCTGCATCGTCGGCGAACCCACCGGGATGAAGGCGGTGATCGGCCACAAGGGCAAGAAGAGCGTGCGGTGCCACGTGGAAGGGCACGAATGCCACTCCGCCCTCAACCACCTGGGGGTCAACGCCGTGGAGATCGCGGCGGAAATGGTCGTCAGGCTGCGCGCCATGCAACGGCGCATCCGCGAGACCGGCCCCTTCGACCACGGCTACCAGCCGCCCTACACCACCGTGCACACCGGCACCATGCAGGGCGGCACGGCGTTGAACATCGTGCCCAAATCCTGCTCGTTCGAGTTCGAGATCCGCAACCTGCCCGATCACGACCCCGAGGAGCTGATGGCCGAGGTGCGGGGGTGGGCCCAGGATCTGGTGCCCGAGATGCTGGGCGTCAGCGAGGCCAGCGGCATCACGCTCGACGAGCACAACTCGACGCCGGGCCTGGGGATGGACGAGATGGACGCGGCGGTCCGTCTGGTCTGCGCCCTCTCGGGCTCCAACCAGACCAGCAAGGTGGCCTTCACCACCGAGGCGGGATTGTTCCAGCAGGCCGGCATTCCGGCGGTGGTCTGCGGCCCCGGCGACATCGCCCAGGCCCACCGCCCGGACGAGTTCATCACCATCGAACAGGTGGCCAAGTGCGAGACCTTCCTGCGGCGCCTGCTGGCCCATATGTGCTGAGGCAGGAGGGCTACTCGATCACCGCCCGCAGCGATGTCCAGGTCCCCGGGGTGGGGGCCAGCAACAGACAGCCCTCCTCCGCCCGTGGACGGTAGGGCTTTCCGCTGGTCAGGGAGGCGTGGCCCCCCGACTCGGCGTGAATCAGCACCCCGGCCGCATGGTCCCAGGGCATCAGACGGTGGTAATGGGCGAAGTGCAGCTTGCCCGTTACCAGATCGATATAATCATGGGCGGCGCTGCCCTTGCGCATGGTCTTGGCCACCAGGGCCGAAAGGCGGCCGGATCGCTTCACCGAACCGGTAAGCTCGGCCAAGGGGGCGGACGGCAGCACGGCAAGGCGCTCCGCCCCCAGCCAGGCCCCCGCCCCAAGCTCGGCGGTCACCAGGCGCCGGCCCAGGGGATCGAGAATCCATCCCGCCACCGTCACCCCGTCCCGCACCAGGGCGACGATCACGGCGAAACGGGGATTGCCCTTGGCGAAATTGGCGGTGCCGTCCACCGGATCGATGATCCAGACATGCCCCTCGCCCTCCAGGACCCGCAGCAGGGCGGGATCGGCGGCCACCGCCTCCTCGCCCACCACGGCGGAACCGGGAATCAGGTCGCGCAGCCGCCGGGTCATCACCCGTTCGGCCTCGGTATCGGCCTCGGTGACCAGTTCGCCCGGCCGCTTCTCGCGGATCTGCCCGGCGGACAGATGGTTGAAGCGGGGCAGGATTTCCTCGTCCGCCGCCTCGGAGATGATGGAAGCCACCTTGTCGAAATCCATCATGCCCCCCTGCTCCCGGCCTTGCGCTGGTGAAAGCGCTTGATGTCGGCGGGGTCGAGCTTGACCCGCATGAAGGCCTGCGCCTCGTCGTCGCGCCGCGCCACCACCTCGCCGTGACTGTAAAGCCAGGCGATGGAGGCGCCATCGGACAGCGGCAGCGCCACGTCGAGGGTTTCCCGCGCCGCCCCCAGGCGGCGGTCCAGCTCGGCCAGCAGGTCGTCCACCCCCTCGCCGGTCACCGCCGACAGCGCCATGGCGCCATGGCGGCGCTTGGCCTGGTTGAGCACTTCCTCGCGGCCATGCTCGTCCAGCAGGTCGATCTTGTTCAGCGCCTCCACCAGCCCGCGATCCACCACCTCGGACAGCCCCAGCTCGCGGAGCACGGTGTCCACGTCGGCGGCCGGGCCTCGGTGTCGGGATGGTGAGACGTCGCGCACATGCACCACCACGTCGGCCTCCAGCACCTCCTCCAGGGTGGCGCGGAAGGCGGCGACCAGCTCGTGCGGCAGGTCGGAGATGAAGCCAACCGTATCCGACAGGATGATCTTGCGCCCCGAGCGGCAGCACCAGGGTGCGCATGGTGGGGTCGAGCGTGGCGAACAGCATGTCCTTGGCCATGACCTCGGCCCGGGTCAGCTGGTTGAACAGCGTGGCAAGGTCATCGACCGCACCGGCCTGATTCTCGAGATTTTCGGCGCCCGGGCGCGCACCCGCGAGGGCACGCTGCAGGTGGAACTGGCGGCGCTTAGCTATCAGCGCTCGCGTCTGGTGCGGTCGTGGACCCACCTGGAGCGCCAGCGGGGCGGCTTCGGCTTCCTGGGCGGTCCAGGCGAGACCCAGATCGAGGCCGACCGCCGCATGATCGGCGAGCGCATCGTCAAGCTGGAGCGCGAGCTGGACGACGTCAAGCGCACCCGCGAACTGCACCGCAAGGCGCGGCGCAAGGTGCCTTATCCCATCGTCGCCCTGGTGGGCTACACCAATGCCGGCAAATCCACGCTGTTCAACCAGCTGACCCGGGCCGAGGTCATGGCCAAGGACATGCTGTTCGCCACGCTCGACCCCACCATGCGCACCCTGGTGCTGCCGTCGGGGCGCAAGATCATCCTGTCGGATACGGTTGGCTTCATCTCCGACCTGCCGCACGAGCTGGTCGCCGCCTTCCGCGCCACCCTGGAGGAGGTGCTGGAGGCCGACGTGGTGGTGCATGTGCGCGACGTCTCCCATCCCGACACCGAGGCCCAGGCCGCCGACGTGGACACCGTGCTCCGCGAGCTGGGGCTGTCCGAGGTGGTGGATCGCGGGCTGGTGGAGGCGCTGAACAAGATCGACCTGCTGGACGAGCATGGCCGCGAGGAAGTGCTCAACCAGGCCAAGCGCCGCCATGGCGCCATGGCGCTGTCGGCGGTGACCGGCGAGGGGGTGGACGACCTGCTGGCCGAGCTGGACCGCCGCCTGGGGGCGGCGCGGGAAACCCTCGACGTGGCGCTGCCGCTGTCCGATGGCGCCTCCATCGCCTGGCTTTACAGTCACGGCGAGGTGGTGGCGCGGCGCGACGACGAGGCGCAGGCCTTCATGCGGGTCAAGCTCGACCCCGCCGACATCAAGCGCTTTCACCAGCGCAAGGCCGGGAGCAGGGGGGCATGATGGATTTCGACAAGGTGGCTTCCATCATCTCCGAGGCGGCGGACGAGGAAATCCTGCCCCGCTTCAACCATCTGTCCGCCGGGCAGATCCGCGAGAAGCGGCCGGGCGAACTGGTCACCGAGGCCGATACCGAGGCCGAACGGGTGATGACCCGGCGGCTGCGCGACCTGATTCCCGGTTCCGCCGTGGTGGGCGAGGAGGCGGTGGCCGCCGATCCCGCCCTGCTGCGGGTCCTGGAGGGCGAGGGGCATGTCTGGATCATCGATCCGGTGGACGGCACCGCCAATTTCGCCAAGGGCAATCCCCGTTTCGCCGTGATCGTCGCCCTGGTGCGGGACGGGGTGACGGTGGCGGGATGGATTCTCGATCCCCTGGGCCGGCGCCTGGTGACCGCCGAGCTTGGGGCGGGGGCCTGGCTGGGGGCGGAGCGCCTTGCCGTGCTGCCGTCCGCCCCCTTGGCCGAGCTTACCGGTTCGGTGAAGCGATCCGGCCGCCTTTCGGCCCTGGTGGCCAAGACCATGCGCAAGGGCAGCGCCGCCCATGATTATATCGATCTGGTAACGGGCAAGCTGCACTTCGCCCATTACCACCGTCTGATGCCCTGGGACCATGCGGCCGGGGTGCTGATTCACGCCGAGTCGGGGGGCCACGCCTCCCTGACCAGCGGAAAGCCCTACCGTCCACGGGCGGAGGAGGGCTGTCTGTTGCTGGCCCCCACCCCGGGGACCTGGACATCGCTGCGGGCGGTGATCGAGTAGCCCTCCTGCCTCAGCACATATGGGCCAGCAGGCGCCGCAGGAAGGTCTCGCACTTGGCCACCTGTTCGATGGTGATGAACTCGTCCGGGCGGTGGGCCTGGGCGATGTCGCCGGGGCCGCAGACCACCGCCGGAATGCCGGCCTGCTGGAACAATCCCGCCTCGGTGGTGAAGGCCACCTTGCTGGTCTGGTTGGAGCCCGAGAGGGCGCAGACCAGACGGACCGCCGCGTCCATCTCGTCCATCCCCAGGCCCGGCGTCGAGTTGTGCTCGTCGAGCGTGATGCCGCTGGCCTCGCTGACGCCCAGCATCTCGGGCACCAGATCCTGGGCCCACCCCCGCACCTCGGCCATCAGCTCCTCGGGGTCGTGATCGGGCAGGTTGCGGATCTCGAACTCGAACGAGCAGGATTTGGGCACGATGTTCAACGCCGTGCCGCCCTGCATGGTGCCGGTGTGCACGGTGGTGTAGGGCGGCTGGTAGCCGTGGTCGAAGGGGCCGGTCTCGCGGATGCGCCGTTGCATGGCGCGCAGCCTGACGACCATTTCCGCCGCGATCTCCACGGCGTTGACCCCCAGGTGGTTGAGGGCGGAGTGGCATTCGTGCCCTTCCACGTGGCACCGCACGCTCTTCTTGCCCTTGTGGCCGATCACCGCCTTCATCCCGGTGGGTTCGCCGACGATGCAGAGAAGGGGACGCACCGCCAGATGGGCCAGATCGTCGATCAGGCGGCGGACGCCGACGCAGCCCACCTCCTCGTCGTAGGAAAAGGCGAAATGCACCGGCATCTTCAGCGGCGCGGCGGCGAAGTCGGGGGCGAGGGCCAAGCAGATGGCGATGAAGCTCTTCATGTCGGCGGTGCCCCGACCGTACAGCTTGCCATCGGCCCGACGCAGGCGGAACGGGTCGGCGGACCAGTCCTGGCCATCCACCGGGACCACGTCGGTATGGCCAGACAGAACTATTCCAGGGACATCTTCGGGGCCAATCGTGGCAAAGATATTCGCTTTGTTTCGAGATTCGTCCCAAGTCCTCCGCACGGACGCTCCAAGACCGGAAAGGATTTCCTCCACCAGATCGATTAACTGTAAATTAGTCTTATAACTTGTAGTATCGATCGCGATTAATCTCTCGATCGTTTCGATGCTGGCCGGCAGGGGCGTTTCGGCATGTTCGTTCAAGGACCCGTTCTCGCTCTGGGAGGCTTTGCGCAGTGCCTCCATCATAATGCTCCTCATGGCGGGAAAACCAGCCCTTGCGCCAGCTTATATCCAATATCTTGTGGTTATTACGGACCCGGAGCGCTATTCTCCCGCTTGCCGACGGGGCAGGGGCGGCTGATTTTGTTGGTGGCGAGGGAGCACAAGCTTGCAGCCCGTGACGCTTACGGATGAGTGACCCCGTGGCCGCGAGGCCCGAGGGGGCTGCCGCGCCCGGTTCCGGGCCTTCCCATGCCGGAGCCGGAAGCGCCGAGCCGCCGGCTTTCAGCATCGCCTCGCTGTCGACCCTGAAGAGCAACCTGTTCGATCTGGCGGTGGCCTCGCTGTTCCTGAACGTGCTGGGCCTTGCCCTGCCCATGGCCCTGCTGCAGGTCTACGACCGCATCCTGCCCAACAAGTCGGTGGGCACCATGGTGTTCCTGATGGGGGCGGTGTTCGCCGCCCTGCTGCTGGAATCCGCCCTCAATTTCTGCCGTTCCTGGATCACCGGCTGGGTCGGGGCCAAGTTCGAGCACAATGCCGGCTGCACCGCGCTCAACCATCTGGTGATGGCCGGCGTCGACGAGTTCGAGAAGGATGGGTCGGGCGCCCATCTGGAGCGCATGAACTCCCTGGCGACGGTGCGCGAATTCTACGCCGGCCAGGCCATGCTGACCCTGCTCGACCTGCCGTTCGCGGTTCTCTATCTCAGCCTGGTGGCCATGATGGGCGGCGCCCTGGTCTTCGTGCCCATCACCATCCTGGTGCTGTTCTGCATCTCGGCCGTCGTCCTGGGCGGCAAGCTGCGCGGCGCGCTGCAAAAGCGCATGACCGCCGACGACCGGCGCTTCAACTTCATCATCGAGGTGCTGGGCGGCATCCACAGCGTCAAGGCCTTCGCCATGGAGGCGCAGATGGTGCGCCGCTACGAGCGCCTGCAGGAGACCTGCGCCGAGGGCGCCTATCAGGTGGCGCTCAATTCCTCGACCGCCATGGGCCTTTCGTCGTTCTTCTCCCAGGCGACCACCGTCTGCGTCGCCATGTTCGGCGCCCTGGTGGTGCTGAACGGCGAGATGACCACCGGCGGCCTGGCGGCCTGTTCCATGCTGGCCGGCCGCGCCATGGCCCCCATCCAGAAGGCGCTGGGGGTGTGGACCCGCTTCCAGTCCTTCATGCTGGCCCGCCACCGTCTGACCGAACTGTTCAAGCTGAAGCCGGAATCCGAGAAGGGCCTGCCCAAGATGACCGCCTGCAAGGGCGGGCTGGAACTGGTGGATTGCAGCTTCCGCTACGGCGAGAAGCTGCCGGTGATCATCCGCGACGCCTCCATCAAGATCGGCGAGGGCGAGTGCATCGCCATCTCGGGGGGCAACGGCAGCGGCAAGACCACCCTGCTGACCCTCATGCAGGGCGCCATCAAGCCGACCACGGGGCAGGTGCTGGTGGATGGCCAGCCCATGACCATGTTCGAGCCCCAGAGCGTGCGCGACCACATCGCCTTCCTGCCGCAGATGGGCGTGCTGTTCCAGGGAACGATCCTTCAGAACATCACCATGTTCCGCAAGGAATTCGACGACGTGGCGGTGGAGACCGCCGCGCTGCTCGGCCTGGACGAGGTGGTGGCGACCATGGCGCTCGGCTACGACACGCCGGTGGGCGACGGCGCCTATGATTCCCTGCCGCGCGGCATCAAGCAGCGCATCGCCATCGCCCGCGCCCTGGTCAACAATCCGCGCGTCGTCCTGTTCGACGAGGCCAACACCGCGGTGGACACCACCGGCGACAATTTCCTGCGCGTCTGGCTGGAGCGGGCCAAGGGCAAGCGCACCCTGGTGCTGGTCACGCCGCGTCCGTCCCTGGTCAAGCTGGCCGACCGGGTGTTCGATCTGAAGGATGGGACCCTGCTCGCCAAGCCCCCGCGCGAGGAGCGTCCGCCCCTGCCCGAGGCGCCCGCCGGATTGCTGCCCCAGGGAGGGCCGGCATGACGGTCGCCGCCACCAACAGCCTGTCGTCGCGCAAGCCCAACCAGCAGGCCATCGAGCAGTACGAGCAGCAGCTGGCCCAGAACGCGCTGGGCGGCTTTTCCGCCGCCTCGGACCTGGCGGCCTGCCTGCTGCCCCTGCTGAAGTCGCTGGGCTGGAAGGGCGATCCGCGCCACGTGGCCGAATCCCTGCCGCACTTCGCCAACGACCTGGATCTCACCGGCCTGCGCAACGTGATGGCGACGTTGAACTTTTCCAGCCGGCCCGAGCGCCTGGACCTGGAGATCATCGATTCCCGCCTGCTGCCCTGCCTGTTCCTGCCCGATACGAGCCACGCCCTGGTGGTGAAGAAGATCGCCGAGGACGGCGAGGCCGAGGTGTTCGACAGCGCCCAGGGCATCACCACCAAGATCGACACCCAAGGCATCAAGGGCACCGCCTACTTCTTCACCAACCTGGGGGGCGATGCCGGCGCCGCCAAGCCGGCCAGCTGGTTCAAGAGCGTGCTGGAGCGGTTCCGCCCGCTCTACTGGCAGGCCTTCTTCGTCACCTTCGTGCTCAACGTCTTCTCGCTGGGCACGCCGCTGTTCACCATGTCGGTCTACGACAAGGTGATCGGCGCCGAATCCTATTCCATGCTGGTGTCGCTCTCCATCGGGGTGACCATGGCGCTGGCCGCCGACGCGGTGCTGCGCGAGGTCCGCGCCCGCATCCTGGCCTTCGTCGGCGCCAGGCTCGACAACATCATGGGCAACAACATCTTCCAGCACATCCTGGCGCTGCCGCCCGGCTTCACCGAGCGCGCCACCATCGGCGCCCAGGTGGCGCGCATCAAGGACTTCGAATCGGTGCGCGAGTTCTTCACCGGCCCCCTGGCCACGGTGTTCATGGAACTGCCCTTCGCCATCTTCTACTTCACCGTCATCGCCCTGCTGGGTGGGGTGATCGCCCTGGTGCCGGTGGTGGGCACCATCCTGTTCCTGATCGGCGGCTGGGCGGTGATGCCGGTGGTGCGCAAGAACGTGGGCATCGCGTCGCGCGCCGGCTCGCGCCGCCAGGAATTCCTGGTGGAGGCGCTGGGCAAGATGCGCGCCGTCAAGCTGGCCGCCGCCGAGCACACCTGGGTCAAGCGCTACCGCGAGATGTCGGCCCGCGCCGCCATGGGCGGATTCAAGAACGGCATGTTCGCCGTGGCCATCAGCACCGGGTCCAACATCCTGATCATCTCGTCGGGCCTGGCCACCATCATGGTCGGCGTGCTGGGCGTCATCGACGGGGCGCTGTCCATCGGCGGCCTGATCGCCGCCATGATGCTGGTGTGGCGGGTTCTGTCGCCGCTGCAGACCGGCTTCACCATGCTGCAGCGGGTCGAGCAGGTGAGGGGGTCCATCCGCCAGATCGACGGCCTGATGGGCATCAAGCCGGAGCGCGACCCCAAGGCCATCGTGGCGCCCCTGAAGAACATCAAGGGCCGGGTGGTCTTTTCCCGGGTGTCGTTGCGCTACAACAACGAGTCCGACCCCGCCCTGGTGGGCGTCTCCTTCGAGGTGGAGCCGGGCGAGGTGGTGTGCGTGACGGGGCGCAACGGCTCGGGCAAGTCCACCATCCTCAAGGTCCTGCTCGGCCTTTACGCTCCCCAGGCCGGCGCGGTGAAGATCGACGCCACCGACATCCGCCAGATCGACCCCATCGAGATGCGGCACATGATTTCCTACGTGCCGCAGACCTGCAACCTGTTCTTCGGAACGGTGGCCCAGAACCTGCGGCTGGCCCATCCCACCGCCACCGACGCCGACATCCGCTGGGCCTGCGACCAGGCCGACGTGTGGGAGGAAATCATGGGCCTGCCGCGTGGCCTGGAGACCCGCATCGGCGAGGGCGCGTCCGAGCACCTGCCCACCAGTTTCGTCCAGAAGCTGTCCCTGGCCAGGGGCTATCTCAAGCGCAGCCCGATCATGCTGTTCGACGAGCCGGTCAACGGCCTTGATTTCGAGGGCGACCGTACCTTCATGCAATCCGTCGAGAATTTCCGCGGCCAGTCCACCATCTTCATGGTCACCCATCGCCCCAGCCATCTGCGGGCCGCCGACCGGATCCTGGTGTTCGATGGCGGCTATCTGCGTCTCGCCGGCCCGGCCGAGGAAGTCCGGGCCCGCATACCGCCGGACCTGATCTGACATGAGCACGAATCCCAATCCCAATCCAAATCAGGGCCAGAACCTCGTCAACGTTCCCCAGCCCGACAAGGTGCCCCAGGCCGCCGGACCCGCCAAGCCGGTGATCAAGCTGTCCAACCGGCAATCGCGGCACCTGGCCCAGGCCCTGGTGCTGGAGGAGAGCGGCACTTCGGGCCTCGTCCGCTTCACCATGATGCTGGCCAGCGCCACCACCGCCGCCTTCGTGGTCTGGGCGGCGCTGACCGACGTTCCGGAAATCGCCACCGCCGAGGGCCAGATCATTCCCTCGGGTCAGGTCCAGGCGGTTCAGCATCTGGAAGGCGGCATCGTCCAGGACATCGTCGCCCGCGACGGCGATCTGGTGGAGGCGGGGGCGCCCATCATCCGGCTCAATCCGGCCCAGGCCATCTCGGACCTGGAGCAGACCAGGGCCCGCGAAGCCACCTTGCTGATCAAGGCCGAACGCCTGCGCGCCCTGGCCGAGGAGCGCCAGCCCGACTTCTCCCACATGCCCCAGGGCTACGAGCGGCTGATCGCCGACAATCTGGCCATTTTCAACAGCCAGTCCCAGGCCCGCGACACCTCGCGCTCGGTCATCCTGTCGCAGATGGAGCAGAAGCGTTCCGACCTGCGCCTGCTGGAATCCCAGGAACGCTCTCTGCGCGAGCAGCTGGGGCCGCTGCAGGAAGAGATGAACATGCGCCAGGAACTGGTCGCCAAGGGGCTGGTCTCCCGGGTGGTCTACCTGGACACCAAGCGCGAGCTGTCACGAGTCCAGGGCGAACTGGCCCGCCTGATCGGTCAGGAGGTCACCGCCCGAGAGGCCCTGGCCGAAGTGGAAAACCGGCTGATGGACAACAGGTCCTCGCTGCAGAAGGCGACCATGGACGATCTGGGCACCACCATCAACGAACTGGCCCAGGTGCAGGAAAGCATCGGCCGTCTCGAGGACCGGGTGAAGCGCCTGGAAATCGTCGCGCCGGTGCGCGGCCTGGTCAAGGGGCTGACCGTCAAGAACCAGGGCGCCGTCATCCAGGCCGGCGGCAACGTCTGCGAGGTGGTTCCCGTCGAGAACCAGATGAAGGTGGACGCCAAGATCAACACCAAGGACGTGGGCCATCTGAAGATCGGCCAGCCGGTGCGGGTCAAGGTCACCACCTACGACTTCGCCCGCTACGGCGCGGTGGACGGGACGCTCACCAAGATTTCCGCCTCCAGCTTCGCCGACGAGAAGGGCAATCCCTTCTTCAAGGGCGTGATCGACCTCAAGAACAATTACGTCGGCCTGACGCCGGGCCGCTACACCATCCAGCCCGGCATGTCGGTGACGGCGGAAATCATCACCGGCGACAAGACGTTGCTGCAATACATGCTGAAGCCGATCTTCACCCAGATTCAGCAGTCGTTCCACGAACGCTGATGGCGGCACGACGCGGTGGCCGGTTCCGGCCACCGCGTCCCGGCCTCATCTCGGCTTCCAGCGGATGATCGAGCACAGGTTCTGAGGATCGCGGCCGTAATAGTTCACGAACAGATAGGCGACGTCGATCTTCCGCAGAAGCTGCGCCTTGCGGATGGACTCGTACAGGTCCATGTTCCAGTTGCTCTTCCGGAACCATTCGTATTGGGCCTTCATCCTGAACGACCCCTGTTCCTCGGGAATTTGATGCCCGATGGGTTCGAAATGGATGACGGCGCAATCGGGATAGGTTTCGACGATGCCCTGAATGAAGGCGCTGCCGATGGCGGGGACCTGTTCGATGGCGTGGTTGGTGTAGAACAGCGTCCGTCCCGTCTTGGGCACCGGCCAGGCCCGCGGATCGGGATCGGTGAAGTCCATGTGAAAGGCCTGGAGCGGCAGCTTGGGAGCCAATGCCGCCAGGGTCTCGATCATCGCCACGCCGGAATCGGTGTACTCGCCGGCGAACAGGCCGATCCGGCGGTCGAGGCCCAGATCGTGGAGATCGAAAAGGTTATAGCCCCAGCCGGCCCCCAACTCGCAGACATGGTCGAAGGACTCGGCGGCGAGGGTGCGGAAAATCCAGTCGGCGGGCAGGCTTCCGCGCAGGAAGGCGGGCGACATGGCCAGATCACCGTGCACCCCGATATAGGTGCAGAAGTTTCCGCCAAAGGCGTTGGCGGGCATCTGAATCGGCCTGCCGCCATCGTCCAGGTATTTCTGGACGGGAATGGTCGCGTCGATCTGCCGCAGAAGGGCATTGACCGCCCGCGTGCGTTCCGTCTCACCCGAAGCGACGACCGAACGCAGGAAATCCAGCCGCTCCGACCAAAGGGAATCGTACAGGCACTCGGCGCGTTCCGTCATGGCGTCCCCCCGATGAAAGCCGGCAACGCCCCGGATCAGAACGGGATTTCGTCGTCCAGATCGGCCGGGGGTTCCCAGGACTGGCCGCCGCCCTGCTGGCGCGAGCCGCCGCCGGCATTGCCGCCACCCTGGCGCGGAGCATCGTCGTAGCCACCACCACCGCCGCCGCCGCCATAGCCACCGCCGCCACCGCCGCCGTCACGGCCGCCCAGCAGGGTCAGCTCGCCCTTGAAGCGGCCGATCACCACCTCGGTGGAGTACTTTTCCTGGCCGGACTGGTCGGTCCACTTGCGGGTCTGGAGAGCGCCCTCGACATAGACGCTGGAGCCCTTCCTCAGGTAGCGCTCGGCGATGTCGGCCAGGTTGGGATTGAAGATCACCACCCGGTGCCACTCGGTCTTCTCCTTGCGCTCGCCGGTGCCGCGATCCTTCCAGGTCTCGGAGGTGGCGATGTTCAGGTTGACGATCTTCGAGCCGTCCTGCGAGGTGCGCACCTCGGGATCGCGGCCCAGATTGCCGACCAGAATGACCTTGTTGACGCTGCCAGCCATGGCGTTCGTGGCTCCCCTTGGAAAAACGTGGCGCGGATCATATTGCATGGAACCGGCGCGCGGAAGGCCTAATGCTTGGCCTTGGTCGGCGGCGCGGGCAGCAGGCGGCCCAGCATGGAGGTCAGCGCCTTGGCATAGGCGGCGACGCCGCTTCTGTGCATGCGCAGGCTCATCTCGGCGCCCTTGGCCAGCTTGAAGCCCAGCACGATGTGCTCGTCATCGGCCTCGGGCTGGATGGTCCAGCGCTCCACCGACTGGGCGGGAACGGCCGAGGCGGGAGCGGCCGAGGGCAGGGAGGCTTCCTCGGCCGGAATCCGCCCGGCCTGCTCAAGCCAGGCCGACAGCAGGGTCAGCTGGTCCAGCGGCAGGATCACCACGTGTTCCTCGCCGGATTCGTCGGCCAGCACGACGCGGATGGCGTCGCCGGTGTCGGAGGCCCGGGCCGAAACCACCTGGGCGGCTGAGATTTCGTGCTTCATGCTCCATCCCGATGGCAAGCAGCGCCGGGGGCCATTATGCCAGAGAGGGGCGGCGGTTTCACTTCAATACCCGCGCTCCATACCCTCGGGTTGTCGCGAGACACGATATCTGGTAGCGTGCGCCCGCGTGGACCTGTGTCCACCCCAAGTTCTGGTTCCTTTTTGAAACCGATGGGAAAATTTCGTTGACCACGCCTCCCGCGTCGCCGCAATTCGATATCACTCCGGTCACCATCGAAGACGAGATGAAGCGCTCCTATCTCGATTACGCCATGAGCGTGATCGTGAGCCGCGCGCTTCCCGACGTCCGCGACGGGCTGAAGCCGGTCCACCGCCGCATCCTGTTCGCCATGAACGAGGCGGGCTACCACTTCAACAAGCCCTTCCGCAAATCGGCGCGCATCGTCGGCGACGTCATGGGTAAGTATCACCCCCACGGCGATTCGGCCATCTACGACGCCATGGTGCGCATGGCGCAGAACTTCTCCATGCGCCTGCCCCTGGTGGACGGGCAGGGCAATTTCGGCTCCATGGACGGCGACCCGCCGGCGGCCATGCGCTATACCGAGGCCCGCCTGGCCCGCTCGGCCCATTCCCTGCTCGAGGACATCGACAAGGAAACCGTCGATTTCCAGGCCAATTACGACGAATCCACCCATGAACCCACGGTGCTGCCCGCCCGCTATCCCAACCTGCTGGTCAACGGCGCCGGCGGTATCGCGGTGGGCATGGCCACCAACATTCCGCCCCACAATCTGGGCGAGGTGATCGACGCCTGCTGCGCCTATATCGACGATCCCGAGGTGACGGCCGAGCGGCTGATGGAGCTGGTGCCCGGTCCCGACTTCCCCACCGGCGGCACCATTCTCGGCCGCTCCGGCATCCGCGCCGCCCAGTTGACCGGGCGCGGCTCGGTGGTGATGCGCGGCCGCGTCCACATCGAGGAAATCCGCAAGGACCGGGACGCCATCGTCGTCACCGAGATTCCCTATCAGGTGAACAAGGCCCGAATGCTCGAGCAGATCGCCGAGCTGGTGCGCGACAAGAAGCTCGAGGGCATTTCCGATCTCAGGGACGAATCCGACCGCGACGGCGTGCGGGTGGTGATCGAGATCAAGCGCGACGCCATCGCCGACGTGGTGCTGGCCCAGCTCTACCGCTTCACGCCGCTGCAGACCAGCTTCGGCGTCAACTCGCTGGCGCTCAATGGCGGCCGGCCCGAGATGATGACGCTCAGGGACATCATCAAGGCCTTCATCGCCTTCCGCGAGGAGGTGATCACCCGGCGCACCATCTTCGAGCTGGGCAAGGCCCGCGACCGCGCCCACGTGTTGGCCGGCCTGGCCATCGCCGTGGCCAATATCGACGAGGTGATCCGCCTGATCCGCGCCGCCCCCGATCCTTCCGAGGCGCGCGAGAAGCTGATGACCCGGGCCTGGCCGGTGGGCGACGTGGAGCCGCTGATCCGCCTGATCGACGAGCCCGGCCGCGTCATCGACGAGAACGGCTGCTATCGCCTGTCCGAAATCCAGGCCAAGGCCATCCTGGACCTGCGCCTGCACCGCCTGACGGGGCTCGAGCGCGACAAGATCGGCGACGAGCTGCGCGAGATCGGCCATCAGATCGAGGCCTACCTGCTGATCCTGTCGTCGCGCCCCCGCCTGTTCGAGGTGATGAAGGGCGAATTGCTGGAAATCCGCGAGCAGTTCGCCACGCCGCGCCGCACCACCATCGAGGAAAACGAGTTCGAGGCCGACATCGAGGACCTCATCGCCCGCGAGGACATGGTGGTGACGGTGACCAACACCGGCTACATCAAGCGGGTGCCGGTCTCGGCCTATCGCGCCCAGAAGCGCGGCGGCAAGGGCCGTTCGGGCATGAACATCAAGGACGAGGACTTCCTGTCCGAGGTGTTCGTGGCCAACACCCACACCCCGGTGCTGTTCTTCTCGTCCACCGGCATCGCCTACAAGCTGAAGGTCTACCGCCTGCCCCTGGGCAATCCCCAGGCGCGCGGCAAGGCCATGGTCAACCTGCTGCCGCTGGACGAGGGCGAGACCATCTCGACCGTCATGCCGCTGCCCGAGGACGAGACCACCTGGGGCGACCTGCACGTCATGTTCGTCACCTCCAAGGGCGACGTGCGGCGCAATCCGCTGTCCGACTTCACCGAGGTGCGCGCCAACGGCAAGATCGCCATGAAGCTGGGCGAGGGCGAGCGCCTGATCTCGGTGCAGACCTGTTCCGCCGAAACCGACGACGTGCTGCTGGCCACCCATCTGGGCAAGGCCATCCGCTTCCCGGTCCAGGAGGTGCGCGAGTTCAAGAGCCGCGATTCCACCGGCGTGCGCGGTATCCGGCTGGACGGGGACGACGAGGTCATCTCCATGTCCATCCTGCGCCACACCGACTATGATTCCGAGACCCGCGAGGCCTTCCTCAAGGGGGACCTGCCGGCCGAACAGATGGAAAGGATGGGGGCCGAGCAGCAGTTCGTGCTCACCGTCACCGAGAACGGTTTCGGCAAGCGCACCTCGGCCTTCGAGTACCGCATCACCGGCCGTGGCGGCTCGGGCATCGCCAATCTGGACATGACCGCCAAGACCGGCACCGTGGTGGCGTCGTTCCCCGTCAACCACGAGGATGACATCATGCTGGTGAGCGACGGCGGCAAGCTGATCCGCATGCCGGTGGACGACATCCGCATCGCCGGCCGCAAGACTCAGGGCGTCACCCTGCTGCGCACCGCCGAGAACGAGCGGGTGGTATCCGCCGCCAGACTGTGCGATATCGGAAGCAATGGCGACGAGCCCGACGAGGCCGACGAAGGAGCCGGGGATGAAGCCGAGGATATGGCGGGAGGCGAGGATGCCTAAGCGCGTCGGTCTTTATCCCGGGACCTTCGACCCCATCACCAACGGGCACATGGACATCGTGGCCCGCGCCACCCGCATGGTCGATCATCTGATCGTCGCCGTGGCGGTCAACGCCGGCAAGGGGCCGCTGTTCACCCTGGAGGAACGGGTCGCCATGGCCGAGGCCGAAATGGCCGAGCTGTCCCAATCCGTGGGCGTCAGCATCGAGGTGCGCCCCTTCGACACCCTGCTGGTGGATTTCACCGCCAAGTGCGGCGCCAATCTGATCGTGCGGGGCCTGCGCGCCGTTTCCGATTTCGAGTATGAGTTCCAGATGGCCGGCATGAACGCCCGCCTGACCTCCGACATCGAGACCATCTTCCTGATGGCGTCGGAGCGTTGCCAGTTCATCTCGTCGCGTTTCGTCAAGGAGATCGGCCGCCTGGGCGGCGACATCTCCCAGTTCGTCAGCCCCCGCGTCAAGGCGCGGCTCGACGACAAATTCGGCTTCTCGGCTTAAGGAAGACCAAAGTGGACCTTGAGAACACCCTGTATCTCGACCTGAAGGACGGTCGCGTCGTCATCGAACTGCGCCCCGACCTCGCCCCCAACCACGTCGCCCGCATCAAGGAACTGGCCCGCGCCAAGTTCTATGACGGCATCAAGTTCCATCGGGTGATCGACGGCTTCATGGCCCAGACCGGCTGCCCGCTCGGCACCGGCACCGGCGGCTCCGGCACCAAGCTGAAGGCCGAGTTCAACAGCGGCAAGCATGTGCGCGGCACCTGCTCCATGGCCCGCGCCCAGTCGCCGGACAGCGCCGATTCCCAGTTCTTCATCTGCTTCGACACCCAGTCCTACCTGGATCGCCAGTACACCATCTGGGGCCAGGTGGTCGAGGGCATGGAATTCGTGGACAACATCAAGAAGGGCGCGCCGCGCACCGGGGCGGTCAGCGATCCCGACTGCATCCTCTCCTTGCGCGTCGCCGCCGATTCCGAGGGTTGAGATCATGCTGAAGCGTCTGTTTTTTGCTGCCGCCGCCCTGATTCTGGCCGTCGCCCAGCCGGCCCAGGCCGCCGATCCCGAGAATACCCTGGTCATGGAACTGGCCACCGGCAAGGTGACCATCGAACTGCGCCCCGATCTGGCCCCCAAGCACGTGGCCCGCATCAAGGAACTGGTCCGCAAGGGCTTCTATGACGGCACGGTGTTCCACCGCGTCATCCCGGGCTTCATGGCCCAGGGCGGCGACCCCACCGGCACCGGCACCGGCGGATCCGGCGTCAAGCTGCGGGCCGAGTTCACCGGCGAGCCCTTCGTGCGTGGCGTGGTGGGCATGGCCCGCTCGGCCAGCCCGGACAGCGCCGATTCCCAGTTCTTCATCATGTTCGGCTCGTCCCCCAGCCTGGATGGCCGCTACACGGCGGTGGGCCGGGTGCTCGAGGGCATGGAGAGCGTGGACCGCATCAAGGCCGGTGATCCGGCCGATAACGGTATCGTTTCCAAGCCCGATAAGCTGATCCGCATGCAGGTGCTGGCCGACGTCAAGAAATAGAGCCTTTCCAGTCGTTGACGAGCGGCGCTCATCTGCCTATGGTGAGCGCCCTTCGTTTCAGGGTCCGTAGCTCAGTTGGTAGAGCAAGCGACTTTTAATCGAGAGGTCCCGGGTTCGAGTCCCGGCGGACCCACCAAGACCTCGAAAACCCGCCGGTTCCCCCCGGCGGGTTTTTTACGTCTCGGTATTGGTCCAGGCGATGGTGTCCCGTACCTGATCGGGCGGCCCTTCCTCGGCGCTGTGGGTGATGTTGCGGCGCTCGGTGCCGGAGCGGCGATCGACGAAGGCCGTGTGGCCGCACGCCTTGCAGATCAGCAGGGCGCCGTTCTCGGCGGCATGGCGCTCCACGTCCGAGCCGCAGACCGAACAGGAGGTGAGGGAGAGCCGCCGCTCATCCAGCACGGTGCCCAGGCGCTGCGCCACGTCCTCCAGATCCTGCTCGATATCGGCTTCGGTGCTCTCCACCCGCCGGATTTCCGAGAACACTTCCCGCAGGGCGGTCAGGGTGGCGCGGGTTTCCTGGTGCATGGCCGCCATCTCTTCCCTCAGACCGCGAAGCTCGGCGAGGATCATTTGGGCCTCGGCGGAGATGGGCTCGATGTTGCTCATCGTCATCCTCCCGTGTCTGTCACTGGCAACTATACGCCCGATCGCTTCCTTCCGGCATAGTGGACACTGCTTATGAATGTCATTGATTTACCAAATATTTATATGTCGAGAACTACACTTGTGTACTGGCTTCTCTTTCCGTCGATTTGACGGAGGCGATGATGATTCCTCGTTCGCTCCTTGCCGCGGTAACCGCCTGCCTTGCCGGCGAGGGCTATTCGGTGCTGACGGCTCCCCCCAGCCTGATCAAGGCGGTGGTGGCCAAGGTCGCCGCCGAGTATCAGGAACGGATTTCCCGCAATTCCTGACGCCGCGCCGTCTTGACAGCCCGGCTGGGCCGTAGCACCGTCAACCCGTGCGTTGACGAGGGGGCGATGGACCTATTCGACTTGATGAGCCAGGGGCGCGAGGACAAGGCCCTCGACCGCCTGGAAAGCATGCTGGCGCTTTACGAGTCCGAGAGCGAGGCCGAGCAGGACGAGGCGCTGGAACGGGCCCGGGCGTTCTGCGACCTGGAATGGGGCAGCTACCCCGCCGGCCTCGACGTGTTGGCGCGCCGGTATGCCACCCGCCAGGGCGACGGCGCCGAAGCGGCCATGCAGGCCTTGCGTCTGCACGAGGAAGGGGCCAAGCCGGGCAGCATCATCCGGGCCGTCAGGCTGTCGCGGCTGCGCGAACTGAGCCGTATCGACCAGCGGGCGGCGGTGATCGCGCATTACGGCGGCATCGAGGCGGTGTCGCGCCCCACCGAATTCGAAGCGGTGTTCATCGCCGCCGCGTCGGGTTGCGAAAGCGCCGCCGAACTGGAAAAGGCGGTGGCCGCCGCCGCGCCCATGCCGACCGGAATCGAGGCGGCCCGCGCCGAATGCCTGCGCTGGGACACGCGGCTGCGCCATCTGGAACTGGTGGCCGAGCCGGATTCCCCGGCTCCCACGCTGCCCGCCGCCTGCGCCGCCCGTCACAATCTGGTGGAATCGGCCTGGCGCCGGGATCTGCCGGTAGCCACCATCGCCGATTTCTCGGCCCGCCTGGATTATTGGAGCAAGCGGGGAGGGGAGGATTGCGGCGGCTATGCCGTGCTCGCCGCCGATTTCGAGGCACTGTCCCAGGGACTCGCCACGCGGGGGGCGGCGCCATCCACCAAGGACCGCGCCCGCGCCCTGAAGGAGGCCAATCCCGAGTGGTCGCTGGCCCGCATCGGCAAGGAGCTGGGCATCTCGCGCCAGGCGGTGCACAAACATCTGAAGGGGACGGCGCGATAGCCCAACCGGCCAAATAGCCGATTGGCGAAGTTGGTCTTGGCCTGTATGTTTGCTGGTCACACCACCGGAACGGAACCGCTCCATGCGCCGTATCGCCCTTGCCGCAGCCACCATCCTTGCGCTGGCCGCACCGGCCCAGGCCCAGCTGATGGACGTGCTGACCGCGCCCAAGACCCTGATCGACCGGGCCATCGAGGCGCGCTCGGCCGCCGACATCGCCAAGGACAACGTGATCGTCACCAAGGTCAACGGCTACATGGCCAAGCACGCCACCATCAAGGCCTCCACCGAGATCTACGAGCAGCGCCTGCTGATCACCGGCCTGTTCGACGACAAGGCCACGTATGACCAGTTCCAGAAGGATGTGCGCGGCGTCGAGGGCGTCCGGAAGCTCTACTGGCACGTGACCTACCTGCCCAAGGACGACCCCAAGCGCAAGACGCTGCCCAGCTGGGCCGACACGGTGGAGATGGGCGTCAAGGCCCAGGGACGCCTGATCGGCACCAAGGGGGTGGCCGACGTGAATTTCCGCACCACCGTGGATTCCCATGGCACTCTTTACGTCATCGGCCGCGCCCGCTCGCAGGAGGAGGCCAACAAGGCCATTGCCCGCCTCCGGGAAGGCGAGGGCATCAAGAAAGTGGTCAACTACATCGATGTCAGGCCTTGAACCATGAGTGAGTCTCCCAAGAAGAAGGGTTTGCCGCGCCACGTGGTCGGCGCCATCTGGACGGCGTGCGGCTTCGTCGGCGGCATCACCTTGCTGCTGGTCCTGCCCAAGCATTTCGGCGTCCCGCCCAAACTGGCCGGCTTCATCTCCATGATGGTCTGGCTGGCCTCCACCTGGGTGTTCTGGACCGGCGGCGAGGCGCCGCCCAAGCGACCGGAAACGCCGGCCGAACCGCCCAAGGCCGAGACCTGAACGCCATGCGGGAGCACGCCTGGACCAAGGCCATGCCGGGCGTCTTCGTGCTGTTGTGGAGCACCGGCTTCATCGGCGGCAAGTACGGCCTGCCCTATGCCGAGCCCTTCACCTTCCTGGCGCTGCGTTTCGTCATCGTCATCGCCCTGCTGGGGGCGGTGGTGGCGGCCAGCCGCGCCAGGTTTCCCACCGACCCCCGGCTGTGGCTGCATCTGGCGGTCTCGGGCCTGCTGGTTCACGCCATCTATCTGGGCGGCGTGTTCGGAGCGATCCATCGCGGCGTCCCATCCGGCATGGTCGCCCTGGTGGCCGGGCTGCAGCCGCTGCTGACCGCCGCCGTGGTCGGGCCGTTGCTGGGCGAGACGGTGGGACCGCGCCAGTGGCTGGGCCTCGCCCTCGGACTGGTGGGCGTCGCCATGGTGCTGTCCACCCGGTTGACGGGGGTGAATTTCGACGGTTTCGGCTGGGACGGCATGGCCTACGCCATCGCCGCCCTGCTGGCCATCACCGGGGGAACCCTGTACCAGAAGCGCTTTTGCACCGGCATGGACCTGCGTACCGGCACCCTGATCCAGTATCTGGCCGCCCTGGCGGTGCTGGGGCCGTTGGCGGTGGCCACCGAGACCATGGTCATCCAGTGGACGCCGTCCTTCGTCCTGGCGCTGGGCTGGCTGGTGCTGGTGCTGTCGCTGGGGGCCATCAGCCTGCTGATGACCCTGATCCGCCTGGGCGAGGCGGCCAAGGTGGCCAGCTTCTTCTATCTGGTGCCGCCGGTGACCGCCTTGCTGGCCTGGCTGCTGTTCGACGAGGTGCTGACGCCCCTGGCCCTGGCCGGCATGGCCGCCACCGCCATCGGCGTGGCGCTGGTGGTGCGCAAATAGGGCGGAAACTTATTTCCGAATCGTATCGATCCAGGGCGTCAGCGCCGCCCGCGCCCGCTCGGCATAGAGCTTCTTGCGCTCGCGGCCCTTGACCCGGCGGCCCTTTTCGTCGCGCTCGGGCGGCGGGGGGAACAGGCCGAAATTGATGTTCATGGGCTGGTAGGTTTCTTCCTCGCCGCCGCCGGTGACGTGGGCGAGCAGGGCGCCCAGCGCGGTGGTGGCCGGCGGGCGGAGCATTTCGCGCCCCTGGGCCTCGGCCGCCGCGAACAGGCCGGCCAGCAGGCCGATGGCCGAGCTTTCCACATAGCCCTCGCAGCCCGTCACCTGTCCGGCCAGACGCAGCCGGGGCTGGGCCTTGAGCCTGAGCGTGCGGTCCAGCACGCGCGGGCCGTTGACGAAGGTGTTGCGGTGCAGTCCGCCCAGGCGGGCGAACTCGGCGTTCTCCAGGCCGGGAATGGCGCGGAAGATGCGGGCCTGCTCGCCGTGGCGCAGCTTGGTCTGGAAGCCCACCAGATTGTAAAGGGTGCCCAGCGCGTTGTCCTGGCGCAACTGGACCACGGCAAAGGGCTTCGGGCCGTTGGGATTGGTCAGGCCCACCGGCTTCATGGGGCCATAGGCCAGGGTGTCCTTGCCCCGCTCGGCCATCACCTCGATGGGCAGGCAGCCCTCGAAATAGGGCGTGTCCTTCTCCCAATCGTGGAACGGCACCTTCTCGCCGCTGATCAGGGCGTCGATGAAGGCGTAGTACTGGTCCTTGTCCAGCGGGCAGTTGATGTAGTCCGAGCCGGTGCCCTTGTCGTAGCGCGACTGGAACCAAGCCTTGGAAAAATCGATGCTGTCCTTGGTGACGATGGGGGCGATGGCGTCGAAGAAGGCCAGCGAGTCCTCTCCCGTCACGCCCTTCAGCGCCTCGGCCATGGCGGGCGAGGTCAGCGGGCCGGTGGCGATGATCACCTGCTCCCACTCCTCGGGCGGCAGGCCGGCCACTTCCTCGCGGACAATGGTGATGCGGGGATGGGAGGAGAGCGCCGCCTGGACGCCCTGGGAAAAGCCATCGCGGTCCACCGCCAGGGCTCCGCCCGCCGGCACCTTGTGGGCGTCGGCTTCTCGCAGGATCAGCGAGCCGGCCCGGCGCATCTCTTCGTGCAGCAGGCCGACGGCGTTGTAATCGGCATCGTCCGAGCGCAACGAGTTGGAGCACACCAGCTCGGCCAGGCCATCGGTCTGATGGGCCGGGGTGGTGCGCACCGGGCGCATTTCGTGGAGGATGACGGGGATGTCGGCCTGGGCGAGCTGCCAGGCGGCTTCCGACCCGGCAAGCCCGCCGCCGATCACGTGAACGGTGCGGGTCATGCCGACGGAGATAGAGGCTAAGGCGCCTCTTGTCCAGATGCTTTACCGGATGGGATTCATGGACGCCACCATGTGGGCCAGGAACTGGGCGCCGCCGGCTCCGGAAATGGCCGAGATGGAGGAGGTGCCCGATACCGGCTTGGCGCCGCTGCCGTCGGCGGTGGCTTCCTTTTCGGCGTCGGGAAGGTCCAGCGGGCCGTAGCCGTAGGTGGACAGGGCCGAGGACGAACCCGACTTCTCGATGGAATGGTTGCCGGCCTCTTCCTTCTTGTTGAGCAGGATGTGCGAGGCGGCGGAATTCAGGCTGATCATGGTCGTTCTCCGAGGAGAGAGTGCGCCGATCCCTTTGCACCCGCCGTGCCAACAGCGGAGCCAAGCGTTTCCGCCATTTCCTCCGGAAGAGGGCGGCAGAATCTGCCGGGAGGCCCCGTGGCGAAAGGACATTCCTTCCCAGCAATGGATGGGGTATAAGCGTGCCCGAAGCCACCCCTTCGAGTGGGAAAGAGATACCCATGGCCAAGACCTATTACGTCGTCGGCGGCGAATATGCCGACACTTCCTTTACCGTCATCGCCCCCGGCCACACCGAGGAGCGCTTCGGCCCCTTCGAGGAGCAGGAGGCCCATATCTGCTGGCGGGCGCTGACCGGCAAGTCGGTGGACAACGCCATGGTCCGCTACTTCATCCGCAGCACCGAGGACAGCGCCGCCGACCAGTGGTACGTGATGGGCGGCGAATACGCCGACACCACCTTCCAGGAGGTCATCGAGGGCCGCGCCCTGGAAATCCACGGCCCGTTCTCGCGCAAGGAAGCGCTGGACAAGTGGCGCGAACTGACCGGCAAGTCGGTGGATTCCTGCCTGACCCGCTACGACCTGTTCACCGGCGAGGAACTGAAGCGCCGCAACGTCAAGGTCTGACCCCTCTGGTCAAGCGCCGGAGAAAGCGGTATTCCATTACCGAAATTGGAATGTGACGGAGGTTCCCAGTGTCCCATTACCCCAACAAGTACCACGCCTTCATCTGCACCCAGCGCCGCCCCGACGGCCATCCGCGCGGCTGCTGCACCACCAAGGGCGGCGGTCAGCCGCTTTTCCAGCGTCTGGCGGAGAAGATGAACGAGCTGAACCTGTGGGAGCGGGGCGTCAGCATCGCCTCGTCCAGCTGTCTGGGCTTCTGCAAGGCCGGCCCGCTGATGGTGGTCTATCCCCAGGGCATCTGGTACAAGACCGAGACCCTGGAAGACATCGACGAGATCGTGACGTCGCACTTCGCCAACGACACGCCGGTCGAGCGCCTGATCGTCACGCCGTCCAAGTAGGCATCATGTCATCCTGAGTGAAACGAAGGACCTTTCAGTCCGAGGCGATTGCCGCCCGTGCCTGAAAGGCCCTTCGGCTTCGCCTCAGGGTGACACGCAAAAATCAGCTTCTCGATTCGATGAGGTCGGCGATCTTGCCCAGTCCGCTGGACAGCAGGCGATGATCACCCGAATCCGCCAGCACGCCCAGCAGCACCAGGGCGTCGTCGCCGAACAGGCCCAGCGCCGCCATGGCGGCGGTGAAGCCCTCGGCGGCCAGGGCATCGACCCCGGCGCGGAAGGCACGGCGCCGCCCGCCCTTGGATTCCTGCTCGAGCAATTCGCCCAGCGCCTCCTCGGCGGGACGCTTGCGGTGAATCTGGAAGGCCAGGGCGCGCAGCAGGCGGACCTTGTCCTCGTCGTCGATGGTGTCTTGGCGGGCCATGGGCCGCACCATGGGCCGCCACCGTGTCCAAGTCAACGCTCGGCACGCCTCGACGGCCACATGCCCGGCATGCTAAACCGCCCGCCATGAACGATTCCAAGATCATCGACGCCCTGCTGCTGCCCTTCGAGCGCGACCTGCTGGCCTTGCCCGAGCAAGCCTTCCTGATGCGCGCCGAGCCTCACGAGGCGCTGCGGGGCGGCTGGCAGCCGCGTCTGCTCTGCGAGCAGGGCTTCAAGCCGGTTCACGACCGTCTGGTCCAGGCCGGATTCCGGACCGTGGCCCGCCTGGAGGGCCAGTTTCCCGCCGGGCTGGTCCTGCTGACCAAGCACAAGGCCGAGAACCGGGCCAACCTGGCGCGGGCCTGGGACCTGCTGCAGCCGGGCGGCGTGCTGGTGTGCTGCGGCGCCAACGCCCTGGGGGCGGCCAGCCACGAGCGCGAGGCGGAGCGGGCCTTCGGCCTGGCCGGATCGCTGTCCAAGCATCAGGCCCGCACCTTCTGGATGGTCAAGGGCGACCAGACGGCTCCGGCCGAATGGCTGGAGGCGGCGAAGCCCAGGCCGGTGGAGGGCTGCGACCTGATCGCCCGCGCCGGCTGCTTCAGCAGCGACCATGTGGATACGGGCTCGCGCCTGCTGCTCGATTGCCTGCCCGAAGGATTGGCCGGACGGGGCGCCGATCTTGGGGCGGGGTGGGGATACCTGTCCGCCGAGATTCTACGCCGTTTCCCCGACATCACCGGTATCGACCTGTTCGAGGCGGAAGCCCTGGCGCTGGAGGATGCCCGGACCAATCTGGGCGGCGACGAGCGGGCGGCGTTCCACTGGCTGGACGTGGGCGCCGGCCTGCCCAAATGCGAGCCCTACGACTGGATCGTCAGCAATCCGCCCTTCCACGAGGGGCGCAAGGCCGATCCCGCCATCGGCCAGGGCTTCATCACGGCGGCCTGGAAGGCCATCCGCCGGCGCGGCAAGTTCGTGCTGGTGGCCAACCGCAACCTGCCCTACGAAGCCGAACTGCGCCGCCGCTTCCGCGAGGTGACCCTGCTGCGGGAAGCCGACGGCTTCAAGGTCTATCTGGCGAGCAACCGCCATGACCGGTAAGGACGGGCGGGCAGGATGCCCGCGCACCGATGAATGCGTGGAGCGCGGCCGTCCCGGCCGCTTGTCGGGAGCGTGAGATGAGACTGATCCGCCTCGTCGCCAATCTGGGCTATGGCAGCCAGCGGGACGTCAAGGCCATGATCAAGGCCGGACGCGTCACCCTGGCCGACGGCTCTCCCTTGGACGAGGACTCCAAGGCGGAGCATGGCGACATCCGGGTGGACGGCGAGAAGCTGGACCCGCCGGCCGGTCTGGTGCTGATGCTGCACAAGCCCGAGGATTACACCTGCTCCACCTCGGATCCCGGGCGCATCGTCTATGAATTACTGCCCGAGCGCTTCATGCGGCGCAATCCCATCATCGCGCCGGTGGGGCGGCTGGACCGCGACAGCACCGGCCTCTTGCTGCTGACCGACGACGGGAAGCTGGCCCATCGCATCACCTCGCCCAAGCGCCACGTGCCCAAGACCTACGAGGTCACCCTGGCCCGGCCGCTGAGCGGGGAGGAGGGGGCGGCTTTCGCCTCGGGCACCCTGATGCTGCGGTCCGAGACCATGCCCCTGGCTCCGGCCGAACTGGTGGTGACGGGAGAGCGCACGGCCCGCATCACCATCACCGAGGGGCGCTACCATCAGGTCAAGCGCATGTTCGCGGCCCTGGGCAACCATGTGGAGCGCCTGCACCGCGCCGCCATCGGCGGGCTGTCCCTGGGAGATCTGCCCGAGGGGCAGTGGCGGACTCTCACCCCGGACGAGGTCGCCCTGGTGCTTGGGTCGTCAGGCTGTCCTTGATCAGGCCGAAGAAGATGCGCGGCTCGTCCGCCCCTTCGTAGCGCCAGCCCAGGTGCAAATCGCAGGCGCGGCAGGCGCATAATCGCCAGAGATAGCCCCTGAACCAGGTGAACTGGCCGCTGGCCGCTCCCAGCGCGACGGCGCCCGGCGCCTCCTTGAAGCACAGCACCCGAAAGACGATGCCGGCGGGGTTGAAGAAGACGTGCTCGAACCCGCCGTTGATGGCCATCTCCCAGCGCCCCTTGGTCACCGGGGCGCCGCAGCGGGCGCAGAAATACTCGATATCCCCGTTCCAGGACGCGACATGACTCTCCTGGGCGGGGGAATCGCGGGGCATGGTCAGTGGTGGGGATTGGGGCCTTCGACGATGCGGTCCATCAGGGCCAACAGCACGCCCGAGAACACGAAGGCCATGTGGATGCCCACCATCCAGGCCAGATTCTCCTTGTCCTGGCTTTCGACGTTCATGAACGCCTTGAGCAGATGGATGCCGGAAATGGCCACGATGGAGGCGATCAGCTTGAGCTTCAGTCCGCCGAAATCAACCTTGCCCATCCAATCGGGCCTGTCCTCGTGGTCGCCGGTATCGATCTTCGAGACGAAGTTCTCGTAACCGGCAAAGATCACCATCAACAGCAGATTGCCGGCCAGCGACATGTCGATGAGGGAAAGAACCATCAGGATGGTCTGGTTCTCGTTCATCTCCAGCACATGCGGCGCCAGATGGATCAATTCCTGGCAGAACTTGACCAGCAGCATCACCAGCGCCAGCACCAGCCCCAGATAGAAGGGGGCCATGATCCAGCGGCTGCGGAAGATCAGCTTCTCGAGAAATTGTTCCATGGGCCTCGACCTCGACGGGGGTTGCCGGCGCAAGATGGGTGCGCCGGCCGCCCTTGTCAAATTACGGGTTCAGGGTCGCCCCCAGAATATGCTCGCTCTTATGGACCACGTGGGCGCCCTTGCCGACGATCAGCGGGTCGGGAGTATGGACCAGACTGTGATCCTTGCCGGGATAGTCCAGCGAGTTGAGGAAGTGGAGCATGCAGTTGAGGCGCGCCCGCTTCTTGTCGTCGGACTTGACGATGGTCCAGGGCGCGTCGGCGGTGTCGGTATAGAAGAACATCGCCTCCTTGGCCTCGGTATAGTCGGCCCATTTGCCCAGCGACGCCTTGTCGATGGGTGACAGCTTCCATTGCTTCAACGGGTCGCGCTCGCGGGATTTGAAGCGGCGCAGCTGCTCGTCCTGGGTCACCGAGAACCAGTATTTGTAGAGCTTGATGCCCGAGCGGACCAGCATGCGCTCCACCTCGGGGGTCTGGCGCATGAATTCCAGGTATTCGGCGGGGGTGCAAAAGCCCATCACCCGCTCGACGCCGGCCCGGTTGTACCAGGAGCGGTCGAAGAACACCATTTCGCCCGAGGTGGGCAGGTGCTGGATGTAGCGCTGGAAGAACCACTGGCCGCGCTCGATCTCACTGGGTTTTTCCAGGGCGACCACCCGGGCGGCGCGGGGGTTCAGGTGCTCCATGAAGCGCTTGATGGTGCCGCCCTTGCCGGCGGCGTCGCGGCCTTCGAACAGCAGCACGAATTTCTGGCCGGTGTCGCGGGCCCACAACTGGACTTTGAGCAGTTCGGCCTGCAGCGCGGCCTTCTTGGTCTCGTACTCGGCGCGGCCCATGCGGCTCTTGTAGGGGTATTCGCCGGTCTCGAAGGCGTGGCGCACCGCTTCCGGGTCGTGGCGCATCTCCGCCAGGTCGTGCCGGGCCTGGGCGGCCGGGCCGAGCGGCTTGGCCGCCGCCGGCTTCTTGCGGATTGGGCGGGCCGGACGGGCGACGGGGTCCGTCGCGGGAGTCGCGACCGTTACGGTCTCGGCTTTGATTTCGTTCCCGTCGTCGATCATTCTTGCCCCCCTTGACTGTGGTCCATCCCGGAAATCCTAAGCCCTTACGGTTGCCGGGCCAAGGGTTTCCGGGAAAACCGGATCGGTGGGGTCCGAATCAATCGGTGCGCTGGATCAGATGGAAACCGAACGAGGTCTCCACCACGTCCGAAACCTCGCCCGACTTCAGGGCGAAAGCGGCCACCTCGAATTCCGGCACCATGGCGCCCTTGGGGAACTCGCCCAGATCGCCGCCGTCCTCGCTCGAGGGGCAATCGGAATACTGCCGCGCCATCTGGCCGAAATCGGCGCCCTGGGCGATCTCGTCCTTGATGCTGTTGATTTCGGCCAGGGCCTCGTCCTTGGAGCGGGTGGCCTGGGAACGGGACGAGCCCTTGTACATCAGGAGGATGTGGGAGGCGCGGACGGTGGAAGACATGAAACTCTCCGAAAGTGTTGAACGGCAAGCATAGACCTAGCGGCGTGGCTTCGCCAGTTCATGGATCAGGATGGCGGCGGTGGCCGCCACGTTCAGCGACTGGACGCGGCCCGAGCCGGGCAGGGTGACGATGTCGTCGCAAGCCGCCAGAGTGGCGGGGGGAAGGCCGTCCTCCTCGTTGCCGAGGATCAGGGCCACCGGCTTGCCCGGGCGGTTCAGCAGCTCGGCCACCGGCTTGCCCGACCCCAGGGCGGTGCCGACGATCCGGTGGGAATCCCTAAGCCGTTTCAGGGCCGCAACGAATTTCTGGGCGCGGATCACCTCGACCCATTCCAGCCCGCCCTCCGAGACGCGCAGCGCCGCCTCGGACGGACCGGCCTGGCCGGGATGGTCGGAGATCAAAAGGCGCTCCAGGCCGAAAAAGGCCATGGTCCGGGCGATGGCCCCCAGGTTGTGGGGGTTGCCGACGCCGTCCAGCACCAGCAGCGGCTTGCCGTCCTTGGCCCATTGATGGGCCTCGGCCGGGTCGAAGGGGCGCAGGGGCTTGGGCCGGGTCACGGCGATGATGCCGCCGTGCAGCGGCGAGCCGAGGATTTTGGTCAACTCGTCGGTCGGCGTCATGCGGTAGGGCTTGCGCGCCGCCGCCAGGGCCTTGCACATCTCGCCGGCCGCGTCCTTCATGCGCTCGTCGTAGAACAGCCGCTCGACCCGGGCCGGGTCGTGGGCGAACAGGGCCTTGACCGCCGGCAGACCGGCCACCTTCTCGGTGTCCGGCTCGGGACGCCGGGGCGGCGGCTGCTTCTTGTGCGGAAACGGCGCTCGTGCCATTGCTGGGCCTTTCGGGAAGAGTGGAACCGGTGTTGTGACTCGGCTGATCGTCTTCAACAAGCCCTATGACGTGCTGACCCAGTTCACCGACCGGGAGGGCGGGCGGGCGACGCTCAAGGATTACATCGACGTGCCGGGGGTCTATGCCGCCGGGCGGCTCGACCGCGATTCGGAAGGCCTGCTGGTGCTGACCGATTCCGGCCCGCTGGCGGCGCGCATCAGCGATCCCAGGCACAAGCTGGCCAAGACCTATTGGGCCCAGGTGGAGGGCGTGCCGTCCGAGGCCGACCTGGACAAGCTGCGCCGGGGCGTGCTGCTCAACGACGGGCCGACCCTGCCGGCCGGGGCGCGGGCCATGGCCGAGCCGGAAAACCTGTGGCCGCGCGATCCTCCCATCCGTTACCGCGCCGCCATTCCCACCGCGTGGATCGAGCTGACCATTCGGGAGGGTCGCAACCGTCAGGTCCGCCGCATGACGGCCGCCATCGGGTTTCCCACCCTGCGCCTGATCCGCTGGGCGGTGGGGGAGTGGACGCTCGATGGCCTGGAGCCGGGACGGTGGCGCGACGTCAAGCCGCCGCCAGCACCGCGCCCAGGCATCCCACGGCCTCGTCCAACAGCTCGCGGCTGATCACCAGGGGGGGCGCGAAGCGGATGGTGTTGCGGTGGGTGTCCTTGGTGAGGATGCCCTTGGCCGCCAGCCGGTCGCAGACCTTGCGGGCCTGGACGCGGGCCGGATCGAACTCGATGCCGATGAACAGGCCACGCCCCCGGATATCCCTGATCAGCGGACTGGAGAGGGCGCGCAGACGCTCCATCAGCCAGGGGCCGAGCTCGGCGGCGCGCTCGGCCAGCCCCTCGTCCACCAGCACCCGCAGGGCCTCGCGCCCCACCGCCGCCGCCAAGGGGTTGCCGCCGAAGGTGGAGCCGTGGTCGCCGGGCTGGAACACATCCATCAGTTCCGCCTTGCCCAGCAGCAGCGATACCGGCAGCAGGCCGCCGCCCAGCGCCTTGCCCAGGGTCACCGCGTCGGGCTTGACGCCCTCGTGCTCGCAAGCCAGCAGGCGGCCGGTGCGGCCGAGTCCGGTCTGGATCTCGTCGGCGATCAGCAGCACCCGCCGGCGGTCGCAGATCTGGCGGCAGCGGGCGAGATAGCCGTCCGGCGGCACGATGATGCCGCCTTCGCCCTGGATGGGCTCCACCAGGAAGGCGGCGGTATCCCTGGTGATGGCGCGGTCCAGGGCGTCCGCATCGCCGAACGGCACCAGATCGAAGCCGCCGGGGAAGGGGCCGAAGCCCTTGCGGTACTGCTCCACCGTGGACATGCCGACAATGGCGATGGTGCGGCCGTGGAAATTGCCCTTTGCGGCGATGATGCGGGCCTGGCCTTCCGGCACGCCCTTGACCGTGTGGGCCCATTTGCGCGCCGCCTTGAGCGCCGTCTCCACCGCCTCGGCCCCGGTGTTCATGGGCAGCGCCCGGTCCATGCCGGTCAGCGCGCAGGCCAGCTCGGCGAAGGGACCCAGCGGCGCGGTGTGGAAGGCCCGCGAGATCACCGCCAGCTTGCCCGCCTGCTCGGTCAGCGCCCGGACCAGCCGAGGGTGGCCATGGCCGTGGCTGACGGCGGAATAGGCGCCCATCATGTCGATGTAGCGCCGCCCGGTCTCGTCCCACACCAGGGCGCCTTCGCCCCGGACCAGCACCACCGGCAGCGGATGGTAGTTGCGGGCGCACCATTTGTCCTCGAGGTCGATGGTGGCGGTCATGACGGTTCTCCCGGTTGGACCGCCATGGCGAGGAGGGCCTCCATCAGGGCGGCGGTCTTGCCCGCCACGTCGTGGGGCGGGCTGTATTCGGCGATCTCGAAGGCAAGGCAGCGGGGCGAGGCCAGCAGCGGCCGCAAGCATTCCAGCAGTTCGGCGGCGCGGATGCCGCCCGGTACCGGCGAGCCCACCGCCGGAGCGTCCCCGGGGTCGATGGCGTCCAGGTCCAGCGTGATGCCGAACGGCCCGGCGGGCAGGGGGAGCGCGGCGGCAAGACCCCGCGCGGCCACTTCTTCCATGGGGATGACCCGCAGCCCCGACTGGTGGGCGAAGGAATCCTCCTCCCGCTCGAAACTGCGCACCCCCACCAGGGTGACCCGGGAGGGCGTGAGCGGCGGGGCGGGGCAGGCCACGCCGGCCAGCTGGGGGTGGCAGCGGCCCAGCAGGCAGGCCAGGGGCATGCCGTGCAACGCGCCGGACGGGCTGGTGGAGGGATCGTGGCAATCCATGTGGGCGTCGATCCACAGCAGATCGAACCGGCCCGGCGGCGCCAGCGCCCGGCGCAGACCGCTCCAGGTGCCCATGGCGATGGAATGGTCGCCGCCGATGACGATGGGAAAGCGGCCTTGGCTCCTGGCCCCGGCCACCGCCCCGGCCAGGGCTTCACAGGCCTGGGCGACCACCGTGGCGGGCGAGGCGGGGGATACGGCGACCGGCACGTCATGCCAGGCAATATCGGGCGAGCGGATCGCCAGACGGTCGAATGCGCCTGATTGTTTGAGTACTTCCGGCCCCTTGGCGCATCCCGGATCGCGGGCGCCTTGTCCTATTCCGACGGCGATGATCGTGCAGCGACGAGTCATGGCGGCCTCCTGGGCCTGTCATACCGTCCGCCCATGGAACTGACTCTTCATGTCATCCCGAGCCTTGGCGAGGGATCTTTCACGCGATGGCGGCAGAAGGTGCGGGTTGAAAGATCCTTCCTCCCTGCGGTCGTCAGGATGACAAGTCGGTTCAAATGACGGCCGGTATCATTGAATCATGTGAGGGGGAAAGGCGGGCTTTGGTAGGGCTGCCTTGAAAATGCCCCGATTCCATCCCGTTTGCCGCCACGATCGGCGGTCATTGTCCTCGGCAGAAGGCGATCGGCCTTCCACCCCAAGGACGGAACCATCATGAAAAGCAGCAAGACCGCCGAGACGCAGCCCGCTTCCCCCCAGGTCAAGGCCGAGGACGCGGAGGCGCTCCGCCGCCGCCGGGCTCAGATCGCCGCGTATATCTAGGAAAGAATGGCCGGCGGCCCGGTCGCCTCGAACGTCGCGGCCCAATCCGCGATCGGGGACGACCCGGAAGCCGGCGTAAATCCGGCGTAAGACACCGCTTCGGCCGCATCGGTGGCCGGAGCGGCGCCGGCGATGCCGGTGGCGCCCAGGTCCTGACGATCGGCCTGACTCTTGACGGTATCGGGCGAAACGGGGGAGGCGGCGGAGGTCTTTGCCTGAGCCGCGGGCTCCCAGCTGATCTCCACACGGCGGGCGGCGGCATCCTTGGACCCCTTTCGGCCGCCCTTGACGATACCCTGACCCACCACCTCGACCCGCGCGGTGACGCCCAGCTTGCGCAGCTGGTCGGCCACGGCCTGGGCCCGCTTCTCCGACAGAATCTTGTTGTAGGCCGCCTTGCCCGACGAATCGGTGAAGCCCTGGACACGGATCACCGCCGGCGCCGCCGCCTTCAGCGACGGCGCCAGTCCCCACAGCACCTGCATGGTCGAGCCGGTGATGTCGGCCTTGCCATGATTGAAGTGGACCACCACCGGCGACGGCGGCAGGGCCGCGTCGTCCGTCGCCACGGGGGCGGCGGGCGGAGGCGGCGCTGTTACGGTCGGGGTTGAGGCGGTGGCCTGGGGCGCGGTGGTTGCCGGCGCCATGGGTTCGGGCATGGCACAGGCCGACACCGCCGCCAGGGCGGAGAGGGCCGTGATGATGCGGATGAACCTCATGGGACGGACTCTTCTTGCGATCCAGAATCCCAATGTTGCAAGAAAAGAATCGGCTGTCCAGAGCTTTATAAGTAATGGCCGGAGGCGACTCCAGTCCAGGAATCATTGCCTCAGTGAACTGAATCGAGAAAGGCCGGTTTTTCTTAAAGTAACGTCTTTGCGACGGAGGATTGAGAGGAGGCGAAAAATCAGCCTCCGCCAATGGGTTATGATACATTCCTTGATTTCCGCCCCAGTATGGGGGCGAGGTAATGACCGGTGTAACTTTCCCGGCAGGCCGCCACGTCTTCGGGAGTCCCGGCCGCCACGATGCGGCCGCCGCCATCGCCGCCTTCCGGCCCCAGATCGACGATCCAGTCGGCGGTCTTGATGACTTCCAGGTTGTGCTCGATGACCAGCACGGTGTTGCCCTGATCGACCAGGGCCTGGATCACCTCCAGCAGCTTGCGCACGTCCTCGAAATGCAGGCCGGTGGTGGGCTCGTCCAGGATGTACAGCGTCCGGCCGGTGGAACGCTTGGACAGTTCCTTGGCCAGCTTGACGCGCTGGGCCTCGCCGCCCGAGAGCGTGGTGGCCTGCTGGCCGAGATGGATGTAGTCCAGGCCGACCCGCTGCAGGGTGATCATCTTGTCGCGGATGGCGGGGACCGCCTTGAAGAAATCGGCGGCCTCCTCGACGGTCATGTCGAGAACATCGGCGATGCTCTTGCCGCGGAAGGTGATGTCCAGGGTCTCGCGGTTGTAGCGCTTGCCCTTGCAGACGTCGCACTGGACGTAGACGTCGGGCAGGAAGTGCATCTCGATCTTGATGACGCCGTCGCCCTGGCAGGCCTCGCAGCGGCCGCCCTTGACGTTGAACGAGAAGCGCCCCGGCTTGTAGCCGCGCACCCTGGATTCGGGCAGTTCGGTGAACCAGTCGCGGATGGGCGAGAAGGCGCCGGTATAGGTGGCCGGGTTGGAGCGCGGCGTGCGGCCGATGGGGCTCTGGTCGATGTCGATGATCTTGTCCAGATGCTCGATGCCGTCGATGCGGTCGAAGGGCGAGGGCTGTTCGCGCGCGCCCATCAGGCGCCGGGCCAGGGCCTTGTACAGGGTCTCGATCACCAGGGTGGACTTGCCGCCGCCGGAAACCCCGGTGATGCAGGTGAGCGTTCCCAGCGGGATATGGACGTCCACGTCCTTGAGGTTGTTGCCGCGCGCCCCGATCAGGGACAGGGTCTTGCCGCTGCCCTTGCGGCGCTCGGTGGGAAGAGGGATGTGGTCCAGGCCGGTGAGGTAGCGCCCGGTCATGGAATTGGCATCGGCCATCACCTGTTCCGGCGTGCCTTCCGACACCACCCGGCCGCCGTGGATGCCGGCACCGGGTCCCATGTCCACCAGGTAATCGGCGGCGCGGATGGCGTCCTCGTCGTGCTCGACGACGATGACGGTGTTGCCGATGTCCCTGAGGCGCTTCAGGGTGGCCAGCAGGCGGTCGTTGTCCCGCTGGTGCAGGCCGATGGAGGGCTCGTCCAGCACGTAGAGCACGCCGGTCAGCCCCGAGCCGATCTGGCTGGCCAGCCGGATGCGCTGGCTCTCTCCGCCCGACAGCGAGCCCGAGCCGCGCCCCAGCGTCAGGTATTCCAGCCCCACGTCCACCAGGAAGCCCAGGCGGTCGTTGATCTCGCGCAGAATGCGCCGGGCGATTTCCTGGTCCTTGGGCCGCAGGTGGTTGTGGAGGTCGGCGAACCAGTCCCGCGCCGCCAGGATGGAGAACTCGGTGGAGTCCGAGATGTGAAGGCCGTGCACCTTGACCGCCAGGGCCTCGGGCTTGAGACGCGCCCCATTGCAGGCCTCGCACGGTGCGGTGCCCTGGAAGCGCGACAGTTCCTCGCGCACATAGGACGAATCCGTCTCGCGGTAGCGGCGCGCCATGTTGGGGATGACGCCCTCGAACGACTTCTCGGTATGGTATCCCCGGAAGCCGTCCTCGTAGGCGATGCGGATCTCCTCGTTACCCGAACCGTGGAGAATCACCTCCCGGACCCGTTCCGGCAGGTTCTCCCACGGCGTTTCCAGGCTGAAGCGGTAGTGCTCGGCCAGTCCCTGCAGGGTCTGGACGTAGTATTGCGAGGTGGAACCGGCCCACGGCGCCAGGGCGCCTTCACGCAAGGAAAGCGCAGGATTCGGAACGACCAGTTCGGGATCGAAATAAAGCTTCACTCCCAGGCCGTCGCAGGACGGGCAGGCGCCGAAGGGGTTGTTGAACGAGAACAGGCGCGGCTCGATCTCCTCGATGGTGAAGCCCGACACCGGGCAGGCGAACTTGGCGGAAAAGGTGGTGCGCTCGCCGGTATCGGCGTTCTCGGCGATACAAAGGCCGTCGGCCAGGGACAGCGCCGTCTCGATGGAATCGGCCAGCCGGTTGCCGAGGCCCGGCTTCACCACCAGGCGGTCCACCACCACCTCGATGTCGTGCTTCTTCTTCTTGTCCAGGGTGGGGACGTCGTCGATCTCGTACAGGGTGCCGTCCACCTTGACCCGCTGGAAGCCCTTCTTCTGCAGCTCCTGCAGGTCCTTGCGGTATTCGCCCTTGCGGCCGCGCACGAAGGGGGCCAGCAGATAGAGGCGGGTGCCTTCCTCCATGGCCTCGACGCGATCGACCATCTGGCTGACCGTCTGGCTTTCGATGGGCAGACCGGTGGCGGGCGAGTGGGGCACGCCGACGCGCGCCCACAGCAGGCGCATGTAGTCGTAGATCTCGGTCACCGTGCCCACGGTGGAGCGGGGATTCTTCGAGGTGGTCTTCTGCTCGATGGAGATGGCCGGCGAGAGGCCCTCGATGCTCTCCACGTCGGGCTTTTGCATCAGTTCCAGGAACTGGCGGGCATAGGCCGACAGCGATTCCACATAGCGGCGCTGGCCCTCGGCGTAGATGGTGTCGAAGGCCAGCGACGACTTGCCCGAGCCCGACAGGCCGGTGATCACCACCAGCTTGTCGCGGGGCAGGTCCACGTCGATGTTCTTCAGATTATGCTCGCGGGCGCCGCGCACCCGGATGAAGCCGCTCATGTCAGGCCGATCCACGTTCACCGAAACAGGGGCGGGATGTTAGAGAGATTCGCATCGGGGATAAAGGCCTTGCCCGGCATGGCTGGCATGGGTATGGTCCGCCCCGTCATTGGGGAGTAGCCGCCTTCGGTCATCAGAAGGGGGCGCGTCAACAGACTAGGGCCTTTGGGCCCTTGGCGCGTCCGGCCCGAAAGGGCTTGGCGAGACCTTTGGCTTCGGAATTCGTGCGTCCCAGGGATTGGGCGGGATTCCGGGCCATCGGTCGTGTTTCGCCCAATCCCCCCTATGGTGCCCTGATGGATTCCCTGCTCGTATCGCTCGCCGTGGTCACCGCCGCCGAGATCGGCGACAAGACCCAGCTCCTCGCCCTGTTGCTGGCCGCCAAGTTCAGGAAGCCCTGGGCGGTGGTGGCCGGCATCTTCGTCGCCACCATCGCCAATCACGGATTGGCGGCATGGCTCGGCATCGAGGTGGCGCGGTGGATCGGACCCGAAACGATGCGCTGGATCGTTGGCCTGTCCTTCATCGCCATGGCCGCCTGGACCCTGGTTCCCGACAAGATGGACGAGGACGACCAGCCGAAGATGTGGGAGAAGGCCGGCGCCTTCGTCGCCACCACCATCGCCTTCTTCCTGGTGGAGATCGGCGACAAGACCCAGATCGCCACATTGGCCCTGGGGGCGCGGTTCGGCGATCTGCTCATGGTGACCACCGGCACCACGCTCGGCATGCTGATCGCCGACGTGCCCGCCGTGTTCGTGGGCAACGCCATGGCCGGAAAACTGCCGCTCAAGCTGGTGCGCCTGGTCGCCGCCGCCCTGTTCGCCATCCTGGGCGTGCTGGCGCTGATGGGGATGGGGGGAGAGTTGATGGGGTAACACCCTTAAGGTCTATGCGTCTTGATTTTTATCCCCACGAAGTGATCTCTGTTGTCTTAGCACAACTTTGGGGGATGAGATGTATACAAAGTACATTCCAATAGCTGCCGTCGCGCTGGGCGTGACGGCAGCCGCCGCCACGGCCGCCGAGTCCTGCGCCCCGGCGGCGGGCGGCCCGTCCTACACCCTGCAGACTCTGGATGGCAATCCCGCCCTCGGCGGCTATCGCCTCGCGGTCAAGGTCAATGGCGGGGACACCCAGCCGGTTCTGGTGGATACCGGTTCCAACCTGCTGATTCTGCCGTATTTCTACATGGGCGGCTTTCCCCGGCCCACCAACGGCCAGCCGGTGGTGCTGACCGGCCCCAACGTGGTGTCGGGCAAGCTGGCCTATGGCTATGGCAGCAGCGGCAACGGCTATCAGGGCTATCTGGTCCAGGCCGACGTGGTGGTCAATCCCGGCATGGCCTCGCCGCCCGTCGCCAAGGGGGTGGTGGTCTACGCCGTCACCGAAACCTGCGAGGCGGGCCAATGCCAGGCGGTGATGCCCAACGGCAACGGCGCCGGTATCGGCATGATGGGAGTGGGATTCCAGCAACTGGCCCCGACCATGGTGATGACCAACGGCAAGGTGCCGACCAACACCAACATCCTGGGCGAGATTTCCGGCCTGCAGACCATCGGCTACATCTTCCGTCCCGATGGCATCGTGGTCGGCCTCAACGCCCAGAATACCCAGGGCGTCACCTGGTACCCCCTGGACAACGACACCGCCAACGGGGCAGGGGTGCCCAGCGGCTGCTTCAGCATCACGCCTCCCGGTTCGAGTACCGCTCTCGGCCCCTATTGCGGCACCATGCTGTTCGATACCGGGTTGGGTGACATGTATCTGTGGCAGAACGTCACGCCTTCCATCTGCCCGCCCGATGGCGGCGGCAAGACTTCGGGCTTCGCGGGCGTCCCCTTCCTGCCGGGCACCAAAATCACCGTCGCCGTGCCCGATGCCAAGGGAGCGGCGGTCAATTACAGCTTCACGGCCAATACGCAGCAATTGGCCAATCCGCAGCCGCTGCCACCCGGCACGCCCATCACGGCCTATTGCTCGACGACCCAGGCGGGCCCCCACAGCAATGTCAGCCGCATGCCGCTGCAGCTTTACAGCTATTACCGCAACCAGACCTGCAATACCTACGCCTTCACCCGGAACTGAGGGAATGGGCTGGGGCGCCGGGGCGCGCCTCAGCCCGACCGCAGGGTGCGCACGGCCGCGTCGCGCTCGAACAGGTAGAGCAGGACGCGCAGCGCCTCGCCGCGCGGAGTGGACAGGTCCGGGTCCTTGTCCAGGATCAGGCGGGCATCGTCGCGGGCGGCGGCCAGCAGATCGCCGTGGATGGCGAGGTCGGCGAGGCGGAATTCCGGCAGGCCGCTCTGGCGGGTGCCCAGCATCTCGCCGCCGCCCCGAAGGCGCAGATCCTCCTCGGCGATCCTGAAGCCGTCCTCGGTGGCGCGCATGATCTCGAGCCGCGCCTTGGCCACTTCGCCCAAGGGCTGGCCGTAAAGCAGCAGGCAGCGGGATTCCCTGGTGCCGCGCCCCACCCGGCCGCGCAGCTGGTGCAGCTGGGCGAGGCCGAAGCGCTCGGCGTGCTCGATGACCATGATGTTGGCGTCGGGCACGTCGACGCCCACCTCGATCACCGTGGTGGCCACCAGGATGTCCAGGCTTCCGGCGGCGAACTCGGCCATCACCTTGTCCTTGAGGGTGGGCTTCATCTTGCCGTGGACGAGGCCGACCCGCTCGCCGAACACCTGGGAGAGATGGCGGTGGCGTTCCTCGGCCGCCGCAAGGTCCGAAGTCTCGGATTCCTCCACCAGCGGGCAGACCCAATAGGCCCGCGCCCCCGAGGCCACGGCGCGGCCGATGCCGGCCACCATCTCGTCCAGGCGGGCCAGCGGCACCACGCGGGTGTCGATGGGTTTGCGTCCCGGCGGCTTCTCGTCCAGGCGCGACGCGTCCATGTCGCCATAGGCGGTGAGCAGCAGGGTGCGGGGAATGGGGGTGGCGGTCATCACCAGCATGTCCACCGCCAGTCCCTTGGCCGCCAGTTCCAGCCGCTGATGCACGCCGAAGCGGTGCTGCTCGTCGATCACGGCGAGCGCCAGGTCCTTGAAGGCCACGTCTTCCTGGAACAAAGCGTGGGTGCCCAGCAAAATGTGAACCTCGCCCGAGGCCAGGCCGTCGAGGACCGCCTGGCGGGCCTTTCCCTTGTCGCGCCCGGTGAGCAGCGCGACCTTGAGGCCCGCCGCCTCGGCCAAGGGCGCGATGCCGGCGTAATGCTGGCGGGCGAGGATTTCGGTGGGCGCCATCATGGCGGCCTGACAGCCGGCCTCCACGGCGGTGAGCATGGCCAGTAGCGCCACCACCGTCTTGCCGCTGCCCACGTCACCCTGGAGCAGACGCAGCATGCGCAAGGGCTGCGCCATGTCGGCGCCGATCTCGGCCAGCGAGCGGCTCTGGGCGCCGGTCAAGGTATAGGGAAGCGCCGCCATCACCTTGGCCCGCAAGCTGCCGTCGCCCACCAGGGCGCGGCCCTTGAGCCTGCGCATCTGGGCGCGGACCATGGCGAGAGCCAGCTGGTTGGCCAGCAATTCGTCGAAGGCCAGCCGCCGGCGTGCCGGAGTGTCGCCGGTGGCGCTCCGCTCGTCCTCGGGATGATGGAGCTGATGAAGGGAGGTGCGCCAGTCGGGCCAGTTCTGGCGCGCCAGCCAGTGGGGCTCCTGCCATTCCGGCAAGTCCGGGGCCTTGGCCACCGCCGCCGCCACCGTCTTGGCCACGGCGCGCCCCGTCAGCCCGGCGGTCAGGCCGTAGACCGGCTCGACCGCCATGACCTGGGCGATCTGGTCCAGGGGCACGATATGGTCGGGGTGGCTGATCTGGATCTCGTTGTTGAAATGCTCGACCTGGCCGCTGACCACCCGGATCTCGCCCTCGGGCAATTGCTTCCTCAGCCAGTCCTCGCGGCCATGGAAGAACACCAGATGGAGGAAGCCGGTCTCGTCGCTAAGGCGCACCCGGTAGGGGCGTTTGGGCGAGGAGGAGGGGAAGTGGGCGTCCACCCGGAGTGTCAGGGTGGCGACCTTGCCGTGGGGCGCCTCCATCACCTTGGGGGCGAAGCGACGGTCGATCACGCCGGTGGGCAGGTGCCACAGCAGGTCCAGCACCTTGCCGCCCACCAGCCGCTCATAAAGTGGCGCAAGGCGCGGACCGATGCCGGGCAGGCTGGTCACCGGGGCGAAGAGGGGAAACAGAACCTGGGGGCGCATGGCGGGCTGACATTCGGACGGCGAGGGGCTATATCCTAGTCGGCTCCGAAACCGACGCAATGCCGGATACGATGGATCAAGATCGACTGAAGCGCCTGATGTTCCGCGCCCACCACATGGGCTCCAACGAGAACGACATCCTGTTCGGCGGTTTCGCCGCCAAGTATCTGGAAACCTTGACCGCCGAGCAGGCCGAGCGGTTCGAATCCCTCATCGCCGAGAACGACACCGACCTGTTCAATTGGGTGACCGGCAAGGAAGAGGTGCCGGAACATCTCGACCACGACGTGATGGCGATGATGAAGAAATTCGTACAAAGCGAAGCCGCACCGATTTGAAAAACCTGGATAAACTTATCGCCGAGCCTGGGCGCCGCAAGGTCGCCGGCGCGCCGGAAGGGCGCGACGCCCTGCTGCTGGCCGAACTGGCCGCCGGCGCCGAGGGCGGCATCCTGCACGTGGCCCGCGACGAGGGCCGCATGGCCCGGGTGGCCGAGGCGCTGTCTTTCTTCGCCCCCGAGCTCCAGGTGCTGGAATTCCCCGCCTGGGATTGCGTGCCCTATGACCGCGTCTCGCCCAACGTGGACGTGGTGGCGCGGCGCATCGACACCCTGGCCCGTCTGGCCGATGGGGTGAAGGGCGCCTTCGTGGTGCTGACCACCGTTCCCGCCCTGGCGCAGCGCGTGCCGCCCCGCGAGTCCCTGGCCCAGGCGACGCTCGACGCCCGCAAGGGGTCGCGCCTGTCCATGGACAGGCTGACCGCCTTCCTGTCCAAGAACGGCTACGTGCGCGCCGACACGGTGATGGAGCCCGGCGAATACGCGGTGCGGGGCGGCATCATCGATCTGTTCCCGCCGGGCGCCACCGAGCCGCTGCGTCTCGACTTCTTCGGCGACGAGATCGACAGCGTGCGGTCCTTCGACCCCATGAGCCAGCGCACCACCGGCAATGTGGAGGGCTTCGTCTGCCGCCCGGTGGCCGAACTGGGCCTGGACGAGGCCTCCATCGCCCGTTTCCGCGCCGCCTACCGCGAGATGTTCGGGGTGGTGCAGGGGCCTGACCCGCTGTACGAGGCCGTTTCCGAGGGCATCAAGTTCAACGGCATGGAGCATTGGCTGCCGCTGTTCCACGACGGCCTCGACACCTTGTTCGCCTATGTGCCCGAGGCGGCGGTGGTCCTCGACCACCAGTCGGACGAGGCGCTGGCCGCCCGTCACGCTTTGGTGCTGGAATATTTCGACGCCCGCGCCGGGCTGGCGGGTTCCGGCCTTTCCGAATCCGGCATGGTCTACCATCCCATTCCGCCCGAGCGGCTCTATCTCGAGCGCCCGGAATGGGACCGGCTGCTGGGCATGCGCCCCGTCCTCCATCTGTCGCCCTTCGATCCGGTGGAGGATTCCGAGGCCGATGCCGGCGGGCGGCTGGGCCGCGATTTCGCCGACATGCGGGCCCGGCCGGGCACCAACGTCTACGACTGCGTGCGCGAGCATGCCGAGGAGCAGGCCAAATCGGGGCGCCGGGTGGTGATCGCCGCCTGGACCCAAGGCTCGCGCGATCGCCTCGCCGGGGTGCTGAAGGACCACGGCGTCAAGGGAATTCAGGCGGTGGACAGCTGGGCCGAGGCCCAGGCGCTGGACAAGGGAAGGGTGGCGGCGGCCGTCCTCGGCCTCGACCACGGTTTCACCACCGCGACCCTGGCGGTGGTCACCGAGCAGGACATCCTGGGCGACCGGCTGGCGCGGCCCGCCCGCAAGAAGAAGAAGGGCGCCCAGTTCATCGCCGAGGCCTCGGCCCTGGCCGAGGGCGATCTGGTGGTGCATGTGGAGCACGGCATCGGCCGCTATGACGGTCTGGTCGCCGTCGAGGTGTCGGGCGCTCCCCACGATTGCCTGCGGGTGATCTATGACGGCGGCGACAAGCTGTTCGTGCCCGTGGAAAACATCGATGTGCTGACCCGCTTCGGCTCGGAGCAGGCCGGCGTATCGCTGGACAAGCTGGGCGGCACGGCGTGGCAGGCCCGGAAGGCCAAGCTCAAGAAGCGCATCAGGGACATCGCCGACCAGCTGATCGGCATCGCCGCCCAGCGCAAGATGCGCCAGGGCGAGGCCTTGGTGCCGGCGGAAGGGCTCTACGACGAGTTCTGCGCCCGCTTCCCCTTCGCCGAGACCGACGACCAGCTGCGCGCCATCGAGGATTCCATCGCCGATCTGGCGAGCGGCAAGCCCATGGACCGCCTGATCTGCGGCGACGTCGGCTTCGGCAAGACCGAGGTAGCCTTGCGTGTCGCCTTCGTGGCGGCGTTGCAGGGCCTTCAGGTGGCGGTGGTGGTGCCCACCACGCTCTTGGCCCGCCAGCATTACCGCACCTTCAAGGAGCGTTTCGCCGGCCTGCCGGTGCGCGTCGAGCAATTGTCGCGGCTGGTGGCGGCCAAGAAGGCTTCCGAGGTCAAGGCGGGCGTGGCCGACGGCTCGGTGGACATCGTGGTCGGCACCCATGCGCTGCTCGCCAAGGGCATCGGCTTCAAGCGCCTGGGCCTGTTGATCATCGACGAGGAACAGCATTTCGGCGTGGCGCACAAGGAGCGCCTGAAGCAGCTGAAATCCGACGTCCACGTGCTGACGCTGACCGCCACCCCCATTCCCCGCACGCTCCAGATGGCGCTGTCGGGGGTGAAGGAGATGAGCGTCATCGCCACGCCGCCGGTGGACCGCCTCGCCGTGCGGACCTTCGTGCTGCCCTACGATCCCGTCGTGCTGCGCGAAGCCATCCTGCGCGAGCGCTACCGGGGCGGACAGGTGTTCTACGTCTGCCCGCGCCTGGCCGACATCGACCGGGTGGCCGAGCGTCTCGCCAAGCTGGTGCCCGAGGTCAAGACCGCCGTCGCCCATGGCCGTCTGGCCCCCGCCGACCTAGAGGAGGTGATGGTGGCCTTCGGCGACAAGCAGTACGACGTGCTGCTGTCCACCAACATCATCGAATCCGGCATCGACATGCCGTCGGTCAACACCCTGATCATCCACCGGGCCGACATGTTCGGCCTGGGCCAGCTGTACCAGCTGCGCGGCCGGGTGGGGCGCTCCAAGACCCGCGGCTACGCCTATTTCACCCTGCCCAACGACAAGGTGCTGTCCAAGGCGGCGGAAAAGCGCCTGCAGGTGATGCAGGCGCTGGATACCCTGGGGGCCGGCTTCCAGCTGGCCAGCCATGATCTCGACATCCGGGGCGCCGGCAACCTGCTGGGCGAGGAGCAGTCGGGCCATATCCGCGAGGTGGGCATCGAACTCTATCAGCAGTTGCTGGAGGAGGCGGTGGCCGCCGCCAAGGGCGGGCAGGGGGGGGAGGCGGCCGAGGAATGGTCGCCCCAGATCGGCGTCGGCACCCCGGTGCTGATCCCCGAGACCTATGTGGCCGACCTGTCGGTGCGCCTGTCGCTCTATCGCCGCATCGGCTCGCTGTCCGATCAGGCCGAGATCGAGGCCCTGGCCGCCGAGCTGATCGACCGCTTCGGCAAGCTGCCGCCCGAGGTGGAGAACCTGCTGGAGGTGGTGGCCATCAAGGCCCTGTGCAAGCTGGCCGGCATCGACAAGGTGGATTCGGGGCCCAAGGGCGCCGTGGTCAGCTTGCGCGGCAACGTCTTCGCCAATCCGGCCGCCCTGGTGCAGTTCATCGCGCGGTCGGCCGGCACCTGCAGGATCCGCCCCGACCACAAGATTGTCTTCCTGCGCGCCTGGGAGGACCCCAAGGAGCGGATTATCGGCCTGCGCAAGGTGATCGGCAAACTGGCGGAATTGGCAGCCGCCTGAAAATCGGATATAGCGCTAGGTCCGCCTTTAGGAACTGACATGAAATATCCCACACCCCCCACCGTCATCCCCCTGGAAAACATCCTTCCCGACGAGCCCCTGCTGATGATGGGCGCCGGACCGGTGCCGATTCCGGTCAAGGTGGCCATGGCCAACTCGCTGATCATCAACCACCTGGGCGACACCATGAACGCGGTGATCGAACAGGTGAAGACCATGGGCCGCTACGTCTTCCAGACCGATTCGCCCCATGTCATGGGCGTCGCCGGTCCGGCCTCGGCCGCCATGGAGATGGCCATCGCCAATCTGGTGGAGCCGGGGACCAAGGTCCTGTCCATCTGCAACGGCCTGTTTTCCCGCCGTCTGGCCGAGATGGCCGACCGGGTGGGCGGCGACGTCACCCGCCTCGACGCCCCCGACAAGCGCGCCATCGCCGCCGAGGACGTGGAAAAGGCCTTGAAGACGGGCAAGTTCCAGATTCTGACCGTGGTGCAGGGCGAGACCTCCAACACGGTGTGGAACCGCGATCTGGTGGAAATCTGCCGCCTGGGCAAGCAGTACGGCTGCCTCAACATCGTCGATGCCGTCTGTACGCTGTCCACCATGCCCATGGAAATGGACGAGTGGCGGGTGGACGCCATCATCACCGGCGGCCAGAAGGGCCTGTCCTCCATTCCCGGCGTGTCGCTGATCGCCTTCTCGGAGGAGGCCTTCGCCCGCATCGAGAAGCGCAACGCCCCCATGGCCCACTGGTGCCTGGACGCCCGTCTGGCGCATCAGTTCTGGCACAACCACTCCTACCACTACACCGCCCCGGTGTCGGGCATCCTGGCGCTGCACGAGGCGCTGCGCCTGATCGGCGAGGAGACCCTGCCGGGCCGCTTCCGCCGTCACGCCCAGTGCTCCAAGGCGCTGCAGAACGGCATCGAGGCCATGGGCCTCAAACTGCTGATCGAGGAGGATTCGCGCCTCAACTCGGTGGTGGGCATCGAACTGCCCACCCATGTGTCGGCCGATCAGGTCCGCCACATCATGAGCCAGGTGCACAAGGTGGAAATCTCCGGCGCCTTCGGCCTGCCCATCGTCCGCATCGGCCAGATGGGCGAGCAGTCCCGCGCCCCCAACCTGTTCCGCACCCTGCATGCGCTCGGCTCCGCCATGCGCGTCGCCGGCGGCAAGGTGGACATGCCCGGCGGCATGGCCGAACTGGAGCGCAGCCTGGCGTCCGAGGTGAGGGGGTAGAGTAATCTTTTCAAAGATTACCTATTCCATTTCCTTCCGTCTCTCGAACAGGATCCCTTCAGTGGTTCGCCACTGAAGGGATTTTTTGTTGGGGACTCCGTCCATGCCCAAACTTGGCTTCATGGTTCTGGTGGGATTGATCACGCTGGCTTCCGGCGCGGCGTCGGTCACCCTTGCCGTGGTCCCGGACCTGGGCCTGTCGCCCCACGTTACCACTCTGATCCAGATGTTCTCGGATACCTGGAAGATCGGCGTGGGAGCGCTGATCGGTGCCGGTCGGGAATTCGGCACCCGGTGAGAGAACCACAGAGGCACAGAGGCACAGAGACACAGAGGAAAAATCCAGGAAGCTGTCACCCTGAGCATCGCGAAGGGTCTTTCAGGCATCTGTGGCGGCAGCCTCACGCTGAAAGATGCTTCGCTCCGCTCAGCATGACGGTTTCATTGGCTCCGATGCACCGTCAGGCCGCCCGGGGCCTGGCAGACCGGCATCATCTCGATGCGGTTGATGTTGACGTGGGCGGGAAGCGACGCCGCCCAGTAGACCGCCTCGGCGATGTCGTCCGCGGTCAGCGGCTGGGTGCCCTCGTAGACCTTGGCGGCTTTCTCGGAATCGCCGTGGAAGCGGACCTGGGAGAATTCGCTGCCGCCGCACAGGCCGGGCTCGATATTGGTCACCCGCACCCGGGTCTTGACCAGATCGGTGATGAGGTTCAGCGAGAACTGGGCGACGGCCGCCTTGGTGGCGCCGTACATGTTGCCGCCGCCGTATGGATAGGTGCCGGCCACCGAGCCCAGATTGATCACATGGCCCCGGTCGCGCTCCACCATGCCGGGCAGAATGGCGCGGGTCATGTACATCAGGCCCTTCAGGTTGGTGTCGATCATGGTCTCCCAGTCGTCGAGATCGGCGTTCTGGGCGGGCTCCATCCCCAGGGCGAGCCCGGCGTTGTTGACCAGCACATCCACCGGCCAGGGCAGGGCGGCGGCGAAGGCGGAAACGGCGGCGCCGTCGCGCACGTCCAGGGGGACGGCATGGACCGGCACGGCGGCGCCCAGCTCGGCCTTCAGCGCCTCCAGCCGCTCGGCGCGGCGGCCGCAGACCACCAGATTGGCGCCATGGGCGGCGAAGCGCCGGGCGATGGCGGCGCCGAAGCCGGCGGTGGCGCCGGTGACCAGGACGGTGCGGTTCTTCCACATGCTATTCGTTGATCTCCGAGGGGCGGGGGGCAAGGGGGCGGGCGGGGTCCACGTCGCGGATCATCACCAGTTCGGGCATGATGGACAGCGGATTCTCGATCTTCCAGATATAGACCTTGGCGGTGCCGAAGGGCTTGACCTGGGTGGCGTTGTGCTTGACCACGTTGCCGTCGGTGGTGACGCGGAACTCGCCCTCCATGTTGAGGCCCAACTCGGCCAGGATCTGGGCGTCCGAGGGCTTCATGGCGTTGGCCCGGATGACGATGGCGCCGTTCTCCATGGAGCGCAGCGAGATCAGGCGGGCGTCGCGGCGGATCAGCGAGGTCAGCTGCACCTTGCCCAGGCGGCCGACCCGCTCGTATTCCACGGCGAAGCGGCCCTTGCCCTTGGCCTCGATCTTGCGGAAGGCGATGTCGCGGGCGAGGTCGCGGCGGATGTTCTCCTGCCGCTCGGCCTCGTCCTCGGGCTTGACCTTGTTCTTGCGGTAATCGTCCAGGATGGGGGCGAACATCAGGTCGCCCTTGTAGGTCAGCGAATAGTCGCCGTACTTGGACAGCCGCAGCTCGCTTCTGAACTTGTCGGGGATGTAGCACGACGACAGCAGCAGCACAGCCGCCAGGACGCCGATCCGCTTCAGCCAGTCACCCGCCACCGTGCCCTCCGGACTTTTCCAAGCTCTTGGCAGCCTGCCACAGCGCCTCCATCTCGTCGAGGGTGGCGGCCTCGGCCGAACGCCCGGCCGCCTTCAATTCCGTCTCGATGTGGCGGAAACGGCGCTCGAACTTGGTGTTGGCCCGCTTCAGGGCGCGCTCGGGATCGACGCCCAGCTTGCGGGCCAGGTTGACGCAGACGAACAGGACGTCGCCCATCTCGTCCTCGAGCCGGTCGAAGGGGGCGTCCGCGCGGATTTCCTCGGCGATTTCACGGGCTTCCTCGGCCAGCTTGTCGAGGATGGTCTCGGGCCGGTCCCAGTCGAAGCCCACCCGGGCGGCGCGCCTCTGCAGCTTCAGGGCCCGGGTCATGGGGGGCAGGGTGCGGGCCACCCCGTCGAGAATCCCCGGTTCGGCCCCGCCCAGGGCCTTGGCGGCGCGCTCGCGCGCCTTGGTCTCCTCCCAGGCCTCCACCTGACCGGCGCTGTCGCGGCCGTCGTTCTCGACGAAGACGTGGGGATGGCGGCGGATCATCTTGTCGGCGATGGAGGACGCGATGGCGTCGAAGTCGAAATCGCCGCTTTCCTTGGCCATCTGGGCGTAGAACACCACCTGGAACAGCAAATCGCCCAGTTCGTCCTTCAACTGAGGCATGTCGCCGTGCTCGATGGCCTCGGCCACCTCGTAGGCTTCCTCGATGGTGTAGGGGGCGATGGTGGCGAAGCTCTGCTCCAGGTCCCAGGGGCAGCCGCCCTCCGGCGAACGCAGCCGGGCCATGATGGCCAGCAGGCGGTCGATGGGTTTCTCGCTCATTGGCCGGACTTGGCCTCGGCGGCGAAGTCGGCGCCGGTGCCCCAGGGATCGTCCACCATCATCAGCGGGCAATACTGGCGGTAGGTGGCGGTGATCTCCTCGAACGGCACGTCCCAGAAGCTGCCATGCTGGGCCACGTATTCCATGTGGCGGCGGTCCTGCTTGTCGAAGGGATGGAAGACCGAATCGGTTTTCCCATCCCATTCAAGGGGATGGACGCCGAACTTCTCGCACAGCGCCAGATTGAAGGCCGGTGTGGCCTTGACCCATTGGTCCTCGGCCATGATCTCGGCGAAGGCGTGCCAGCGGAAGACGTCGCTGCCGTTCTTGTCCAGCAGCTTGGGGGTGGCCAGGTGGTTGCGCACGTCGGCGAAGCCGATACGGGCGGGAATGCCCACGGCGCGGGCGCAGGCGGTCAGCAGCGCGGCCTTGGGGATGCAGAAGCCGCTGCCCTTGGCCAGCACGTCGGCCGCCGAATAGGTCTCCGGCGCGTTGAAGCGGACATAGGGGTCGTAGAGGACGCCGTCGCGCACCGCGTAATACAGCCGGATGGCGGTGTCCAACCGGCTGGAAGCGCCCTGGGCGGCCTTTTGGGCGAAGGCGACGATGGCGGGATCGTCGCTCTGGATGAAGCGGGCGGGCTGCAGGGCACGTGGATCGATGCTCATGGGCGGGGCTGACCTCGGATTGGCTGACGCCGCCAGCATAGGCGGAGCGGTGCCTCCGGGCAAACCCTGCCGATGGCTAATCCATGAAGGGGGCGAGGGCGGCTATGGTCTTGGGGCCGATGACACCGTCCGCCACCAATCCGTGGGCCGCCTGGAAGGCCTTGATGGCCTGCCGGGTGTTCGGCCCGTCCTTTCCGTCCACCACCAGCCGGGGATCGGCTCCGGCCTTGTTGAGCGCCGCCTGGCTGCGGGCAAGGTCGGAAACCGGAGCGGCGGGACCGGGGGAACCGCCGGCGGCGGCCCGGGCCTTGGCGTACCAGGCCTTGCGGTCGTCCAGGCCGTTCAGGCCACCGTTGACCGCCTTGGTGACGGCCACGATGTCGTCGGCATCGGCCAGCGGATTGATGTTGGCCGCCTGCCAGTGGCAAAGGGCGGGCGACAGCAGATTCTCGGTAAGGATGATCAGGTCGGGATTGTTGACGCAGTCGAGGCCGGTTTCCTGGGCCACCTTGGTGTAGTTGTAGCGGCCGGTGGTCTGCAGGACGCCACGGCCGCGGAAAAGATAGCCGTCGCCCGGCTGGGTGTTGCCCAATTGCTTGGACAGCACCGGATTGCCCAGGCCGTAGACCCGCTCGGCCAGGGCCTGGGGATTGCGCAGCAGGCCGGGGGCCTCGTCGGCGGTGATCTTGGCCGAGTGGTTGGCCCCGAAGATCTTCAGGAGCTGGTCCTGGGTGGTGTAGGTGAGATTCTCCACCAGCACCGTGCCACCATTGGTCTCGTGCAGGATCTGGGCGACGAAGTGGCAAAGCCGCAGATCGGTGGTGATGCCGTAGGTCTCCAACGGGCCATCGGCATTGGCGAAGGCTGTCCGGCATTCGGGCCGGGCGTTGGGAGCGATGGCGGCGGTGATGGATTGAAGCGTCGTCATGGCGCCAATGGTATGTGATGAGGCGTCAAATTACCAGCAAGAGTTTCAGTCTTCGCCGGGAGGGGCGCTGCAGCAGCGATGGACGATGGCGGCCTGATCCCGTCGGTTGTCGTCCTTGAAGGCCAGCCAGCGGCGGCGCAGGCGGGCGGGCCAGCCTTGGGACAGGACCAGGCCATTGGCTGCCAGCCTGGATGCCAGGGCCGCCAGTGTCACGTGGCGCAGATCGTAGGTGACCACGACGGCACGGCCGGACTCATCGCTTCGCAAGTCCAGCAGACCCTCGGGGCGGTTCAGCGCGGCGATGGCCGAGGGAGTGGCGCCAGCGGCGAGGGAGAGGCTCAGGGTGCGGATCATCCGGTCGGTGGCGGCCATGGCGTCCTCCATATCCTCATGCCCATTTGTCGCATAATGTATATTATGACGACGAATATATCAGGTCAGGAAACCTCGATCACCAGCCCGTCATGGGCCGGGATCACGTGCGGCGGAACGGCCCGGCGCACCGCCTCGTAATCCAGGCGCGAGCCCATATGGGTGATGTAGGCGCGGCGTGGCGCGACGCGCTCGATCCATTCCAGGGCCTTGGCCACATGGGCGTGGGTCTGATGGGGATAATCCACCAGGCAGCCGATGATCCAGGTGTCGACGCCTTGCAGCGCCTCGAAGGACTCTTCCGGCAGGTCGACCACGTCGGTGCTGTAGGCCACGGCGCCGAAGCGCAGGCCGAGCGTGCGGCAATAGCCGTGGTCCTGGTCGAAGGGAATCACCTCGATCCCGCCGACGCGGAACGGCCCGGAGATCTCGTGGGCTTCCAGCAGCGGCCGGTAGATGAATTCGCCCATGTCCTCCAGCGGTTCGAAGGCATAGGGAAAGCGGCTTCGCGCCGTCCGCAGTGTTCCCTCATCGCCCCAGACCGGCAGCCAGCGGCGGGTAGCGCGGTTGATTTCGCGCAGGTCGTCGATGCCGTGCAGATGGTCGGCATGGTCGTGGGTGTAGATCACCGCATCGACGCTGCGCACTCCGGCCGCCAGCAGCTGGTCGCGCAAATCGGGCGAGGTGTCCACCAGGATGCGGGTTTCCCCCTCCTCCACCAGGATGGAGGAGCGCAGGCGGCGGTTGCGCGGATTGGTGGGATCACAGGCGCCCCATCCCCCGGAGATGGTCGGAACGCCGGCGGCGCCGCCACAGCCGAGGACGGTCACCTTCATGGACGCGCCACTTTCGTGAACAGGCGGTGGAAATTGTCGGTGGTGGCGGCCTCCAGCTCGGCCATGGTCACGCCCTTGACCTCGGCCAGCCGGGCGGCGGTATGGGCCACGTAAGCCGGTTCGTTGCGCTTGCCGCGATAGGGTATGGGCGCCAGATAGGGGGCGTCGGTCTCCACCAGCAGACGATCCAGCGGAACCCCGGCCAGGGTATCCCGCAGCATGTCGGCGGTCTTGAAGGTCATGATACCGGACGCCGAGATGAACAGGCCCAATTTCACAGCCTTTTCAGCGAAGTCCGGGCCGGAGCTGAAGCAATGGACCAGCCCGGTGAAGGCCCCCTTCCCCATCTCCTCGGCCAGGATCGCCCCGGTATCGTCGTCGGCGTCGCGGGTATGGACGATCACCGGCAGACCCGTTCTGCGCGCGGCCTCGATATGGATACGGAACGAGTCCCGCTGCCGCTCGCGCGGGCTTTTGTCGTAATAATAGTCCAGGCCGGTCTCGCCCAGCGCCACCACCTTGGGATGCTCGGCCAGACGCAGCAGGGTGTCGAGATCGGCATAGGGCTCCACCCCCGCCTCGTGGGGGTGGATGCCGACGCTGGCCCAGACGTCGTCGAAGCGCTCGGCCACCCGGACCACCTGCTCATAGCGGGTGACGTGGGTGCCGATGGTCAGCAGCACCCCTACTCCGGCGGCCTTGGCGCGGCCGACCACGCCGTCGATATCGTCGGCGAAGTCGGGGAAATCCAGATGACAATGCGAATCGACCAGCATGTCAGGCGGAAGCCTCTTCCACATAGCGCGGGAACACGCCCTGGGGCGCCGGCAGGGTGATCCCGTCCTTCAGAGCATGGTCGGGGCCGAAGAAGGCGAAGCCGCGCTCGGCCTCGGACACCGCCAGCTGGTCGAGGATGCGCCCCGAAGCGGTTGGCATGAACGGCTGGGTCAGCAGCGCCACCGAGCGGATGGTCTCGGCCAGCACCCACAGCACCGTGCCCATGCGGGCGGGATCGGTCTTCTTCAGCGCCCAGGGCGCCTGCTTGTCCACATAGCCATTGCCGGCGCGGATGACAACCCAGATGGCCTCGATGGCCTCGTGATACATCTGGCGGTCGATGGCGTCGCGGACCTTGTCGAGCATGCCATAGGCCGCGCCCAGCATGGCCTTGTCGTCGTCGGTGTCCGGCGTGTGGGCAGGCGTCACTCCGCCGCAATTCTTGCCGATCATGGACAGCGAGCGCTGGACCAGATTGCCGTAATCATTGGCCAGTTCGCTGTTCATGCGGCCCATCATGGCACGCTTGGAGAAATCGCCGTCATTGCCGAACGGCACCTCGCGCAACAGGAAATAGCGCACCTGATCCAGGCCGTAGGTTTCGATCAGCTCCAGCGGGTCGATGACGTTGCCCAGCGACTTGGAGATCTTCTGTCCCTCGTTGGTCCACCAGCCATGGGCGAAGACGCGGCGGGGCGGCGCCAGATCGGCGGCCATCAGGAAGGCCGGCCAGTAGACGGCGTGGAAGCGGACGATGTCCTTGCCCACCATGTGGATGACGCTGGGCCAATACTTGGCGTACTCGCCCGTGGTGTCGGGATAGCCCAGCGCCGTGATGTAGTTGGTCAGCGCGTCCAGCCAGACATACATGATATGGGAATCGTCGCCGGGCACCGGAACGCCCCACTTGAAGCTGGTGCGCGAGACGGAGAGGTCCTGGAGGCCGCCACGCACGAAGCTCATCACCTCGTTGCGGCGCGAATTGGGCGCCACGCAATCGGGATTGTCCTCGTACCACTCGAGCAGGCGGTCCTGGAAGGCCGACAGGCGGAAGAAGTAGCTGGGCTCCTTCACCCATTCCACCGGCGCGCCGGTGGGCGCCAGCTTGGCCCCGTCCGGCCCCTTGACCAGTTCGTCCTCGGCGTAGAACGCCTCGTCGCGCACCGAGTACCAGCCCTCGTAGGCGCCGAGATAGATGTCGCCCTTGGCCACCAGCCTGTCCCACAGCGCCTGGCAGGCCACCTTGTGGCGCTCCTCGGTGGTGCGGATGAAATCGTCGTTGGTGCAGCCCAGGATGCGGGCCAGTTCGCGGAAATTGGCCGAATTCTGGTCGGCCAGGGCCTGAGGCGTCATGCCGAAGGCTTCCGCCGACTTCTCCACCTTCTGGCCGTGCTCGTCGGTACCGGTCAGGAACTTGACGTCGAAGCCGTCCAGGCGCTTGAAGCGCGCCAGCACGTCGCAGGCCAGCGTGGTGTAGGCATGGCCGATATGGGGCTTGTCGTTGACGTAGTAGATCGGCGTGGTGACGTAGAAGGTCCCGGCCCCGGTCATGGGAATGCTCCGCTAAATCAAGATGTTGCCCGCTATCGTGAACCCTGGCGGGCGAGGCGCTCGACCGCCATGAAGGCGCCGAGGACGGCCTGCTTGCGGTCGAGATGGACCGCTTCGGTGCGGGCGAACAGGGTGGTGATCTTTTCCCACACCTCCAGCCAATGTTCAAGGCTGGCCGCCGCCAACAGGCGCTCCATCAGGGCACTCTCGCCCGCCACCACCTCGGCCATACCGGCGCCTTTGCGTCCGCCGGCGCGGATCAGGCGGGCCAGCCACCAGCCCAGCAGTTCGGTGACGGTACGGAACGATCCGTCGTTCTCGGGCCGCGCCACCTTGTCGCCGAAGACATGGAGCGCGGGAACGTCCAGACGCGGCAGGCCGTTCAGCAGCTCCAGCAGCTCGCGGTAGAGGTCAAGCCCGCCTTCGTCGGCCAGGGCCAGGGCCTTGCCGATGCTGCCCTCCCCCAGCCTGGCTAGGGCGGCGACTTCGGTGGGGCCCAATTCCGGCCGCTGGCGGGTCAGCAAATCGGCCACCACGTCTTCACCCAGCGGCTGAAGCATCAAACGGCGACAGCGCGAGCGGATGGTGGGCAGCAGGCGGCCTGGAGAATGGGATACCAGCAACATCAAGGCGTTGCGCGGCGGCTCTTCCAGAACCTTGAGCACCGCGTTGGCGGCGTTGCGGTTCATTTCGTCGGCGGAATCGATGATCACCACCCGCCAGCCGCCCTCGGCCGGGGTCAGCGACATGAAGTGGCCGATGCCGCGCACGTCCTCGACCACGATCTCGGATCGCAGCTTGCTCTTCTTGTCGTCGGCCCAGCCGCGCTCCACGGCTTGCAGATCAGCGTGGCCCTGGGCGGCGATACGGCGGAACACCGGATGGCCGGGACGGATGTCCAGGTTATCGGGCGCGTCGCCGAACAGCCCGCCGCCCTCGCCGCCCCCGGCCAGCACGAAGCGGGCGAAACGGTAGGCGAGCGTCGCCTTGCCGATGCCCTTGGGGCCGCACAAGAGCCAGGCATGGGCCAGACGTCCCGAGTTCCAGGCGTCCAGCAGCGCCGTCTCGGCCGTTCCGTGGCCGAACAGGTCGGCGGTCTCGCGCGGATGGGGGGACTCGGTCATGGGGTATGCGGGCGGGACGCCCGCGCTCCGAAATGGCGCTTTTCCCAGGAGCGCGGGCGTCCCGCCCGCATGCACAGGGCTCCGCTCATGGCACCGGCAGCCTCGCCCGCACCGTCGCCATGATGTCGCCGTGAACCGCGTCGGGTGAGCGGGTGGCATCGATCACGGCGCAGCGCATGGGGTTGGAGGCGGCTATGCCCAGGAAACCCTGGCGCAGGCGCTGGTGGAAGCCCAGACCCATGCGCTCGTAGCGGTCCTCGGCCCCGCCCCGCGTTCCGGCCCGCTCCAGCCCCTTCTCCACCGGCAGGTCGAGCACCAGGGTGAGGTCGGGGGCGAAATGGCCCACGGCGACACGGTAGAGGCTGGCGATGACGTCCGGATCAAGGCCATGGCCGAAGCCCTGATAGGCCAGGGTGGAATCGGCGAAGCGGTCCGAGATCACCCAGGCGCCGCGTTCCAGCGCCGGCCACACGGTCTTGACCAGATGGTCGCGCCGCGCGGCGAAATGGAGCAGCGCCTCGGTCACCCCGTCCCAGCGGTTGGTGTCGCCTTCGACCAGCAGGGCGCGGATGGCCTCGGCGCCGCTCGAACCGCCGGGCTCGCGGGTGGTGACCACCATCAGGCCTTCGTCGCGCAAGGACTCGGCCAGCAGGCGGAGCTGGGTGGACTTGCCCGCTCCCTCGCCCCCCTCCAAGGTGATGAAGCGTCCGCGGGCCGTCTCCATGATGGCTATCCCTTCTTGCCGAAGATGATGCGCTTGAAGGCGGTGGACATGCGGCCGGCGAAGCCCAGCTTCTCCACGTCGGCTCCGGCCACCATGGGCAGCTCCACCGGCGCCATGCCCGGAGCGGTGACCACGATCTTGCCCACCTCCTGCCCGGCCTTGATGGGCGCGGCGATGGGGCCGTTGTAGATGGTGGTGACCTTCATGTCGGCGCGGTTGCGCCGCTGCATGGTGACCTCCAGATTGCCCTTGGCCAGCAGGGGCACGGTCTCGGCCTGGCCCAGCCAGACCTCGGCGTCGGGAATCACCTCGTCGCCGGCCTTGAACAGGGCATAGGTTTCCCACTCGCGGAAGGCCCATTCGGTCAGGCGGCGCGATTCCTCGGCCCGCTCCTTCATGGAGCTCATGCCGTTCAGCACCATGATGATGCGGCGGTTGCCCCGCTTGATGGACGCGGCCAGGCCGTAGCCGGCGGCGACGGTATGCCCGGTCTTCAGCCCGTCGGCGCCCGGCGTGTTGTAGAGCAGCGGGTTGCGGTTGCCCTGCTTGATGCCGTTGAACACGAATTCCATCTGACTGAACAGCGGATAATATTCGGGGAAATCGGCGATCAGGCGGCGCGACAGCACCGACAGGTCGCGGGCCGTCATCAGGTGTCCGGGCTCGGGCCAGCCGCTGGCGTTCTTGAAGGTGCTGCGGGTCAGGCCGATCTCGCGGGACTTGCGGGTCTCCTCCTCGGCGAAGGCCTCCTCGGTGCCGGAATAGGCCTCGGCCAGCACCGAACAGGCGTCGTTGCCCGACTGGATCACCACGCCCTTCAGCAATTCCTCGACGGTGGCCGTGGAGTTGACCGGCAGGAACATCAGCGAGCCTTCCGACTTGTAGTGGCGCTTCCAGGCGGTTTCGCTGACCGGCAGGCGGTCGCTGGGCTTCCACGCCCCGCTCTTCAGCTTGTCGAAGACCATGTAGACGGTCATCAGCTTGCTCATGGAGCTGGGCACCATCAGCTCGTCGGCGTTCTTCTCCATCAGCACCTGGCCGCTGGCGTGATCGACGATGATGGCCTGCTTGGCGGCGGTCTCGATGGACTGGGCCCCGGCCGACCGCGACGCGACCGGAAGCGACAGGGCCGGCAGCAACAGGGCCGCGACCAGCGAACGGCGGAACAAAGCGAGCATCACATCGGCCTTTTCGTTGTTAATCGACGACCACGCGGGCGTCCTGCGCCCCCGCGGCGACCACGGAATCGAGGATGCGGTCGGCCTCCTCCACATTGGCCACCGGCCCCAGGCGGACACGGAACAGGGTCTTGCCCTGAAGCTGGACCTGCTGCAGCTGGGCCTTGCCCACCTTGGACAGGCGGGCCACCATGCGGTTGGCGTTGTCGTGGCGGCCGTAGGAGCCGGCCTGGACATAGATGGAGGTGGGGCGCACCGGCACCGATTTCACCTCCTGGGTGGCGATCTCGCGTTCCACCGCCTCGGGCGTCATGCCGCGCTGCTGGGGCTGGGCCGACGAAGCCACCACCACCTGGCCGTTGTCGCCGTTCCTGACGCCGGGCGGCGGCGGCAGGGATTCCGCCTGCACCGAGCCGCGCGGCGCGGCGCTCGCCACCTTGGGCTCGTTGCCGGTGGTGTCGGGCTTCAGCTTGCCGGCCAGCACCCGGCTTTCCTCGGGCAGGACCTGGACGCGGACCTTGGCGGTGCCCTTGCCCTCGATCCCCAGCAACTGGGCCGATCGCCGGGACAGGTCGATGATCCGGCCGTTGACGAAGGGGCCGCGGTCGTTGATGCGCACGATGATCGATCGGCCGTTCTCCAGGTTGGTCACCCGGGCGATGGACGGCATCTGCAGCGTCTTGTGGGCGGCGGTGACGGCGTTCTGGTCGAACACCTCGCCGTTGGCGGTCAGCTTGGCGTGGAAATTGGGGCCGTACCACGAGGCGATGCCCGTCTCGTCATAGGCGAAGTCTTCCTGGGGATAGTACCAGACGCCCGCCACCTGATAGGGCTTGCCCACCTTGTAGTTGGTGGCGGCCGAGGCCGAGGGCGGCGGCGGGGTGTCGCCGCCCACCGACTTGGCCATGTGGCCGAACAGGTTCATCTCGGCGCAGCCCGAGAGCAGGGTTCCGGACAGCAGCAATGCCGCCAAGCGCGTCTTCCGCGACATCTAGTCCCCTCCCCGCTGCCTCGGCCAAAGATGTGGTAGTCTACTTGCCACCGATGCGGTCCGCAAGATGCCCCGCCGCCAGGGCGAAGAAGGTGGAGCGGTTCCACTTCATGATGGTGCGGAAATTGTCGTAGACCAGGAAGGCTGGCCCCTTGCCGCCTTCCGCCAGGACGATGGAGGCGGTGATGTCGCGGGCGGGCAGCGGCTTGCCGTCGCTTCCCTTCACCCCGAGAGCCGCCCATTCCCTGACGCTCTTGCGGGTGTCGGCGCCCAGCAGATTCCGCGGGAAATCGGCGGGCAGCCTGACGGCGCGGCCCCAGGTCTGGTCGCCCTTCCAGCCTTCCGACGACAGGTAATTGGCGGCCGAGGCCAGGGCGTCGGAGCGGTTGGTCCAGATGTTGCGCTTGCCGTCGCCGTCCCAGTCCACGGCGAATTTCAGGAAGGTGGACGGCATGAACTGGCATTGCCCCATGGCCCCGGCCCACGAGCCGATCATGTTGGCGGGCAGAATGTGCCCCTGGTCGAGGATGGTCAGCGCATTCATCAGCTCGGTGCGGAAATACTTGGAGCGCCGCCCGTCATAGGCCAGGGTCGCCAGCGACGACACCACCGACATGCCGCCGGTGTTCTTGCCGAAATTGGTCTCGATGCCCCACAGCGCCACCACGAAGCGCGGCTGCACGCCGTAGCGGCGCTCGATCTCGGTGAGCAGCGCCTTGTTCTCGGCCAGCTTCCTGCGCCCCTCCTCCACCCGGGCCGGCGTGACGATGCGGCCCAGATACTCGTTGAAGGAGAGGGTGAATTCCGGCTGCTTGCGGTCCAGCTCGATCACCCGGTCGATATGGGTGACGTTGGACAGGGCGAGGTCCAGGGTCTGGGGCCTGATGCCCTTTTCCAGGGCCTCGGCCCGCACCCCGGCCAGGAAGCCGGTGAAGCCGGCATCGGCCACCGCCACCTGGGTCTCGGCCGGCGCGGCCGGCTCCTCGGCGGAAGCGGCGCAGCCACCCAGCGCCAGGGACGCCACGGCCAATCCGGCCATCATCCAAGATTTCGTCGCCCAAGCCATGCGCCTAACCCCAAATCTGGTAAGCATCCGGGTGTTGTGCCACACTTTGGCCGAGGACTGCAATCTCAAGGCTTGGGCAGCAGCGCGTCGGTCCAGCCCAGCAGGCGGTACATCACCAACCCCAGCCCCTCGTGAATCAAGGGTCCCAGGCCGGAAATCCCCTTGCCGGGGCTGAAGCGCAATTCCGTCCACCAGGGCAGGGATTGCCCGGAGGTGTAATAATCGACGGGAATGGGGATTACCGGCCAGTCCACGGCGCGGAAACAGCCCACGGCGCGCGGCATGTGCCCGGCCGAGGTGATCAGCAGCCAGGTCTCGCCCGGCCTGGGCCGTATCAGGTCCTTGGACAGCGTGGCGTTCTCGCGGGTGTTGCGCGCGTCCCGCTCGTAGATGATGCGATCCGCATCGAAGCCGATATCGCGGTAGAAGATGCGGGCGTAATCCGCTTCCCGATGCTCCTGGCTGAAGGGACTGCCCGAGCCGCCGCTGAACACCAGCCGGGCCTCGGGGTAGCGCCGCGCCAGGGGAATCAGCGCGGTCAGGCGGGTCACGGCGCTGCCGATGGACACCTGCCCCCGCGCCGCGCTCAAATCCGAAGCGATCGCCCCGCCCAGCACGATGATGCCGTCCACCTTGTCCGGCAGGGAATCGGGCGCCTTGAACCGATCCTCCATCCTGGCCAGGATCCACCGGTCCACCGGGACCACCGACAGAACGGTCACCGTCAGCAGCGTGACGCCGAGAACCACCCGCCCCGCCCGCAGCCAGCGCCGCGACAGGGTCAGCAACCAGCCGGCCAGCAGCAGCAGCAGGACGATGGTGGCGGGATCTGTGACGAAACCGACGAGTTTGGACAGCAGGAACATGGGACGGCATGTTGCCGCCGTCCCGCCTCGATGTCACCGCCTTTCGTCCCCCCTTGCGCTTGGGCCATGGGGACGATATCAAACCAGCAGCGGAAGGGTGGCAGAGCGGTCTATTGCAGCGGTCTTGAAAACCGCAGGCCTCGCAAGGGGTCCGGGGGTTCGAATCCCTCCCCTTCCGCCAGCACCTTATTGAAATTTTTTTTGTGCAAAATGCGGCAGACACCGAGGCCTCCGCGTTGGGGTCGATGCCGGCCAGAATACCGTCAGGGATAGAGTCTTTGACATGTTGCCTTGCGGCGACCTGTGTAGAGTACCGGTGGCAAGACCGGAACATGTGGGAGCCCGGATGGATTGCAGCTCCCGTGACGAGGCAAAGGCGGGAATGAAAACGAACCGATTTTCCCTGGCCGTTTCCGCGGCATTGTGGGCCATGGCCGCCGGCCTCGTCGTTTCACTCGCTCTGGCCGTCGGCATCCATCGGCCTTTCACCCAGGTCTGGGACTGCGACGTCCACTACGCCTACAACGCCCTGCTGCTCAATGCCGGGAAGGCCCAGCGCTTTTTCGACCATCCCCAGTATGGCTATTCCCTGGTGCTCTCGTGGTGGCTGAAGCTGGCCCATCTGGCGACGGGCGTTCCCGCCCGCCTGGCCGATCTGGGGGGAGAGCCGGGACACATGATTCAAGCTTTCGCGCGAACCATCTTCGCCGGCCGGGTCCTGTCCATCGTCCTGGCGCTGGCCGTGGTGGCCGGATTCGTCGCCTGGGCGCGCCGGCTCAGTGGCGATTTGGTGCTGGCATCGCTGCTGGCCCTGGTGATCGCCGCCAGCGACGGCATCAGCTATCACGCCATAGCACTACGTCCCGAAGCGGTCTCGGCCCTGGCTTGCCTGTCGGCGCTGGCCTGCCTGCTGTGCACCGCCGGTCGTCCCTTGCCGCGCGCCGGGCTGTGGCTGGCCGCCGCCGCCGCCTTTTCCGAGATCGCCGTTCTGTGCAAGCTGCAGGCGATCATTCCTCTGGTCATGTTGCCGGTGGTGGCCCTGACGATCGAGGGGCCGTCGCCCGGCATGCGACGGCTTTCCCCCTCCCTCCTGGTGCTGATGGTGGCGCTTGGGGTTCTGCTGGCCCTGCCAGTGGCCACCGACGCCTGGATCGGCGCGGAGAAGCGGATGGGCAGCAGCGGCATTCCCGCTTATACCTGGGCCCTGGGCGCCTACGTGGCGCTGGCCGTGGTGGCCTACGTCGTCCGCCACCGTCTGGGGGTAGACGGACTGGTGACGGCCTTCGTCTCCCTGGCCGCCGGTCTCGCCGGCGGTTGGCTGTTCTCCCTGTTTCACCGCGACCTGAGCAACCTGGGATCGGCGGTGGCCTTTCTCGATGCGCTTAAGGTCTATTCCACCGTCCACGACGGCAATTTCGAGAATGCCCGCGGCTATGGCCGGCTCCTGGGGGCCGTGGCCGATCAGGTCGGCACGGTGGCCGGCCTGGCCCTGGCGCCCGGACAGTGGAATCTCCCCCGGATATTGCCCTATCTGCTGGCGGGCGCCCTCACGGTGTGGCTGACGGCCAGGGGCCGGCGGCGCCAGGCCCTGGCGGTTGCCGCCGTGGTGTCGGTGGCCGTGGCCGAGGAGGTGCTGTTCCGCCTGCGCGGCCTGCCGCCCTGGTACGAGATCTTCGTGGTGCCGACGGCCCTGCTGGCGGTGGCGGCCGGCTGGCGGCACCTGGAGGACGGGGAGCGCCGGCCGGCCCTGGCGGTCTGCGGTCTGGCCGTGGCTCTGACGGTGGGGGTGGCGGCGTCGGATTCCCATGCCCGCTTCGGAGGCACGGCCTACGTGACGCCCCATCTCGATGCGGCCCATTTCTGCGAGGGCCAACTGGCCTGGGCGCCTGTTCTGCCCGTCGAGTATTACCAAGACGGCCGTTGCTGGCCCTATTACCGGGCCGCCATGCCGCCCCAGCTGCCGTTCCCGGTGCCGGGCGAGGCTCCGTCGGTCAAGGCAGCGCCAGCAAGTTGACGCTGCTGCCGGCTGGAACGGGGGGAACCTTCAGCCCGTCGCGGCCACAAAGCCTTCCGTCCAGCCCCGCGAAGCGATAGCCCAGCCCGCGCAGCAGCTCGATGGGGGCCTCGGGCTCCACGCCCCGCTCCGCCAAGGTGTAAGGCGCCAATTCGAAGACGATGGTGGGGCGAAAGCGGGCTAGACTGGCCCGGGCGCCCTGCAGCACCTCGAATTCGTAGCCGTCCACGTCCAGCTTGATGACGTCGATCCGCTCCAGCTCCTGTTCCGCCACCAGGGCGTCGAGGCTGACGGCCCGCGCGCCCGCCGTGGACACCCGCACGCCCAGGTGGCGGGGATGGCCCCCGGCCGGCGGTTCGAGCGGCCAGCTGGCGAAAATGCCGGGCGGCACTTCGTCCGTGTCGCCGGTTCCCAGCATGGCCTGCACCGCGGTGACCCGCCCGGCCAGGGCGGGATTGAGGGCAAGATTGCGGCGCAGCTTGTCATAGGCCATGGCCGTCGGCTCCACCGCCAGCACCTTGCCGCCCGGCCCCGCGGCCCTGGCCAGGGGAAGCGTGTGGGCGCCGATATTGGCGCCGATGTCGATGGCGACGCCGCCCGACGGCAGCAGGCCGCCATAAGCCCGTTGGGTGGCCGGCTCGAAGGCGCCCAGCAGCCAGATGGCGAAATCGATACCCTCGGCGAGGTCGAGGGACCAGCGGAGGCCGCCCCGGCTGACGATTGTTTCGCTACCGGCCCCGCCGGCCGCGCGCGCGGCCAGCACCACCCGGCTGACCCAGCGGGCAAGGGCGATCTTGGTGGCGGTGGAAATGATCATGTCCGCTCGCAGACGATGAACAGGCGAAAGGCGGCAAGCGGCCCCAGCCAGGGCATGAGGAGGTCTTCCAGGCGCAGCAGCGGCCGGGCCAGCCAGCCGGGCAGCAGCGACCAGGTCTGGAACCCTCCCGACAGCGGATAGGCCCACAGGCTGAGAAACCGGGTGGTCTGGAGGCGCAGGCCGGGAACCGTGGCCTCGAGGCGCTCTGGCGCCGTCTTGAACAACAGGTGCGGCACCGCCATGTTGGCATCCTCGGAATCGGGACCGCAGACCGGGGCGTCGCCCAGGGGATCCATACCCAGGTCGAAGGGTTCATGGTGGAACAGGCCGAACATCAGCCGGGACCCAGGCGTCATGGCCGGCTCGATCAGCACCAGCCGCCCTCCCGGCTTCAGCACCCGTGCCGCCTCGGCCAGAAAGCGACGGGGGTGCGCCAGATGGTGCAGCACGTCAAGCATCACGAGATTGTCCACCGCTCCATCGGCGAGCGGCAGCTGGTGGGCATCGGCCACCACCGCCACGTCGGGGCCGGGCTCGATGTCCATGGCGATGATTCCGGGCGCCGAGCCGCCCAGATGACCGCTGCCGCAGCCGATCTCGACGATGCTGCCCGGCTTGCACGCCTTCAGGATGTGGCGATGGTAATCGGCATAGACGTGCCGGACCCCGGGCTTGCGGGACCAGGCCCGGCGATGGCGGTCGATAGCCCGTTCGGCCGCGGTCATGCCTAGACCAGCTTCAGCTTGCGGAAGGCGAAGATCACCATGCGCAGCAGCAGCAATCCGTGGCGGAAGCGTGAGATCTGGGTCTCGCCATAGGTGCGGGCGTCGTAGCGCACCGGGATGTCGATGATGCGCAGGTTGGCCCGGCTGGCGCCGAAAATCAGGTCGAAATCGCCGAAGGGGTCGAACTCTCCGAAATAGGCCCGTCCCGCCACGATGCGGTCGTAATGGCTTTTCAGAAGTACCTTGGTGCCGCACAGGGTGTCGCTGATGCGTTGGTTGAGCAGCCACGAGAAGATGCGGGCGAAAGCGCGGTTGGCCAGATGATTGAGGAAGCGCATGGCCTGATCCTCCATGGGATAGACCAGCCGGGTGCCGTTGATGAAATTGCCCCGCCCCGAGACCAGGGCGTCGTAGAACTTGGGCAGGTCCTCGGGCGGCACCGTAAGGTCGGCGTCGAGGATCATCAGCACCTCGCCCGTCGCCATGTCGAAGCCCTTGCGCACGGCGTCTCCCTTGCCCACGCCGTCCTGGCGGGCGTAGCGGATGGGGAGCCGGTCACCATGGGCGGCCGCCACCCGCTGAATCTCCTCCCAGGTGCCGTCGCGGCTGTGCCCTTCCACGAAGATCACCTCCAGCTCACGGCCGAAGCGAGGCAGGCGCTGGATGGCGGCTTCGATGTTTCCCGCCTCGTTGCGGCAGGGGATGATCACGCTGACCGACAGGGGAGGATGCGCCGCCGGGCCCAGCGCGCGCCCCACCGTGTAGTTGCGCAGGCACAGGGCGGAAAGGCCGGGCAACATGTCCAGGCAGGAATTGAGGAACGGTCCCAGGCCACCCAGGCGGGCCGGAATCAACATGCGGCGCTCCTGCTTCACCACGTCGAATCCGGCCAGGCCGAGCAGATGGTTGATGTCGTCGGGATTCAGCTCGTTCTGGATCACCTGGGGCATCTTCAGTCTGAGCCGCGCCATCAGGCGCAACAGCGGCCCCCAGACCTGGGAGTGGTAGGCGATCACCAGCCGCGTGTCGCGGTCGCACAACCCGGCCAGGCTTTCCAGGGTGGACTGGCAGTCCTCCAGCGCCCCGATGGTGTCGGAAAGCACGATGAAGTCGAAGCCCCGGCCCTGAAGCTCACCCAGGGTGGCCGGGTCCTCCGCGTCGCCGACGATGAATTCCAGTCCGGGATGGCGTTGCCGCGCCTGCTCCACCATGGCCGGGCTGAGGTCGATGCCCACGCCTTCCGAGGGCTCGAGGGCCGCCAACAGGTCGCCGGTGCCGCAACCGACATCGAGCACCCGCTTTCCCGGCGGGATCAGGAAACGGAGATAGGCCAGGTCCGACGCATGGAAATATTCGGCCTTATCCACCCATTGGGCGCGGGTCGCCGCGTGCTGTTCCGCGTGGTCGCGGATCTCCGTCTTGCGCCGGGACGCGCAGGCCCGCCCCCGCGAGCCGGAACGGTCGGACATGGCAGTGCGGCCCATCATCGTGCCGTCCCTGGCTTGGCGGCGGCTTCCGACTGGACCGCGACGGCCTGGGCGCGGGCAATGGTGGCGATCATCCGGGTCAGCGCATCCTCGATCTTGGCCGCCGTCTTCTTCTGGCTCTCGGTCTGGGGATCGGCGACGCCGCTCACCCCTTCGTCCACGCCCTTGAAGAAAGCCTGGCCGGCCAGACGCAGTTCACGCTCCAGCGGGCGCAGCCGGCTCTGAGCCACGGTCAGCGAGGAGTAGACGGCCACCACCAGGGCAAGGGCGGCGATGGCGGACTTGGCCGCGAACAGGGCCAGGGGCCGGGCCATGAGCCACCCGTCGCCCCCGGCCGGGGCGGGAATGGCATCGGCGCGGCCCGCGGCCATCATGGTCTCGAAGTATTCGCGCTTGCGGCGCCGCAATTCATCCAGCGCGGCTCCGGCATCGCGGCCGACGGCGCACAGGCCGAGGGCGGGAATCAGGAGCCTCACTCCCTGGGATTCATCGACCAGGATGGTCTCGAACCGGGCGGACATCAGATCGTCCACGGATTTCGGCTGCTTGGCCACGCCCTCGTACTCCTCCCACAGCTCTGGTTGGCGCGCCACGCCGTATTCAGCCCGGTTATCGCGATTGGCGAGGGGCTGGGGCCTCAGGCGCCGCCGGCCACGTTCTCCAGGTACCAGGCATAGGCCTCGCGCAGCCCTTCGGCCATATCGGTCCTCGCGGTCCAGCCCATGGCGGTCATGCGGGAGACGTCCAGGAGCTTGCGCGGCACCCCGTCCGGCTTGCTGGTGTCATAGACGAAGCGTCCCCGGTAGTCGATAGTCTTGGCGATCATCTCGGCAAGGGCGGCGATGGAAATCTCGCGTCCGGTTCCCAGGTTCACGTGAGCCTCGCCGGAATAGTGCTTCATCAGGAACACCACTCCATCGGCCAGGTCCTCGGAAAACAGGAACTCCCGCAGGGGCGATCCGGTGCCGAACAGTTCCACCGTGGGGGCCTGGGCCATCTTGGCGGCGTGAATCTTCATGATCAGGGCGGCCGCCACGTGACCCTGGACGACATCGTAGCGGTCGCCCAGGCCGTAAAGGTTGGTGGGCATGGCCGAGATGAAGTCGCAGCCGTACTGGCGGCGATAGGCCTGGCACATCTTGATGCCGGCAATCTTGGCGACGGCATACCACTCGTTGGTGGGCTCCAGCGGCCCCGTGAGCAGCGCCTCCTCGGTCATGGGCTGGGGCGCCATGCGCGGATAGATGCAGGACGAGCCGAGAAACATCAGCTTTTCCACTCCGCAGCCATAGGCGGCATGGATCAGATTGGTCTCGATGGCCAGGTTATCGTAAAGGAACTCGGCCGGCCGGGTGGAATTGGCGATGATGCCGCCCACCGTGGCGGCGGCCACGAAGACCGCCTGGGGGCGATGGCGGTCCATCCACGCTTCCACCTCGGACTGCCGGCGCAGGTCCAGATGCCGGCGGCCGACCGTCAGGATCTCGCAATTCTCGGACGCCAGACGGCGGACGATGGCTCCGCCGGCCATGCCACCATGACCGGCGACGAACACCCGTTTGCCGGCGAGGGAATAGCTCGTATCAGCCACGACCGCCCATCCTTCCCGCCGCTTCTTCCAGGTCGGCATCGACCATTTCACTCACCAGGGTCTCGAACGAACACTCGTGGGTCCAGCCCAGCACCCGGCGGGCCTTGGCCGGGTTGCCCTGCAGGTAGTCGACCTCGGTGGGGCGGAAATAGCGGGGGTCGATCTCGACGAGCACCTGTCCGGTGGCCCGGTCCAGCCCCTTCTCCCCCATCCCCGAGCCCGTCCAGTCGATGCCGCGCCCCACACGGGCGAAAGCCAGTTCAACAAACTCCCGCACGCTGTGGACCTCGCCGGTGGCCAGCACGTAATCATCCGCCCGGGGCTGCTGCAGCATCAGCCACATGCCGCGAACATAGTCGCGGGCGTGGCCCCAGTCGCGGCGCGCGTCCAGGTTGCCCAGGTACAACCGCTCCGGTCGGCCGAGATGGATGGCGGCTACCGCCCGCGTGATCTTGCGGGTGACGAAGGTTTCGCCGCGGATCGGGCTCTCATGGTTGAACAGGATGCCGTTCGAGGCGTGCAATCCATAGGCCTCGCGATAATTCACGCAGATCCAGTAGGCATACAGCTTGGCGGCGGCATAGGGGCTGCGGGGACAGAAGGGAGTGTCCTCGTCCTGGGGCTCGGCGCCGATGCCGCCGTACAACTCGGAGGTGGAGGCCTGGTAGAAGCGCACCCGCTCCTCCATGCCGAGGATGCGGATAGCCTCCAGGATGCGCAGCGGGCCCAGCCCATCGGCATTGGCGGTGTATTCCGGCGTCTCGAAGCTGACCTGGACGTGACTCTGGGCCGCCAGGTTGTAGATCTCGTCGGGCTGAACCTGCTGGATGATCCGGATCAGGTTGGTGGAATCGGTCAGATCGCCGTAATGAAGACGGAAGCGCCCGTCATCCTGGTGGGGGTCCTGATAGAGGTGATCGATTCGCCCGGTGTTGAAGGACGAGGACCGGCGCTTGATGCCGTGGACCACATAGCCTTTTTCAAGCAGCAATTCGGCCAGATACGCACCGTCCTGTCCGGTAATGCCCGTAATCAGGGCCGTCTTCTGTCGCACCAATGGGTCCTCTCGCTCGGCAAAACGCTACAATTCGCGCGGTGACACTACCGTATCAGCCCTTCTGTTGACAGCGGCAACCTTTGCGAAGAGCAAGATGCCGGCGGGCACGGGGCGCGGGGACGAATCAGCCGAGCAAGGCCCTCACCGCGTCGCACTCCTCCTCAGCCAGCGCGAAATCCATGATCTGGAGGTCTTCCCGCATGTGGTCGGCCGAGGACGTGCCGGTGAGCGGGATGATGGCGCTCTGGCCGAGGAAGCGGAAGAAGATCTGGGCGGTGGTGCGGCGGTGCCTGGCCGCCAGGGCCCGGACCGTGTCGTGGGCCAGGATGTCGGGGTTGGCGGTCAGCGTCCAGAAGCTCTGGTAGAGGATACCGTGCCGGCGGCAATAATCCCGCAGGATGCGGTCGAAGCCGGTGGCGGCGTAGAAGCGGTTCTGCACGATGGCCGGCTTGACGCGGGAGGTCTCGCAGAGGTGGCGGAAAACCTCGGGATCGTAGCAATTGCTGATCCCCAGCTGCCGCGCGCCGCCGGAATCGAAGATGGCCTCCATGGCGGCCCAGACCTCGCGGAACTGGGCGGGATCGGGCAAGGGGGAATGCAGCACCAGCCCGTCCAGGACGTCCACCCCAAGGTTCATCCGCGAGCGTTCGAAGGATTGCGTCACCTGGACGCCGGGGGGCGCCGAGGGGTCGTAGGGAATGCGCTGGGGGTCGTGGCCGCCCAAGGGCGTGAACTTGGTCTGGAGGTAGACCTCGTCGCGGCGCAAGCCCTTGGCCAGGGCGGCGGCCAGCCCCGCCCCCACCCCGGCCTCGTCGTAATGCCTGGGCTGGCAGGCGGTGTCGATGCCGCGGAACCCCTGGGCAAGGGCCAGTTCGACCAGACCGGCGGTCCGCTCCTTCTTCCAGGCGGTGCCATAGATGATCGGCGGCATGGCGACGCCCTGGCTGGACGTCCAGGTCCGGTCGGCTGCCATCATGTCGTCCCCCTGCCCTATGCGTCCAGATTGAGATCGTTCCCCCTCGCCGGCGAGTCAAGCCAATCCTTTCGCCGTCCTCGCGACACCGAGGTCATACCCCCTTATGGCGGACGGCGATCCGTATTATGCTGGGGCATGATTCTGCAATCGAAGGTTCAATCCCCATGATCCGTCTGGCCAACGTCATCGTAGCCCATGCCGATACGGGGGCCGCCGAAGCGGTCTTGGCGCGTCTGTCGCACAACGGCTATCACGCCATGCATGCGGCCAGCCGCGAGCAAGTGCTGCAATTGGCGCGCGACGAACACCCGGACCTGATCCTGGTGGGCGACGCGGGCGAGGATCCGATCGGCCTTGGCGCCTTTCTCAAGCATGAAGCCCTGCTGGCCGACATTCCCATGGTGCTGCTGGTGGACAAGGTGACGCCGGACTCGGCGGAGAAGGCCTATGCCGCCGGTCTGGACGACACCATCTCCATGCAGGATGACGACGTGGAACTGCTGTCGCGCCTGCGTCCCCTGGTCCGCCTCGCCACCATGCACGCCGAGCTGCGCCACCGCGCCTGTGCCGCCCAGGCGTTCGGGGTGACCGCCCGCGAAAGGGCCACGGTGCAGGACGGAACCCGGCCCTGCATCCTGGTGGTCGGCCATGACCGCGACGGGGTGGGCGCCATCCTCGGCGCCTCGGCCGAGGTGATCAGCAGCGCCAATCTCTACGACGCCGAAAGCCTGCTGGAGCACCGCAATTTCGACGCCGCCGTGGTCACCACCGACAGCGAGATCGAGGGCTATCTCGCCTTCGCCTCCCAGGTCCGCAACAATCCGCGTCTGTTCAACCTGCCCATGGTGGTGGTGGTGGACAAGGGCGTCGCGGCGGCCGAGATCTACCGCCGGGGCGCCAGCCGGGTGCTGCCGCGGCCTTTGGATTCCGGAATCCTGCGGGCTTCGGTGCTCAGCATGGTGCGCCGCCAGCAATTGCGCTGGTCCATCCGCGCCGCCCTGTACGAAAGCCTGACCGAACGGACCCGCGACCCGCTGACCGGGGTCTACAGCCGGGCCTATCTCGATTCCTATCTGGGCGAACGGCTGGAAATCGCCAAGACCCATGACCGCCACCTGGCCGTGGTGTTCTTCTACATTCCCAATATCGAGGGGGTGCGCAGCCATTTCGGCGACGACGCCGCCGAGCATCTGGCCCAACAGCTGGGCCAGTGGATCACCGGCCTGCTGCGGGCCGAGGATCTGACCGCGCTCTACGCCAAGAACCAGTTCTGCGTGGTGCTGCCCGACACCCCCACCGTGGAGGCCGAGGTGGTGATGCATCGCATCGCCGGCGTGCTGGCCTATACCGATTTCGCGGTGCGCGAGGTCTATCAGCCGGTCAAGGTCTGGGTTCAGGTGGCTTGCACCGACGCCAAGACTACCGATACGCTGGACTCGCTGCTGGCCCGGGTGCAGGCCAAGCTGGATTGAGGCGAAAGCGGTGAGAATCGAGTACGTCTTCGATACCGTCTGCCCGTGGTGCTATGTGGGCAAGCGCCGGCTGGAGCGCGCCCTGGCCATGCGTCCGGAAAACCGGGTCCGGATCATCTGGCGCCCCTTCCTGCTCAATCCCGACCTGCCGCCGGAGGGCATCGACCGCAAGGTCTATCTCGACCGCAAGTTCGGCGGCACCGCCCGCGTCCAGCGGGTCCACGCCGCCGTGGCCGCCGCCGGCAAGAGCGAGGGCATCGAGTTCGACTTCGACTCCATCACCCGCATGCCCAATTCGCTGAACTCCCACCGGCTGATCCGCTATGCCGGCTCGTCGGGCCGGGAGGCCGAGGTGGTCGAGGCCCTCTACCAGGCCTATTTCTGTCAGGGAATGGACATCGGCAATCTGGAGGTCCTGGCCGATATCGGCGCCGCGTTCGGGCTGGAGCGCGCCCCGTTGCTCACCTATCTGTCCTCGGATGCCGATGCCGTCGGGGTGCTCAACGACAATGCCCGCGCCCATCGCCTGGGCGTCAACGGCGTGCCCTGCCTGATTCTCGACGGAGCCTACGCCCTGGCCGGCGCCCAGGAGCCGGACATCCTGCTGCGCCTGATCGACATCGTGCGCGAAAGCCAGCCGGAAGCGGCGTTCAGCTAGCCCTTCTGAATCAGCTCGATCTTGTAGCCGTCCGGGTCCTCGACGAAGGCGATGACGGTCGAGCCGTGCTTCATGGGACCCGGCGCCCGCACGATCCTGGCGCCTGCCGCCTCCAGACCGGCGCAGGCCTTGTAGATGTCGGGCACCCCCAGGGCCAGATGGCCGAAACCGCCGCCCAGATCGTAGGAGGCCGTATCCCAGTTGTGGGTCAGCTCGATCACCGTGTTCGAGGCTTCCTCGCCATAGCCGACGAAGGCCAGGGTGAAGCGCCCCTCGGGGTAATCGGTGCGCCGCAGCAGCGTCATGCCCAGCAGGCGGGTATAGAAGTCGATGGAGCGGTCCAGGTCGCCGACCCGGATCATGGTGTGGAGAAAACGCCAGTCAGCCATGACTTTGCTCCTTGCGTGCCTTGATGAACCCGATCACCGCGTCGGCGGCGCGCCGGCCCGGGCTTTCACCACCCAGACCCAGCTTTTCCAGGGCGCGGCGGGCGCCGGCCGCCTGCAGGGCGCGGGCCGCCTCGTCGGTCAGCAGATGCTCCACCGCCGCCGCCAGCCTTTCGGGGCGGCAATCGTCCTGCAGCAGTTCCGGCATCACCGCCTCGTCAACCAGGATGTTGACGAGGGTGACGAATTTGAGGCTGAGGCCCAGGAAACGGGTGGCGATGAAGGCCGACAGCGGTGAGACCTTGTAGGTGATCACCGCCGGCAGCCGGGCCATGGCCAGTTCCAGCGCCACGGTGCCCGACGCGGCCAGGGCGGCGTCGCAGGCGGCGAAGGCGTCGTATTTCTCCGGTCCGCGTACCACGATGGCGGGCAATGGCCATGACTGGACCGCGCGGCCCACGTCCTCGGCCACGGTCTCGACGGTGGGCACCACCAGGATCAGGTCGGGAAAGCGCTGGGCCAGCAACGCCATGGTCTGGCCGAACGGCCCCAGTAACTTGGCCGTCTCGGAATGGCGGCTGCCCGGCAGGACGCAGAGCAGCCGGGCGTCCGTCGCCAGGCCGTGCCGGGCCCTGAAGGCCGCCCCGTCGCCCCTGGCGGCCGGCCCCTCGATCACCGGATGGCCCACATGCAGGGTGCGAAGCCCCTCCTTCTCGAACCAGGCGGGCTCGTTGGGCAACAGGGTGAGCAGCAGGTCCAGCACCCGGGCCAGGGTCTTGGTCCGTCCCGACTTCCAGGCCCACACCATGGGGGCCACGTAGTGAATGCGCGGGACGGAGGAGCCCCGCTTCTTCAGCCCAGAGTGGATACGGCCGTTGAACCCCCAGGAATCGATGGTGATCAGGGCGTCCGGCCGCTTCGTTTCGATATCGGAAAGGGTCTCTCCCACCCGCCGGAGAATCCTTGGGATGCGGGGCAGGACTTCCACCAGCCCCATCACCGACAGTTCGGTCATGGGGAACAGCGATTGCAGCCCCTCCGCCCGCATGCCTTCCCCGCCAATTCCGGCGAAGGTCACGCCGTCGCCCAGCCGTTCCTTCAAGGCCGCCATCAGCCGCCCGCCCAGCAGGTCGCCGGAAGGCTCGCCGGCAATGAGATAGATCAGCATGGAGGCAACTCGATGCCGACCACGAACAGGCCCAGGCGATCGGCCTCGGCGGCCATGGAGCCGCGGCCCAGCACCAGGGCGCCCCCCGCCTCCACCGCGATGCCGCGCAGGCCCGACGCGGCCGCCTCGCGCAGGGTGGTGAGCCCGATGGTGGGCAGATCGATGCGGCGGTCCTGGCCCGGCTTCTTCAGCTTGACCAGCACGCCGCCAACGCCATCTCGGGCCAGGGGGCCGCAGCGGCGCAGCAGATTGTCGGTGCCCTCGATGGCCTCGACCCCCAGCACGATGCCTTGCTGCACCACCACCGCCTGTCCCACGTCGAGGGCTCCCAGGCCGCGCGCCACCTGAACGCCGCGCCCGATGTCGGCGCTCGCCTGCTCGTCGGGCGACAGGGTGCCGTAGGGGCCGGGAATGGCGAGGCAGTCGGACAGCACATCGTCCACCCCCACCACCTTGAAGCCCTCGCCTTCCAGTTCGGCGGCGACGGCGCGCAGCAGGCCATCGTCGCCCAGGGCCTTCAGCCCCACCCGGGCGAAGAAGCGGGCGGTGCGGAAATCGGGAGCCAATTCCAGCAGGGACGGACGGCGGACCGGGCCGATCATCACCACTTCGGCGACACCGGCCCGGCGCAGGCGCTCGAAACCGGTTCCCGCCTCGCCCAGACGGATCCAGTCCTGGGGCGAATCGTCGCCGATCACCGTGGGATCGGCATGGCCGGAAAGGGCAAGGACGTGATAGGGGCGCCCCTGGGCGCGGCAGGCGGCGGCGACCAGCCCGGGCAGATCGCCGCCGCCGGCGATGATGCCGAGTTTAGCTGCCATTCGGCGTGCTGAGGGAACGCGACGAATCCGAGCGGATGAAGGCGACGATTTCCATCACCACCGGATGGTCCTTGAACTGCTCCTCCACGTCGGTGAGCCGCTCGGCCAGCGTGCCCTCCGGCGCGAACATCAGGCGGTAGGCATTGCGGAGCGTGTGGATGTCGTCGCGCGAGAAGCCGCGACGCTTGAGCCCCACGATGTTCAGGCCGTTGAGATAGGCGCGGTTGCCGATCACCATGCCGAAGGGGATGACGTCGGCCTCGACTCCCGACATTCCGCCGATCATGGCGTGGCGGCCGATGCGCACGAACTGGTGCACCGCCGACAGCCCGCCCAGGAAGGCGTACTCGCCCACCGTCACATGGCCGGCCAGGGTGGCGTTGTTGGCCATGATGACGTTGTCGCCCAGGATGCAGTCGTGGGCCACGTGGGCGCTGGCCATGAACAGGCAGTTGTCGCCCACCTTGGTCAGCATGCCGCCGCCCTCGGTGCCGGGATTCATGGTGACGTGTTCGCGGATCTGGTTGTTGGCCCCGATCTCCAGGGTCGAAGGCTCGCCCTTGTACTTGAGGTCCTGGGGCCGGTGGCCGATGGAGGCGAAGGGGAAGATGCGGGTCCCCGCCCCGATGGTGGTGCGCCCCGCCACCGCCACATGGGACACCAGTTCCACCGATTCGCCCAGCCTGACGTCGGGGCCAACCACGCAGAACGGGCCGATGACCGCCGATTCGGCGATCTCCGCCTTGGAATCGACGACGGCCGAAGGATGGATGTTGGTCATTTCTCGTCCAGGATCATGGCGGCATAGGTGGCTTCGGCGACAAGGGTTCCATCGACCTTGGCTTCGCCCCGGAACTTCCAGACGTTGCCGCGCGACCGTTCCTTGAAGACGTGGATCATCAACTGGTCGCCGGGGCCGACCGGCTTGCGGAACCGGCAGTTCTCGACGCTCATGAAATAGACCAGCTTGCCCTCGGCCTCGACCCCCAGGGTCTCGACCACCAGCACGGCCGCCGTCTGGGCCATGGACTCGATGATCAGCACGCCGGGGAACACCGGGCGCGACGGGAAATGGCCCTGGAAGAACGGCTCGTTGATGGTGACGTTCTTGATGCCCACGGCGCTTTCATTGGCCACCACCTGTACCACCCGGTCCACCATGAGGAACGGATAGCGGTGCGGAATCATCTGGATGATCCGGCTGATGTCGATGACCTTGCCCAGGTCGGTCGCCTGGTCGTTGTTGGCGGTATCCATTACACGCGTCCTGCCTTTGACCTTAACCCTTCTTTCGCGCCATCTTGCCCAGGATGGCCGACTGGCGCAGCCAGTCCGCCATGGGCACGGCGGGCGCGCCGCCGACGGTCTCGCCCGGCGCGATGTCGCGCATCACGCCGGCCTGGGCGGCGATGCGCGCGCCCGATCCGATCTTCAGATGGCCGGTGATGCCGGCCTGGCCACCCGCCGCGACGAAGTCGCCCATGCGGGTCGAGCCCGAGATTCCCACTTGCGCCACGATGACGCAACCGCGTCCCAGCTGCACGTTGTGCCCAATCTGGACGAGGTTGTCTATCATGCAGCCGTCGCCGATCACCGTATCCGGCCCGGCGCCCCGGTCGATGGTGGTATTGGCGCCGATTTCCACGTTGTTGCCGATCACCACGCGGCCCAGCTGGGGCACCTTCAGATGGCCCTGCGGCCCCATGGCGAAGCCGAAGCCGTCCTGGCCGATGCGCGCGCCGGGATAGATGTTGACCCGGTTGCCCACCAGGGCGTGGGAAAGGGTGGCGTTGGCGCCGATGGTGCAATCGTCGCCCAGCACGACGCCGGCGCCGATCACCACGTTGGCGCCGATGCGGCAGCGGGCGCCGATCTCGGCCCGGGCGCCGATCACCGCTCCGGGCTCGATGCGGCACCCCTCCCCCACCTTGGCGGAGGTGTCGACCCAGGCGGTGGGCGCCACCCAGGGTTCGGGCGCCGGATTGGGATAGAAGGCCTGGGCGATGCGGGCATAGGCGCGGTAGGGATCGGGCGACAGCAGCAGCGCCATTCCGGCCGGCGCCTTCTCGGCCATCTCGGGGGCCACGACGCACAGCCCGGCCTTGCTGGCCTGGAAGGCGGCGACATATTTGCGGTTGTCGAGGAAGGAGACGGTGTCGCCGCCCGCCTGTTCCAGCGACGCCACGTCGGTGAAGACCGCCGCCGGGTCGCAACCCTCGGCCGGTGCGGCCCCCGACGACTCGGCCAACTGGGCGAGGGTGAAGGGACCGGCTTTGGTAAAGAAACGCGGATCGGCCATGATGTCACTTCTTGCCGGGCTTTGAGAGGGCGGGCTCCGACGGCGGAGGGGAATCCACCTCGGGAACGGGGAAATTGACGGTCGGCAGCCGCTTGTTCAGCCGCTCGATCACCTGGGCGGTGACGTCCATGCGCGGCTCGTGCAGGACCACCTGCTGCTTGGGCAGGACCAGATTGGCCCCCATCTCGGCGGCGATCTCGCCGGTGATGGTCAGAATGGCGTTCATCAGCTCCGCCATGGCCGAATCCGTGGATTTCTCCAGGGCGCGCACCGCCATCTGGGTCCGGTTCTGAAAGGCCACCACCTGCAGCTCCAGAGCCTTGACCTTCTGGTCGTAGGCTTCCTGCGGCATGGCGCCCTTCTGCTTGGCCAGATCCTGGTCGCTGCGCTGCAGGGATTGGCGGGCGGCGTTGAATTCGGCCTGGAAGTTCTGCTGGTACTTGTCGCGCTGGGCGGCCAGGGCCTTGCCCGGCATGGATTCCCGCTGAGCCTGCTGGATATCGACGATGATCAGGCTCATGGGCAGCCCGCCGGCCCGCTGGGCCAGGGCGGGGCCACCGGACAAAAGCAGCGCCAGGGCCGCCATCGGCAACAGCGACGCCAGACGAGCGGCCAGGGCAAGGCGGCGCGACACGCTGTTCTTCACGACATCTCTTCCACTTGAGCCCGCCAAGCGTCCGCGAGCACGGTCAGAACTTGGTTCCGAAGTTGAACCGGAAGAATTCCCTCTTGTCGAACTTTTCCCGCATGAGCGGGTAGGCCAGATCGACGGAAACCGGCCCCATGGGCGATTTCCAGCCAACGCCCATGCCCGGAGCGACACGGATCGAACTGGACTGATTCACCGACACGGTGTCGCGGGTATCCGTCTCGCCGATGGTGCCCACGTCGGTGAAGGCCTGGCCGGAAATGCCGAACTCCTCGGGCAGGCCAAGGGGGAACTTGATCTGCGCCGACCCCACCGCCTGCCACAGGCCGCCCAGGGCATCGCCGGTACCGCTGTCGCGGGGGCTGATACCGCCATTGGCGAAGCCTCGCAGGTTGTCGCCGCCGACGAAGAACCGGTCGGTGATACGCACCCGCTGATCAAGGCCGTGGATGTAGCCGACCGAGGAGGTCAGGCCGAGAACCCACTTGTCTGTCAGGGTGTAGTACTGTCCGGCGCTCAGCATGCCGCGCAGATAGCGCACGTCGCCACCCAGACCGGCCGCTTCCGTTCCCAGACGGATGAAGTAGCCTTCGGTGGGTTCCATGCGGGAATCCCGGCGATCGTAAAGCAGGGTCTGTCCGATGACGGAACTGACCCTCGAGCCGATCTGCTCCTGGATGTAGATGGAGGAACTGTTGACGCCCTTCACCGTGTCCTGCTTCAGGGTGTACATCCAGTCCTGGCGCAGGTTCTCGGACAGGCGGTAGCCCGCCCGGACGTCGCCGCCGATGGACGAGGAATCGTACGAGCTTTCACGCTGCAGCTTGCGGTCGATGATGAAGGCGTCAAAGCCTGCCGAGACCTCGCGATTCATGAAATAGGGCTCGGTGAAGGACAGGTCGAGGTTGCTGCGCTTGGTGCCGAGGCCGGCGCCCAGACGCAGGTCCTGGCCACGACCCAGCAGATTGCGTTCCCGCAGGGACGCCTCGATGATCGGTCCGGCCGACGAGGCCCAGCCGACGCCGAAGGTCAGCTCGCCGGTCGATTTCTCCTGGACGTCCACCTTGATGATGGTGCGATCCGGGGCGGTATCGGACGGGATGTTGGTGACCTCGGCCTTCTCGAAGAAATTGAGGTCCTTAAGGCGCTGGCGCGAGCGGCGCAGCTTGGCGGAATTGAAGGCATCGCCCTCGACAAGCCGGAATTCGCGGCGGATCACCTCGTCCAGGGTCCGGACGTTGCCGGAGATGTCGATGCGCTCGACGAAGACGCGCGGGCCTTCCTGGATGTTGTAGGTGATGTCGATGGTCTGCGTTTCGCGATTGCGGTGCACCTGAGGCTTGACGTCCACGAAGGCATAGCCCTTGGTGCCCACCGCGTCGGTCAGCTTCTGGACGATGTCTTCCACCTGGTCCGCGTCGTACCACTCGCCCGGCTCGCTGATCAGCAGCGGCTGGAGATCCTCGGGCTTCAGGTCGCGCAGATTGGCGTCGATGGTCGAGGTTCCGAACTTGTAGCGCTCGCCCTCGTCGATGGTATAGGTGATGAAGAAGCCTTCCCGCGACGGCGTCAGCTCCGCGATGGCCGAGCTGACCCGGAAATCGGCGAAGCCGCGCTTCAGGTAGAAGCGGCGCAACAATTCGCGGTCATAGGTCACCCGGTCGGGATCATAGGTGTCGTCGCTGCTCAGGAAACGGTACCAGCGCTCTTCCTTGGTCTGCAGCACCTCGCGCAGCTTGTCCTGGTCGTAGCGCTTGTTGCCGACGAAGGCGATGCGACGCACATAGGTGGGCTGGCCCTCGCTGATCTCGTAGACCAGATCGACGCGGTTCTGCTCCAGCTGAATGATCTTGGGTTCCACCGTGGCGGCGAAGCGGCCCGACCGGCGGTAAAGCTCCAGCAGGCGCTTGACGTCGGACTGGACCTTGGAGCGGGTGTAGACGGTGCGGGGGCGCAGCTGGATTTCCGAGTTCAGCTGCTCGTCCTTGATGCGGTTGTTCCCCTCGAAGGCGATCCGGTTGATGATCGGATTTTCCACCACGCGGACCACCAGCTGGTCCCCCTCGCGGCGGATGGTCACGTCCTGGAACAGTCCGGTGTTGAACAGCGCCTTCAGCGAGCGGTTGACGCGGTCGGTGTCGTACAGGTCGCCCTCGGCGATGGTCATGTACGACTTGACCGTCTCGAGCTCGATACGCTGGGTCCCCTGAATGGAGATGGAGCGAATTCGCCCGCCGTCCTGGGCGTATGCCGGCGTCGTGCCGGCGATCAAGCCCAGCAGTACAGCGGTCCACAGCACGAAACGCATCCAGGCCCCCCTTGACTTCGCGATACCGCCCGTTCGGACCCGGCTCACGAAAACAGCCGCTTCACCATATCCCAGACCGGCAGCGACACAAGGTCGTTGCGGGTGGCAAAGACCATCAAGGCCAATACCAGAAACAACCCGATTCGGAAACCATATTCTTGGGCCTTCTCTCCCAGGGGGCGGCCAAGAACGGCCTCGACGGCGTAAAACATTAGATGACCGCCATCGAGAACCGGAATAGGGAAAAGGTTGATCAGACCAAGATTGAGCGACAGGAGAATGGTGTAGAAGACTACACTGGCCAGCCCGAGCTGTGCCGCTTCCCCTGCTCCCTTGGCGATGCGGATCGGTCCGCCCAATTCGTCGGTGTCGCGGGTGCCGTTGATCATCTGGCCGATGCCGATGAAAGTGGAGCGCACCATGTTCTCCGTCTCGGCCAGGGCCTCGCCCAGGGCGGAGACCGGGCCGTGCCGGACCACCGCGGTGCTGGCCGGGTCGGCGGATATGCCCAGGACCGGCACCTTCTCCATGCCGCCGAACACACCCTTGCGCGAAATGACGCGCGGCCGGGCGGACACCTCGAATTCCCTGTCGCCACGCCGGACCGACAGGGTCAGGTCCTGCTCGATCTCCAGCCGCACGATCCGCTGGATATCCTGGAAGCGCTCGACGGCGCGGCCGTTGATGGCGGTGACGCGGTCACCGCCCCTCAGGCCGGCGGCCTCGGCGGCGGTGCCGGGGTGAACCATGCCGATCACCGGCTGGGTCACCGGCTGGCCCAGCACCATGAACATCCCCATCAGGCCGAGAATGGCGAACAGGAAATTGGCCGCCGGTCCGGCCGCCACGATGGCGGCGCGCTGGCCCACCCGCTTGTGGCTGAAGGCCTGCGCCCGCTCCGCCTCGCTCATGGGCTGATCGCTGGCGGTGGCCGAAGCGGCGTCGGCGTCTCCGAACATCTTGACGTAGCCGCCGAGCGGCAGCAGCCCGATGCGCCAGCGGGTGCCGTCGGCGGCGACCCGCGCCCAGACCTCCGGCCCGAAGCCGATGGAGAACACCTCGACCTTGACGCCATTCCAGCGGGCCACGAGGTAATGCCCCAGTTCATGGACGAACACCACGACGGTCAGGATGGCCAGGAAGATGACCACGTAATACCACACGCCGTGCAGCACGCTGTTGAGCAGGCTGGAAAGATCCATGGCCTAGCGACCGCCGTCGATCAGGGCGGACGCGAAGCGACGCGCCTCGGCATCCTGGGCCAGGACGTCGTCGATGCCGGCCAGCTCGCAATGCTTCACGCCGGCCACGGTGCGCTCGACGATGGAGGCGATATCCAGGAAGCCGATGCGGCGGCCCAGGAAGGCGGCCACCGCCATCTCGTTGGCGGCGTTCATCACCGCCGCCGCCGACCCGCCGGCACGCAGCGCCTCGCGCGCCAGGCGCAGCGACGGGAAACGCACCGGATCGGGCGCCTCGAAGGTCAGGGTGGCGATCTCGGCCAGATTGAGCTTGGGCGCCGGTGCCTCGATGCGGTTGGGCCAGCCCAGCGCATAGGCGATGGGGGTGCGCATGTCGGGCGAGCCCAGCTGGGCCAGCACCGAACCGTCCACATAGGCCACCAGCGAATGAATCACCGACTGGGGATGAACCACGATGTCGATCTTGTCCTCGGGCATGTCGAACAGATGGTGGGCTTCGATCAGTTCCAGCCCCTTGTTGAACATGGAGGCCGAATCCACCGAGATCTTGGCGCCCATGGACCAGTTGGGATGGGCCACCGCCTGTTCCGGCGTGACGTCGGCCATGAACTCGCGGGTCTTGGTGCGGAACGGCCCACCCGAGGCGGTGAGGATGATCTTCTCGATCTTGTCGTGCTGGTCGGCCTCGAATACCTGGAAGATGGCCGAATGTTCGGAATCCACCGGCAACAGGGTGGCGCCGTGCTTCTCCACCTCGGCCATCATCAGCTGGCCGGCGCAGACCAGACACTCCTTGTTGGCCAGACCGACCACCGCGCCGCGCCGAACCGCGGCCAGGGTGGGCGCCAGGCCGGCGGCGCCGACGATGGCGGCCATCACCCATTCGGCGGGCAGTTCGGCGGCGGCGACCACCGCCTCGGGACCGGCGGCGACCTCGATGCCGGTCCCCGCCAGGGCGGCCTTGAGCGCGCCATAGGCCCCCTGGTCGGCGACCACGGCCAGCTTGGCCTTCAGCTTCCGGGCCTGCTCGGCCAGGATGTCAACCCGCGAGTTGGCAACCAGCGCCTCGACCCTGTAGAGGTCGGGACGGCGCTCGACCAGATCCACGGTGTTGCAGCCGATGGACCCCGTCGAGCCCAGAATGGTGACACTCTTGCGCCCGCTCATCGCATTTCCTTCATTGCCAGTCCAGGACCGTCCCGCCGGTCGCCAGAGTGAGTGCCGCCACGGCCAAGGCGGCGGTCAGCAGGCCATCGACGCGATCGAGCACGCCGCCGTGACCTGGGATGATATTGCTTGAATCCTTGACGTTGCAACGGCGCTTGATCCACGACTCGAAGAGATCGCCCGCCTGGGCGACCACCGCGACCACCGCGCCGGCGGCGAACGCCGCAATTCCGACCCGGGCGTCCACCACCACCGCCACCAGCAGCGCGGCGATTCCGGCCGAGATCATGCCGCCGATCAACCCGGCCCAGGTCTTCTTCGGGCTGACGGCGGGCAGCAGCTTGGGCCCGCCGATCAGCCGGCCGAAGGCATAGGCGCCGATATCGGTGGACCACACCACCAGCAGCAGCCACCAGATCACCGCGTTGCCGGCGGCCGGATCGTCGCGCAGCCAGACCAGGGCCACCGAGGGCAGGCCGGCATAGACGGCGCCGAACGCCGCCCAGCTTCGGCCCGAGCGGTCGCTTCCCGCCAGCCCCGCCGAGGCCAGGGTGGCCAGAGCCACCATGGCCAGCCCGATATCGGGCCGCGCCACCGCCAGCAGAGAGGCCAGGGCGCAGCCGGCCGAGGCCACCCGCCCCGACAGCGGGTACCCCCCATTGAGCATGCGGTGCCATTCCCAGCACATCAGGGCGGCGGCGAGCGCGATCAGCGCGGCGAAGGCATAGCCTCCGGCCCAGGCGGCCAGCAAGGCGGGAGGAGCCATCACCAGGGCGGACAGGGCGCGGGTCTTGAGCACGGAGGGCGTTACCTGGCCGTTCCGAAGCGGCGGTCGCGGCCGTGAAAGTCGCGGATGGCGGCTTCCAGGTCGGAGCGCCCGAAATCGGGCCACAGGGTGTCCATGAACACCAGCTCGGCATAGGCCCCCTGCCACAACAGGAAATTGCTGATGCGCTGTTCGCCGCTGGTGCGGATGATCAGGTCGGGATCGGGCACCCCGGCGGTGGACAGGCGGGCGTTGATGGCTTCCTCGTCCACGGATTCGGGGGAAATCCGTCCCTGGGCCACCTCGCGGGCCAGGGAACGCGCCGCCTCGACGATTTCCTGCCGCCCGCCGTAGGACAGGGCCAGCAGCAGGGTCAGCGCGGTGTTGCCGGCGGTCTTGGCCTCGGATTCCTCGATCAGGCGGACGATGTCGGCGCCCAGCCGGTTGCGGTCGCCGATCACCTTGAGGCGGATGCCGTTCTTGTGGAGGTTGTTGACCTCGTTGCGCAGATAAAGACGCAGCAGGCCCATGAGGTCGGTGACCTCGCCCGCCGGCCGCTTCCAGTTCTCGGAGGAAAAGGCGTACAGCGTCAGGTAGGAGACACCCATCTCGCGGGCCGCCTCGACCGTGCGGCGCACGGCCTCGGCGCCGCGCTTGTGGCCGGCGGTGCGCGGCAGCCCACGCGCCTTCGCCCAGCGCCCGTTGCCATCCATGATGATGGCGACGTGGACCGGTGGCGGCGGCTGGTCGGCTGGGGAAAGCATGGGCTCCATACCGGCTCCTCGCCTCCTCAAACCTGCATGATTTCCTTTTCCTTGTGAGCCAGATGCTCGTCGATGGACTTCACCGTGTTGTCGGTGATGGTCTGGATTTCCTTCTCGTGCTTCTTGATCTCGTCCTCAGAGATGTGGCCGTCCTTCTCCATCTTCTTCAGCGAGTCCATGCCGTCGCGGCGCACGTTGCGCACCGAGACGCGGGCCTGCTCGGCGTACTTGCCGGCCACCTTCTGCAGCTCCTTGCGGCGTTCCTCGTTCAGCGGCGGAATCGGCACGCGGATCAACTGGCCGTCAGCCTGGGGATTGAGGCCGAGCCCGGCGTCGCGGATCGCCTTCTCCACCGCCTTGACCTGGCCCTTGTCCCACACCTGCACGGTCAGCATGCGCGGCTCGGGCACGCCGACGGTGCCGCACTGGGACAGCGGCATGGTCTGGCCATAGGCCTCGACCACCACCGGGTCCAGCAGGTTGGTGGAGGCGCGGCCCGAACGCAGGCCGGAGAATTCCTTCTTCAACACCTCGACGGCACTGTCCATGCGCCGGGTGACATCCTTCTTGAGGTCGTTCCAGTTGGTCGGAGCGGACACGATCAACTCCCTTTCAAGGCTTTCAGTCGTTGGCAATGATGGTGAACAGACCGCGTCCCGAGACCGTTTCGGCGAAGGCGCCTGGCCGGTGCAGGTCGAACACCACGATGGGAACCTTGTTCTCGCGGCACAGCGCGATGGCCGAGGTGTCCATGACCGCGAGGTCGCGGGCCAGGACCTCGTTGAAGGTCAGACGGTCGTAGCGGGTGGCGTCCTTGACCTTCTTGGGATCGGCGGAATAGACGCCGTCCACCTGGGTGGCCTTCAGCAGCGCGTCGCAGCCCATTTCCACGGCGCGCAGCGCGGCCGCCGTGTCGGTGGTGAAGAACGGATTGCCGGTGCCGGCGGCGAAAATCACCACCCTGCCCTTTTCCAGGTGACGGATGGCCCGGCGGCGGATGAAGGCCTCGCACACGGTCGGCATGACGATGGCCGACTGCACGCGGGTCTCGACCCCCACCTTCTCCAGGGCGTTCTGCACCGACAGCGCGTTGATGACGGTGGCCAGCATGCCCATGTTGTCGGCCGCCGCCCGTTCCATGCCGGTGGAGGCCCCGGAGACGCCACGGAAGATGTTGCCGCCGCCGATCACCACGCAGACCTCGACGCCGAGATCACGCACGGACTTCACCTCGCGGGCGATGCGATCGACGGTCTCGGGATCGAGTCCGTACTCCCGCGTTCCCATCAGGCCTTCGCCCGAAATCTTGAGGAGAACGCGGCGGAATTTGGCGTCGCTGGCCATGGAATCCTCGGGCTGGAAAATCTTGCCGATCCGCTAGGCGCGGGCGGCGGCGATCATACACCATTCCGCCCGCCTGTCTCCCCCCCTTGTGGGGAGAAAAAAGGCCGCCCGCCCCTTGGGGAGCGGGCGGCCTTGACGCCTCCGTCCGATCAGCCGCCCAGCTGGGCGGCCACCTCGGCGGCGAAGTCCTTCTCTTCCTTCTCGATGCCCTCGCCCAGGGCGAAACGGGCGAAGCCGGCCAGCTTGACCGGGGCGCCCAGCTCCTTGGACAGGTTCTCGAGCACCTTGGAGATCTTGTTCTCCTGGTCGATGACGAAGACCTGCTCGGACAGGCAGACTTCCTCGTAGTACTTGCGGATGCGGCCTTCCACCATCTTCTCGATGACGGCGGCGGGCTTGCCCGAGGCCTGGGCCTGCTCGGTCAGCACGGCCTTCTCGCGGTCCAGCGCCGAGGTGTCGACCACGGAGGGGTCCAGGAACTGCGGGTTGGCGGCCGCCACGTGCATGGCGATCTGCTTGCCCACCTCGGCCAGACGGTCGGCGTTGCCGGTGGACTCGAGAGCCACCAGGCAGCCGATCTTGCCCAGGCCGGGCGCGATGGAGGTGTGGACGTAGGAGGCGACCACGCCGGCCGACACTTCCAGGCGAATGGCGCGGCGCAGCGACATGTTCTCGCCGATGGTGGCGATCAGGTGGGTCAGCTGGTCGGCGACATTCTTGTCGGTGCCGGGGCAGGCGGCGGCCTTGATGGCGTCGACGTCGGCGCCCTTGTCCAGCGCCACGGCGGCGACGGCCGACACGAAGCCCTGGAACTGGTCGTTGCGGGCGACGAAGTCGGTCTCGGCATTGACCTCGACGGCCACGCCCTTGGTGCCGGCGGCGGCGATGCCGACCAGGCCCTCGGCGGCGACGCGGCCGGCCTTCTTGGCGGCGGCGGCCAGGCCCTTCTTGCGCAGCCAGTCGATGGCGGCTTCGACGTCGCCGGCGGTCTCGCCCAGCGCCTTCTTGCAGTCCATCATGCCGGCGCCGGTCTTCTCGCGCAGTTCCTTGACCAGCGAAGCGGTAATCTCGGCCATGGGTATTCCCCTCTCGACGAATGTGATGTTTGGTTCTCAAGCGAATGGCGGCGGTCTTGAACCGCCGCCATCCTTATTCCTGTCCGCCGGCTCAGGCCTGGGCGGCGGTTTCCTCGGCGGCCGCCTCGGCGACCACTTCGGGGATCTGCTCGACCGGAGCCTCGGCCGAGGCGCCGATGTCGCCGCCGCCGCGGGTGATCTCCGCCTGGATGCCGTCCAGCACGGCGCCCGACATCAGGTCGCAATAGGTCTGGATGGCGCGGATGGCGTCGTCATTGCCGGGGATCGGATAGGTGATGCCGGCCGGATCGCAGTTGGAATCGATGATCGCCACCACCGGGATGCCCAGCTTGTTGGCTTCCTGGACGGCCAGGGCCTCCTTGTTGGTGTCGATGATGAACAGGATGTCGGGCAGGCCGCCCATGTCCTTGATGCCGCCCAGCGCGCGGTCCAGCTTCTCCTTCTCGCGCGACAGGACCAGCTGTTCCTTCTTGGTCAGGCCGGCCAGGGCGCCGGACGCCAGCTGCTCGTCCAGCTCGCGCAGGCGGCGGATCGAGTTGGAGATGGTCTTCCAGTTGGTCAGCATGCCGCCGAGCCAGCGATGGTTCACGAAGTACTGGCCGCAACGCTTGGCCGCCTCGGCCACCACTTCGGACGCCTGGTGCTTGGTGCCGACGAACAGGACGCGGCCGCCACCGGCGGTCACGTCGCGCACCGCCTGCATGGCGCGGTGCAGCATGGGCACGGACTGCTGCAGGTCGATGATGTGGATGCCGTTGCGCACGCCGAAGAGGTACGAAGCCATCTTCGGGTTCCAGCGACGGGTGTTGTGACCGAAATGGACGCCGGCTTCGACGAGCTGACGCATGGTGAACGTGGGCAGAGCCATTGGATAAGTCCTTTGCTTCTCCGGTTGAACCTCCGCGGGTGTGGCCGGGAAAACTCCCGGCACCGGAGCGAACGGGCGGCACAGACATGCCGCCGCCGCGATCCCGCGTGCGGATTGGTGGCGGGGTTCTACGCCCTTCGCCGCCCATTTGCAAGAGAAGTAATGCCTTATTATCAAGATGCACTGATCGGCATCGATCAGTGCATCGCCCTCAATCGCCGGGCGCCGCCCGTGGCGGCTTGGCTCCCGCCGCATAAGCGGCGCGGCCCTTTGGGCCTATCCAAACTGCGATGAGTCATGCTCATCGCAGTTTGGCCTTACCCTTTGCGGAACAAGCCGGCGCAGGCCTCGGGCAGCGGACGGGACTGGTGATGGGGCTTGGGCGACGGTGCCGGCCAGGTGGGCTTGGCCGACCAGGAGGCCAGTTCCTCGCCGCAGCCGTCCCCCTCGGGCATGGGCTTCTGGCGCTCGCAGCCGGGGCTGTCGTCGGGACAGGCGAGGCGCACGTGGAAGTGCTCGTCATGCCCCCACCAGGGGCGCAGCTTGCGCAGCCACTCCCGGTCGCCGCCGGCTGGCGTGGCGCGGCACATGGCCTGCTTGATGGCGGGATTGACGAAGATGCGGTCCACCTGGGGCACCCGGGCCGCCAGTTCCAGCAGCCGGGCCTGGGCCGGGGTCCAGTGATCGGGGTCGATCTCGCTGCCGTAGACCATGGAGACCGGCTTTGGCGCCTCGATCTCGGTACGACTGAGCGGCCTGGCGGGCAGGCGGAACCAGACGTCCACGTCCAGGCCGTTCTGGTGGCTGCCGTGGCCGGCCGGCATGGGGCCGCCCCGGGGTTGGGCCAGGTCGCCGATCAGCAGCGGGCCGGCGATCCCCTCCCCCTTGGCCGCCCGGGCCAGGTCCTCGACGAAGCGGATGGTTGCGGGGTGACCCCAATTGCGGTTGCGCTGCGGGCGCAGCACCTGGAACGCATGCTCGTCCTCGGCCAGCGCCACGGCGCCCTTGAGGCATCCGGCGGCGGGCGAGCCGATCACCGAGGCCGGTCCCGTCGCCGGGTCGCCCACCTTGGACCAGTCGCCACGGGCGGATTCGGCCACCGCCGCCCCGGTCCCCAGAAACAGGGCGGACAGCGTCAGCAGGCGGGCCAGAACATGCATCAGTCGAATACCGTCTCGTCGAACCGGGCCTGAATATCGCCGATGGTGGCGACACTGTCCACAAGGGCGGCGACGCAATCGGGGTCGAACTTGGCCCCGGCCTGGCTTCGCAGCAGATCGAAGGCGGCTTCGTTGGTCCACGGCTCCTTGTAGGGCCTGGCCGAGGTGAGCGCGTCGAACACGTCGGCCACGGCGGCGATGCGCGCCTCCAGCGGAATGGCCTCGCCCGCCAGGCCATAGGGATAGCCGCTGCCGTCCATGGCCTCGTGATGATAGGCGATGACGTTGCGCAGCATGTGGAAATGGGGCAGCGACTGCAGGCCCATGTCGCCGACCATCAGGTCGACGATTTCCACGCCCCGGGCCACGTGGCCCTTCATGATGTTGAATTCCTCGGGAGTCAGCCGCCCTGGCTTGAGCAGAATGTGGTCGGGCACCGAGATCTTGCCGAGGTCGTGCAGCGGCGCAAACTGGAACAGATATTCCACATACTCGTCGGTCAGCCCGATACGTGGCGCCAACTTCAGGGCGATGGCCCGGGTGTAGCGGGCCATGCGGGCCAGATGGGCGCCGGTTTCCTCGTCCCTCACGGTGGAGACCTGGCGGATCACCTTCACCGCGGCCTGCATCATCCGCACGGTGTCCAGCTCGCGCATGATGATCTGGGCGATCAGCTCGGCATAGGGCCGCAGGCGGTGCAGCACCGGCGGCGTGAAGAAGCCCGCCTGGAACGAATTCAGGAACAGGAAGCCGTAGAACACGCCCTTGGACTGGATGGGCACCGTATAGCTGGACAGGTAGCCGGCGGCCACCAGCCGGGCGGCGTGTTCCTGGCCGGCGGCGGCCACCTTGGCCAGGTCGTTGAGGGTTCGCCGCCCGCCCATGGTGACCAGACGCTTCAGCCCCGGCATTTCCGACAGCCTGGCGGTGGAATGGTCCAGCGGGCTCTCGCCGTCGCTGGAATGGATGAAGGTCTTGAGGATGTCCGAAGACTCGTCATAAAGGGCGATGGCGATGCGGCTCAGGCCGCAAAGGGAATCATCCCCCTTGATCTCGTCGTGAAGACAGATCAGCCGCTCGGCAAGGCCGCGATGGGATGCCGTCGAAGGCATCACTGCCAGGACGCTCGACTTCGCGGGACTTGCCTGATCGTCGCGGATCTTGATGTTCATCACGAACGAACTATACCCGCGACTGGTCCGACCAGTCAAATCAACGGGAGACATAAACCGAAAGACGATCGGGAAAGCAACTTACGTACCGGAGCGTGCGGCCCGCCCTTTCCGGGGCTGACCGCACGCCGAGGGATCAGCCCCCGAGCTTCTTGGCCATCTCCCGCAGGACGTATTTCTGCACCTTGCCGGTGGAGGTCTTGGGCAGGGTGGTGAAGACCACGGTGCGGGGGCACTTGTAGTGAGCCAGGCGTTCGCGGCAGAAGGCGATGATCTCGTCCGAGGTGGCGGTGGCGCCGTCCTTCAGGCCGATGAAGGCGCAGGGCGTCTCGCCCCATTTCTCGTCGGGACGGGCCACCACGGCCGCCTCGCCCACCGCCGGGTGCTGGTAGAGGACTCCCTCGACCTCGATGGTCGAGATGTTCTCGCCACCCGAGATGATGATGTCCTTGGAGCGATCCTTCAGCTCGATGTAGCCGTCGGCGTGCCAGACGCCCAGATCGCCGGTGTGGAACCAGCCGCCCGAGAACGCCTCCTGGGTCGCCGAGGGATTCTTGAGATAGCCCTTCATCACCACGTTGCCACGGTAGAACACCTCGCCCATGGTGGCGCCGTCCTTGGGCACCGGCACCAGGGTCACCGGATCGGCGACCATCATCGCCTCCTCGTTGACGTAGCGCACGCCCTGGCGCGACTTCATCTTGGCCCGCTCGTCCAGCGGCAGCTCGTCCCACTCCTCCTTCCAGGCGCAGACCGTGGCCGGTCCGTAGACCTCGGTCAGGCCGTAGACGTGGGTGATCTTGAAGCCCTGGGATTCCAGCCGGCCGATCACCGCCGCCGGCGGCGGGGCGGCGGCGGTCATGAACTCCACCGGATGGGGCAGCGGCCGGCGGTCCTTTTCCGGGGCGTTGATCAGCATGCCCATGACGATGGGGGCGCCGCACATGTGGGTGACCTTGTGCTTCTCGATGGCGGCGAACATGTGGCCGCCGTCCACCCGGCGCAGGCAGACGTTGGTGCCGGCCAGGGCCGCCAGGGTCCAGGGGAAGCACCAGCCGTTGCAGTGGAACATGGGCAGCGTCCACAGATAGACCGGATGACCCGTCATCCCCCAGTTGACGACGTTGCCCAGGGCGTTGATGTAGGCGCCACGGTGATGGTAGACGACGCCCTTGGGATTGCCGGTGGTGCCCGAGGTGTAGTTGAGGGCGATGGCGTCCCACTCGTCGGACGGCCAGACCCAGGCATAGTCGGGATCGCCGCCGGCGATGAACGCCTCGTACTCCATCTCGCCCAGCGGCTCGCCGCTGGTGACCGCCGCGTCGTCGATGTCGATGACGATGGGCTTCCTGTCCATCAGCGACAGCGCCTTCTTGATGGTCGGCGAGAATTCCCGGTCGGTGAGCAGCACCTTGGCCTCGCCGTGGCTCAGCATGAAGGCGATGGCCTCGGCATCCAGGCGGATGTTCAGCGCGCAGATCACCCCGCCGGTCATGGGCACGCCGAACGCCGCCTCATAGGCGGCGGGCGTGTTGGCCGCCATCACCGCCACGGTGTCGCCCACCCCGATGCCCCGCGCCGCCAGGGCCGAGCCCAGCCGGCGGCAGCGCTCGTAGGTCTGCCTCCAGGTGAAGCGCAGATCGCCGTGTATCACCGAGATCCGGTCGGGATAGACGAAGGCGGCGCGCTCGAGAAAGCCCAGCGGCGTCAGCGGCACGTAATTGGCCGGAGTCTTGTCGAGATGGGTGTTGTAGGGATTGGCTGCGGACATCTGCGTCTCCCGATTGTCGTCCGGTTCAGGCCTTTGCGGCGCGTCGTTGTCCCAGGAGCATGGGGCTGGAATGAATGCTTTTCAACCGGGATTTGCCATGCTTGACCATTGTCAACGTGGGGTTTTTCCAATACCCTCCGCCCCGGTGTGAGGACGGGAACTCACGAGTTTGGGGAGATGGGCGGTGGACGGTTCCGGACAGATGCAAAGCGACCTGATCGACGCCAACGGTGACGGCCCCAAGGGCTGGCGCTCCTTCGCCGCCCACCTGTTCGCTCCCATCAAGATCACCTGGGGGCAGTTCTTCGACCTGCTGGTGCCGCTGCGCCATTCCCCCCACATCCGCCGCCACGCCGCCTCGGTGATCATCTCGCGCATCCAGCTGGTGGCCGCCATCTTCGCGGTGATGGTGCCGCTGTGGTCGATCATCGACTGGTTCGTCTTCCCCTGGCCGCAATGGGCGATGATGACGGCGCTGCGCCTGGGCTCCGGCCTGATCTTCCTGCTGCTGGCCTGGCCGTGGGACATCACCAAGACGCGGCTGCAGGCCGATTCCATGCTGATGGCCATGCTGCTGGTGCCGCCCGTGTTCTATCTGGTCTCCATCAAGGTGACCGAGGATCTGGCCGTCACCGGCGTGGCCCTGCTGGTCACCAAGCTCTACGCCCTGATGCCCAACATCGTGCTGGCCGGCCTGGCGATCTTTCCGCTGACCGCCTTCGAGGTGCTGCTGTTCTCGGCCCCGGCCTTCGTCTTCGCGGTGCTCGGCCTGCTGATGGGCGGCCAGACCCTGTCGGTGGACGTCCACGGCCCCATGTTCTGGCTGATGGTGCTGGTGATGGGCGTGGCCATGTTCTCGGGCATGAGCCAGCTTCACTACATCACCGCCCTGGTCAACCGCGCCATGGTCGATACCCTGACCGGCGCCTACACCAGGCGCTCGGGCGGCGAGGCGCTGGACCTGCAGTTCCGCCTGTCGGCCATGCGCAACACCCCGCTGGCCATCGCCTTCTTCGATCTCGACAAGTTCAAGTCCATCAACGACACCTACGGCCACGAGGAAGGCGACAAGGCCCTGAAGACCCTGGCCGAGAACCTGCGCCAGGGCTTGCGGCGCGGCGACGTGCTGGTGCGCTGGGGCGGCGAGGAATTCGTCGCCATCCTGACCGACACCAATGCCGAGGGCGCCAAGATCCTGATGGAACGCCTGCGCGCCAGCGGCTTCGGCCCCCGCCCCGACGGCAGCCCCATGACCGCCTCCATCGGCGTGGCCGAGCGCGTGGCCGACGGCGCCGCCGACTGGCCGAAGCTGATCGAACTGGCCGACCAGCGCATGTACGAGGCCAAGCGCGGCGGGCGTGACCGCGCCGTGCTGCCAGAGGGCCAGACCCTGGTCTTCGGCGACAAGCCCATCTTCTGAGGTCTTGCACCTTGACAGCGGCGTCCGCTCGGAGTGCTGTCAAGGCATGAGACTGGCCCTCGTCATCAACCGTTCCGCCGGAACCTTCCGGCGCCTGCCCCTCGATTCCACGGTGGCGGCCATCGCGGCCGAACTGGCCGGGGCCGGGCACGTGGTCCGCGTCGAGATCGTCGGGCGGCGCGAACTGGCCCGCACCCTGTCGGCCATGGCGGAACGCCGCGACGTGGAGGCGGTGGTGGTGGGCGGCGGCGACGGCACCATCCTCACCGCCATCCTGGCCGGTCTGGGACGCGAGAAGCCGCTGGGCATCCTGCCGCTGGGCACGCTCAACCTGTTCGCCCGCGACCTGGGGCTGCCGCTCGATCCGGTTGAGGCGGCCGCCATCCTGGCCGGCGCCACGGCCCGCGACATCGACCTGGCCGAGGTCAACGGCCTGCCCTTCGCCATCTGGGCGTCCATGGGCATGCATCCCTGGGTGGTTCGGCGGCGCGACCACATGCAGCGCGGCGGCATGGCCAAGGGCCGCGCCATGCTGCTGGCGGCACTGAAGGCTTTTCGCCGCTTTCCGCTGATCGACGTGACGTTGGCCCTGCCCGACGGCAACCTCACCGTCTCCACCCCCATGCTGTTCATCACCAACAATCCCTGGCGCGAGGAACCGCTGCCCCTGTCGCGCGAAGCGCTGGACACCGGCAAGCTGGTGATTCACGTGGCTTCCTGTTCCGGCCGCCTGTCGCTGCTGTGGCTGTTCGTCGAGGCGGTGATCGGCCACTGGCGGGCCAGCCCGCGCCTCAAGACCTTCACCACCGAGGAGGTGCGCGTCACCAGCCGCAAGCGCCGCATGATGGTCTCGCTGGACGGCGAGGTAACGGTGATGAACGCGCCGCTGGTGTTCCGCGCCCGGCCCAGGGCGCTCCGGGTGCTGATGCCGGAGCGGGGGGAGCCGGCGTGAGGACCGTCGCCCATCTCTCCGACCTGCATTTCGGCCGCGCCGATTCCAAGGTGGTGACGGCGCTGCTCCACGACCTCCAGCACCAGCGGCCCGATCTGGTCATCGTCTCGGGCGATCTCACCCAGCGGGCCCGCTCGCGCCAGTTCGCCGAGGCACGGGCCTTCCTCTCCCATTGCCCCGCCCCCGCCCTGGTGGTGCCCGGCAACCACGACCTGGAGCCGCTCTACCGACCGTGGAAGCGCATCTTCCGGCCGCGCGCCAAGTTCCACAAGCACCTGCCCGGTCACGATTCCCTGCCGGTCTGGCAGGACGAGGCCCTGGTGGCGGTCGGGCTGGACAGCACCCGGTCCCTGCGCTGGAAGTCGGGGGCGCTGAAGGGAGCGCACCTGGATCACCTGGAAGCCACCCTGGACGACGCCCCGCCCGATGCCGCGCGGCTGGTGTTCCTCCATCACCCTCCGTCCACCGCGTCGGGCGGCCATCCCTTTGAAACGCTGGTGGAGCACGGCGTCGACGCGGTGCTCACGGGGCATGTCCACCATGCCCGCGTCGAGCTGATCAACGGAATGCACGGCCGCTCGCTGGTGCTGGTCCAGGCCACCACCGCCTGCTCCACCCGGCTGCGCGAGGATTCCAACGGCTATTGCCTGCTGCGCTTCGATTCCGACCACATGGAAGTGGCGATCCGCGGCTGGACCGGCGAGGTCTTCCACACCATCCGCCATCACTGGTTCGAGAAGCGCGCCGCCACCTGGCGCACGATTCCCCGTCCCCATCACGTCTTTCCGGCTTGATGCGCCCGCCGTTTGCGGGCATGGAAACATCATGAACATCGATCAGGACATGGCGAAGGCGGTCAAGCTGGCCCAGGCGGGCAAGCTGAAGCCGGCCGTGGCCATCCTGGAGGGGCTGGTCAAGGCGGCGCCCGCCTCGGTGCCGGTGCGCTACAATCTGGCGCTGTTCCTGCTGATGGCCGGACGCCATGCCGAGGCGCTGCCCCATCTCGACCGCATCCTGGCCGCCCATCCCGGGCACCCGCCCTCGCTGTTCAGCAAGGCCAAGGGGCTGCTGGCGCTGGACCGCCCGGCCGAGGCGCTGCCCATCCTGGAACGTCTCGCCGCCGGCGACGATCCGGAAAGCCTGCTGGCCCAGGGCAACGCGCTGCGCGCCCTCAACCGCATGGCCGAGGCCGCCCAGGCTTTCCACCGCCTGACCCGGGTCGCCCCCGCCTTCGCCGGCGGCCATATCAATCTCGCCATCCTGCTGGTGTCCTCGGCCGACAGCGAGGCGGCGATGGCCGCCCTGGACGAGGGAACCCGCCTGCATCCCGGCATCGCCGAACTGCAGGCCATGCGCGGTCAGGTGCTGCTGCGCCTGGGGCGCCACGCCGAGGCCATCGCGGCGCTGACCAAGGCCCTGGAGATCAATCCCGCCCTGGCCCCGGCCAGGGGCCACCTGCTGCGCGCCCATCGCGAGACCGCCGACTGGGATGCCGAGGAACGGCTGTTCGCCGAAATCCGCGCCGCCATCGCCAGGGGCGAGACCAAGGGACAGCTGCCGCTCTCGACCCAGGACGCCCTGTTCTATCCCTTCAGCGGCGACGAACTGCGCCGCATCGCCGGGCTGGAGGTGGCCTTCCGGGTGCCGGGGCAAATCCGGCCGGTGGTCAGGCCCGCCCCCAAATCCCAGCCGCCGCTGGTGGTGGGCTATCTTTCGCCCGATTACCGCGAGCACGCCACCATGCATCTGGCCGGCGACCTCTTCGCCGCCCATGACCGCCACCGGGTGCGGCCCATGGCCTATTCGGTGGGGCCCGACGACGGGTCGGAATGGCGCGCCCGCATGGAGCGCGACTGCTGCTCCTTCGTCGATCTGTCCTCCTTGAGCGACCGCGCCGCCGCCGAGCGCATCGCCGCCGACGGCGTCCATATCCTGGTCGATCTGTCGGTGTTCACCCGCCATGCCCGCCCCGGCATCGCCGCGCTGCGTCCCGCCCCCGTCCAGGCGGTGTGGCTGGGACTGGCCGCCAGTTCCGCCGCCCCCTGGCTGGATTACGCCATCGTCGATCCGGTGCTGGTGCCGCCCGCCCATCGCGGCCATTTCACCGAAAAACTTATTTTCCTGCCAGATACTTATCAGGCGAACCTCGCCTGGACGCCACCGGGCGGGCCGCCGTCCCGGACGGCATTGGGGCTGCCCGAGGAGAGGCTGGTGCTGTGCTCGTTCAACGGCCACCGCAAGCTCGACCGCGCCAGCTTCTCCCTGTGGCTGGAGATTCTGGAGGCCTTGCCCGAATCCGTGCTGTGGCAGCTGGCACCGCCGGAAGCCGCCCGGACGCGCCTGGAGGGCGCCGCCGCCCGGGCCGGCATCGATCCCGCCCGCCTGATCTGGGCGCCGTCGCTGCCGCGGCCCGAGCATCTGGCCCGCCTGCCCGCCGCCGACCTGTTCGTCGATGCCCTGGTGTGCGGCGCCCACACCACCGCCGCCGATTCCCTGCGCTCGGGCGTGCCCCTGGTCACCGTGGCCGGACCGCGCCTGGGCTCGCGCGTCGCCGCCTCGCTGCTGCATGCGGCGGGATTGCCCGAACTGGCGGTGGAAAACCCGGAGACGATGAAGGCGCTGGTGGTCGGTCTCGGCCGCGACCGCCCGCGTCTGGCGGCGCTCCGCGCCCGCCTGATGGAGCGTCTGCCCACCTCGCCCGCCTTCGACCCCGCCCGCTTCGCCCGGAACCTGGAAAGCGGCTACGAGGCCGCGTGGGCACGCCATGCATCTGGAAAAAAGCCAGAAGATATAATAGTCTAGCGCCGTTTCTTGATGTTCAGCCAGAACGACGTGCTGGGCGCGGGAAAGGCGTTGGTGCCGATGGCCTGCCACAAGGGCGCCAGACGGGCCGACAGCTGCGGGTCCTGCACCACGGCGTAATTGGGGAAGGCCGGCTCCAGCCACTTGGCCTCGCCCAGCAGCAGGGCGGCCAGGATGTACTGCTCGTTGTACATCAGCCCCTCGGCGGCGGGCGGGTAGTCGTAGGGCAGGTAGACGTCGTGGACGTGGACGATCACCCCGGGCGGCAGTTCCGGCAACACCTCCAGGAACAGGGCGGTGACGTCGGAATTCTCCAGCGAGCGGTGCGACGAATCGATGAACAGGATGTCGCCGGGCTTGAGGCGCGAGAACACCGACGGATCGACGAACTCGGCGGGGGCGCGGATCACCTCGTCGCACAGGGAATCCACCTCGGCACGGGGTTCCGGGTCGATGGAGACGATCTTGGTGCGCAAGCGGCGCGCCGTGACGGCGTGGCGGGCGAACTTGGTGGAATTGCCCGAGCCGATCTCGATCAGCAGCCGTGGATCATGCTTCGCCAGCATGCCGGTCAGCATCATGGCGTCCAGGGCGCTGAACCAGGGATTCATCCAGCGGGGGCCGGGCGCCTCGTCGGGCTCTTCCAGGGGAATGGCGGCGAAGTGCTCGGCCAGGCCCAGCAGATGCTCGATGCGGCGGCCGTACTCGGCCTTTTGCCGGCCGATGATCTCGGAGAGGCGCGGATGGGTGGGCCGGCCGAAACCCCAGCGCGGCTGGCAGGTGTAGCCGTAATTGCCGATCTTGATCTTGGCGGTCACGTGGGTTCCCTTCCCCGGCGGTGGCGGCGCGTCTCCTGATACCATCAAGCCGCGCCCGCCGGTAGACGGGAATCAGCGCTTCAGCATGGCCTCGCGGCGTTCGCGGATCTCCGCCGGCCAGGTGGATTGGATGTAGGACAGCACCGCCTTGATCTCGGCATCGGTCAGGACGCCGACGAAGCTCGGCATGGCCGTCTTGTAGCCCGGCGGGGCGAAACGGGCCATGCCGTGCTTGATGATGGCGAACAATTGCTCCTCGGGATGGTGCCAGGTATGGCCCGAGGCGTCGTGGGGCGGAGCGGGAAGCTCGCCGTTCGGCTTGCGGATCTGCCAGTCGGGCTCGCCCTTGAGGTCGTGGCCGTGACAGGACGCGCAGTGCACGTTGTACAGATCATAGCCCTGGGCCACCTGCCGGGCGTCCTGCGGATTGATGCCGTAGCCGCGCGGCCACCAGACCCAGGCCGCAACCCCGGTTACCGCTCCCGCCAACAACACCAGGGCCAAGGCCACGCCGCGCATCGTTTCCTCGCAATTTGCAAGGTGATTATAGCGCCATGTCTCGGGGTTAACAAATGTCTGAACCTGACGCATGATGGACAATTCAAGTGTTTGCGACCCTTGCGGGAGCCTGTCATGTCCACCGTGCTCGTATCCGTATTCTGTTCCGACCGCACCGGCCTGGTGGCGGCCATCACCGGGCGGCTGTTCGATCTGGGCGCCGATCTGGGCGACACCAGTTTCGCCATGCTGGGCAGCGGCGCCGAGTTCACCTCGGTGTGCGACCTGCCGGCCTCGGTGTCGCCGGACGAGGTGGAGGCCGACCTGTCCCGCCTGCCCGCGCTGGCCGGAGCCCGCATCGCCGTCCGCCCCTTCGAGATGGATTCCGCCCACGGCCCGGCGGGCACCATCACCCACCGGGTGGTGGTGTCGGGCGGCGACCGTCCCGGTCTGGTGGCCCGCCTGTCCGAGGTGTTCGGCGAATTCCAGGCCAATATCGTGCGCATGGACGCGCAAAGGCTGCCGGAACAGGGGATCTACGTCACCCGCTTCTCGGTCAGCATTCCCGCCCGCGCCGAGGCCTGCCTGACCACCGTCGCCAACACCGCCGGCGAAATGAACCTGGCCTGCGCCGTGGAGACGGTATGATGGACGCCAACATGGGGGGCAAGGACCGTCTGATCCGCGTCGCGGTCGGTCTGGCCATGATCGGGCTGGCCATGGCCGACGTCATCGGCCCCTGGGGCTGGATCGGCATCGTGCCGCTGGTCTCGGCGGCGCTCGGCTGGTGCCCCGTCTACATGGCCATCGGCCTCTCGACCCGCCAGGAGGGATAGGGGGAGGGAGCGCCGCTCCCCCCTCCGCCCGCCCCGCTCACTTCGGTGGTGGCGGCAAAACGTTGACGATCTGCATCAGGCCGGCATCCTCGTGCGGCAGGAAGTGGCAGTGCAGCACGAAGGTCCCGGTGTAATCCTCGAACCGCGTCCGGAAGGTGATGCTGGAATTGGGCGGCACCTCCAGGGTGTCCATCCACTGGCCCGCCTGGATCATGGGCTGGGCCGGAGAACTCACCGGCTGGAACGGGTTGACGTGGATGTGGAAGGAATGAGGAAAGCCGGTGGTGTCGGTGACCGTCCATTCCTCGGCGGTCCCCAGGGTGACGTTCTGCTGCGGCTGGCCCTGGCCGAAGGTGACCCCGTCCACCGTGAACAGCTGGGTGGTGTTGTCGAAGCCGTAAACGACGGTGCGCTTGCGCACGATTTCGGAATCGGCGATCGGCTTGAGCAAAGGCACCTGCGGCAGGGCGCCGGAGTAAAGAGGCATGGTCTTCGGCGCGCCCTCCACCTTGACGGTCATGGCCAGCAGCGAGGTCTTGCCGCTGTCGCCGACGTTGACGTAGCGCAGCTCGTAGATCCCCGGCGCCGGCGGCGCCTGGACCAGCGCGTCGATGCGGTTGCCCGCCGCCATGTACAGGCTGTCGGCCGCCGTGGCCTTGGTCAGGGCGTTGCCGTCGGTGCACAGCACCGTGAACGGCAGCGCGGCGGTCCCGCCCTTGGGCCGCAGCGACAGGGTGATGCTCCGCTCATAGGTGGTGTTGATCATGCGCCAGCGCTGCACCTCGCCCGGCCGCATGCTCAGCACCGGCTGCAGCAGGCCGTTGACGGTCAGCGGATAGCTCTTGGCGAACAGGGTATTGGTGCTTTCCAGCACGCCCTGGGAGTCGAAGGCCGGCGACTGCAGGACCATGACCTTTTCGGCGGCGGCGGCGATCTCGGGAATGCGGTCCAGTTCGCCTTCGATGATCAGGGCGCCGCCCATGCCGCTGCCCACCTGCACCGCCACCGCCGAATGGAAATGGGGGTGGTAGAAATAGGTGCCCGGCGGGTGATCGGCGGGAATTTCATACCTGTAGTGGAAGAAACTCCCCGGGTCGATCTGCATCAGCACGTCGTCCGAGGGCTGCCTGGGCGAGACGTGGACGCCGTGCACATGCAGATTGGTGGTGTTGAAGGCGACGTTGGAGACCGTGGGGCCGACCACCCGCGCCTTGCCCTTCCCGGCCGGGCCATGGCCGGAATGGCCGGCGTGCATGGCCTGCATCGCCTCGACCGTGATGGCCGAAGCCTCCTTGGACACCGGGCTGGTCTCGCAGGTGGCGCAGCCCGGCAACTGGTTGATCATGGCGAAGTGCAGCCGGTCCCCGGCCTTCACCCGCAAGGTCTTGCCGGTGGGCTGGCCATCGAAACCCCGCAGGCGAACCCTGTTGCCGTAAAGGTCATAGCTGCCGTAACGCACCGCCGTGGTGAAGTTCAGCACGCCCAGGCGGGACACGAGTTCGGTGGGCTGGACGAACGGCCGGCCGGTCACCATCCGGGATGCCGCCAGCGTCACCCGGGGCACGGCCCCGGCCATTCCCGCCACTCCCAAGCCTTTCAGTAGGGTACGTCGATCCATGGAAACCCCCAATCGCGGTCAAATCGCGTTTTAGTAAACATTATTATGATTGCTAAAATTTCACCGGGTTCATAGACAATAATTACGCGTTATAGCCGTATTTCATAACAGCAGCGCACGCGCGCCTCCCTTCCCGGTGCCCGGCTCTGAAATGTGTTGCGCCGGCCCGGCGTTGCGGAGACTCTGCCTCCGGAAGGATCCGTTTGGATCAGTGCGTCCGGCCCTGGATGGAACCATGATTTTCGCCACCCCCCTTCCCGCCCCCGACGCCCCGCGGCAGGCCATCCAGCTGGCCGCCGGACGGAGCGAGGCCGAGCTGGTGTCGGGGCTGGCCGCCGCCATTCCCCTGGAGGACGAAGCCCGCCGCCGAATCGTCAACCACGCCGTCAAGCTGGTTGACGGAGCGCGGAGCACCCGCCACTCCCTGGGCCTGGACGGCTTCCTGAACGAATACCGGCTGTCCACCCGCGAGGGCGTGGTGCTGATGTGCCTGGCCGAGGCGCTGTTGCGCATTCCCGACGACCGCACCGCCGACCTGCTGATCAAGGACAAGATCGGCTCGGCCGATTGGGACGGCCATCTCGGCCATTCTCCGTCGCTGTTCGTCAACGCCTCCACCTGGGCGCTGATGCTGGGCGACCGCCTGCTGCACCTGGAGGAGGACGGCAAGGTCGTGCTGGGCCGGATGGCGGGCCGCCTGGGCGAGGCGGTGGTCCGCCAGGCGCTGCGCCGGGCCATGGGGCTGATGGGCCGCCAGTTCGTCATGGGCCGCACCATCGCCGAGGCCCTGGACCATGCCCGCCCGTGGGAGGCCAAGGGCTACCGCCATTCCTTCGACATGCTGGGCGAGGCGGCGCGCTCGGACGAGACGGCGCTCAACTACGTTCGTGCCTATGCCGAGGCCATCGACGCCCTGGGCCGCGCCGCCAGGGGGGCCGGGCCGCAGGCCGGGCCGGGCATCTCGGTCAAGCTTTCGGCGCTGCACCCCCGCTTCGAGATGGCCCAGCGCCGCCGGGTGCTGGAGGAACTGGTGCCCCGTCTTGCCGGTCTTTGCCATCGGGCCCGCGACGCCGGCATCGGCCTGACCATCGACGCCGAGGAGGCCGACCGGCTGGAAATCTCGCTCGACGTCATCGAGGCGGTGCTGGCCGATGCCGGCCTGGACGGCTGGAACGGCTTCGGGCTGGCGATTCAGGCCTATCAGAAGCGGGCGCGGCCGGTGATCGCCTGGGCCGGCGCCCTGGCCGAACGACGGGCGCGGCGGCTGATGATCCGGCTGGTCAAGGGCGCCTATTGGGACGGCGAGATCAAGCGCGCCCAGGAACGCGGCCTGGACGGCTTTCCGGTGTTCACCGCCAAGGAGGCCACCGACGTCTCCTATCTGGCCTGCGCCGCCGACCTGCTGGCGCGGCCCGACCTGTTCTACCCGCAATTCGCCACCCACAACGCCCATACCGCCGCCGCCATCATCGAGATGACCGGCGGCCCCGGCGACTGGGAGTTCCAGCGCCTGCACGGCATGGGCGAGGCGCTCTACGCCCAGCTGGTGCCCGGCTTCGCCTGCCGCACCTACGCCCCGGTGGGATCGCACCAGGATCTGCTGCCCTATCTGGTCCGCCGCCTGCTTGAGAACGGCGCCAATTCCTCCTTCGTCAGCCGCCTCGCCGACGAGGAGATTCCCGCCCATGTGGTCGCCGCCGACCCGCTGGCGGCGCTGGGGCGCATCAATCCGCAAGGCGTGGTCGAGCCCGCCGCCCTGTTCGCCCCCCAGCGGCGCAATTCCGGCGGCCTCGACCTGTCGTCCCCGGCGGTGCTGGCCGAACTGGACCTGGCGCTGGCCGCCGCCTCGACGCCCGAGCGGGCGGCGCCCATGGTCGGTGGCGAGGAGCGGAAGGCGGGGCCGGCCCGGCCGGTGCTCGACCCCGCCGACCATCGCCGCGTGGTCGGCGAGGCCATGGACGCCACTCCCGCCGAGGTCGAGGAGGCGCTGGCCGCCGCCCGTGCCGCTTTCCCCGCCTGGGACGACCTGGGCGGCGAGCGCCGCGCCGCCATCCTGGAGGAAGCCGCCCTGCGCCTGGAGGCCGAGCGGCCGCGCTTCATGGCGCTGGCCATCCGCGAGGCGGGCAAGACCATCCCCGACGCCCTGTCCGAGGTGCGGGAAGCGGTGGATTTCCTGCGCTTCTACGCCGCCGAGGCCCGCTCACGCTTCGCCCAGCCGCTGCGGCTGCCCGGCCCGGTGGGGGAAAGCAACGAGCTGATGCTGGGCGGGCGCGGCGTGTTCGCCTGCATCTCCCCCTGGAACTTCCCCCTGGCCATCTTCATGGGCCAGGTGGCCGCCGCCCTGGCCGCCGGCAATTGCGTGGTGGCCAAGCCGGCGCCCCAGACTCCGCTGATGGCGGCGGCGGCGGTGCGTCTGCTCCACGCCGCCGGCGTGCCGCCCCAGGCGCTGCATCTGGTCCCCGGCGGCCCCCTGGTGGGCGAAACGCTGGCCGCCAGCCCCCTGGTGGACGGCATCAGTTTCACCGGCTCCACCGCCACGGCGCGCCGCATCAACCGCCTGCGCGCCGCCATGGACGGGCCGCTGGTCCCGCTGATCGCCGAGACCGGCGGACTCAACGCCATGATCGTCGATTCCTCGGCCCTGGCCGAACAGGTGGTGGCCGATTGCCTGGAAAGCGCCTTCCGCTCGGCGGGACAGCGCTGCTCGGCGCTGCGCGTCGCCTTCATCCAGCGCGAGGCCTGGAGCCGCATCGAGCCGCTGCTGAAGGGCGCCATGGCCGAGCTGTCCCTGGGCGACCCCGCCTTGCTCGCCACCGACGTGGGGCCGGTGATCGACGAAGCCGCCCGCCAGCGGCTGCTGGCCCATGGCGGAAAACTGCGCCACGCGGGCCGCGCCATCGCCACGGCGCCGCTGCCCGCCGCCTGCCATAACGGAACCTTCTTCGCCCCCATGGCCCACGAGTTGGAGAACCTGGACCTGCTCAAGGACGAGGTGTTCGGCCCCATCCTGCACGTCATCCCGTGGGAGGCCGGCCACCTGGACGCGGTGCTCGACGCGGTGGCCGCCACCTCCTACGGCCTGACGCTCGGCATTCATTCGCGCATCGACGCCACCATCGCCCAGGTGGTGGCCCGCGCCCGCATCGGCAACATCTACGTCAACCGCACCATGATCGGCGCGGTTGTGGGCTCGCAGCCCTTCGGCGGCCTGGGCCTGTCGGGCACCGGCGCCAAGGCCGGCGGCCCCAACACCCTGATTCGCTATGGGGTGGAGCGCTGCCTGTCGGTCAATACCGCCGCCGCCGGCGGCGACGCGGCGTTGATGGCCGGACCGCGCCGCGACGCGTCACCATACATGTAAAGCCTGCACAACAATTAGAATTACAACAATTCGTTACAGCTTGCCCCCTTGTGGAATTCTCGTTTTAGATGATGATTGCCAATAATTTATTTCAATCTGGGGGATAATAAAATGCCATTCAGCACCAATGGGGGCATATCTCGCCGTAATGTTCTTGCTTCCGGAACGGCGGCGGGCTTGGCCCTGGGCCTGGGGCTGCCGAAGATGGCGGCATCCGCCGCTCCGCCGATGGTTCGCCCCGACATCGCCAGCCCGGCGGGGGCGCAGATGCTGGCCTTCTATGCCCAGGCGGTGGCCAAGATGATGGACCCGGCCATCAACACCCCGCCGCAGCCCCTCAGCTGGACGTTCCAGTCCTTCATCCACGGCGTGCCCAAGGACAGCAAGAACCCGGCCAATTCGCCCGGCCTGATGAACGGGACGCCCGAACTGCAGCAGCGCATCGACCAGATCTACGGCAATCCGGCCCCGGGAACGCCCCAGGCGGCATGGAAGGCGGCGGCGGTGGCCTGTTGGGGCTCGTGCCCGCACGGCAGCCCCAATTTCGTCAGCTGGCACCGCTGGTACGTTTATTATTTCGAGCGGATCTGCGCCAAGATGTCGGGAGCGGCCAATTTCGCCCTGCCCTACTGGAACTACGGCTCCAACACCGGCGCGGCCGAGCAATTGCCGCCCCAGTTCCGCGACACCGCCACCAAGCTGTTCTTCCAGGACCGCGGCCAGGGCTTCAAGGCCTCCGACGGCAAGGGCTTGCGCAACGTGCCCATGAACAAGGGCGGCTACATGCCCTACAAGGAATCGACCTATAACGACGCCTTGCAGGCGTTGCCCATCTTCCCCAGCGACGTGCAGTACGCCGATCCCGGCACGCCGGCCTTCGAGGCCTTCGGATTTTCCGGCCGGGTCGAGGTGCTGCCCCACGATTTCGTCCACGACAACGTGGGCGGCTGGATGGGCAACGTCCCCTCGGCGGCCGGCGATCCGGTGTTCTACGTCCACCACTGCCAGATCGATCGCCTGTGGGCCAGCTGGTCCAACGAGAAGGGCTCCACCTACAACTGGGGCAATACCGCCGCCTCGCCCAGCGAAGCCACCTGGACCGGCCAGACCTTCAGCTTCGTCGATGACACCGGCACGGTGGTCAAGGTCAAGGCCGGCGAGACCGTCGCCACCGCCAATCTGGGCTACACCTACGATTCCTTCGCCACCCCCGCGGCGCCGGCCCTGGTGGCAACCGCCAAGACCGCGCCCGGCGGAACCGCTCTGGCCATGGAAAGCGGCAAGGTCTCCATCAGCGGCAACGGCGGCAAGGTGACCCTCAAGCCCGCGCCGAAGGCCAAGACCAATGCCGAGGCGGCGGGAGCCCCCTCCTTCCTGGTCATGGAGGACGTTCGCCTGCTGCGGCGCCCCAAGGCCCCCATCCACGTCTTCATCAACCAGCCGGACGGCAAGGCCCCCGAACTGGGCTCCGCCTTCCATGCGGGACGGCTCAACCTGTTCCGCTTCGACAGCGGCTCCGGCCGCCCCATGCGCGCCACCGGCGACCACAAGGACCACGGCGACCAGCCCACCGATTTCCGCTTCAACGTCGGCGAATTGCTGGCAAAGCAGAAGGCGGCCGGCCAGTGGAAGGGAGGCCCGCCGACCGTCACCTTCTCCACCCTGGGAGCCGGGGGCGACACCAAGCCCCACGTCAGCGCGGCCAAGATCCGATTGGAATAGCAGGAACAAGGTGGGGCGGCCCCGAATACGGGCCGCCCCCCGATCTTGTAGCCACGACGGTCGTGATACGCTATATTTTCCCCAGACTCTCCTTGACCTTGAGTCCTTCGCCGTTTATTGCGTTAAGGCAACTTTAATATTGCGGATATGTAATATTGTTATTGCGTTTCAGCAACAATACTCAGAACCGCCCCGTCAGATGGGCCAGCAGCAGACGGACCGGCCGGGGCCGGGGGTGCGTCACACGGCTGTCGAATGGATTCCACCCAGCATTTTCAAGCACTTGCAGATAGCCGTCGGCGAGGGTGGCCGGCAGCAGGGCCGCCAGTCCCTCCCGTCCGGGGCGAATGCGGCGGGCCTCGGCCAAGTGATGGCGGGCATGCTGCCCCAGAGTCCGAGTCACGCTCGTCAACGCTTCGGTTGACGCCCTCCCCGCCCGCACCGCCTCGCCGCTGGTACCGGCGGCCCGCAGAAGATCCTCGGGCAGTGTCAACTTACCGATTGACAGATGATGCCCCAGCGCCCGCAGGTTGCCCACCAGCCCCCAGGCGATGCCCACATGCCGGCCGGCCCGGCGGGTTTCCCCGGCTTCGGCGCCCAGTACCGCGAGCGCCAGGGCGGTAAGCGCCGCCGAACTGCGCTCGGCGTGACGCTCGGCCTGGGCCAGATCGGCGGGGGCGACGCCCTCGAGATCGTCCCGGCGGGCGGAGATCAGATCGTCGAACGGCTCGAGCGGCAGTCCCCGCTCCCGGATCAGCCGGCACAGCGGCAGGGCCACGGGGTGGTTGTCGCAGGCCCCACCCTCCAGTCCGGCGATCAGGGTATCCTGCCACCATTGCAGCCGGATCATTCCCGCCATGGGCTCGCGCACGCTTTCCAGAACCAGGGCGATCTCCAGGTTGAAGGCGTAGAGCAGCATCAGCGCCTCGCGCCGGTCCAGGGGCGCGAACAGCGCGGTGGCGAAGCGGTCGCGGTCGAGCCGGGACACCAGATCGGCGGCGTGGGAGAGGCCGGAGGACGGCGGGATCGGGGCGGACATGGAACCTCGTTTGAACTGGAGCCCGGCACGGGGGCGTGGCATATATAGCCCTTCCCGCTCCGCGCTCCAATTGGAAGGCCGAACTCCCTTGTCCCGCGCCGCCGCCGCCCCCCTCCCCGCCGCCAGCAAGACCGCCGGCCAGGAAAACTTCCCGGTGGCCTCGCTGCTGCTTCCCAAGCACAAGCGCGCCACCATCATGGCCTATTACCATTTCGCCCGGCATGCCGACGACGTGGCGGATTCGCCCACCCTGTCGCCCGAGGGGAAGGTGGCCGGGCTCGACGCCCTGGACCGCGCCCTGCGCGGCACCGAAAGCGGCCCGGCCCTGGTGCTGGCCGAGGATTACCGCCGGGCGGTGGACGGCGACGCGGCGATGATCGAGCACGCCTCGCAGCTGCTGCACGCCTTCCGCCGCGATTCCGTGCGCGATTACTGCGCCGATTGGGCCGATCTGATGGAGTACTGCCGGTACTCGGCCGCCCCGGTCGGGCGCTTCCTGCTGGACCTGCACGGCGAGTCCCACGACACCTTCGCCCCCTCCGACGCCCTGTGCGCCGCGCTGCAGGTGCTGAACCACCTGCAGGATTGCGGCAAGGATTACCGCGAGCTGAAGCGGGTCTACATCCCCCGCGACTGGCTGGCCGCCGAGGGCCTGACCATTCAGGTGCTGGAAGGCGGCTACACCCCGCCCGAGCTGCGCCGGGTGCTCGACCGCATGCTGGACGCCACCGACGGGCTGATCACCCTGGCCCAGCCGCTGACCGGCCTGGTCAAGGATCTGCGCATGCGGCTGCAATGCGCCGTCACCGTGCGGGTGGCCGAGCAATTGTCGGCGCGCTTGCGCCGTGGCGATCCCCTGGCCGGGCGGGTCAAGCTCGACAAGATCGACTATGCCGGGGTGTTCGCCGTCGGGCTCTGGCGCGGGTTGACGGCGTGACGACCCAGGGCACCCTGCATGTGGTGGGCGCCGGCCTGGCCGGCCTCGCCGCCGGAGTGGCCGCCGCCAAGGCCGGAACGCGGGTGGTGCTGCACGAGGCGGCGGGCCATGCCGGCGGGCGCTGCCGCTCGTTCCTGGACGAGCGCCTGGGCCGGGTGATCGACAACGGCAGCCATCTGGTCCTGGGCGCCAACCGCACCGCCCTGGCCTATGCCCGGGCCACCGGCGGCATCGAGGCCATGGCGGCGGCGCCGCCGGCCTTTCCCTTCATCGACCTGGTGACCGGCAAGTCGTGGACGGTCAGCCCCAAGCGCCTGCCCGCCGGACTGGGCGAGATCCTCAGGGCCCTGGGCCTGCCCTGGACGGGCAAGTCCGAGACGGTGGCCAGCCGATTGGGGCGCACCCCGTCCTTCTCCCGCCTGTGGCTGCCCATGTGCGAGGCGATCATGAACACCGCGCCCGACGAGGCGTCGGCCCGCATGTTCGCCTGGACCATGCGCAAGGCGCTGCTGGGCGGCTCGGACGCGCTGGTGCCCTGGACCTTTCCCGCCGGCCTGTCCGCCGCCCTGGTGGCGCCGGCCCTGGCGACGCTGGCGCTGTTCGGCGCCGAAACCCATTTCCGCCGCCGCCTGAAGGCGCTTCGGCCCGACGCCCTGGTCTTCGACGATGCCGAGGTGGCTCTGTCCTCCGCCGACCGGGTGATCCTGGCCCTGCCGCCCTGGGTGATCGAGACCCTGCTGCCCGGCACCGCCCCCGCCATGCCGACCCGGCCCATCGTCAACGCCCATTTCCGCTGCGCCCAGCCGGTGGAACTGCCCCATGGCAGCCATTTCCTCGGCCTGGTGCATGCGTCCGGCCACTGGCTGTTCGCCCGTGGCGACGTGCTGTCGGTGACGGTGTCGGCGGCGGGCGCGCTGGTCGACCTGGACAACGATTCCATCGCCGACCGCCTGTGGGACGAAATCCGCCGGGCGCTGGGCATGCCGCCCATCGCGCCGCCGCCCTATCGCATCATGAAGGAAAAGCGGGCCACCCTGGCCCACGACGCCCTCACCGTCGCCGCGCGGCCCGGGCCGCTTACCGGCCGGGACGGGATTTTCCTCGCCGGCGACTGGATTGCCTCGCCCTGGCCCTGTACCATAGAGGCCGCCATCTGCAGCGGCCTGGCCGCCGCGCGGCTGGCTCTGGCGCGTCCGGGCCTGACCTTTTGATTCGGCAATAGCCGACAAAGGTGCTTCACAATCATCCCCGGAGTTCCTATCTTTGGGCCATCGTTTAGACGATTTCCAATCCGGTTCGGAACCCCTTGACGACATAGAGGTGAATTATGGCTTTTGAGCTTCCGCCGCTCCCCTTCGCCATCGACGCGCTGGAGCCGCACATTTCCGCCCGCACTTTCGAGTTCCATCACGGCAAGCATCACGCCGCCTATGTGACCAACCTCAACAACCTGACCAAGGACGGCGATCTGGCGTCCAAGTCCCTGGAAGAGGTGATCAAGGCGGCGGCCGCCGATCTGCCGGCCAAGCAGGGCATCTTCAACAACGCCGCCCAGGTGTGGAACCATACCTTCTTCTGGAACTGCCTGAAGAAGGGCGGCGGCGGCAAGCCGGGCGCCAAGCTGCTGGCCCGCATCGAGTCCGATCTGGGCGGCTTCGACAAGTTCAAGGAGGACTTCAAGAACGCCGCCGTGACCCAGTTCGGCTCGGGCTGGGCCTGGCTGGTGGAAGAGAACGGCAAGTTGAAGATCACCAAGACCGCCAACGCCGACCTGCCCATGGCCCATGGCCAGAAGGCGCTGCTGACCGTCGATGTGTGGGAGCACGCCTATTACCTGGACTGGCAGAACCGCCGTCCCGACTTCGTCCAGTGCTTCCTCGACAATCTGGTCAACTGGGACTTCGTCGAAGCCAATCTGGGCTGATTTTCACGGAAGAACGCCCCCCTCCCCCGCCGGGAGGGGGGCTTTTCATTTGCGTACTACTCGCCCGGCCGGAAAGATGGTAGACGGAGTTCGGGATCGGGCGTCGCGTTCGGAGAGAGGCAGCATTCACCTTGCGCCGTGATCAGACTTGCCTTGCCCCACACTCCCCGGAGACACCGGCCCTGCGTCCGACCGCCATCGCCCGCCGCTGGGCCCTGGCCCTGATCACCATGCTGGCGGTGATCGCCGCCATCCATCTCCAGACCGCCTGGACAAGGGCCAACGGCAATGCCGAACGGCTGCTGACCGCCCTGACCCGGACCCTGGAGCATCAGGTCGACACCAGCCTGCGCAGCATCGACAACCTGCTGCTGGAAGCCAGCCAGCGAATCGACCCGGCGCGCTGGCCCGACCCCGGCCTCGTCCAGTGGTTCCAGAGCCGTCTCGGCGCCTTTCCAGAAATCCGCCAATTGGTGGTCTTCGGTCCGGATGGGCGGAATTCCAGTGTCGTCCTCCAGGCGGACGGCATCATGAATCTCCCCATGGACATCTCGGACCGCGAGCACTTCCAGATTCACGTGGGCAATCCCCGGAGCAACACCCTCAATATCGGCGCGCCGATCCTCAACCGCATCGACGGCCGCCCCGCCATCCCGCTGTCGCGGGCCATTGTCGATGCCGATGGACGGTTCAGGGGCGTGGTCTCGGTGGCCTTCGATCCCATGTTCCTGGTCAAGGCCCTGGAGATGCTGCTGATCGAGGAGCCCGGTGGAATCTCGGTCATCCGCCGCGACGGCACCTTTCTGGCCCGGTTGCCCGACCCCCTGGCGTCGCTCGGCCGCTCCACCGCCACCAGCCCCCTGTTCCAGAAGCATCTGCCGCAGGCGCCATCGGGTATCGCCCGCTTCGTCTCGGTCACCGACGGCAATGCCAAGATCGTCAGCTACGGGACCTTGGACCGCTATCCGGTGGTCGCCACCATCGGCATCACCGAGAGGACGGCCTTCGCCGACTTCCGCCGGGAGGCCGCCTGGATCGCCGCCGTGGTGATCACCTTGTCGGCGGCGCTGTTCTGGCTGGCGACACTGTCCGACCGCCGCGAATATTCCCGCCTGCTCCTGGCCGCCAACCTCGAGCGGCAAAGCCGGGACCTGGAAGAGCAGGTGGCCGAGCGGACCCGTCATCTGCGGGTGGCCCAGGCGGCGGCCGAGGACAAGGCGCGTCAATTGGCCGTCTCCAACGCCGATCTGGAGCAATTCGCCCACGTGGCCGCCCATGACCTGCAGGAGCCGCTGCGCAGCATCACCAGCTTCGTCCAGTTGCTTCAGCATCGCTACCGCAACCGGCTGGACGCCGAGGCCAACGAGTTCATCGACTACACCGTGGCCGGAACCAAGCGCATGCAGCAGCAATTGCTCGACCTGCTGGCCTATTCCCAGATCCGCAGCCGGGGTGACAGCTTCAGCGCCATCGACCTGAATCTGGTGGCGGCCGAGGCCGCCGACCTGCAGGCCGAGGACATCGGCCGCTATGGCGCCACCCTCCATGTGGGGTCGCTGCCGACCCTGTCCGCCGACCGGGAGCAGATGGTCACCCTGTTCCGGAACCTGATCGCCAACGCGGTGAAGTATCACCGGCCGGACCATCCGTCCTCCGTCGAGGTCGGGGCGGAGATCGACGAGGCCACCGGGGGATGGACCTTCTGGGTCCGCGATGACGGCATCGGCGTCGAGCCGCAATATGCCGATCGCATATTCACCATTTTCCAGAAGCTTCACGGCCGCGAGCAGGACGAAGGCACCGGCATCGGCCTGGCCATCTGCAAACGCATCGTGGAACACCATGGCGGCCGGATCTGGGTCGAGCCATCGCCCGGCGGAGGGGCCACCTTCCGCTTCACCCTGCCCCAGGTTCCTCCGCCGGGGGCATAGCAGAGGCGGATTGTCACCCTGAGCAAAGCGAAGGGCCTTTCAGGCACTTGCGGCAACCGCCTCATACCAAGATGCACTGATCGGAACCGATCAGTGCATCGCCCTCAATCGCCGGGCGCCACCTGTGGCGGCTGGGCTCCCGCCGCATAAGCGGTGCGGCCCTTTGGGCCTATCCAAACTGAAAGATGCTTCGCTGCACTCAGCATGACAGCGCGTTTCGTATTTAACGATCGCCGCTTTAGACCGCGATCAGGGCCGCCGCCACCGAGCGGTCCTCGGACACCAGGACGTTGAAGGTACGGCAGGCGCCGCCCGTATCCATCGCCTCGACGGTGATTCCCGCATCCCGCAAGGCCATGCGCAGGGCGGCGGGAACCGGCAGCATGCGGGCGCCGCAGCCCAACAGCAGCAACCTCGGCCGTTCGGCAAGGGCCAGCAGCGGCGAAAGGCTGTCCGCGGTCAGCAGGGACGGCTCATTGACCGCCCAGGACTGGGTCCGGTCGGGCAGGACCAGAACCGACCCTTCCCAGCGGAGTCCCGAGATGGTGAAGCCCCCGTCGCCGTATCCCTTGACGATCTGACGGCCGGACGGAATGAGGGGCGTGATGTCCATGGGCGGATTACGGCGCGGCGGCCGGTCCGCCGTCGGCCTGGGCCTTCTCCTCGTCCTCGGCCTGCTGGCCGGTCCGCAGGTTGAAGTAGATCAGCATGGGAATGGCCACGTAAACCGAGGAGAAGGTGCCGACGATCAGGCCCCACAGCATGGCAACCGCGAAGCCGTGCAGCACCTCGCCGCCGAAGAACAGCAAGGCCAGAACGGTGACGAACACGGTCGATACCGTCAGGATGGTGCGCGACAGGGTCTCGTTGATGGCCAGATTGAGCAGATCGTACAAGGGCATGCTCTTGTACTTGCGCAACGACTCGCGCACCCGGTCGAAGATCACCACCGTGTCGTTGATGGAATAGCCGGCGATGGTCAGAATCGCCGCCACCGTGGTCAGGTTGAATTCCAGGCCGGTGATGGAGAACAGGCCGAAGGTGGTGATGACGTCATGGGCCAGCGCCGCCAGGGCGCCGATGCCGTACTGCCACTCGAAGCGGAACCAGACATAGGCGGCGATGGCCAGAACCGACAGGGCCACGGCCAGGATGCCGTCGCGCACCAGTTCGCCACCCACCTTGGGGCCGACGATCTCGACCCGGCGATAGGTGAAGCCCTCGCCCAGGGCCTGCTTGACCTTGTTGAGCGCCTCCAGCTGGGCCTTCTCGTTGCCCTCCTGGCGCTGGACACGGACCATCACGTCGCGGCCCGTGGTGCCGAATTCCTGCAGCGACACCTCGCCGAGATTCAGATTTCCCAAGGTGCCGCGCATGGCCTGGAGATCGGCCGGCCCGCTGGTGGACTGGGCCTCGATCAGGACGCCACCGGCAAAGTCGATGCCGAAATTGAAGCCCTTGGTGGCGATGGATCCCACCGTCAGCAGGATCAGCCCCAGCGACAGCCCGAAGGCCATCAGACGATAACGCACGAAGTCAATCTTGGTGCCGTGCGGCAGGATGCGTTCGATCAGTCTCATGTCCGGAATCCTCAACCCAACGGCAGCGCCTTGAGGCGCCTTGCCTTGATCCAGACCACGGTCAGCATCCGGGTCACCATCACGGCGGTGAACATGGAGGTGATCAACCCCAGCGACAAGGTCACGGCGAAGCCCTTGACCGGGCCGGTGCCGAACTGGAACAGCAGGGCCGCCGCCGCCAGGGTGGTGAGATTGGCATCGAAGATGGTGCCGAAGGCCCGGTCGAAGCCCGCCTGCATGGCCGACATGATGGTGCGGCCGTTCCGCTGCTCCTCGCGCATGCGCTCGTAGATCAGCACGTTGGCATCCACCGCCATGCCCATGGTCAGGACGATGCCGGCGATGCCGGGAAGGGTCAGCGTGGCGCCCAGGATCGAAAGACCGGCCAGCAGCATGATCAGGTTGAGCACCAGGGCCACGTTGGCGATGACGCCGAGCGAGCCGTAGATGGCGATCATCAGGACGATGACCAGCCCCAGGCCGAGCAGGCAGGCGATGGCGCCCGCCTTGATGGAATCGGCGCCGAGGTCGGGACCGACGGTGCGCTCTTCCAAGACCTGCAACGGCGCCGGCAGGGCGCCGGCGCGGAGCAGCAGCGACAGATCCTGCGCCTGCTGCACGGTGAAGCTGCCCGAGATGATGCCGGAACCGCCCAGGATGGGCTCGTTGATGCGCGGCGCGCTGATCACCTTTTCGTCGAGCACGATGGCCAGGAACTTGCCGGAGTTCTCGCGCGTCGCGTCGCCGAACTTCTTGCCGCCGGCGGCGTTGAAGCGGAAACTCACCACCGGGCGGCCGTCCTGATAGGTGGCCTTGGAATCGGTGAGCATGTCGCCGCCCACCTCGATGCGCTTCCTCACCACGTAGGATTCGGGCATGCCCCGCTCCTTCTCGGCGGCGGGCAGCAGCATGGAGCCGGGCGGCACCCTGCCTTTGCCCGCTTCCTCGGCGGTGGTGGAATCGTCGAGAAGGTGGAAGGTCAGCTTGGCGGTCTTGCCCAGCAGGGCCTTGATGCGGTCGGGATCCTTGACGCCGGGCAGCTGGACGACGATGCGGTCCTCGCCCTGGCGCTGGATCGAGGGCTCGCGGGTGCCCAGTTCGTCGATACGGCGGCGCACGATCTCCAGCGACTGCTCGACCGCCGCCGTCTTGCGGGCCTTGACCGCCTGCTCCGAGTACTTCAGCACCATGGCGCCGTCGTCCCTGGCGTCGAGGCCGGCATCGGGATCGAGCTTGCGCAGCAGGTCGCGGGCCCTGGCCCGCTCCTCCGCGTCGATGATCCGCACGTTGACCAGATCGCCCTTGGCGCCCAGGTCGGAATACTTGATCTTCTCCTTGCGCAGCGTGGTGCGCACGGTTTCCACCAGCGAGGTCAGCTGCTCGCGGAACACATAGCCGGTGTCCACCTCCAGCAACAGGTAGGAACCGCCCTGCAGGTCGAGGCCCAGGCTGACCGGCTGCAGCCAGTGGGGCAGCCGGTCGGCCTGTTCGCGGGACAACATGTTCGGCGCCGCGAAGACGATGCCGAGCAGGCTGACAATCGCCACCAGAGCGATCTTCCACTTGGGAAAATAGTTCATGTCCCGGCCTGTGCTGGTTGGGAGAAGAAGAGAAGGGTCTTACTTGTCGGCCTTGTCGGCGTCCGGTTCGGCTTCGGCCTTTTCGTCCTTGGCCTTGTCGCCGGCCACCGGCTCGGTCTTCGACATCACCTCGGTGATGGTGGCGCGCAGGACGCGCACCCGCACGCCCTCGGCGATCTCCACCGACACCTCGGTGTCGTTGATCAGCTTGTTGATGGTGCCGATGATGCCGCCAGCGGTGACCACGCGGTCGCCACGACGCAGCTGGCCCAGCATCTCCTTGTGCTGCTTCATCTTCTTCTGCTGCGGGCGGATCAGCAGGAAGTAGAACACCACGAAGATCAGGATCAGAGGCAGGAACTGTTCCAGGGCTCCCATGGAACCACCACCGGTGGCGGCGGCCTGGGCGTAGGCGGGCGACACGAACATCACTGTCTCCTCGGGAAGTCGCGCTTCACTGAATGCAGCGGGAATATAGCCGCCAATCGCCCGGATGCAAACGCCAAGTGGCCGATAATCCGATTTGCTTGCCCCGAGGGGTGAAGCTGCTACCATCCGCGCCTTGTCTTCAAGGGATTGCCGCCATGCCCTACGCCGACGCCGTCAAGGCCCTGAACCGCATCGCCGAGGCCCTGGAACGCCTCTCGCCCCCGCCCTCCGCCGCCCCGGACCTGTCGGCCGCCGACGCCTATGTCTGGCATGCCGATCCCGACCGGCTGGAGGCGATTCCCCGTGTCAACCGGGTGGACATCGACCTGCTGCAGGGCATCGAGCGCCAGCGCGAGCAGTTGCTGGCCAATACCAGGCGCTTCGCCGAGGGCTTTTCCGCCAACAACGCCCTGCTGTGGGGGGCGCGCGGCACCGGCAAGAGCTCGCTGGTCAAGGCTGTGCATGCCACCATCAACGCGGAGAAGCCCGGCGCCCTGCTGCTGGTCGAGATTCACCGCGAGGACATCCCCTCCCTGCCCCGCTGCCTGCGCCTGCTGAAGGAAAGCGGGCGGCGCGCCGTGCTGTTCTGCGACGACCTGTCCTTCGACCAGCAGGACGACGCCTACAAGTCGCTGAAGGCGGTGCTGGAAGGCGGCATCGAGGGACGGCCGGACAACGTGGTGTTCTACGCCACCTCCAACCGCCGCCACCTGATGGCCCGCGACATGATCGACAACGAGCGCTCGACGGCCATCAATCCCGGCGAGGCGGTCGAGGAGAAGGTCTCGCTGTCGGACCGCTTCGGCCTGTGGCTGGGCTTCCACCATGTGGGCCAGGACACCTTCTTCGCCATCGTCGAAGGGTATGTGGCCCATTACGGCCTGCCCATCTCCACCGAGGACCTGCACGCCCAGGCCAACGAATGGTCGGTGACGCGGGGCTCGCGCTCGGGCCGCGTCGCCTGGCAGTTCATCCAGGACCTGGCGGGAAGGCTGGGGAAGGCCCTATAGCCACTCCGCTCCTTGGGGTGACCCCGCCCGCGCCCGGGCCGCAACACGTTTTACGATATTTTTCTTGGTGCTTAATGTATATATTGCGAGCCGTTGCGTGCATTTGCGTGCCATAGGTTGATTCAATAAGACGATTTACATCGCTATGAGACTGCTGCCAGACTGCCATTCTCGCTTTCGGGAGGGGCATCATGGGCGACATCAATCCGCTGACCTGGATTTCCGACAACTGGGATTTGCTCAGGACGCGGGAACTCGCCCAGATCTGCCTTCCCGGCTGCCGCGCCGCCGGCATGTCGGTGCTGCGCGATCCCAGCCCCAATGCGGCCGGGAACAACACGCTGACCCAGTCGCTCCGCACCTTTGATCTCCTGAGCGCCGGGGCCCGCGTCCTCGACATCCATCCCACCCTCCACGGCGGAGAATGGTTTGCCGGCCTTCATTCCTACGTGAACGGCAGCTTTCAGGGAGGCTATGGGGAAAGGCTGGACGACATGCTGGAGCAGGTGGTCGAGTTTCTCGCCGCCGCCGACAACGCCCTGGGCGGGCGCAGCAACGAACTGGTGATCCTGGCCTTTTCCCACGCCTTCGACATGGATCATCGCGTTCCCCCCTCTTCCGACCAACTGGCGGAGCTGTTGGGGGCGGTGACCGGCAAATTGGCCGGCCAGCTGATCACCAGCGGCGATTCCACGGTCTCCCTGGCGCAGCGGAGCCTTGGTGATCTGCTGACCTACGGCAACGTGCTGTGCCTGTTTTCCGACATTCAGGACCGCCAGGACACCAGCACCGGAGTGTTCAGCCTGGGAATCGCCTATCCCCGCAGCGGTCTGCCCGTGGCCGCCGCCTCCCTGGGCGGGACCATCACCGCCCTGACCGCGCCGGTCAGGGCCACCGACACGACGACGGGCGCCTATTACCGTAATATCGCCACCCGCCGTTCCTATGACGGCGGCAAGAGCTGGACCCAGTTCGTCGAGGTCGCCGATCTGGCCATCAAGGCCGGTACCGTCCCCCATATGTCGATGACGCCCACCGGGAGTGGCCTGCTGGCCTTCGTCGGCGAGGATGACGAGATCAGAGTGCTCACCACCCTGGACGGGGGCCTGACCTGGAGCACTGCCACCCAGGGCGGAACGGGGCGCCGAACCAAGACCGCCCCGGCCGTCACCATGTGCCTGGCCAACCTGATGGTTGTCGCCCACGCCGACAGCGACGGCGGCAACGTACTCACCGTGGTCACCCGCCCGCTGGGCAATACCGGCTGGTCAGACCCTATCTCGCTCCATGCCCGGGTGGCCGACGGCACCGGCCCGGCCCTGGCCTGCAATCCCGTCACCGGCCAGTTGCTGCTGCTCTACGCCGACGCCGACGCCGATGGCGCGGTATCCTCCAGAATCGGCACGGTTACGGGCGAGTCCATCAGCTGGGAGGCGCCCTGCCCCACCCCCGGCCGCACCACCCTGACGCCGTCCATGGCCTTCATGCCGGATGGCTCGGTCGGAGTGGTGCTGGTTCCCGATCCGGCGCCGGCCGCGCCCGTCTACATGTCCGGCCGGGGGAACGCCACCTGCTGGTCGCTGGCGGGGCCGGTGCGCGAACAATCGGTGGATGCGCCGCCGACCCTGATCGTCCAGAACGGGGCTCCCCTGCTGTTCATCCTGGAAAAGCATGCCGGCAAGACCGAAGTGACCCTCTCTCCGACGGGAGACGGCAGCCAGATCGAGAGGGCGTCCTGGCGAACGGCACCGGTCAGCCTGCTGCTCGGCACCCCGCAACGGGCCGACGGCCCGGCCCCGGTGTGGAGCGCGGTGGACGTCGACGCCAACCTGACCGTCTATGATGCCCGCACCACGGCGACAGATACCGCCACGGTGGGCGCCGTGCAGGAAAGCCATCTGCTGAGCTACCGGCGCGACTATCGCGAATTGTTCTGCCTGTCCTGGGTGGCCGGCCAGACCTGCCAGGCCGACGCCCGACCGCAGCCCGACACAAATCTGCGGTCCGAAGCGGCCAATCTCAACGCCAGCCTGGACTATTTCGTCACCACGCGGCTGAATTCGGGCACCATCCAGACCTGGAACCGCCCCAACATCCTGTTGGTCGATTATTTTGGCGATCCCGACATGCCCCTGGACAGGTCCGTGGTGGAAACCGCCCTGACACTCGGCACCTGCACGCCCGACGTCACCCTGTGGCCGGCCTACGCGGTCCCTCCCGGCGTGCCGACCCAGTAATACCGGCCGTCATTTGACCTGACGTGTCATCCTGACGACCGCAGCACTGCTGTCCGGTTCAATTGCCTGGGTTCTGGCGGACGGGTTTTTTCACCACCAAGACACCAAGGGCACCAAGAGGACATTCCAGGTGCGTCGTGCCCGGACTTGTTCCGGGCATCCACGCCCATCCGCAGGGACTATTGTTTCATAAGGCATTCCAGCGGATCCGCGTGGATGGCCGGGACGATGCGAGGAAGAATCTTTAACAGGCTGCGGAAAAACTCGCCCACCACTCTATTTATTCGTCACCCCCGCGAAGGCGGGGGGATGGACTCACATTTCAAGTGCAACACCGAGATCGATGGCTTTTCCGAGGAAAGCCTCAAGCGGAGTTCGATATCCGAGGCACTTTCGCGGGGTGAGGTTGTAGTCCATGGCCAGGTCGTCCAGATCGGCCTGGGAAACTGCCGCGAGATCTGTTTTTCGCGGCAGTCCCCGCCGCATTCGCCCGATGGCGTTCTCGACGCCGCCCTTCTGCCAGGGGCTATGGGGATCGCAGAAATAGGTTTTCATGCGAAGCCTTGTCTTCAGGCGGCGATGGGCCGCGAATTCAGAGCCGTTATCGAAGGTGATGGTGCGGCGCTGCTCGGCAGGAAATCGCCGCAGCATGGCGGTCAGGCTGTCGGCGATTGGCTCGGCGGCTTTGCTGAGGTGATGCCGGAGCAGAAGCAGGCGCGAGCTACGTTCGTGCGCCACCAGGACGGCTTGGCGATAGCGGGAGAACAGCATCAGATCGGCTTCCCAGTGGCCGGTCTGGCGCCGGTCGGCGACCTCGGCGGGACGCTCGGCTACCGGCACTCGCTGGGGAATGAAATGCACCGAGCTGCCGCCCTTGCGGCCACGCCAGCCACGCTGAAACTTGGCGCGCGGCAGCAGCCGGTGCAGATAGTCCTTGTGGCTGTTCACGCGCCAGTAGATGTAGCGGTAAATTGACTCGTGGCTGATCACCGGCCTACCTTGCTCAAGCTCGAGCCGCCCGGCGATCTGCTCCGGGGACCATCCCATCGCAAGGCCGTCCAAGGTCAGTTTCCTGAGCGCGCTCGAGCGCTCCAGTTTGTAAAGCTTGCGCCGCCGCCGGGCGCGGGCCTGGATCATCGCCCAATCCACCTTGTAGCCGACTTGGGCGCCACTGTTGCGCTCCAGCTCTCGGCTGATTGTTGACGCCGCCCGGCCCAAGGCCCGGGCAATGGCTCGCCGAGATTTACCGTCTGCATGCAGACGGTAAATCTCGCACCGCTCATCCAGACTGAGCTGATTGTATCGTTGTCCCATCGCAGCACCCATTATAGCGGGTGTTGCACTTCGATCGTGAGCTTAGGGGGTCCATGTTGACGCAATTTGGCGACATCAAAACAAGATATAGTTTGCTGATGCATGGATTGTCCGCTCCGCGTTCCCTTCGGTCCCGCTTTCGCGGGAATGACGACGTCTTGGGACGAGTATTTCCGCAGCCTGTTAAGCGGCAAGCGGCTGCCGCCATGGCGTGAAAGATCCCTCGGCTTCGCTCGGGATGACAGGAGGAGTCAGTTCTTTCGGCGGATGGTATAATAGCGCCCTCAGTCGCCGGGCGCCGCCTGTGGCGGCTTGGCTCCCGCCCCACCTCGTGGCCGTCCAGCGGTCGAAGGTTTCGACCGCTGGTATAAGGAGCGGTCAGCCGCGCTTGCGCACCCAGGGCAGGATGCGGCCGCGCATCTTGCGGTCGGTCTTCATGATGTGCTCCTGCAGCCAGATGGCCAGGAAGCTGCGCATGTTCTCGGTCGCCACCTTGAGGTCGCCCCAATCTCCGGCGCGGTGCTTGACCAGGAACTTCTCCAGGGTGGCGCGCAATTCGTCGTGCTGGCGCTTGTTCTCGGCGTAGCCCTCGTAGCCGGCCTCCATCTGGGCCGTCTCCTCGCGCTCGAAATGGTCGTGAACATAGGCCTGAAGGCGTTCGAGAATGCGGCCGATCTCGGCCGGGTCCACCTGTCCGGACGTGGTCCTGCTGGCCACCTCGAATTCCTTGACCAGGGCGAACAGCTCCTGGTGGTCGTCATCAACCACATCGATGCCGACCCGCATGTGCTCCTGCCAGGTTGCCATGCGCGCCTCCTCACCTTACCTTCCCTACCCACCGGAAGGATGCTCCCAAAGGTATTGGCAGGCAAGAAACGGATTATGGCGTGGTGAGATCGAAAGATGGCCCACCGTTGCGTTGTGTAGCGCGCAGGCGCCGGGCGGTCTCGGCGTCCAGGTCCATGGAGAAGTCCTTGCGGTAGCTGGTGGTGGCCCCCACCGCCTCGTCGACCACCAGGCCGAGGATCGCCGCCCCGCCGGTGAAGGCGATGAAGGCGGTGTTGCCCCACAGCCAGCCGCTGCCCCCGGTATTGAGGGTATTGACGGTACGGCGGTAGCCGGGAGCCTCGCAGGTGACGGTGATGGGAGCCGCCTTGTGGGGAAGCTGCACCGTCGCCGGAGTGACGATGTCGGCGGCGAAGCCGTCGCCGCCACTTAGGAGGCAGCGGGCGCCGGCCGGCTGGGTGGCGATGGCGACCTCCGAGGACGGCCCGTTGACCATGGAGGCGCATCCGGCCACCAGCAAGGAGGCGAACGCGGCGATCGAATGCCTCAAGTCGGGGCTCCCGCTTCCTGGCGCAGCGAGGAGAAGGTCCGCTGGCGCCGCTGGTATAGCTCCAGCAGCTTCCACCGCGCCACCGGAATGTCGCGCACCATGGCACCCGGCACCATCAGCATCTCGCTGCGCATGGCCGCCACCAGACGCCCCTGCCCCGCCTGGGAGAACAGGACCTCGGACTCGTTCAGGGGCTCGCCGATGCCGCAATACTCCACCACGGTATCGTCGAAATAGCGGTCGAGGCGGCCGTCCCTGACCATGAAGACGAAATCCTGCCCGGTCATGTCGATCTCCTCGCCGGCGGCGAGGTAGTAAGGCTGACAGGTCTCGGCGATGCGCACTTCGGTCAGGTTGGACAGGCTCTCGCCGAACAGCCAGGTGTGATTGAAGAAGTTCCTGAGGTCGGCAAGACGCGAGATGCGCTCGCTCATCTCGTTGCGTTCCACGAAGCTGCGGTACAGCCCGGAGGGAATCTTGAGCGCGCGCACGAAGGACAGCGCCCGGTAGGTCTCGAACGACGGCTCGCCCGACAAGGCGTAGGACTCGCCGATCATGGCGCCGGCCGAAAGCATCGCCGTCTGGTCCGAATCCGGCTCGATGGTCTCCACCAGGCCGGTGAGGATCAGATGCACGTCCTCGCAATAGCTGCCCTCGCGCAGCAGGATGGTTTCCGGATTGAAGGTCACCACCGGGTGATTGAGCAGGATGCGGATCTGATGCTCGGGAACCCCCAGGAAGTATTCGGCGAGATAGCCGTGGGCGGCCCGCAGCCGGTATTCCTGGTACGAGGGAATCAGGGCATCCACCGTGCCGAACGGCGCCCCCGAGCCGATGCTCTTCTGCGCCTTGGTCAGCGCCAGGGCGGTATGGGAGAGGATGATCTTCTCGGACTTGTCCTCGCGGAAATCCTCGGCGCAGCCATGGATCAGGCCGCCGCCGATGTCCAGCTTCTTGACGTCGGCGGGCGTCAGGTAGTCGTCGCGCACCTGGACCATCAGTTCGCTGCTGATGCCGTGGCGGGTCTCGTCGTCATCGACCATCTGGCCCAGCACGTCCAGCGACACGATGTCCGCCATGTGGGCGTAGGAGCGGAAGCCGTCTTCCCACGGCGTGCGGAAATGAAAGACGGTGGTCTCCACCGGATGGGGCGAGAAGATGGGCCGCACCTCCAGCCCGTCGATATCGTTCCAGATGCCCAGTTGCAGGTCGCAGATCTCGAAATACTCGCCGAAGGACTCTTCGCCGATATTGGTCAGCGCCGCCAGCTTCTTGGCCACCGACGAACGCACCGCCGGCAGGGCGTAGTACTTGATGCGGTGGTCGGCGCGGAACAGCGTGGTCAGGCCGCAGAAATGGTCGTCGTGGCAATGGGTGTGGAAGATGCCTTCCACCTCCTGCACGCCGATGCCCAGGGCCTGCAGCGCCGAATGGATGTTGGGGCCGGCGTCGATCAGGTAGATCTTGCCCTGGAACATCAGGATGGAGGACATGGCGGCCCGCTCGGGGTCCCAGCCGTCGCCCTCGCCCGAATGGACCACCGAGAAGTATTCCCGCTCCAGGTCGTGGTAGCCCAGGTGGTAGGGCGTCTCGTAGGTGCGGCCCGCCCCCAGGTTGAGATCGACCATCACCGTTTCGTCTGCGTATGCAAACTCGAAGACGTTGACTTCCAGCCGCCGCACCGTCACCCCGCCCGGCAGGATGGCCGCGCCGTCGCCGATGATGCAGGTGTCCAGCAGTTCCTGGGGCGGCCGGATCGCCCCGAAGGCGAAGCGCAGCTTCATGCGCATCCACTCGGCCGCCATGTCGGGCGGGACGCCGGCCGCCAGCATCTCCTCCTCGGACAGCAGGCCGTAATTGCCGCGCATGACGTATTCCATCTGCGCCTCGACCTGCTGGGCGAGGCCCATCAGCAGCGGCTTGCGTCCCGAGCAATTGGGGTGGCCGGGAATGATCATGCCCTGGCGATAGAGCATCTGAAGGATGGGAAATTCCGACAGGTTGGAGAAGGCGCCGTTCTGCAGCGGCACGTCGGACAGCAGGATGGCGTTGGGGCCGGTCTCGAACGAGACCCCGGCCCGCTCGGTGGGGACGATCAGGCCGCGCTTGATCAGGTGCTTGACGCTGTCGGCGGGACAGCCGCACAGGACGCGCAGATCCGCTTCCGGGATCTCGACCCAGCTGATTCCCGACGATACGGCCACCACCCGCATGCGGCTTGCCCCCACAGGACCGCGTTCCGGCTTCGGCTGGGAATGACGCCCGATCTTCGCCATCAGCCACCAACCATGAAGAATGCCGACCAGATGTACGGCATGCTCCACTGGCTGTTGCGCAGCATTTCCAGTTGAGCCTCCCGCAAGGCATCGTGAGGAGTCTTGCCCGCCAGGAGGCGTTTGTAAAGAGCCGCCATCAAGGTTTGGGTTCCGGCGTCGCTCACTTCCCACAGCGACGAGATCACCGAATGGACCCCGGCCTCCTGGAACGAGCGGCGCAGGCCGTAGACGCCCTCGCCCTCGTGGACCTCGCCCAGGCCGGTCTCGCAGGCCGACAGGATGGCCAGCCGGGTACCGGTGAGGTCGAGGCCCAGCACCTCCAGCGCGGTGAGCACCCCGTCGTTGTCGGTATCGATGTCGCCCAGCACCTGGGCGTTGGAGTTGATGCCGGCGAAGGCCAGGCCGGCGCGCAGCAGCGGATTGTCGCCGGGCGGCGGGAACTGGAAGTCGCTGGAGCGCTGCAGCTTCAGCAGGCGCTTCCGGAGCGTGTCGTCGGCCTTGAGGAAGAAGCCGTGGGTGGCGATGTGCAGCACCTCGGGCGGCTGCTCCACCTCGCGCAGCACCTTCTCCTGGGCGGCGGCCTTGGAATAGATGGTGGTGGGCTTGCCCTGGCTCTCCACCGTCTTGACGATCAGCTGGCCTTCCTTTTCCGCGCCGGGCAGCGGGTCGAACTTCAGGCCGCGCATGCCGCTCATGCCGCGCACCGCCGACTGGACGTCGTTGCCGGCCGAGCGCGAACGCGCCTTTTCCAGCGTCGCCTTGCCCACCACGTCCTCGGTGTTGTAGTCGGGGCCGGCATTGATGAGATAACCGCCCCTGGCCGCCGGAATGGATGACGGCAGCAGGTCGCGGCTGGAATTGAGCACGTGCAGGTCCACCCGCTCGATCAGGTATTTGCGGTTGGGTTCCACCAGGGCGCTGATGGGCAGGATGTTCAGCATGCCGTCGGGAATGACGTAGACCTTGGTCCGCCCGCCCAGCGAGCGTTCCAGCGGCTGCCACACCTGCTTGTGGACCTGCTGGCCGATGTCCAGAAGATCGTCCATGTCGATCTCTTCGTTCTGGATCTCGGTGCGGTACTTGACGATGCCGTCGTCGATGGCCTTGAGGCTGTCGTACTTCACCAGACCATAGACCGGATTGTCGCCCTCCTTGCGCAGGGTGGCGGCGACCAGCTTCTGCCCCCCCTCCTCGCCGTAGATGAAGAAATCGACCACCACGGAATTGGCGGGCAGCGCCTTGACCAGATCGTCGAGCGCGATGGCCGCCACCGACTTCTGGAAGCGGGTGCTCGAGCGGCCCAGCGCGCCCTGCAGGTCGTTGATCTTCTCTTCCAGACCGTTGATGACCTCGACGTGGTTGTCCTTGGTCTCCTCGGTGGGACCCGACAGGGTCAGCGCCGCCAGACGCTTCCTGGCCTCGGCCAGTTCCTCGGTCAGCTTGGTCAGTTCCGGGTCGCGCGACAGGCGGGTCACCTGCTGAATCTCGGACGCCACCTTGAGCAGCAAGCCCTTGCGGTTGAGGCTGACCTCCATCAGCGCCTTGCCGGCGCTGGGCTCGTCCAGTTTGGTCAGCAGCGCCACATAGGCGGCCAGTTCGGGAGCGTGCAGGCGGACATAGCCCTCGCGGGCGTTGTCGCCGGTGACGTAGAGCACCCGGTTGAGGAATTCGGTGCGCCGCTTGAAGGTGGTCTGGCGGGTGGCGAAGGCCGACTTGACGTCGCCCATGTCTTCCTGCACCCCGGCCAGGGTGTTCAGGGTCTCGAAGGTGTAGGGGTGGCTCGGGCCCAGCACCGCCTCGTTGCCGGCCAGGGTCCTGGTCAGCAGGGCGGACGCCTCCTTCAGCTTCTTCTGGGTGCGGTAGAGCGCCGCCAGATCGTGCATGGACCGCAGCGTGTCCAGATGCTTCTCGCCCAGCACAGAGCGCCGGCCGGCCAGCGCCGTGTCGAAGGCCTTCTCCGCCTCGTTCAGCTTGCCCTGGCGGTGCAGCGCCCGGGCCAGATTGTTCAACGCCTTCAGGGTGTTCTGGTGCTTCGGCCCATAGGCCTTGACCCAGGCCTCGTGCACCGTCTTGAACATGGGGGCGGCGCGGTCGTACTCGCCCTTCAGCATGTAGAGATAGGCGAGGTTGTTGGTGGCGGCGATGGTGTCGGGATGCTTCGGCCCGATGGTCTTGCCGAACACGGTGATGACGCTCTGATAGAGCGGCTCGGCCTTGTCGAACACCCCCTGGCTTTCATAGAGCAGGGCCAGATTGTTCATGGTGGTCAGCGTGGCCGGATGGGTCTCGCCGAACGCCTTGCGCCCGCCGTCCAGGGCGCTGCGGAGGAACGGCTCGGCCCGCTCGTAGATGCCTTCCTTTTCAAGGATCTCGCCCACGTTGTTGGCAGCGATCACCGTCGAGCGGTGCTCGTTGCCCAGAACCTTGCGGTAGCGTTCCCACGCCTCCATGAAGGTCTTCTCCGCCTCCATCAGGCGGCCCTGCTTGCGGTAGATGGAGGCCAGCGACGACAGCGCCGCCACGGTGTTGGGATGGGCGGCGCCCAGGGCCTGGGTCTGGGCGTCCAGCACCTCCTTGGCCATCTTCTCCGCCGGCTCGTATTCGCCGCGGTCGTCCAGCACGTCGGCCAGATCGCCCTTGGCCGACAGCAGGTTCTGCTGGTCGCCGGCCGCCTGGGCGTCGCGCACGGCGGATTCCAGCATCTGCTGCGCCTCCGGCAGGCGGCCCTGGCGGTGGTAGAGCCCGCCGGCCTCGATGCGGGTGGTCAGGCTGAGCGGATCGGTGGGGGCCACGGCCAGCTTCTGGATGGCGACCGCCTGATCCAGCAGGGCGGCGGCGGCGTTGTAATCGCCCTGGGCGCGCTTGAAGGCCCCCTGTTGCGCCAGACAGCGCGAGAATTCGCCGTGGGCCTCGCCATACGCCTTGCGGCTGGCGGTACAGGCGGTCTCCAGCAGCTTGTCGGCGTCCTTGGTCTTCGAGGCGTTGACCTGGGCGCGGGCCAGGGCCAGCTGCAGGCTGATGGTCTGGGGATGGCCGGCGCCCAGCCCGGCGGCGGAGGCCTTGGCCGCCGCGTCATGGACCTTGGCCGCCTCGGCGTACTTGGCCTGGGAGGAATAAAGCCCGGCCAGGGCCTGTTGCACCTTGACCGTCTCGGGGTGGGCGTCACCCAGCGCGGCCTGCGACAGCTTCACCGCCAGCTGGTAATTGGCCTCGGATTCCTCGATCCGCCCGGCCAGCTGCTGCAGGGCGGCCAGGTCGGTGGCGCTGATGATGGTGGCCAGATGGCCCTCGCCCAGATTGTCCTTGGCGATGGACAGAGCCTGGGCCGCCTCCTCGACGGCCTTGGGCAGGTCGCCGCCGCCGGCCGAGGCGATGGCCTGCTGGTGGGCGCGGTTCCACAGCATGGCGGCGCGCTGCTTGGCCTGGGGCACGCCCGAGGCCGCCTGCTGCTTTTCGGCCACCCAGGCGGGCAGCCCCGAGCGGGCCTTGGTGATCTCGTCGGCCAGCCGGCGCACGTCCTCGGCCTTGCCGGCGGCCATGGCCTGCCGGGCCTGGCCGATCAGGTCGTCGGCGGATTGGGCGAAGACCGGCGAGGCGGCGATCAGCACCGCCAGAGCGGCGCCACCCAGCAACGTCAAGGCACGCGAAGCCATCATCGAACCCTCTCCCTTGTGCCGCCGGTCATTCCCCAAGTCCCGACGGCTCAGCCTAACGCCATATTGGCTAACTCTTTTCCTTGTGGGTATAGACGCCGTCCCAATCGGGGCCGGGAGGCTCCTCCACGAAATGTTCGATGCGGGCGAGATAGGTCTTGTAGATCACCCGCTCGGGATCGCCATTGTGCAGATCCTGGAAGGCCATGCGGGCGGCATCCCACTTCTGCTCGCGGAACATGGCCAGCGCCGCCAGATGCCTGGACAGCGTCGCCACCGTCTCGGCATCCACCTCGCCCTCGAAGCCGATGGGCTCGTACAGGCGGACCGGCGTGTCCTTGCCCTTGACGCGGACCAGATCGATCTCGCGGCTGATCAGGCCGGGAACCGCCGCCTGGGTGTATTCGGTGACCATCATGTTGACGCCGTACTGCTTGGTCAGGCTTTCCACCCGCGACCCCAGGTTGACGGCATCGCCCAGCACCGTATAGGCCATGCGGAAGTCGGAACCCATGTTGCCGACATTCATGATTCCGGTGTTGAGGCCGATGCCCACCTTGATGGGCTTCCAGCCCCGGGCGATGAAGTCGTCCTTCAGTTCCTCCATCTTCCTGACCATGCCGAGCGCCGCCTGGACGGCGTGGCGGGCATGGTCGGAATCGTGGAGCGGCGCCCCCCAGAAGGCCATGATGGCGTCGCCCATGTACTTGTCGATGGTGCCGCGGTGATCGTGGATCACGTGGGTCATGGGGCTGAGGAAGGCGTTCATCAGCACCGTCAGCTCCTGCGGCGCCAGGCCCTCGGAAATGGTGGTGAAGCCGCGCACGTCCGAGAACAGCACGGTCATCTCGCGGGATTCGCCGCCCACCGTCACCTGCTGGCCGCTCTTGTTCATCTCGGCCACCAGCTCCGGCGGAATGTACTGGCCGAAGGTCTTGGCGATCTGCTGCTTCTGGTTGCGCTCGATCAGGTACTGGCGGAACTCCACCAGCAGATAGGACAGCACCAGGGCCATGATGGCGTAGGACATGGACACCACCACGCCCATGTTCACGTACAGGGCGGTGGCCGCCAGGACGAAACCCAGGCCGAGCGCGATGACGAACATGCCGCGCAGCAGCGGCCGGGTGAGGTAGAGCGACAGCAGCACCATGGCGGCCAGCAGCAGCAGCGGCGCCAGGGCGTCGGTCATCGGGCTGGCGGCGCGCAGCGGGGCGCCCTTGAGGATCGAGCTGATGGAATCGGCGATGATCTCCACCCCGTAGACCATGCCCACGGGGGTGTCGAACCAGTCGTGGGACACCTCCGAGGTGTCGCCGACCACGACGATCTTGTCCTTGACCCAGTATTCCAGCTCGGCCAGCTCGCGCTCGTCCAGCTGCGAGATGTCGAGGAATTCCAGGGCGGAAAGCCCCGCCGACTGGCTGAGGAAGCGCGTCCCGGTGGGCAGCGGCGGGAAGTCGATATAAAGCTTGTTCTCGTGGTCCAGCGGCACCTTGAGGTCGCCCAGGACCAGCGTGTTGCCGTCCAGCCTGGGCTCGACGCCCAGGAACATGGCGGCCGCCTTGACCGCGAAGGGCCAGCCGCCCTTCTCGCCGGTCATCTCGGGGAAGACCTTGAGGCGCGACAGGGTGGTGACGATCTTGGAATTGGACTGGATGTTGGTGTAGGCGCTGGCCGAGGCGGCATCCAGCGCGGCGGTGGGATAGTTGATCTTGACGAACTTGCCGTCCCGGAACTCGCCCTGGGCCACCAGCAGGGTGTTGCCCGCGTCGGCCAGCGCCTTGGCCAGGGCCGGGTCCTCGTTGTACGAGGAGGGGAAGTCCATCAGCATGTCGACGGCGATGACCCTGGCGCCCAGCGCCTTCAGATTGGTCACGATGGCGCCGATGTCGGTGCGCCGGAGCGGGAAGCTCTTATAGGCCTTGAAGAACGCCTCGTCGGTGTTGACCACCACCACGTCGGGGGAGACCGCCAGCTTCTTGGAATCGCCATAGGCCAGCCGCAACTGGTGGCGGAAGGACAGCGTCTGGTCCTCCAACAGGGCGAACCACTCGAAATGCTGCGCGGGGATGGCGACCAGGAACAGGATGAGGGTGAAGAGAATGTCGTATCGCTTGGTCATTCCGCTCATGGCGCTCCCCGGAATCAAGAAGGGCGCCCTCCTCGCGGAAGAGGGCGCCCCGTGAACGTCAGTTGGCGTTGAGCTTGTCGTTGTAGACCAACGCTTCCTTGTTCTTCAGTTCGACGAGCTTCAGCTCGTTATAGGCGCGGATCAGCAACGGGCGCATCTCGTTGTCGTCCTTGTTCTCGTCGAAATACTTGCGGTAGAGGTCCATGGCCGCCACGGTGGCGCCCTTCTCGTCCAGCAGGTTGGCGACCGAGAAGTCGTCCTTGGGATTGATGGCGCGGATCTTGGCGATGTTGTCGGCCAGGGCCTTGTCCTCGGCCGCCGACAGCCACATGATGGCGCCTTCCTTGTCGGCCTCGGCCACTTTCTGGCCGTTCTCCATCACCGCCACGGAGAAGCTGTGCTTGCCGGGCGACAGTTCCGGCACCTTGAAGCGGACCAGATCGCCATCGGTGCCCGGCACCTGATGGACGGTGCCGCCGATGGTCAGCACGAAGGAGTGCTGCTTGCCGAAGCTCTGCCAGGCCAGCTCGGGATAGGTGGCGGACAGGGTCACCTGCTGCACCACGCGCAGCTTGATGGCGCCTTCCTTGGCGACGCCGCGGCGCACCGTGGTATAGCGCTGGGCCTCGGCGAAGCGGTTGCCCAGGCCGGCCACCAGATCGCCCGAGGCGGCTTCCGGAGCGGACAGCTTGCCGCTCACCACCTTGAGCGCGTTGCCGGCAACCTCGATCTGGCTGCCCGACGAAATGGTCTGGGCCATGTTGGTGGCCTGATCCACCAGCTTGCCGGTGCCGTCGGCACCGGTACGGATCATGTCGCCGGCGAACAGGTACTTGTTGCGGGTGACGGGCTTCCAGGCGGTGCCGTCCCGGCTGTGCTCGACGGTGCCGCTGACCTGCATCAGCAGCGAAACCGGCGGATCGGCGGCCAGGGCCCCACCCGGGACCTGCGAAACCAGCAGCCCAACCGCGAACATCAAGGCAGCGAACAGTTTGCTCTTCATCTTGGCCTCCTTAGCCGATTCTTCGGAGTCTATCACAGAAGCCGTCCCTCCATAATCGGGCGGGCACACTACTCCGTCAAACTTCGTTACGAACAATCGCTCCGACTCAAACCGACCTGGGTCCTCCCGGGACCGACCCGCCCATTCCCCTGGGGTCGATGCTTTCCAAAATTGCCTATACCGGGAGTATACGTGTTTTCCGTCAATGCGCCGAGATCATTTTGAACCGGCGCTCGTCATCCACCGCCCCGGCGACCATGGTGGGGGACATCACCAGGCACCGCTCCTCGCCGGCCCGCGCCCGTTCCGCCAGGCAAGTCTCGATGGCCCGGCGCTCCTGCAGCCCGACGATCAGGCCGCGATAGCGCAGCAGGCCGTCGCGAGGACGGATCAAGACCACGGTGGAGCCGCCGCCCAGCCTTCCCCGCAGCTCGCGGTGGGCCTTGTCCAGGTCGCGGCGGACCTTGCCCGGATCGCGGCCGAAGGCCACCTCCAGCCCCCAGCCGCCAGGAAGTGCGCGGCGCTGCGACAGGGCTGCCTCCGGCGCTCCTTCCCTGCCGTTCCGGGCGATGCCGCAGGCCTCCAGGGAACGGTCGGGCGGCGCCCCCCCGCCATCGGCCAGTCCCGACAGCGGGCGGAAGGCCGCCGGCCGGGCGGCCAGCGCCTGATCCATCAGCCGGCGGATGGCGCCCAGCCGCTCTCCCGACGATCCCGCCCCCATCACCACCGCCAGCGCCCGCCTGGCACCACGATGGGCGATGGCCACCAGATTGTAGCCGGCCGAGCAGGTGAAGCCGGTCTTCATGCCCTCGGCCCCGGCATAGGCGCCGAGAAAGCCGTTGACGGTGGGCAGCACCCTTCCCTTCCAGGTGGTGTCGCGGCTGGAGAACAGCGGGCGGAAATCGGGAAAGTCCCGATCGAGGGCCATGGCCAGCAACGCCATGTCGCGGGGCGAACTGACGTGCCCGGCCGCCGTCATGCCGGTGGCGTTGCGGAACGAGGACGAGGTCATGCCGAGTCGGGCCGCCTCGGCGGTCATGCGGGCGGCGAAGGCCTGCTCGCTGCCCGCCACGTGTTCGGCCACCGCCACCGCGGCATCGTTGGCCGAACGCACGATCATGGCCTTCAGCGCCGCGCCCAGGGTGATGCGCTCGCCCTTGCGCAGGTCCAGGGTGGCCCCGCCCTGCGAGGCCGCCCGCTCGGACACGGTGATCGCGTCGCCGGCCGAGACCGCGCCGGACTTGATGGCGCCAAAGGCCACATAGGCGGTCATCATCTTGGTGAGCGAGGCCGGATGATGGGCGGCTCCGCCCCGGCTTTCGGCGATCACCGCGCCGCTGTCCAGGTCCACCGCCAGAAAGGCCGAGGGCTCGGCCCGCGCCGCCCAGGCGGACAGCACAAGGCACAGCGCCAGAAGCGCCCCGCCTGCCCGAATTCCGCCTGTCCCTCTCATCATCTCCCAAACATCGCGCCCCGCCGCCCAACTTGCAAGAGCGCGGGAATTAACCGCTGCGAAACATTGAAATGTCAGTATGAAGGTGGTGCGGGCTTCACTCGGCCGGCATTTCCGGGTTAAGTGATTACCGGGGGGAGCGTGGGCTCCGCCACGCACGCGGGATGGCAAGCGACGTGAACAACAGGGCCGCAACGGGCGACGGCCAGGATTTCGAGCGGCAGTCGCCGGGTTTCATCAGGCAGTTCATCCGCCTGGCCGGTCCCTATTGGCAATCGGGCGAGAAGTGGAAGGTGCGGGGTCTGGTCGCCCTGCTGCTGGGTCTGACCGTGGCCCAGGTGGTCATCCCCATCATGATCAATCTGTGGAGCGCCGAGCTGTTCGATGCGCTCGAACAGAAATCCATGGAGAAGTTCTTCGGCCAGATCGCCGAGATCGGGGTGATCCTGGTCGCCTCCATGACGGTGACCGCCACCCATCTCAAGGTCAAGCGCGCCATCCAGCTGGGCTGGCGCCGCTGGCTGACCCGGCGCCTGCAGGACAATTGGATGGCCATGGGCCACCATTACCAGCTGATGCACATGCCGGGCGACCACGACAACCCCGACGGCCGCATCGCCGAGGATATCCGCCTGACCACCGAGACCGCCATCGACCTGATGCACTCGCTGTTCTATTGCACCCTGCTGCTGGCCAGCTTCGTGCAGATCCTGTGGTCGCTGTCGGGTGATCTGGTGCTTTCGGTCGGCGGCTTCGACATTCCCATTCCCGGGCACATGGTGTGGGTGGCGCTGATCTACGCCTCGTGCGCCTCGTCCCTGGCCCTGTGGGTGGGCCGCCCGCTGATCCGCGCCACCGACCGCCGGCAGACGGCGGAGGCCAATTTCCGCTTCGGCCTGGTGCGCGCCCGGGAGAATTCCGAGGCCATCGCCCTTCTCCATGGCGAGGTGGGCGAGCGCCGCCGCTTCTCGGAGCTGTTCCGCGGCATCGAGGGCGCCTGGAACCGCCAGACCGCCGGCCTGACCCGGCTGTTCCTGTTCACCTCGGGCTATGCGGTGTTCTCCACCGCCTTCCCCATCCTGATCGCCGCGCCGCGCTACATCGCCGGCATCATCTCGCTGGGCCATCTGATGCAGACCGCCCAGGCCTTCCAGCAGCTTTCCCAGGCCCTGTCCTGGCCGGTGGACAACCTGCAGAAGGTGGCCGAATGGCGCGCCTCGGTGGAGCGCGTGCTGTCGCTGCACGACGCGCTGCAGGCGCTCCGGGACGATTCGTCGCGGCCCGACGCCCACACGGTCATCGTCCAGAAGGCGGCCATTCCCACGCTCTGCTTCCACGACCTGACCATCGCCAACGCCGACGGCACCGTGGTGATCGAGGGTTTCAGCGCCGAGATCATCGGCGGCGAGCACGTGCTGATCGGCGGCGATCCCGGGGCGGCGGTCAAGCTGTTCAAGGTGGTGGCCGGATTGTGGCCGTGGGGACGCGGCACCGTGGACCTGCCCTGCGACGCCCATATCTTCTTCATGCCGCAGCGCCCCTACATGCCCATCGGCACATTGCGCGGCGTGCTCACCTACCCGTCGGCCATGGAATGCTTCCCCGAGGACCAGCTGGAAAGCGCCCTGGACCGGGTCGGCCTCGGCCATCTCATGCCGCGCATCGACGACACCGCCATCTGGGAGCAGAGCCTCACCGCCGGCGAGCAGCAGCGCCTGGGCTTCGCCCGCCTCCTGCTTCACCGCCCCAAATGGGTGTTCCTGCAGGAGGCCACCGACGCCCTCGACCCCGATGGCGAGCGCCGGCTGATGCAGCTGCTGATCGACGAATTCCCCACCGCCACCATCCTTACCGTGGGCTTCCACGCCGAGCTGGAGCAATACCATCAGCGCAAGCTGACGCTCACCCCCTCGCCCGACGGCACCATCCTGGTGCGGGAAAGCCGCAAGGACTGGGAACAGCCCAAGCGCGGCATGAACTGGGGCGGGCGGCTGTTCGGCAACCTGCTGCGCCGGGGCGAGCGCCGCGCCCTGGCCGAGGGGCTGACCAAGCGCGGGGATAAGCGGCGCTGATATTTTTCAAGAGACACGGATAAACACGAATGGCCTGCTTGTGCAGGCCCACGGACGAACACGGAAAGAATAATCTCTCCATGTCCATCCGCGAAGCCGCGTAGCGGCTATCCGTGTTTATCTGTGGCTAATGCCAAACTGCGATGAGCGTGACTCATCCGCAGTTTGGATAGGCCCAAAGGGCCGCGCCGCTTATGCGGCGGGAGCCCAGCAGCCACAGGTGGCGCCCGGCGATTGAGGGCGATGCACTGATCGGTTCCGATCAGTGCATCTTGGTATAAGAGCTAATTCCGCGCCCGGTCCACCGAATTGATGGCCGGCGTGGCCCTGAGCGCGGCGATGACGTTGGTCAGGTGCTTCACGTCGCGCACCTCGATGTCGATGATCATCTCGAAGAAGTCGGTGGTGCGGTTGGTGATCTTGAGGTTGGTGATGTTGCCCATGTTCTTGGCGATCACCGTCGAGATGGCGCCGAAGGCGCCGGGCTCGTTGGTCACCACCAGATCGATGCGGCCCACATGGGCGTTGCTGTCGGCCTCGTCCCAGGCGAGGTCCAGCCAGCGCTCGGGCTGGTCGGCGAACTGTTCCAGGTTCTCGCAGTCGATGGTGTGGATGGTGACGCCCTTGCCGGTGCTGACGATGCCGACGATGCGGTCGCCGGGCAGCGGATGGCAGCAACCGGCGAAATGCATGGCCATGCCGGGGATCAGGCCCTTGATGGGCACCGCGCCGGCCTTGTCCTTCTTGTTGGTGGACGGCTTGTCGCCGCGGGCCTTCAGCGCCACCACGTTGTCGTTGCGGTTGGCCTGGGCCTTGAGTTCCGGGAAGACGGTGGAGACCACGTCGCGGGCGGTCAGCGTGCCCTCGCCCACCAGGGCCAGCAGATCCTCGGACGACGGCGCCTTGAAGATGCGCAGCACGCCGTCCAGGGCCTTTTCCGTGAATTCATAGCCTTCCTGGCGGAAGGAGCGCACCAGGATGGCGCGGCCCAGCTCGGTGTACTGGGCGCGCTGCTGGGTGCGGATGAAGCGGCGGATGCGGGCGCGGGCCTTGCCGGTGACGACGAAGCGTTCCCAGGTGGGATTGGGCGTCTGGGCCTTCGACGTGATGATGTCGACCTGGTCGCCGTTGTTCAGCTGGGTCCTGAGCGGCATGATGCGGCCGTTGACCTTGGCTCCGACGCAGGTGTCGCCCACCTGGGAGTGGACGGCATAGGCGAAATCCACCGGGCAGGCGCCCCGGGGCAGGCTGATCAGGTCGCCCTTGGGGGTGAAGCAGAACACCTGGTCGGAGAACATCTCCAGCTTGGTGTGCTCCAGGAATTCCTCGGGGTTGGAGGCGTGCTCCAGGATGTCGAGCAGCTCGCGCAGCCAGCGGTACTGGCGGCCATCGGTCATGTTGCCGCCGTCACCGCCGCCGCCCTTGTACTTCCAGTGGGCGGCGACGCCCAGTTCGGCCACCTCGTGCATCTCGCTGGTGCGGATCTGCACCTCGATGCGGTGGCGCTCCGGCCCGAACACGCCGGTGTGCAGGGAACGGTAGCCGTTGGGCTTGGGCGTCGAGATGTAGTCCTTGAAGCGGTTGGGCACCATGGGATACTTGGAGTGGATGACCCCCAGCGCCCGGTAGCAATCCTCGATATTCCCCACGGCGACGCGGAAGGCCATGATGTCGGACAGCTGCTCGAAGCCGACGTTCTTCCGCTGCATCTTCTGCCAGATGGAATAGGGCGTCTTTTCACGGCCCGACACCGTGGCCTTGATGCCGGCCTCGTCCAGAATGCTCCGCAGCTCGTCCAGGATGCGGCCGATCAGGTCGCCGCCCTGCTCGCGCAGGAAGGAGAGGCGCGCCACGATGGAGCCCCGCGCGTCGGGGTGCAGCTCGGCGAAGGCCAGGTCCTCCAGCTCCATCTTGATGCCCTGCATGCCGATGCGTTCGGCCAGCGGCGAGTAGATCTCCATGGTCTCCATGGCGATGCGGCGGCGCTTGTCGGGATTCTTGATGTAGTGAAGGGTGCGCATGTTGTGCATGCGGTCGGCCAGCTTGACCAGCAGGACACGGATGTCCTCGCTCATGGCCAGCACCAGCTTCCGGAGGTTCTCGGCCTGCTTGGCGTGGTCGGACTGCAGCTCGATGCGGTTCAGCTTGGTGACGCCGTCCACCAGACGTCCGATCTCGCGCCCGAACAGCTTCTCGATGTCGTCGAGCGTCGCCGGCGTGTCCTCGATGGTGTCGTGCAGCAGGGCGGTGATGATCGAGGACGAATCCAGCCGGTACTTGGTCAGGATGCCCGCCACCTCGATGGGGTGGGAGAAATAGGGATCGCCAGAAGCCCGCAGCTGCGAGCCGTGCATCTTCATGGCGAAGACGTAGGCGCGGTTGATGGCGTCCTCGTCCGCGCCGGGATCGTAGGACTTGACGCGCTCCACCAACTCGAACTGGCGCATCATGCCGGGGTCACCTCACCTTTTCCGCCCAAGTGTGTACCGACCAAAGGCCGGCGGCAAAGAGGAAAAAGAATAAAAAAGGTTGGGTCATTGGGCTCTCGCCCTCATCACCCGGTAGGGTGGTAAGAATTCTCGACGTGACGGCGATCTGATGCGGCGCCGACCAGCAGGGGAGAGAAGTGATGGACTATTTCGTCGGTTTGGATGTGTCGGTGCGGACGACGAGTGTGTGCGTGATGACCGAGACCGGAAGAATCGTTCAGGAAGGCAAGGTCGAAAGCGAACCCGAGGCGCTGATCCAGTTCCTTGATGTGCCCGGCAGGCGGTACATCCGTGTCGGCGTCGAGGCAGGCCCGCTTTGCCAATGGCTGTACGCGGGCTTGGCAAAGGCTGGCCTGCCGGTCATCTGCATCGAGACGCGGCATGCGCAGGCGGTGCTCAAGGCGCAGATCAACAAGACCGACCGCAACGACGCCCGCGGCATCGCACAGATGATGCGTGTCGGCCTTTATCGGCCCGTGCATGTGAAGACCCTGGCGAGCCAGCAGATCAGGACGTTGCTCAACGGTCGGCGCTTTCTCCAGGCGCGGATTCTGGACGTCGAGAACAGCATCCGGGGGCTGCTGCGTAATTTCGGCATGAAAGTCGGCGTCATTAGTCGTGCCCGTTACGACGCGCGGATCCGCGAGCTGATTGACGGCGACCCTACGCTGGCGGCGGTGATCGAACCCATGCTCATCGTCCGGCGCGTCACCCGTGAGCAATTCGCGGCTCTTCATCGGAAAATGTTGGAACTGGTCCGCGCCGATGAGGATTGCCGGTTGTTAATGAGCGCACCTGGGGTTGGGCCGGTGGTCGCGATGACCTACCGGGCAGCCATTGATGAGCCGGCCCGCTTCCAGCGTTCACGAGCCGTTGGTGCACATTTCGGCTTGGTTCCTCGAACGCACCAATCCGGCGAGATCGACCGCCGGGGCCGGATCAGCAAGAACGGCGATGAAACATTGCGATCGACGCTCTTCGAGGCGGCCTTGGTGCTGCTGCGCCCGAATTCGAAGCCATCAGCGCTCAAGGCATGGGGCCTGCGGATTGCCAAACGCCGAGGCATGGCCAGGGCGATGGTTGCCGTCGCACGCAAACTGGCGGTGATTCTTCACCGCATGTGGATCGATCGCACAGAGTTCTGCTGGAAGGCCGAAGCCACTGTCTGAGCTATTGCGTCCGTCGTAATTTAGGATCTGCCGCGAGGCGGAGCGAAGTCCCTCCGGGGACCGAGGGTCGGTGAGATCGAGGGCGGTTTGAAGCGCCAAATAGCGACTTCGCGAAAAAGCTTGAGCCACCACTCTTCGGACCTAACCATGAAGCGGCCAACGCGCCGACTTCGGAGAGAAGCCAGAGACCTGGCGGGACAATGCTCTCCAATAAGGCAGATGGAGACAAGAAGGTGCTTGACTCATGAACGCCCAATAGAGAAGCCGCCCGCCCCCACCAAAGATGGGAACGGGCGGCTTTTTCCGAAAGACTTACTCGTCGCCCGAGTCCACGTCGAAATCGGCGCCGGTGTCGTTGATGGACATGCCGTCCTCGATCATCTCGTCCTCGTTGGCCACGGTCTCGAAGGCCATGTCGCGGTCGGGGATGAAGCCCTCCATCTCGTCCTCTTCCGGCTCGTCCACCTCGACGTGCTTCTGGAGGTTCTGGATCAGGGCGTTCTGCAGGCCGTCCAGGCCAATGGTGTCGTCGGCGATCTCACGCAGCGCCACCACCGGGTTCTTGTCGTTGTCGCGCTCCACCGTCAGCCTGGCTCCGGCGGAAATGTCCCGCGCCCGCTGGCCGGCCATCAGCACCAGCTCGAAGCGGTTCGGAACCTTCAGTACACAGTCTTCAACCGTAACGCGCGCCATCGAAGATCCTTGTCTTTAGGCAATCTCGGAAAGGAACAGCTTATATCGTCGCTTCCCCTCGGAAAGCAAGCCCCCATACCATCCCCCCCTTGCGGCGAGGCCCGTCACCCCCTACGTTGAGGGACATTCTTCCCCGCTGTCGCGGGCCAAGACATTTCGATCAAGCGAGAACACCATGCAGTTCTATTCCGCCGAGCGACTCGGCCTGTTCATCGACGGTTCCAACCTTTATTCGGCGGCCCGCGCGCTGGGCTTCGACATCGACTACAAGAAGCTCCTGAACCTGTTCGCCGGCAAGGGACGGCTGATCCGCGCCTTCTACTACACCGCCCTGATGGAGGATCAGGAATACTCCCCCATCCGTCCGCTGGTGGATTGGCTGGACTACAACGGCTACACCATGGTCACCAAGCCGACCAAGGAGTTCACCGACGCCATGGGCCGGCGCAAGATCAAGGGCAACATGGACATCGAGCTGGCCATCGACGTGATGGAGATGTGCCAGTACCTGGACCATGTGGTGCTGTTCTCCGGCGACGGCGATTTCCGCCGGCTGGTGGAGGCGGTGCAAAGGAAGGGCGTGCGCGTCTCGGTGGTCAGCACCATCCGCTCGCAGCCGCCCATGGTGGCCGACGAACTGCGCCGTCAGGCCGACGTGTTCATCGAGCTGCAGGACCTGGAAGGCCAGATCGCCCGCGCCCAGCAATCCCACCGCGACGACCGCGCCTATCCGGCGGACTGACCTTCACCTCATGCGGGCGGGACGCCGGCGCTCCAGCAAAGGGCGCCCCTCCGGAGCGCGGGCGTCCCGCCCGCACCCTCGCACAAGGGTTTGATATGAGCTTCCCCACCCCCGCGGCCGATTGCGGCCTGTGCCCGCGTCTGGCCGAGTTCCGCCGCGCCAACCGGGTCCAGTATCCCGGCTGGCATCACGATCCCGTGCCGTCCTTCGGCGATCTGAACGCCCGGCTGCTGGTGGTGGGACTCGCCCCCGGCCTCAAGGGGGCCAACCGCACCGGGCGCCCCTTCACCGGCGATTATGCCGGCGACCTGCTCTACGCCACCTTGCTGAAATACGGGCTGGCGCGGGGCGAATACCGGCAATCGGCCGATGACGGGCTGGAACTGGTGGATTGCCGCATCACCAACGCGGCGCGCTGCGTGCCGCCCGCCAACAAGCCCCTGCCCGCCGAATTCGCCGCCTGCCGCCCCTTCCTGGCCGCCGAGATCGCCGCCATGCCCAACCTCGAGGGCATCTTCTGCCTGGGCCGCGAATCCCATGATCAGGTGCTGTCCACCCTGGGCCTGCGCAAGGCGGCCCATCCCTTCGGCCATGCCCGCCTGCATGCCCTGCCGGGCGGCCTGGTGCTGGGCGACAGCTATCACTGCTCGCGCTACAACACCAATACCGGCCGCCTGACCGAGGCCATGTTCCACCGGGCGCTGGACGGTCTGCTGGCGGCGCTGCGTTAATATTCCATTGAATTGATAATGCTATACTTCCGTCTGTATATGCGGCGGGAGTGACCGGCATGACCGTCATCGAATGGAACAACGAGTTGAAGCTGGGGGTTCCGGCCATGGACGCCGAGCACCGCCAGCTTCTGCGCCTGACCAACGACTTCCTGACCGCCGCCGACGGGCACGCCCCCTTTCCCCGCCTGACGCGCATCATGGGCGAGCTGATCGCGCGCACCCGCATCCATTTCCAGGCCGAGGAAACCCTGCTGGACCGCGCCGCCTATCCCGGCCTGGCCGGCCACAAATCGGTGCATGCCCGCCTGCTGGTGGAGGCCCAGCGGCTCTACGAGCGCTTCACCACCCTGGAGGCCGATGCCGGGGCGGACGAAGCGGCCGCCCGCGCCCTCACCCTGGAAGCGGCCAGATTCCTGCAGCGCTGGCTGGTGGATCACATCACCGCCGAAGACCGCCCCTACCGCCCCTACGTCATGCGGCTGACCTGAGGCTTAGAGTTTGTCCGAGTTTGGCTGAATCGATGCCGCTCCCACGTCCGTCACCCCGGCCTTGAGCCGGGGTCCAGGAGGAACAACCTCAAACGTCATCGTTGGTGAGTCCTGGGTCCCGGGTCGAGCCCGGGACGACGAGAGAAGCAGCTTCAACCTAAGTCGGACAGCCCCTAATCCCCAGGCGGCAGGTCGGCGGCGAACAGGAAGCTGTTCTTGCCGCCCCGCTTGACCGCGTACATGGCGGCATCGGCGCGGCGGATCAGGCATGCCCCATCCTCGGCATCATCGGGATAAAGAGCCACGCCGATGGAGCCGCGAACATGGGCGGTCCCAGCCTCAAGCCCAAAGGGCCGGGCCAGGGCCGACAGGATCTTGCCGGCCACCAGGGCGGGATCCTCGCGGCCACGGATGCCGTCCAGAATCACCACGAATTCGTCGCCGGCCAGCCGGGCCAGGGTATCGGTGGCCCGCACGCATTCCGTCAGGCGGAAGGCGGTCTGCTGCAGCAAGGTATCGCCCGCGGCGTGGCCCAGGGTGTCGTTGACGGCCTTGAAGCCGTCCAGATCGAGGAACATCAGGGCGAAGCGCTTCTTTTCCCGCTTGGACTGGCGCACCGCCTGATTGAGGCGGTCGAGGAACAGCGAGCGGTTGGGCAGGCCGGTCAGGGCGTCGTAATTGGCCTGGCGCCAGATCCGCTCCTCGTCCTCCTTGCGGTGGGTGATGTCGGAGAACACCGCCACGTAATGGGTGATGGCGCCGCTGACGTCGCGCAACGCGTTGATGGACAGCCACTCGGCATAGAAGGCCCCCGACTTGCGCCGGTTCCAGATCTCGCCTTCCCAATGGCCGGTCTCCGACAGAATCCGCCACAGGTTGGCATAAAATTCCGGCTCGTGCCGGCCGGAACGCAGGAAACTGGGATTCTTGCCCCGCACCTCGTCCTTGGAATACTCGGTGATGGTGGTGAAGGCGGGATTGACGAAGATGATGCGGTTGTCGGCATCGGAGATGACCACCGCCTCGGTGACCGTCTCCAGCACCTTGGACGCCAGCATGATCTGCTGCTCCGCCGCCTTGCGCTCGGTGATGTCGTAGATCCAGGCCAGATTGACCTGATCACCGGCGAAATCCAGGGAACGGATGGTCAGCAGGCTCCAGAACGGAGTGCCGTTCTTGCGGCGGAACTCCACCTCGGCATCGTCCAGGCGCCCGTCGCGGCGCAGAAGGGCCAGCACCACCTGCCGCTGGGCGTCGTCCACGTAATGGTCGCGGGCCTTGGAGCCCAGGAACTCCTCCTTGCTCATGCCGATGATGTCGGTGAAGCGGGAATTGGCGAACACCACCCGTCCGTCGCGGCGCCGCGACACCGAGACGCCGACCGGGCTTTCCTCCAGGATGCGCCACAGCCGCTCCTCGCTTTCCTTGAGCCGGACCGCGTTGGCCGTGCGCTCGGCGATGTCGGCCTTCAGCCGCTCGACCATGGGACGGAAGACGCCCACCGCCGACAGCACCAGCAGGCCGACGGCGATGGCCACCGTCACCGCCTGCAGCGTCATCAGCTCGGCCATCTGCCCTTCGCTGACCCGCTGGTAGCGGATGGTCACCTCGTCGAGGGAGCGTAACAGCGCCCCGCCCGCCCCCGTCGACAGGGCGGCAAGGTCGGCGTCGGTGGCCGCCGGCCGGGCCCCCGCCGCCACGATGGCCCGCCCCCTGGCGATGAAGGCGCGCAGGTCGCGGTCGAGGGACCAGGGTGGACCGGCGAACACCTCCAGCACCGGAACCGGCGGCGGCGCCTTGTCACCACGCATCAGCCGGCCATGGCGCTCCTCGATCTGGTCCAGGGTCTCGACGAGCAGACGGGCCAGGGCCGGGTGCTCGGCCTCGTCGGCGATGACCAGCCGGTTGGCGGTGAAGGCGACGCGCTGCACCAGCATGCGCTGGCGCCCGGCCAGATTGACCAGTTCGGCGCTGCCTTCGGCATCGGCGATCATGCGGGTCAGGGCGACGAAGGACATCAGGGCAAGCGCGCCCAGAACCACCAGGACGGCGACGTACCGTGTGGTCAGTTCCCGCGTTATCCGCTCGCCAAGATCAGGCATCCCCAGATTTCCCGCATACCCCGCGATTGATCATAGCGGCAAAGCGAAACCATGTCTCGGCGAGCCGCGCTCACCGAGACATGCCTGCATTCCGGGAATGGCACGACGGCCGGTCTATGCCCCCGACAGGCGCTCCAGTGCTTCGCGCAGCCTCGCCACCGCCTGCGCCCAGTCGTCGCGGCGCTCGCGCTGCTCGGCCACCACCTCTTCCGGCGCCCGGGCGATGAAGTCGGCGTTGGACAGCTTCTTGTCCACCTTGGCGATCTCACCCTCCAGACGGGCGATCTCCTTGTCCAGGCGGGCACGCTCCTTGTCCACGTCGATGACGCCGCCCAGCGGCATCACCAGGGTGGCCTCGTCCACCACCATCTGGGCGGCGCCGTGGGACGACGCCTGAGCCACACGGTCGGCGCCGGCCTGGGCCTCGAAGGTGGTGAGCCGCGCCAGCCGGGTGATCAGATCGGCATGGGTCCTGGCCCAGCCGCGCTTGGCCTCGGCCAGGCCGGAGACCAGCAGGTCCACCTGGGCCGAGGGCGGCACGTTCATCTCCGAGCGCACGCCGCGCACGGTGGAGATCATGCGCACCACCCAGTCCATCTCCTCCTCGGCCTCCGGCGCGGCGAGGCCGTCCAGGGCGGGCCAGGAACGCAGCATCAGGTCGCCGTCGCGGGTGGCGATCTGGGTCCACAATTCCTCGGTGATGAACGGCATCAGGGGATGGAGCACGTGCAGGGTCTGGTCCAGAACCCAGGCGGCGGTGGCCCGGGTCTCGGCCTTGGCGCCCTCGTCGCCGCCGTTGAAGATGGGCTTGGCGAATTCCAGGTACCAGTCGCAGAAGGTGCCCCAGACGAACTGATAGGCGCCGCCGGCCGCCGCGTCGTAGCGGTAGTTCTCGATGGCGGTGCCCACCTTGGCGGCCAGTTCGGCGGTCTTGGCGACGATCCAGCGGTTGACGGTTTCCTTGACCGCCTTGGGGTCGAAGCCGTCCACCGGGCGGCACTCGTTCATCTGGCAGAAGCGCGCCGCGTTCCACAGCTTGGTGGCGAAGTTGCGGTAGCCTTCCACCCGGCTCTCGGCCAGCTTGACGTCGCGGCCCTGGGCGGCCAGCGCCGCCAGGGTGAAGCGCAGCGCGTCGCAGCCGTATTTGTCGATCAGGTCCAGGGGATCGATGATGTTGCCCTTGGACTTGGACATCTTCTGGCCCTTCTCGTCGCGGACCAGGGCGTGGATGTAGATGTCCCGGAAGGGCACGTCGCCCATGAAGTGGATGCCCATCATCATCATGCGGGCGACCCAGAAGAAGATGATGTCGAAGCCGGTGACCAGCACGTCGCCGGGATAGTAGCGGGCCAGTTCCGGAGTCCGCTCCGGCCAGCCCAGCGTCGAGAACGGCCACAGCGCCGAAGAGAACCAGGTGTCGAGCACGTCGGAATCGCGGGTCAGCTCCACCGCCTTGCCGTAATGCTTGAGAGCGGCGGCGGCGGCCTCCTCTTCCGTCTCCTCGACGAAGAACGCCCCGTCGGGGCCGTACCACGCCGGCACCTGATGGCCCCACCAGATCTGGCGCGAGATGCACCACGGCTGGATGTTGCGCATCCACTCGAAATAGGTGTTCTCCCAGTGCTTGGGCACGAAGCGGGTCTTGCCGGTCTCCACCGCCTCGATGGCGGGCTTGGCGAGAGTCGCGGCGTCCACGAACCACTGGTCGGTCAGCCAGGGCTCGATCACCACGCCGGAGCGGTCGCCATAGGGCACCATGTGGGTGTGGGGCTCGATCTTGTCCAACAGGCCCAGGGCCTCGAACTCGGCCACCACCTTCTTGCGGGCGTCGTAGCGGTCCAGGCCGCGATAGCCCTCGGGCACCTCGTCATTGGTGCGCGCATCGCGGTCGAAGATGTTGATCTGGGCCAGGGAATGGCGGACACCCACCTGAAAGTCGTTGAAATCGTGGGCCGGGGTGATCTTCACCGCGCCGGTGCCCTTGGTGGGGTCGGAATACTCGTCGGCGACGATGGGAATCAAGCGATTACAAATGGGTAGACGGACCATCTTACCCACCAGGGCGGTGTAGCGCTCATCTTCAGGATGAACGGCAACCGCCGAATCGCCCAGCATGGTCTCGGGGCGGGTCGTGGCGACGGTAATGTACGTATTTTCAATGCCCTCGACGGGATACCTGAAGTGCCACATATGGCCCTTCACCTCCCGCTGCTCAACCTCCAGATCAGAAATGGCGGTGTGCAGCTTGGGGTCCCAGTTGACCAGGCGCTTGGCGCGATAGATCAGGCCCTGGCGGTGCAGGGTGACGAACACCTTGCGGACGGCGGCCGACAGGCCCTCGTCCATGGTGAAGCGCTCCTTGGCCCAGTCGGGCGAGGCGCCCAGGCGGCGCAGCTGCCGCGTGATGGTACCGCCCGATTCCGCCTTCCACTCCCAGACCCGCTTGATGAAGTCGTCGCGGCCCAGGTCGTGGCGGGTGACCTTCTGGGCCTCCAGCTGGCGTTCCACCACCATCTGGGTGGCGATGCCGGCATGGTCGGTGCCGGGCTGCCACAGGGCGTCCCGGCCGGTCATGCGGCGATAGCGGATCAGTACGTCCTGCAGGGTGAAGGTCAGCGCGTGGCCCATGTGCAGGCTGCCCGTCACGTTGGGCGGCGGCATCATGATGGTGTAGGGCCGGGCGTTGGACTCGGTGTGGGCGGCGAAAGCGCCCTGGGCTTCCCAACGCTCGTAATGCTTCGGCTCCACCTGGGCGGGGCTATAGGTCTTTTCCAGCATGGCCATCGGACTGTCACTTCACTTAAAGGGGGACAAACGAAAGGGGCGGCCCGATCCTGCCGGGCCGCCCCATGGCTTCGAACCGGCGGAGATTAGTACTCTCCGGTGCGGTTTACCATCCTCTCGATCTCTTTCTTGACGATGCGCTCGATCATGTAGGGCAGGTTCTGGTCCAGCCATTCCGACAGGATCGGCTTCAACAGCTCGCGCACCAGATCTTCCAGGGTGATGGCGCTGTTGCCCAGGCCGAACGATTTCTGCCGCACGATCTCGCGCGCCAGATTGGTCAGCAGCGAGGCGCCGTGGTCGATGCTGGGCGGGCTCATCAGGCCCTCGTCGTCGGGCGGCGGAGCGCGGCGCGGCGGCGGGGGCTCGTAATCGTCCATCACCCGGCTGGCGGCGGCCATCACGGGGGCCGGCTCGAAATCGCCGAGATCGGCCTTGAAATCGTTGATGTCGAAAGCCGGCTCGGGTTCCTCGGCCACCTCCTCCATCACCATGTCGTCGGTCAGTTCGAGGACGTCGTCGTCCATCTCCGGCTCGGGCTCGGGAATGGGCAGCGGTTCGGGTTCGGGCTCGGGCTCCGGCACGGGGGCCGGCGTATCGAACAGCGAGTCGATATCGTCCTGGGCGAAGGTGGGCTCGGGCTCCGGCTCGGGTTCCGGCTCGGGCGGCGGCATGGGCTCGGGCTCCGGCTCGGGAGCGACCGGCTCGGGCGCCTTGGGCTTATCCTCGGCCTCATCCTCCGACAGGATTCGTCGGATCGAGGCGAGGATATCCTCCATTGATGGTTCTTGCTGGGCCTTGTCGTCGCTCATGTCACGGCTATTCTGTCTGCCTGCGCCCAAGAAAGGGACCTGCCGTAATAGTGACTTACGGCTGGTAACAAATGGTTAAAATTCCACGAGTCCCCAAGAGAAACCTGGGCCGGCCATTCGACCGCGCCCCGGTTCCCACTATTTCTACTCGTATCCTTTGTCCTTGTCGATGCCATTGCCGATCCACTGGCCGCGCACGTCGTCATAGTGCTTGGTCGGATCATAGACATCGACGGGAAGATTGAGCCCCCGGGCGGTCATTTGCCCCAGGGCCGACTTGACCTGATAGGAGGCGGCCAGCACGTCGCGGCTGGCCTTGACCAGATTGACGCGGGCATCGAACAGCTCCTGCTCGGCGTTCAGCACGTCGAGGATGGTGCGCGATCCCACCTTGGATTCCTCGCGCACGCCGGCCAGGGCCAGTTCCGACGCCTTGATCTGCGCCTGATAGGAATTGGCCTGGGCACGGGCGGCCTGCAGGCTTTCCCACGCCTTGGTGGCGGTCTCGACGGCATCGCGCCGGGCCTGGTCGGCCTCGATGCGGCGCTGGCCGGCTGTATGCTTGGAGGCGCGCACCCGGGAATAGACGCTGCCCGATTCGTACAGCGGCACGCTGACGTTCAGCAGGACCTGACGGTTGGTGTACGAGGATTCCATGGTCGAATTCTGCAGTCCGCGGGTGATGTCGGCCGACAGCGACACGGTGGGCAGCAGCTCACCCCAGACCAGATCGACGCCGTCCTTGGCCGCCGCATGGGTGAAATCGGCGGAAATGACGTTGGGATTGGCGGACAGCGCCTGGGAGGTGACGTCCTCCAGGCTGGCGGGCAGCACCGGCGGCGCCGCCGGCGTGGTCAGCGCCTCGGGCGGGCGGCCGACATTGTTGACGTAATTGGCCCGCGAGCTTTGCAGGTTGCCCTCGGCGGCGACGCGGTCGGCGGTCGCCTTGGCCAGGCGGGCCTCGGCCTGGCTGACGTCGGTGCGGGTCAGCTCGCCGACCTTGAAGCGCTCCTCGGTCGCCTCGTACTGCTTGCGCAGCACCTGCTCGTTGTTGATGGACAGCCGCAGCACCGCCTCGTCGCGCACCACGTTGACATAGGCGGTGGCGGCGGCCAGCAGGATGGTCTGCTCGGTGGAGGCCAGCAGGGCCCGCTCGCTCTGCACGGTGTTCTCGGCCTGGGCGGTGGCCGCCAGGGTGCGGCCGCCACGGAACAGCGGCTGGCTGATGGTCAGCGCCTCGGTCCGGGGCGTGCGGGTCATGGAATACTTGGTCAGCGTATTGTTGTCGTAGCTGCCCCGGCCGACGGAACCGGACAGCGACACGGTGGGCCGCCAGTTGGACAGGGCCTGGGGAACGCCTTCATCGGTGGAGCGCAGCTTGGCGCGCCGGGCCAGCAGCGTCGGGTTGGACGAATAGGTGGACGCCAGCACCTCCTCCAGCGTCTCGGCGGCAACGGGGGTCGAGGCGGCCACGACGATGCACGCCGCGCCGATCAGCCGACAGCTTACCTTCCTCATTCAACACCTGTGTTCAGCAATGCGGGTCCCCATCCCGGAACGACCTAATATCGCCCGAGAACATTAGACCTTGGACGGGGAAGATCAAGGACAAATCCAGCCCCCTACCCTTGCGTCCGGGGGACGGCCATGCCGTCTTCCCGAACGTCGGGGCGGTGCCGTCAGAACACGAAACCGGACTTGGGGGCCATGCCGGGCAGATAGGGGGTGGAACCGTCGAACAGCGCGCGGCGGCCGAAGGTGTCGCCCACCCGGACCACCTGGACCACCTTGCCGGCGCCCCTGGTCCCGGAATCCACCACCGCCGCCAGACGGCCGCCATCGCTCAGCTGGCGGCACAGGCCGGCGGGAATCTCGCCCACCGCGCCGGCATAGACGATGACGTCGTAGGGAGCCTGGGCGGCGTAGCCGGCGGCCAGGTCGCCGCTCACATAGGCCACGTTGTCGATGCCCTGGTCGGACAGCGCCTGGGTGGCGCGGGCGGCCAGGTCGGCGTCGCTTTCCAGCGCCACCACGGTGCTGGCCAGCCGGGACAGCACGGCGCTGGCCCAGCCGGTGGCGTCGCCGATGACCAGAACCACGTCGGAGGGCTGCACGGAAGCCGCCTGGAGCAGGCGGGCCAGCACCAGCGGCTCGATCAGGAAGCGGCCGCCGCCGATGGCGACGTCCTCGTCCACATAGGCGAAGCCGCGCATGGCCTTGGGCAGGAACGCCTCGCGCGGCGTGGAGGAAATGGCCCCCGCCACGTTCAGATCATGCACCTTGTTGGTGCGGATCTGGTTCTCGACCATATTGAATCTGGCGCTGGCGTAATCCATGGCCCACGGGCTCCCATCTTGATCGTCGGTCTCTAGGACGGGCCCGCCCCCCTTGAACTCGGGCAGAGCCACGGGTGGAATTTATAGGCGGGACCGCCCGCGAAAACAATGCTGCGAAAAGGCTGAAACAGCCGCTTGACCCGGTATCGAACAGCGCGTATAAGCAGCGTCCTCACGTCGGCACCCGCCGGCTGGGCCGGTTGGGCCGGGTGGCAGAGTGGCTATGCAGCGGACTGCAAATCCGCGTACGTCGGTTCAATTCCGGCCTCGGCCTCCACCGTCCCCGGGTCCGGGTGTGGATGTGAGAAACAGAATTCCTCGGCTTGCCGCACCGCTTGGGCAGGCCGTTGATCCGGAGTAGCTCAGCGGTAGAGCAGCCGGCTGTTAACCGGCTGGTCGGGGGTTCGAATCCCTCCTCCGGAGCCAATTGGCCGCAGAAACGCCAGGTTTCTGCGGCCTTTTCATTTCAAGTCCGCCCTCAACCGCCCCCTTTCCCCCACCCCGCCCAACGGGTCGGGCGCCGTCGCATGCCGCCAGCGGGAGCGAAGACCGGACGCGCGGCATTCAGATGAGCATCCGAAATGATATGCATTAACTCTATTAATTTCAAATATGTTGCAGTGCACCCTACTGTCTGACCGTCATTTCCACCCAGGAGACGGTCAGTGCTCGTCGCCCGAAATCCGAGGCTCCGGCAAGAAGACACGGATGGCTTTGCCCGGCGGTCGCACTTGCCGCTGCCGGCCGGAGCGGCGTCGTGACGGCCTTGGATCCGGTCATCCTGTTCTTCGTCCTCGGCGTGACTGCCGGGCTGATGCGCTCTGAACTCAGGCTTCCGGCCTCGGTCTATGAGTTCCTGAGCATGCTGCTGCTGCTGGCCATCGGCCTGAAGGGCGGGGTCGAACTGGCCAGGCAGTCCCTGCCGGACTTGCTGCCCCAAGTGCTGGCAGTGGCGGCCATGGGCACGGTGATGCCCCTCATCGCCTTTCCGGTCCTGCGTTTCATCGGGCGGCTGAAACGTGTGGACGCGGCTTCCATCGCCGCCCATTACGGCTCGGTCAGCGTGGGAACCTTCGCAGTGGCGGTGGCTTACCTGACCTATCGCGACATCGGCTTCGAGGAGTACATGCCGGTGTTCGTAGTCATCCTGGAAATCCCGGCCATCATCGTCGGCGTGGCCCTGGCACGCGGAATCACGCGCGATACCCAGTGGAAGCGCATGACCCATGAGGTCTTGCTCGGCAAGAGCATAGTCCTCCTGGTCGGCGGACTTCTGATCGGCTGGGCGGTGGGCGCCGAAGGGCTGAAACCGGTCGGATTCCTGTTCTTCGACCTTTTCAAGGGCTTCCTGGCGCTGTTCCTGCTGGAAATGGGCCTTATCGCCGCCAGCCAGCTCGGCTGCCTCCGTCACCACGGGTCGTTCATTCTGGCCTTCGGCATTGGCATGCCCATTCTTGGGGCCGTGATCGGCACCGTCCTGGGCTCGGCCCTCCAATTGTCCCTGGGCGGCACCATCCTGATGGCGACCCTGGCGGCCAGCGCGTCCTACATCGCCGTGCCGGCGGCCTTTCGCTTGATCGTCCCCGAAGCCAATCCGACGCTGTCGCTGACCGCATCGCTGGGAGTGACGTTCCCCTTCAACATTCTCGCCGGAATCCCCCTGTACCATCAGTTGGCGGTTCGGCTGGGAGGAGGATTCTGAATGCCCCGCCAGGTCCGCAAACTGCTCACCATCATTGCCGAGGCCGCGCTGGAGAGCATGCTGCTCGAAGAGTTGGGGACACTGGGCGCCCACGGCTACACAGTGACCGAAGCGCGCGGCAAGGGTAGCCGCGGCGTACGGGCGGGGTCCTGGGAAGCCTCATCCAACATTCGCGTCGAGATTGTCTGCGATGACAGAACGGCCGACGCCATAATACATCATGTCGAGAGTAAATACTATCGAGATTTTGCGGTTATTTTGTTCATCTGCAATGTCGATGTACTTAGACCAGATAAATTCTAACAAACACAAGAGAGGGGAAAGCCGTGACACAGAATATCTATGAAATTGGTACCGTCCCCCCCCTAGGCGAGGTGCCGTCCAAGATGTACGCTTGGCTGATCCGGCCGGAACGGTTCGGACAGCCGGACGATGCCTTCAAGGTTGAGGTGGTCGATGTCCCCGAACTGGGCGACGACGACGTCCTGGTCTACGTGATGGCTGCCGGCATCAACTACAATAATGTCTGGGCGGGCCTGGGCGTGCCGCTGGACGTCATTGCCGCCCGCAACGCTGCCGGCGAGCCGGAGCGCTTCCATATCGGCGGTTCGGACGCGTCCGGAATCGTCTACAAGGTCGGCCGCAACGTCACCAACGTCAAGGTGGGCGACGAGGTGGTTGTCCACTGCGCCACCTATGACAGGGATTGCCCGCATATCCGGGCGGGCGGCGACCAGATGTACTCGCCCACCTTCCGTATCTGGGGCTACGAGACCAACTGGGGCAGTTTCGCCCAGTTCACCCGGGTCCAGGCCCACCAGTGCCTGCCCAAGCCCAGGCACCTGAGTTGGGAGGCGGCGGCGGCCTACATGCTGGTGGGCGCTACCGCATACCGCATGCTGCTGGGGTGGGAGGAACACGCCCTCAAGAAGGACGAGGTGACACTGATCTGGGGGGGCGCCGGCGGCTTGGGATCCATGGCGATTCAGATCGCCCGCGCCGTCGGCGCCATCCCGGTGGCCGTCATCTCCAGCGACGACAAGGCGGAGTACTGCCGGAGCCTGGGTGCCAAGGGCTGCATCAACCGCAACAGCTTCGACCACTGGGGCATGCTGCCCCACTGGAAGGACGAGGTGGGCTACAGCCGGTGGCTGAAGGGCGTGCGCTCGTTCGGAAAAGCCGTCTGGGACGTCCTCGGCGAGCGCAAGAACCCCCGCATCATCTTCGAACATCCCGGTGAAACGACCATTCCCACCTCGCTGTTCGTCTGCGACACCGGCGGCATGGTGGTGATCTGCGCCGGCACCACCGGCTACAACGCCACGGTGGACCTCCGTTACCTGTGGATGCGTCAGAAGCGCGTCCAGGGCTCGCATTTCGCCAATGACGCCCAGTGCGAGGCGTTCAACGACATGGTGGTCAGGGGCCTGATCGATCCCTGCCTGTCCAAGGCATTCACCTGGGATCAGATACCCCACGTTCATCAACTGATGTACGAGAACAGGCATCCCCACGGCAACATGGCGGTGCTGGTCGGAGCGCCCGGGTTCGGGCTTGGCGCCAGCGCGGAAGACCCCCATCTCGCCGACCACCTGCCGGTACCCGAGACCATTCACCATCCCGATCCGGCCGCCGCCTTCCCTGTCCCCCGCCACATCCACGCCGAGATGGATTCGTCCGACGATGCCCCCGTCAGGCACGTGATGAGCCGGGGGCTGGTTTCCTGTTCTCCGGACCAGACGTTGGGGGAAGTCGCGAAAATGCTGATCGACACCGACGTGGGGGCGGCGGTGGTGATGGATGGAGATAGTCCGGTGGGCATGATTTCCCATACCGACATCGCCTTGGCCCGCCAGCAGGGAAGCGTCTCCGAGGTCCTGCGAAGCCCCGTTCACGAGGTGATGGGACGGGGTTGCGTGACCTGCTCCCCCTCCATGCCGCTGACCGAAGCGATCAGCATCATGGCCGGCCGCCGCATCCACCGCCTGGTGGTGATGGAGGCAGGCAAGCCGGTGGGCATCGTGACCATGGGCGATATCGTGCGCACCATGGTTGGGCGGAACGACGGATGATCCCCACCCCGGAGGCGGCACACCGCCTCCGGGGCTTTTCTCCCCCCACGTCAACAGGTTAAACAGTGGATGGGAGGATGCCCGACAATGCCCATGCCTCTGCCGCCTTTCGATTTCGACCTGTTGCGTACATTCGTCGCCATCGTAGACAGCGGCGGATTCACTCGGGCGGGCAGCCGGCTGGGCAGGACCCAGTCGGCGGTCAGCCTCCAGATCAAGCGCCTGGAGGATGCCCTTGGACAGCGGGTGTTCCTGCGTGACCGGCGGGAACCGGAACTCACCGCGACCGGGGAAATCCTGCTGACCTACGCGCGCCGCCTGCTGCACATTGCCGACGAGGCGCGGGTGTTGCTGCAGGAGCCGGATGTGGGCGGAACGGTCCGCCTGGGCACACCCGAGGACTTCGCCACCTACCATCTGTCGGATGTCCTTTCCCGTTTCACACGGGCCCACCCCCAGGTCACGCTGGAGGTTCACTGCGACTTCACCGCCAATTTGCTGGATGCATTTTCCCGGGGGCAATTCGATCTGGTCTTGTGCAAGCGTGAACCCCAGGGTCCCGGCGATGGCATCAAGGTCTGGCGGGAACCCTTGGTCTGGGTGATGTCCGACCGCCTGCGCCTGACCGAGGGCATGCCGTTGCCCTTGGTCCTGGCCCCCAACCCGGACATCTACCGCCGCCGGGCGCTGGCCGCGCTGGAAAGCGCGGGCCGCACATGGCGCGTCATCTATACCAGCCCCAGCTTCACCGGCATCAAGGCCGCGGTGAGCGGCGGGCTGGGGGTGACGGTGCTGCCGAGGGAGATGGTGACGCCCGGTCTGACAGTCATCGGTCCCGACCATGGCCTGCCCGAGCTGGCCGACACCGAGATCGTCCTCCTGCGGGCTCCGGGTTCCCGCCCCAAGGCTGCGGAAATGCTGGCCGAAGACTTGGTCAAGTCTCTCGGAACCCCCCTGCGCGACGACAGGTAGGGCGACGCCCCACCCCCGGCCTTTTCGCCGTCATTCCCCGGTGAAGCAGGGCGGGCGTTTCTCGCGGAAGGCCCTCACCCCTTCCTGGTAGTCGTGGCTGTCGTAGACCTGGCGGCGCAGACCCTGCACCCGCTCGAACATGCGCGGCGTGATGGAATGGGCCGAGGCCAGCACCCGCATCTCCTCCTTCATCACCGCGATGGCCAGCGGCGCCAGCCGGGCGATGTCGGCGGCCATGTCGGCGCAGAACCCGGTGATGGCATCCGCTTCGACCAGATGGTTGACGATGCCGAGCGCATGGGCGCGGGCCGCATCCACCGGCCGGGCGGTGAAGGCCATCTCGCGCACCACGTGGATGCCGGTGACGTTCATGAAGGTCAAGAGGCCGGAGACGTTGTAGGGAATGCCCAGCTTGGCCGGGGTCAGGGCGAAGGTGGAATCGGGCGTCGCCACCACCATGTCGCAGGCCAGCGCCATCTCGCAGGCCCCGCCCCACACGCCGCCCTCGATCAGGGCGATGACCGGAGCCGGGAATTCCTCGATGGCGCGGATCACCACCCGCAGGGGGTCGCTCCAGCCCAGGGGGTCGCGGTGGGCGCTGGGCAGTTCCGACACGTCGTGGCCCGCCGACCACACCTTGCAGCCCGGCTCGGCCCGCAGGATCACCGTCCGCGCCTTGGCCCGCTGCGCCTGGGCCAGCCCGTCGATGATGCCGGCGATCATCGCCTCCGACAGCACGTTGCGCTTGGGCTGGTTGGTCATGGTGATGACGGCCAGGGGGCCGTCCAGTTCAATAAGCGTGCCCGTCACGATCGCTACTCCTTGGCCATTCCGGCGGCCGGAACAATGGCACAGCCCGCCGCCGCCCCCAAGCCGTACGATTTCGAGAAGGCGGCGATTGCCCCCCGGGCGGTCCGCCCTTACACTGCGTCAAACACTCTTGCGGGAACCGACACCATGTCCGATCAGGAACGCATCATCGAACTGACCGCCACCCTTGCCGACGTGGTCTCCCGCAAGGTGGAGGAGATCAAGAAGGTGACCGGCACCACCCGCATCCTGGCGCTCAACGCCCTGATCGAGGCGGCGCGCGCCGGCGAGGCGGGCAAGGGCTTCGCCGTGGTGGCCGGCGAGGTGAAGAACGTCTCGGAAAGCATCGACGGCATCACCCAGTCGCTGGAAGCCGAGATGGGCGCCGCCGTGGACGAACTGGGCCGCCTGGCCAGCCGCCTGCGGGCCGACGCCGCAGAATAATCCGATGACCGCGCCCCGCAGGATCTGCCGCCCCCTCGCCTCTTTCGGCCTCGCCTTGATGCTGGGCCTGGGCGCCGGCTCCGCCATGGCCGGCTATGACGAGGGGCTGGCCGCCTATCAGAAGCGCGACTGGACCGCCGCCATCCGCGAATTCAAGCCGTTGGCCGCCCAGGGCAACGCCGCCGCCCAGGCCAGGCTGGGCCACATGCTGTTCGAGGGACTGGGCGGGACCAAGGACGACGTCGAGGCGCTGCGCCTGCTCAACGCCGCCGCCTCGGCCGGCGATTCCCTGGCGCAGCACTGGCTGGGCAGCGCCTATTTCAACGGCCGCGCCGTGCCCAAGGATGTGTCCCAGGCCCTGGTCTGGTTCGGCCGCGCCGCCGACAAGGGCCAGCCGGAATCCATCCACGCCATGGGCGAGATCCATTTCAACGGCCTGGGCATCAACAAGGATGAAGCCAGGGGCGTCGAGTATTTCAAGCGCGCCGCCGAGAAGGGCTGGGCCGCGTCGCACGAGCGCCTCGCCTCGCTCAGCTGGGACGGCCGCGCCATGCCCACCGACAAGGTCAAGGCCCTGGAGCACGCCCGCATCGCCGCCGAGGCCGGGCGCCCCGTCGCCCAGTTCATCCTGGGCCTCGGCTACCTGCTGGGCCAGGGCGGCGTCGAGAAGGACGTGGCCAAGGCCGCCCCGTGGTTCCGCAAGGCCGCCGACCTGGGCCACCCCCAGTCGCAGCACAATCTCGGCGTCATGTACGCCAACGGCCACGGCGTTCCCAAATCCATGGTGGAGGCCTATGTCTGGATGGCGCTGGGCGCCCAGCGGGCTCCGGCCAACCTGAAGGCCAATTACGAGAAGGAACGCGATTCCGCCGCCGCCCGCCTGTCGCCGGCCGAGGTGGAAACGGCCCGCGCCCGCATCGCCCAGTGGAGACCCGGCAACGCCTCGGCGCCGCAGGTGACCCATGCCGCCCCGGCGCCCGCCACCTCGGCCCCGCCCGCGCCCCAGCAATCGGCCACCGCCCCGCCCCGCCCCACCGGCGGCAAGGTCTCGACGGGCTCGGGCTTCGTGGTGTCCACCGACGGCGTGGTGATGACCAACGCCCATGTGGTGGAGCAATGCCGCACCATCACCGTCAAGCCCCAGGACGGCCCCGCCGAGATCGCCTCGCTGAAGGCCAAGGACAGCGCCAACGACCTCGCCCTGCTCAAGACCTCGCTGCGGCTGCCGGAAATCGCCCGCTTCCGCCAGGACCGGCCGCTGCGCTCGGGAGACGAGGTGGTTGTGGTCGGCTTCCCGCTGTCGTCGCTGCTGTCGCGCGAACCCAACGTCACCGCCGGCGTGGTCAGCGCGCTCAACGGCATGCGCGGCGACCCCCGCCACTACCAGATCACCGCTCCGGTACAGAAGGGAAATTCCGGCGGGCCGCTGATCGACATGGGCGGCAACATCGTCGGCGTCGTCACCTCGAAACTGAACGCCATGAAGATCGCCGACCGCACCGGTGACCTGCCCCAGAACATCAATTTCGCCATCAAGGCCGATCTGGCGCGCAGCTATCTGGACAGCAACGGCGTCAACTACCAGACGGCGGCCTCCTCGGCCCAGCTGTCGGTCGCCGACGTGGGCGAGCGCATCAAGCGCGTTACCGTGTTCATCGAGTGCCGGGTCGAGTAGAGCATAGAGCATTGAATGCGAGACATGCTGTCATCCTGAGCACAAGCGAAGGATCTTTCAGCCGCAAGCGACCGCCGTTGCCGGTGAAAGACCCTTCGGCTCCGCCTCAGGGTGACAGACTGTTTCCGATTAAGCGCTCGACGCTTTAAGTTACGGCTTGATGGCCAGGCGCACCGCGCCCCAATGCTTGCCCCGGATGGTGATGGGGCTGTCGAATTCCTTCAGCACCACGAAATTGCCGCCCCCCATGTCGCGGGGATAGGTCTGGACGAAATGGGGCTGGACGTTGCGCGCCGCCACCAGCCCGGCACGGTCGTCGAAGATGCGGCGATTGCGGGAATTGGCGGTGTTCCACACCGTCTCGCCCGGCTTCTGCGGCTGGGAATACTTCTTGTTGTGGGTGCCGATATAGCCGTTGCGGTCGGCGACGCAGCAGATGACGATGCGCGGGTCCTTGTCCAGCACCGTCTCGGTGAACTGATGCACCACCCGGTCGGTCAGGCTGGTGTGCCGTGCCATGAATTGCTGCGGCGAGGTGTCGGGGATGGGCTCGTAATGGGTGTCGAACAGGTCGGCCTCGGTGATCTCGCCGGCCTTCAGGGCCGCCTCGAACGCCGAGGTGACGCCGCCCGCCACGCCCTGGACCAGATCGATGTAGAGGCGCTCCTCGGCGCGGGCCTTTCCTTGAGCGGCGGCGATGGCCGCCAGCGCCTGCTGGGGAACCTCGCGGAAGCGCACGTGCAGGCCGAGCACGCTGGCCCCCACCGCGTCGCAGGGCAGCGGGCCGATGCCGTCCAGGTCCAGGGTGCCGCCCTGCCCCACCAGTGACGGATCGTTGAGCCCGGCCAGGACGACGCCCTTGCTGGCGAGATCCCCGGTATGGCCCTTGACCTCCCTGGTGCCGATCCGGCCCGAGAAGGCCAGCCCGACGGCGACGCGCGGCACGGCACGGCGGTCGCCCGCCGCCGACGAGCGCAGGATGATGCCGAGGCGGCGCTGCAGGTCGCTGACGTCGCGGTTGACCACCATGGACAGCTCGTTGACCCGCTGGGCGGTGATTCCGGTGCGCTCGGCCTGCTGAAGCACCGACTGGGCATGGCCGTGCACGGTGCCGGTATGATCGGCGGCCTGGCCGGCGTTGCCCTTGATGTCGGCGGTGGCGGAGAGCTGCATCTCGCTGGCGAGGTTCACTTCCTGGGCGATGGTGTTGATGTCCTGGATGGACGCCGTCACCTCCTCGACCATGGCCACCGTCTCGTCGGTGGCCTGGCCGATGGCGTGGGCCTGGGCGTTGACGCCCCGGATGCCGTCCTCGGTCAGCTTGGCGAGGCGCTTGACCTCGTCGGCCACCACGGCGAAGCCCTTGCCCATCTCGCCGGCGCGCGCCGCCTCGATGGTGGCGTTCAAGGCCAGCATGCGGGTCTGGCCGGCAATGGACTGGATCAGGCGCACCACGTCGCGGATGCGGCCCGTGGCGTCCTTCAGCCCGTCCACGGTGGCGGCGGCGGTTTCCATCTTCTGCTGGGCGGCGTCGGTCAGGCGCGAGGTGCCGTGCACCTTGGCGGAAATCTGCCGCGAGGTCTCCTCCAGCGCCTCGGTGGCGCCGGCCACCGACTGGACGTTGTCGCTGGTCACGGTGACCGCCTCGGCCACCGCCTCGGCCATGGATTTGAGCTCGGCGGCCACCCCGGTCAGTTCCCGGGCGCCCTCGATCAGCCGCTTCACCTGCTTCTCGATGTCGCCCACGGTCAGCGCCACCTCGCGGTCCACCGTATCGGACAGCGCCAGCATCTCGCGTTTCATCTTGCCGGCCTCGCCGTGCTCGATATAGGTCGAGATGGCCAGGTCCATGTCCAGGAAGGCGGCGCGCAGCACCGCCGCCGCGATGTCGGGAAAGCGCGCCTTGTCGCACTTGGCATGCAGCTCGGCGATCAGCTTCTCCAGCACGAAGCAATAGCCGCCCAGATACCAGTTGACGTCCAGGCCGATGCGCTCATGGGTGGCGCCGATGGCGACGGCGCGATGGAAGTAATCCTCGTCGAAGCGGCCGGAAAACAGCGAACTCCAATGGGCCTGCTGGGTCTGCTTCAGGTGGCCGATCCTGGCGCCGCCGCCCAGCAGCGACTGCAGATTCGGCCATTCCATCAGATGGGCGTAGAAGGAATCGGCGATGCCGGGAAGACTGCCCTCGACCAGGGGACGGACGGCCTTGATGGCGGAGACCGCCTTGTCGTCCAGGCGCAGGAACCTCAGCCGGTCACGATTCTTCGCCACGGCATCGCTGTCGTTCGCCATGCGCCCCTCCTTGGAAGCCGTCCCTCACGCCGTCCTATACGAACGGTCATTCATATATGAGATCAGGGTGGTCCGTTCGCGGGCCGGGGTCAATACGCAATCATAGCAAAGTGATACACTTTTGCCGGCGATGCGACCTTGTCTTGCAGATAATCGATGGGATTGACCGCCTCGGTTCCCCGGCGGATCTCGAAATGCAATTGCGGTGAGGTGACCGAGCCGCTGGCTCCCAGGGTGGCGATGGTCTGGCCGCGCTTCACCTGATCGCCGCGCTTGACCAGCAGCTTCTCATTGTGGGCGTAGGCGGTCATCCAGTTGTCGGCGTGCTTGATCAGCAGCAGGTTGCCGAAGCCCTTCAGTTCGTTGCCCACATAGGCGACCACGCCGTTCTCGGCGGCGCGCACCGCACTGCCCTTGGCGGCGACGATGTTGATGCCGTCGTTGTGCTGGCCCTTGCCGGGCAGCGGGCCGAACTCGGCCACCACCTCGCCCTTGACCGGCCACAGGAAGCTGGACCCGGCGCGGGCCGGCGGCGCGGCGGGCAGCGCGGCGGCGGGCGGAGCGGCGTGGGCTTGCTCGCGGGCATAGGCGGGAGGCTGATCGGTCCGGACGGAATTGGTCTTGCCGCCTCCCCCTCCTCCTCCCGGCGCGTTGGGCGAAGCCACCACGATGTTGCCGCCGGGCGAAGGCGGCGACGCGGCGGGAGTGCCGCCCTTGGCCCCGGGAATGGTCAGGCGCTCGCCCACATGCAGGACATAGGGCGGCCGCTTGCCGTTGGTGGCGGCCAGGGTGTTGAAGTCCACCTTGAAGCGGCGCGCCAGCACCGACAGGGTGTCGCCCCGCTGCACCACGTAATCGGAGCCGCCGCCGGGCAGGCGCAGCACCATGCCGGGCTGCAGCTGGTAGGGCGGCTGCAGCTTGTTGGCCTCGATCAGGTCGCGGACCGCCAGGGAATAGCGCCGGGCGATGGAATAGACGGTATCGCCGGCATAGACGGTGACGGCGGCCGGCCGTTGCACCTGCAGCGGGCCGTCGGGGCCGCGCGACACCGGCACCTTGGAATCGTAACTGGGGGAGCACGCCGCCATCACGGCGGCGAGGGCCAGGACCATAACCAGATGATGTGGCGCGTGCCTCATGCCCGCACTATAAGCACGGAGGGATCATGGGGCAATCATGCCGTAGGGATGCGGGCGGGACGCCCGCGCTCCGAGCCGATGCCCTTCGTGGAGCGTGGGCGTCCCGCCCGCATCCCTACTCATTCCTCGGGCATGCCCTCGACCAGCGGCACGAAGCGCACCGGCAGGAAGGGCTGGATGTCGATGCCGCGATCGGTCCTGGTGATGCGCACCAGTTCCTGGTCGATGCCGCCCACGTCGCCGAGCGGCAGCACCATGATGCCGTCGGGCTTGAGCTGCTCGACCAGAGCGGGGGGAATGTCGGGAGCGGCGGCGGTGACCATGATGCGGTCGAAGGGCGCCTGTTCCGGCCAGCCGCGCGAGCCGTCACCGGCCCGGCAGGTGATGTTGTGCAGGCGAAGATGCCTGAAGCGCGCTTCCGCCTCGGCCAGCAGCGCCTTGTGGCGCTCGACCGAATAGAGCCGGCGGCACAGCTTGGCCAGGATCGCCGCCTGATAGCCCGACCCGGTGCCCACTTCCAGCACCTTCATGCGCTCGCCCACCTCGAGGGCCTGGCTCATCAGGCCGACCACCAGGGGCTGGCTGATGGTCTGGGCGCAGGCGATGGGCAGCGCCGTGTTCTCGTAGGCCTGGTCCAGGAAGGGCTCGGCGACGAACAGGTCGCGGGGGATACGCTCGATGGCCGACAGCACGCGGGTATCGGTCACCCCCATCCGCCGCAATTCCATCAGCAGGCGGATGATTCGGGGCTCGGCCTTCCTCATCAAAAGGCCGTCTCCAGCGCCTTCATGTCGTCCCGATGGGTGAGGTCGAAGCACAGCGGCGTCACCGAAACGGCGCCCCGGCACACCGCCTCGATGTCGGTGCCGGGCGTCGAGCGGTCCTCGGCCCTTTGCGCGCCGATCCACACATAGGCCTCGCCGCGCGGGTCCTTGCGCTCGACGATCTCGTCGCCGATCTTGCGCTTGCCCTGGCGGGTGACCTCGATTCCGGTGACGGATGACGCGATCACGTCGGGAAAGTTGACGTTGATCAGCACGTTGCGGCTCCAGCCCCGGGCCAGCAGCCGGCGGATGATCCCGGGCGCCCAATGCTCGGCCGTCCCCCACTTCACCGGGTGGGGATGGTTGATGAACTGGGACAGCGCGATGGCCGGAATGCCGAGGATGGTGCCTTCCATGGCCGCCGCCACCGTGCCCGAATAGGTGACGTCCTCGCCCAAATTGGAGCCCCGGTTGATGCCCGACAGCACCAGATGGGGCTTCTTGCCCTTCAGCACGTGGTTGACACCCAGCAGCACCGAATCGGTGGGGGTGCCGTCCACGGCGTAGCGCCGCGCCGACACCTTCCGGACCCGCAGCGGGCGGCGGATGGTCAGCGAATGGCCCGCCGCGCTCTGCTCGGTTTCCGGCGCCACCACCCAGACGTCCTTGGAGATGGTCCGGGCGATGCGCTCCAGCACCTTGATGCCCGGGGCGTTGATGCCGTCGTCGTTGGAGATCAGGATGCGCAAGCTTGAGGGATCGGCGACCGGCTCGAACATCTCAGGCGATGACCTCCAGCCCGCCCATATAGGGACGCAGCACCTCGGGCACCTCGATGGAGCCGTCCTCGCGCTGGTAGTTCTCCATCACGGCGATCAGGGTACGGCCCACGGCGAGGCCCGAGCCGTTGAGGGTATGGACGAAGCGGGTGCCCTTCTCGCCCTCGGGGCGGAAGCGGGCCTTCATGCGCCGGGCCTGGAAATCACCGCAATTGGAGCACGACGAGATTTCCCGGTAGCGCTGCTGGCCGGGCAGCCACACCTCGATGTCGTAGGTCTTTTGCGCCGAAAAGCCCATGTCGCCGGTGCACAGCACGATGGTGCGGTAGGCGAGCCCCAGGCGCTGCAGCACCGTCTCGGCGCATCGGGTCATGCGCTCGTGTTCCTCGGCGGAACGGTCGGGATGGGCGATGGAGACCATTTCCACCTTGTGGAACTGGTGCTGGCGGATCATGCCCCGCGTGTCCTTGCCCGCCGCCCCGGCTTCCGAACGGAAACAAGGCGTGAGCGCCGTCATGCGGATGGGCAGCACCTTCTCGTCGAGAATCTCGTCGCCCACCAGATTGGTCAGCGGCACCTCGGCGGTGGGAATCAGCCAGTGGCCGGTATTGGTCTTGAACAGGTCCTCGCCGAACTTGGGCAGTTGGCCGGTGCCGAAGGCGGCGCCGTCCTTGACCATCAAGGGCGGGTCCATCTCGGTATAGCCGTGCTCGGTGGTCTGCAGGTCGAGCATGAACTGGCCGATGGCGCGCTGCAGCCGGGCCAGCGCCCCCTTCAGCACCACGAAACGCGCCCCCGACAGCTTGGCTGCGCCGTCGAAATCCATCAAACCCAGCCTGGCGCCGATGGCGTCGTGGTCAAGGGCGGTGAAGGCGAATTCCTTGGGCGTCCCCCACTTGCGCAGCTCGACGTTGTGCTCCTCGTCGGGGCCGTCCGGCACGTCGGCGGCCGGCAGGTTGGGGATGGAGGCCAGGATGGACTCGATCTCGGCGCCCAGCGCCTTGTCCTCCTCCTCGGCGGCCGGCATGCGCTCCTTCAGGCTCGCCACCTCGTCCATCAATCCTTGAGCGTCGCCGCCGCTCTTCTTCAGGGCGCCGATCTGCTTCGACGCCTCGTTGCGCCGCGCCTGCATCTCCTGAAAGGCGGTCTGGGCCGCCCGGCGGCGCGCATCCAGGTCAAGAATCCCGGCCGAACGCGGCTCCAACCCCCGGCGCGCGAGGCCGGCATCGAAGGATTCGGGATTGTCGCGAATGGACTTCAGGTCATGCATGGCGGCTCGGTCCAAGATGGAAGACGCAAGGCTTATAAGCCCTGGCGCCCCCCCTGTCGAGGGGGGCTCAGGCCGCCAGGGCGAAGGGCCGGCCCTCGACTGCCTCCACCTCGGCCAGCCGCAGCAGGGCGATGTCCAGCAGGTCCGAGGCCAGTTCCTCGAAGCGGTCGCCCAGGAAGCCCTTGAGCACGGCGGGCGGCAGATTGCGGCGGTTGAGGATGCCCGGCATGTTGTCCCAGCCCTTCATCAGGGCATGGATATGGGCCGTGGCCGGGTCGGCGGAGGCCGGCTTGGCCAGCCAGTCCAGCAGCTGCTTCAGCCCCCGTCCCTCGCCGTCGCCGCCCGCTTCCATCTCCGCCAGCCAGCACAGCGGCGCCAGGGCGGGATGGCGTGCGGCCACCTGCCCGGCCCCGCCGCCGTGCCGCCGCGCCAGTTCCAGCTCCAGGGCCGGCGAGACGGCAAAGTCGTTGGCCGAGATTGCTACCAGTTTGCGGCGCCGCGCCGCCACCAGCCGCACCACCGGATGGTGAGGGTGATCGCGCCACAGCCGGTCCAGGGTCTCCTCCGCCTCCCGCGTCAAGGCCTGGCGCTCCTGCGGCGTGCACAGCACCAGATCGGGGCGTTGCAGGGCGGTGAGGCGGAACTGGGCGCGCAGCACCTCCCACGCCGCGTCGGCGGGGACGTAATCGGCCGGCAGGTCGAGACGGGGAGGCAAGGCCTCCTTCTTCTTGCGCGGTGACCGGGGCTTGCCCTCGGCCTTGAGGCCGATGTGATGGGCCAAGGTATTAGCGCCGGTATGCTTCATCCGCCGCAATTCGGCCAACAACTCGGCCGCGCGATCAGGCTCGTCACGCCACACCAGTTCGATGCCATAGGCCAGACGGGAATGGGCATTGCGGGGAAAGGCGGCGTTGGTCTGTTCGAACACTTCCCGCGCCTCGGGCCAGCGCCCGGTATCGGCCAGCAGGCGGGCGAGATTGGTGCGAGGCTCCGGATTCTCAGCCTCGGTATCGGCGGCCATGGCGGCGCGCAACTGCGCTTCCGCCTCCTTGACCATGCCCTGCTCGGCCAACAGATGGCCCAGCAGGCCCAGGGCGACGGCATCGCCCTTGAAGCGGCGCAGGGTGTCGCGGCACAGGGCCTCGGCCTCCGCCGCCCGCTCCGGCCACTTGGCCAGATGCTTGGCCAGTTGGGTGCCTGGAAAGGGGTTGTCGCCGAAGCGGGCGCGGGCCTGCCACAGCACCGCCTCCGCCTCCCGCCACTGGCCGCAGGCCGCCAGACTCTCGGCCAGCAGATCCCAGCGCCGCGGCTCCTCCGGCTGCCAGTCCACCGCCGCGCGAGCCAGGGACAGGGCGGCCAGGGGGGCGCGGTCAATCAGTGGACGGCCAGCCGTGTCCATAGCCTTGGCAAAATTCTCCCGATTACCGCTGCGCTCCACCTCGGCCAGATGGGCGGCTAGGAAGGCCGCCACCTCGGCGTCCAGTTGCGGACCCTTCAGGCCCCGCACCCGGTCGCGGAAGTCATCGCCGCGCTCGGGCCTGGCCGCCTCGCGGTGGCTGACGGCCAGCCCCAGATCCTCGGCCCACCAGCGGGCGAAGGGCTTGCGGGCGAAGCGGCTCAGCAGGGGGGTGACCGCCTTGTCCCAATCGTCGGGGCTGCGGGGATGGTCGGCGCGGATCACCCGCCAGCGGCGCAGGAAGAGCTGGCGCGCCTCCTCCGCCTCGGGCAGGAACTGCGCCCAGCGGGCCAGACCGATCAGCAAGGCCGGTTCCAGATCGGGGGCGCCGGGCGGACGCGGCATTGCGTCGAGGCCCAGCAGGGCCAGGGGCAGGCGATAATCCGGCAATTCCCCCTTGCCCACCGCCTCGCACAGCTCCAGCCAGCGGCCCAGCAGCCGGCGGTCAGCCTGGGTGGCGGCCAGCGCCCCCCACAGGCGGAAGCGGATATCGCGCCCGTCCCCCGACAGCATCCAGGCCAGGGAATCCCATTCGGCCCGCCGCCGGGACAGCAGCCGGCCGCATTCCATCAGCCGCATCTGGTGCACCAGCCCGAAGGCCTGTTCCAGGGCCCGGGCGAAGCGGGCCGGACTGGGCCATGCCCCCACTTCCTCCCCCAGCCGGGCCTCCAGCCAAAGGCACAATCCCCGGTCCAGGTCGCCGGCACGGTCGGCCGCCGCCCCGTCCCGGGTGAACAGCAAGCCCAGGCTCTCCTCGGCATCCATGGGGCCATAGCCCTCGAACGCCACCCGGCCGCGCAACAGCGCATCCAGCGCGGCGGCGGCATCGCGGGCGAAGTCTTCCAGCCAGCTATGGATGGGCTGGCGCATGGGGCGGGCTCGGAGAGGATGGCGGTGTCATCATTTCAGCGAAACCCGGATAGTCACGCCGCAACAGACCGAGATGGGTATCGCGCATGGTCTCCAGCGGCGCATCGGTGTTGGGGCGCACAATCCAGCCGATCCTCTTCAGATGCTTCGCCGCATAGGGAAAGGGCCGGAAGAGGATTTCCGCCACCAGACGGTCGCCTCGGCCAGCCAGATCCACGGCACGGCCATAGCTTACGCCGCCGGGCGTCGCCGGGGAAGGGGTTGGATAGAACCATTCCGACAGGCCCGGCCCCTCGATGGCGGTGGGGGCGGCGAAGGCCATGCCGCGTTCGGCCGGGGGCGCCGCCGCCAGGATCTCCTCTACCGTCACCTCCATCAGCGCCACCAGCAGCCGTGACCGGCCCGGCGGCGGATAATGGCCCAACCCCAGGCGATTGCGCATCTCCCGGGGCCAGGTCTTGGGGCACTTCAATTCTTCGTCCAGGCTGTCGTGATAGGCCCCGAACAGCGCGCGATTGTCGCGCAGGCTGTTCCACACCTCGACAAAGCCGTCGAGGATCGCCTCGCCATCCGCCCTCGCCTGCGGAGTGGCCGCCGGATCGCGGGCATTGGCCAGGGCCGTCTCCAGACGTTTGATGCGGGCCGCCTCGTCCAGGTCCGGCTTCTCCTTGTCCAGGATCCAGTCGATTCTCTCCAGCCGGACCAGACGGATGGTCCCCTTGCCCGGCGCCTCCTGGCAGGCGGCGGCGTTGATGGCGGTGAAGGCCCGGGCGGCACGTCCCGACAGCAGCGGGGGACTGCCGTCCTCGAAATATCGCCACTGGGCCTGTTCCAGATCGGTGATGGCCGGGTCCCCGGCCTGGAGCGCATCCAGGGCGACGGTCCAAGCCTGGTAGCGGGGCCCGGCCAGCCGCCCGTCATGGATCAGGTTATGGGCCAGGGCGAGGTCGCGGCCGGTCATGCCGCGCAATCGCCCGATCTCGTCCTCCACAAAGCCCATGAACCACCATCCCGTACTGTCGCGGGTCAACTATCGCTTATTGACGGTAGAGGTCAACAGCCGATTCTACGAATTGAAATCGGTTTCGTCATGGGGTGTGTCGTCGCCGTCGTCGTCCTGGGTCTCGTCCCGCTTCTTCTCGGCCCAGCGCGCCGAGAGGATGGAGATTTCATAGAGACCGACCATGGGAATGGCCAGCGACAGCTGGCTGACCACGTCGGGCGGCGTGACGATGGCGGCGAAGACGAAATTGCCGACGATGGCGAAGCGGCGCTTCTCGGCCAGCCCGTCGGCAGTGACCAGCCCGACCCGGGCCAGCAGGGTCAGCAGCACCGGCATCTGGAAGGCCAGCCCGAAGGCGAAGATCAGGGTCATGATCAACGACAGGGATTCGTTGACCTTGGCCTCCATCTGGATGGGCAGGGTGCTGGGACCGCCCAGCAGGTTCTCGAAGCCCAGCAGATAGGTGTAGAGGTTGGGCAGCACCAGGTAATAGACCATGGCGGCGCCCAGGGCGAACAGGATGGGGGTGGCCAGCAGGAAGGGCAGGAAGGCCTGCTTCTCGTGCTTGTAGAGGCCGGGCGCCACGAAGGCCCACAGCTGCCCCGCCCAGATGGGGAAGCACAGCGCCGCGCCGGCGAAGGCCGACACCTTCATGAAGGTGAAGAACGCCTCGGTGGGCGCGGTGTAGATCAGGCGGCGGCTGCCGCCCTTGGCCAGGGCCGCCTTGGAATAGGGCTCCAGCAGGAATTCGTAGATCTCGTTGGAGAAGTAGTAGCACACCCCGAAGGCCACGATGAACGAGACGGCCGACCAGATCAGCCGCCGGCGCAGCTCGATCAGGTGCTCGAGCAGCGGCATGGTCTTGTCGTCGTGGGACTCGCTCAAGATGCTTCCTCTAGGGTTCCGGCGGACGGGCGGGCGCCTCGGCGGGCTTGATCTCTTCGGGGGCCGGATCGCTGACCGAGGCAAGCGCCGGCGGCGGCACCTCCTCTCCCCCCTTCAGGTCGAGGGAGGGAAGCTCCATGGCCTTGGCCATCTCGCCGGTGGGGTCGATGGCCTTGTCAACCTCCTGACGCAGCAGGTTGACGTCGGAGACCTTGGACACCTGCTTCTTCAGTTCGTCCAGCTCGGATTCGCGGACCATGTCATCGACACCGCGATGGAACTCGGCCGCCATCTCGCGGGCCTTGCGGGTCCAGCGCCCCATCTGGCGCAGGACCACGGGCAAGTCCTTGGGTCCGATGACGATCAGGCTGATCACGGCGATCAGCGCCATCTCGTCCCAGCCGATGTCGAACATCCGGTCTTAGACCTTGGGGGCGGAATCGGGGGTGGCGGCCGGCTTGGCGGCCTGGGCTTCCGTGACCTGGGAGGGCGGTGCCGGGGTGGGAGCCACCTGGGGCGGCGGCGCGGCGGCGGCGGCCTGCTCCTCCTCGTCCTTCAGCCCATGCTTGAAGGCCTTCACGCCCTTGGCCATGTCGCCCATCAGCTTCGGAATCTTGTTGGCGCCGAACAGCAGCAGCACGATGACCAGAACGATGAGCCAATGACCGATACTCATGCTACCCATGCCACGACACTCCTCGTACGTCATTGCCGGGCAAACCGGCCGGCGGCGGATCATCGCAAAAGAAAAGCAACACCGCAATGGCGGCTTTGGGGATTAGAGGGGCTTGCGGCTTGGTTTGCTGAGGATGAACACCGCGCCCGCCGTGCAGGTGGCGCCCATGATCGCCATGGCCCACCAGGGAGCCCGGGTGAAGCCCACCACGTAGACGATGCTGACCGCCATGCTGGAAAGGGCGATGACCTTGGCGTAAAGGGGAATCACCCGGTTGATCTCCCAGTCGCGCAGGGGCGGTCCGAACACCGGATGGTGGAACAGCCAGCCGTGGAAGCGGTCGGACGACTTGGCGAAACACCACAGCGCCACCAGCATGAACGGCGTGGTCGGCATCACCGGCAGCACGGTGCCGACCACGCCCAGGGCCACGAAGGCCCAGCCGATGATCATCAGGGCGAGCTTGCGGCCCCGGTCCAAGGCCTACTCCCCGAGTCCCAGCAGGGTTTCGTCGTCCAGCAGGTCCAATTGGGTCTCGTCCTCTTCCGCCGTGTCCACCAGCCGCGTGTCCTCCACCGCGCGGTTGCCGTAGGCGCCGGCGGCGGCCCTGGCATCCAACAGGCCGGCGGCCTCCAGCTCCTTGACGCCGGGCAAGTCGGCCAGGGATTCCAGGCCGAAATGATCGAGAAAGCCGTCGGTGGTCGCCCAGGTCAGCGGGCGGCCGGGGGTGCGGCGGCGGCCCTTGGGCCGGATCCAGCCGGCGGCGAACAGGATGTCGATGGTGCCCTTGGACAGGGCCACGCCCCTGATTTCCTCGACCTCGGCCCGGGTCACCGGCTGGTGGTAGGCGATGATCGCCAGGGTTTCCACCGCCGCCCGTGACAGCTTGCGCTCCTGGGTGCGCTCCACCTTCAGCGCCTCGGCCAGATCGTCGGCGGTGCGGAAGGCCCAGCCCTCGCCGCGCCGCGCCAGGGTGAAGCCGCGCGAGGCGTAATGGGCCTCCAACTCCGCCAGCAGTTGAGGGACGTCGGCGCCCTCGGGCAGGCGTTCGGCCATGGCCCGTTCGGAAACCGGCTCGGCGGAGGCGAAGATCAGTGCCTCGACGATGCGCAGGTGCTGCGGATCGCTGCTCAATCCTCCCTCCCCTGTCCCTCTCCGGCCCGGATGTAGATGGGCGAATAGGCGGCGCCGTCCTGGCGCAGCACCAGCTTGCCCTGCTTGGCCAGTTCCAGGGCGGCGACGAAGGTCGAGGCCACCGCCGATTTCATCTTCAGTTCGTCGCCCTCGATGGCGGGAAGATAGGCCATCAGCACCGACCAGTCGGGCAGGCTGCCGATGCCCAGCATGGCCTCCAGGCGGGCCAGGGCGTGCTCCACCGACCACAGATCGGGCGCCTCCACCGTCAGGGTGCGCACCGAATGGCGCACCACGTGGTCGGCATAGGCCTTCAGCAGGTCGTAGAGGTCGAGGTCGAAGATGGAGCGGCTCTTGACCTCGATGTCCTCGGGCGCGCCGCGGGCGAAGACGTCGCGGCCCAGCAGGCGCCGCGTGAACAGGGCGGCGCCGGCCTTCTGCATGGCTTCCAGGCGCTGCAGGCGGAAGGCCAGGGCGGCGGCCATCTCGGCGGGCGACAGTTCCTCGCCGGGCTCGGGTTCCGGCTCGGGCAGCAGCAGGCGGCTCTTGAGATAGGCCAGCCACGCCGCCATCACCAGATATTCGGCGGCAAGGTCGATCTGTTCCCGCCCGACCTTGCGGACGAAGTCCAGATACTGGTCGGCCAGCTTCAGGATGGAGATCCGGGCCAGATCCACCTTCTGGTCGCGGGCCAGCTGCAGCAGCACGTCCAGCGGGCCTTCCCAGACCTCGAGGTCGAGCAGCAGCCGCTCGGCCGGGGCCCGCTCCGGCCGGTCCTCCTCGAAGGCGAAGGTCGGCGTGCGGCTCACGGCCCCAGGATCTCCACCAGGAAGCGGCCGATGGTATCCACCGGACCCTGGATCAGCCAGCGGAAGACGTCCAGATCCATGCCGATCTGGCGGCCCAGCAGGGGAAACAGGAACAAAGCGGCGATCAGGATCAGCATCCCCGCCTTTTCCAGCCGCGCCAGATGCCAGGCCAGGAACGGCGGCAGGATGCCCACCGCCACCCGCCCGCCGTCCAGCGGCGGAATGGGGATCATGTTGAACACCGCCAGCAGCAGGTTGAAATAGATGGCGTTGTCCAAATTGAGGAAGTACCAGCCGCGCACCGCTTCCGGCATCACCGGCACCAGACGCACCGCCAGCACGGCGATCACCGCCAGGGCCAGATTCATGGCCGGCCCGGCCGCCGCGACGATCACCATGTCGCGGCGCGGGTTGCGCAGATTGTTGAAATTGACCGGCACCGGCTTGGCCCAGCCGAACATCACGCCGCCGATGGCCAGCAGCAGGCCGGGCAGGATGATGGTGCCGAACGGATCGATGTGCTTGAACGGATTGAGCGAGATGCGGCCCAGGCGCTCGGCGGTGTCGTCGCCACAGGCCTTGGCGGCATAGCCGTGGGCGGCCTCGTGCAGGGTCACGGCGAAGATCAGCGGAATCGCCCAGATGGTGATGCCGAACAGCAGCCCACCCAGCTCGCCCATCATGGGGAGAGCCCGAGCAGCAATCCGACCCGCTCTTCGGCAGCCTTGCGGTCAAAGGGTGTCCGCGTGCGCTTCTGCGCCAGCCCCCGGGCCACCCGCACCTCGGCCGCCGCGCTCAACGGGCGCAGTTCGGACGCGATGGCGGCCATCTCGGCCATATCGCCGTTGCAGTGAAGCACCACGTCGCAGCCCGCCTCCAGACTGGCGCGGGTGCGGTCCTCGAACGTGCCGCCCAGCGCCTTCATGGACAGATCGTCGGAAATCAGCAGGCCGTCGAAGCCGATGGCGCCACGGATCACCTTGTCGATCACCACCCTGGAGGTGGTGGCGGGATGGGCCGCGTCAAGGGCGGTGTAGACCACATGCGCCGTCATGGCCCAGGGGGCGTGACGATAGGCGTGGAAGGGCGGGAAGTCCTGGACCTCCAGTTCGGCCAGCGGGGTATCGACCACCGGCAGGTCGAGATGGCTGTCCACCATGGCGCGGCCGTGGCCGGGAATGTGCTTGATCACCGGCAGCACGCCCTCGTCCAGCAAGCCGTCGATCACCGCGCCGCCCAGATCGATCACCGACTGGGCGGTGCGGCCCAGTGCGCGGTCGCCGATGACGTCGTGGGCGCCGGGAATGGGCACGTCGAGAACCGGGGCGCAATCCACGTCGATGCCCAGATCGGCCAGCTCGGCGCCGATCAGGCGGAAGTTGAGGCGCAGAGCCTCGCGGGCGGCGTCGAGATCGCGCTCGGCCAGGGCGGCGAAGGGCTCGCCGGGCGGGGCGCTTCGCCAGTGGGGCGGCCTCAGGCGCTGCACCCTGCCCCCTTCCTGGTCGATCAGCACCGGCGCGTCGGCACGGCCCACGCAGTCGCGCAAGGAGTCCACCAGCGCCTTGACCTGGGCCGGATCGGCCACGTTGCGGGCGAACAGGATGAAGCCCAGCGGGTTGACGCGCTGGAAGAAGTCGCGCTCGGCCTGGGTGAGGACCAGACCGGCGCAGCCGAAGATGGCGGCGTTAACGGCGGGCAACGATGCACCCCTGGGATCGGGCGGTGAGCTCGGCGCAGAGCTGGCGGGCGGCCTGTTCCGACAGGGGCGCGGCGCGCACCCGCCAGAACGTCCCCTTGCCCTCCAGCTCGACGCGGACGATGTCGGGCTTCAAGGCGCCCAGCAGGTCGGCATTGGCCTTCTGGATGCGCAGCCATTCCTTGTCGGCCTGATCGGCGGCGCGCACCGCGCCCAGCTGCACCACGAATTCGCCCGAGGCCGGAGCCTTGGCCGAGGTGGCGGGCGCCGGAGCGGGCGGCGGAGTCACGGCGCGCGGCGCCTGGGCCACCACGGCGGGCGCCATGTGCTCGGGCTGGGCCGCAGCAGCCGGAGCGCGTTCCTGCACCGGCTGATAGGCCGGCGGCAGCGGCGCGGCGGCGGGTGGAATGGGCGAGGAATCCATGGGCTGGGCCGCCACCTTGGCCTGGGGCGCGGTCTTGGGGGCCGGCGGCTCGCCCGGCTTGGGCGGAATGGGGGCCGGCCGCTGGGCCACCGCCGGGGGAATGTTGGCCGGAGGGGGCTCGGCCGACAGCGGCGGCACGGAAATGGTCTTGGGCGGCGCCTTGGCGGATTCGGGCTGGGGCAGCAGGCGTTCCACCTTGGGCTCGCTCTCGCCGGCGGAATCCATGCGCTCGTAGACCAGCTTGTCCTGGTTGGGCACCTGCATGCCGCCCCGGTCGTCGGGGCGGGTCTTGATGGGGCGGTCGTCGGCCTTGATCACCGGCACGCCCAGGCCCGCGCCCTTGCGCCCGCCCACGAAGTGCAGGCCGGCGGCGACGATGGCCCCCACCGCGATCACCGCGCCGCCGATCAGCACCCAGCTGCGCAAACGGTGGCCGGCCCGGGCCTGATGGGAATCGGCGTCGGCGTCGTAGCGCTCGGGAATGATGTCCAGCAGGTCGCGTTCGTAATCGTCGCCGGGACGTTTGGCCATGTCAGCGCATCTCCCCTGTTCAGCGCATCTCTTCCACGGGCGTGACACCGAAGATGCCGAGCCCCGAGGCGATCACCCCCACCACCGCGCGCAGCAGGCCCAGGCGGGCCAGCGACAGTTCGCGGTCGTCCTCGATCAGGAACCGCAGCCGCGTCTCGTCCTTGCCCTTGTTCCACAGCCCGTGGAAGGCGGCGGCCAGATCATAGAGATAGAACGCGACACGATGCGGCTCGTGGGCCTCGGCCGCGCTTTCCACCAGGCGCGGCCAGCCGGCCAGCAGCCTGATCAAACCAAGCTCGGCCGGGTCGGTCAAGCGCGCCAGCACCGCGACGCCCGGAACCTGCCCCGCCGTCTCCGGCCACATGGTGGCGGCGTGACGCATCACCGAATGGCAGCGGGCATGGGCGTACTGGACGTAGAACACCGGATTGTCGCGGCTTTGCTCCAGCACCTTGTCCAGGTCGAAGTCCAGATGGGCGTCGTTCTTGCGGGTCAGCATGATGAAGCGGACCACGTCCTTGCCCACCGCCTCGACCAGATCCCTGAGCGTGACGAAGGTGCCGGCCCGCTTGCTCATCTTGTAGGGCTGGCCGCCCTTCAGGAGATTGACCATCTGGCAGAGCTTGACGTCGAGATCGCCGCCGCCCTCGCTCACCGCCTTGACCGCCGCCTGCATGCGCTTGACGTAACCGCCGTGATCGGCGCCCCACACGTCGATCATGGACCCGAAGCCACGGCGGTACTTGTCCAGGTGATAGGCGATGTCGGAAGCGAAATAGGTCCACGAGCCGTCCGACTTCTTTAAGGGGCGGTCCACGTCATCGCCGAATTCGGTGGCCTTGAACAGGGTCTGCGGCCGCACCTCCCAATCGTCGGGCAGCTTGCCCTTGGGGGGCTCCAGCACGCCTTCGTAGATCAGGCCCTTGGCCGACAGGGCGTCCAGGGCGTCCTGGACCTTGCCCGCCTCCACCAGCCCGCGCTCGGAGACGAAGACGTCGTGCTTGACCCCCAGGCCGGCCAGATCGTCCTTGATCATGTCCAGCATGGACTCCACCGCGAAGCCGCGCAGCAGGGGCAGCCACTCCTCCTCCGGCTTGTCCTTCAGCGAAGCGCCGTACTTGGCCGCCAGGGCGGCGCCGGTGGGCTTCAGGTACTCGCCGGGATAGAGGCCTTCGGGAATCTCGCCGATCTCCTCGCCCAGGGCCTCGCGGTAGCGCAAGTGGGCCGAGCGGGCCAGCACGTCCACCTGGGAACCGGCGTCGTTGACGTAGTATTCGCGGGTGACGTCGTAGCCGGCCTTCTGCAGCAGCAGCGCCAGGGCGTCGCCGAACACCGCGCCGCGCGCGTGGCCGATATGCATGGGGCCGGTGGGATTGGCGGAGACGTATTCCACGTTGACCTTGCGGCCCTGGCCCACGTCCGACTGGCCGTAGGCGGTTCCGGCGGCCAGAACCTCGGCCAGACGCTCGAACCAGAAGGAATCGGCCAGCCGCAGGTTGATGAAGCCGGGACCGGCCACCTCCACCTCCGACACCGCCGGATGGGCGCGCAAGGCTGCCGCGATCTTCTCGGCCAGATCGCGGGGCTTCATGCCCGCCGCCTTGGTCAGCACCATGGCGGCGTTGGTGGCCACGTCGCCATGACTGGTCTCGCGCGGCGGCTCGGCCGTCACCTTGGAGGTATCGAGGCCGGGAACGATCGCCTCGACCGACTTGATGATTTCTTCACGGAAGTATTTGAACAGGTTCATTTTTCTCAAGGCTTCTCTTGCAGGTCGAACAGCCGGCGATGCTCGTCGAGCGCGAAGCGGTCGGTCATGCCGGCGATGTAATCGGCCACCACGCGGGCGGTCTTGGCGGTGCCCTTGCCGTCGGCCAGACGCCGCCATTCGGGCGGCAGGCATTCGGGCTCGGCGAACAGCAGGCGGAACAGGTCCTTCACCACCCGCCTGCCCTTGCTGGTCATGCGGTTGACGCTGAAGTGGCGGTACATGTTGGTGAACAGGAACTGGCGCAGCGCCGCGTCATTGGCGCGCATCTCGTCGGAAAAGGCGGCCAGCGGGCGCCCCAGGGCCCGCACGTCGTCGGCGGTCCTGGGCTTGAAGTCCTCGATGCGGCGCCGGGTTTCCCCGATCAGGTCGGTGATCATGATGCCGATCATCCGGCGCACCACCTCGTGGATGTGCAACGAGGGTTCGGCCCCGGGATAATCCTTGCCCACCTGATGGAACAGCGGCCCGACCAGGGGCACGTCCCGAAGGTCGGCGATGGTGAACAGCCCGGCGCGCAAGCCGTCGTCGATGTCGTGGTTGTTGTAGGCGATGTCGTCGGACAGGGCCGCCACCTGGGCCTCCATGCCGGCGAAGCTGTCCAGGCGCAGATCGTGCAACTGGGCATACTCGGCGATGGCCCCGGGCAGCACCCGGTCGGGCTTGACCGCCAGCGGGCCGGTCAGCGGGCCGTTGTGCTTGACCAGTCCCTCCAGGGTCTCCCAGGTGAGGTTGAGGCCCTCGAACTCCACGTAGCGGCGTTCCAGCTTGGTGACGATGCGCAAGCTCTGGGCGTTGTGGTCGAAGCCGCCGTATTCGGCCAGCACGTCCTGCAGCGCGTCCTCGCCCGCATGGCCGAAGGGGGTGTGGCCGAGATCGTGGGCCAGGGCCAGCGCCTCGGCCAGATCCTCGTCCAGGCCCAGCACCCGGGCGATGGACCGCGCGATCTGCGACACCTCCAGCGAATGGGTCAGCCGCGTCCTGAAATTGTCGCCCTCGTGATAGACGAACACCTGGGTCTTGTATTGCAGGCGGCGGAAGGCGGCGGAATGGATGATGCGGTCACGGTCGCGCTGGAACGGCGAGCGGGTCGGGCTGTCCGCCTCCGCGTGCAGGCGGCCGCGGGATTCCTCGGGCCGGCAGGCGTAGGGCGCCAGGGTATGGAAGCGGGACTCGGTCATGACCGGGACACTACCGCCCAAGCCCGGGGAACGCAACCACCGGGGGCTCGGCGCTCACGCCAATTCGCAGCGGTCGCGTCCCAGACTCTTGGCGCGGTAAAGGGCCGTGTCGGCACGGCGGATGGCCGCCTCGATGCCCTCTCCCCCGGCCAGCGCCGTTATCCCCGCGCTCAAGGTCATGGCGAAGGGCAGATGACTCTCTCCCTGCAATCCCTTGGCTTCGGCGGTGAAGGCGGTGCGCAGGCGCTCGGCCACCCCCATGGCCTCGTCGGTGGAACTGCCCGGCAGCAGGGCCAGGAATTCCTCGCCACCGAAACGGCAGAGCAGATCCTCGGCCCGCAGCATGCGCCCCGCAAGGGACACGAACATGGTCAGGGCCTCGTCCCCGCCGGAATGCCCCAGCCGGTCGTTGATCTGCTTGAAATGGTCCATGTCGATCATCAGCAGCGACAGCGGCGCCCCGGCGCGGCGGGCGCGGATCACCTCCCTTTCCGCCAGGGTGCCGAAGGCCCTGCGGTTGAGGGCGCCGGTCAGGGGGTCGCGGCTGGCCTGAAAATTCAGTTCCTCCTGCAGCCGTTCGCCCGCCATCAGCACCATGCACAGGGTCACCGAGATGGTGACGCACAGCCACCACATGGTGGCAACGACGGTCAGGCCATAGGACATCGTGCCGGCCGTGAAGCCCAGATCCAGGCCGATGGACGCGGCGCGGGCGAGAAAGAACAGCGCATTGGCCAGATAGACCCAGCCCGCCAGACGCATGGCGAGGCGATGGGGCGGCGCCCGCCACAGCAATTCCCGGGCGATGGCCAGGGAAATCAACGCCACCAGGGCCGAATTGAAGGTGGCGCGCAGATACAGCGATCCCACCGAATGGGAGGCGACGATCAGCATGACGGCCAGGGCGCCGAGCCCGAGGTAGAACCGGGCCGGCAGACCGTCTCGCCCCAGGAAGCGTCGGAAGCCGTCCCAGACGAGGCAGAATCCCAGAACCACCAGACCGTGGGCCAAGGTCAGGGACCAGCCTTCGGACAGGCCCGCCCCGGTTCCGGCCACGGCGAAGCTCAAGGCGCCGATGACGCTGGCCCAGGCCCAATGCCCGAGACCGGCCATGCCGGGATGCAGGAAATAGAGGACGATCCTGGCCAAGGCGCAGCAGGAGGTCGCCACCGCGACCGCCACCAGCATGGTGTGCAGATCAAGCACCAAGACGGGGCCCCTTCCCCAGGTTAGAGCCATTCGACGGCCGAGCCTATAAGCCGGGGCTCATATGCGCAACCTACGAACCATGACTTGAATTCGGTATCGGAATACCTAAATTGCGGGAACGGTGCTTCCAAAGAGGGTGGGCAAGGTGCTACCCTTCGAACAATTCCAATCCTTGCCGCAGAGGACACGATGGCCGAGGTCGAACACAATTACGCCGCCCGCATCAGCGTCACCGAAAGCGCCGCCGAGCGCGTCCAGACCCTGATCAAGATGGAGGGCAAGCCCAACATGATGCTGCGCCTGGGCGTTTCCGGCGGCGGCTGTTCGGGCTTTTCCTACGGCATCTCGCTCGACGACCAGGTCGGCGACGAGGACCGCCTGTTCAGCGAATACGGCATCACCGTGGTGGTGGACCAGACCTCGCTGGACATGCTGGACGGCTCGGTGGTGGATTATGTCGAGGATCTGGCCGGCTCGTCGTTCCAGATCAAGAATCCCAACGCCACCTCCACCTGCGGCTGCGGCAGCTCCTTCTCGGTGTAATGCGGGTTTTGGCATGCGGAGCGCCAGCGAAGCATCTTTCAACCGAAGCCGTCTGGGACTGAAAGATTCTTCGCTTCGCTCAGAATGACAGCCCCATTCACCACGTCGGGCACTGGCCGTTGACGCGGCGGTAATTGCCCGGCGTGTCGATGGCGGCGTTGCGCGTTCTCAGCTCGTTGGCGAAGGCCTCGAAGGTGGGCTTCATGGCGGCGGTCAGCTGGTCCTTGAACTCACCGGTCACCGCGTCGGCCGAGGCGGTGCTGATGCGCGGCGGAATGCGCGCCGCCACGTTGCGCAGCACCGATTCCGCCTGGGGCGTCCAGCGGCGGAACGTGTCCCGGCTGATCTCCACGTGCTCGTCCTCGTGGGTGCGGATCACCCGGTACTGACAGCCGCCCGGCGGATATTCCCGGGCGATGTCCACCTTGATCTCGGTAATCTTCCATATCGCCTCGACCCGGGCGAGCCCCATGCAGCGCTTCCCCTGCCCCAGATCGATCTGCCAGCCCTGGACCCGAAGTTCCAGATTGGTGGTGGTCCGCGTCAGGCCGGTGGTGAAGTCGTTGGAATCGGGGCGGGTCTTGCCCGACAGGGCGGTGATGCGGGCCCGGCTCTCGACGCTGCTGTAGGTGGGATCGGCCATCCAGGTGGAAAAGGTCACCACGCGCTGCGGCACATAGGCCCCGCCCGGCGGACAGGACTGGGCCAGGGCGGAGGAGGACGCGGCGGCGACCAGCAGGCAGGCCAGCAGGCTAGCTCTTGCGCGGATGGCGGACCGGCAGGGTGAAGTGGAAGGTGCTGCCCTGCCCCGGCTCGGAGTCCAGCCAGATGCGCCCGCCATGGCGCTCGACGATCTTCTTGGCCACCGCCAGCCCGATGCCGGTGCCTTCATACTCGCCACGGGCGTGCAGGCGCTGGAAGATGACGAAGACACGGTCGGCATACTTGGGATCGATGCCGATTCCGTTGTCTTGCACCGAAAACGCCCAGGTGTCGCCATCCCGTTTCGCCCCGACATGAACGCGCGGAACCGTCCCGGGCGCCCTGTACTTTATGGCGTTCCCGATCAGGTTCTGCAACAGACTGACCATCTGGATCTGGTCGCCGTCCACCTCGGGCAGCGGATCATGGGAAATCTCGGCGCCGGATTCCTCGATGGCGGCGCCCAGATTGGTCAGGACCATGTCGAGAACCGCCTCCATCCTGACCGTCTCGAAGCTGCGGCCGTGGGTGGAGACGCGGGAATAGACCAGCAGGTCGGTGATCAGCCGGTGCATGCGCGCCGCACCGTCGGTGGCGAAGCGGATGTATTCGCGGGCATTGTCGTCGAGAGACGCGTCGTAGCGCCTGCGCAGCAATTGCAGGAAGCTGGTCACCGTGCGCAGCGGCTCCTGCAGGTCGTGGGAGGCGACATAGGCGAATTGCTGCAGCTCGGCATTGGACCGTTCCAGCTCGGCGGTGCGTTCGGCCAGTTCCTGCTCGGCCATCTTCCGCTCGGTGACGTCGCGCAGGATGGCGGTGAAGAAGGCGCCGTTGTCCATGTCCCAGCGCGACAGGGTCAGCTCCACCGGAAACACCTGTCCGTCACGCCGCAGTCCCTCGAACAGCGACGGAACACCGAGGATCGGCGCCTCGCCCGTGGCGACGGCGCGGCGCAGGCCGTCCTCGTGCCGCTGGCGATAACCCTCCGGCAGGATCATGGTGACGTTGCGTCCCAGCGCCTCGGTCTCGGCGTAGCCGAAGATGCGCTCGGCCCCCACGTTCCACGAGACGATGTCTCCGCGCCCGTTCACCGAGATGATGGCATCGGCGGCGGTCTGGGTCACCGAGCGGAAGCGGACCTCGGATTCCCGCAGCCGCTGCTCGGCCCGTTTGCGGTCGGTGATGTCGTGGATGCTCCAGCGGGTGCCCATGATCGCCCCGCTGTCGTCGAAAATGGGCTGGAAGCTGGCCATCACCCACTTGATCAGGCCGTTGCGGCAAACCAGGCGGAACTCGACGCCGCTTTCGAAATTGCCGGCCAGCGCCGATTGCCGCAGGCGGCGGATCTCGGCCCGGTCGGCTTCATAGATCATGGGCAGGGGATAGTCTTCCATGCCCAGGCATTGCTCGATGGAATAGCCGGCCAGACGCTCCACCGCCGGATTGACCCAGCGCAGCCGGCCGTCCTGGTCCAGCCAGGATTCCCAGTCGAAGGTGTAGTCGGCGATGGCGCGGAAGCGCTCCTCCTTGGCCCGCAGCGCCTCCCGCGCCTGCTCCACCTGCTCGCGCTGGCTGTGGATGATACGGTCGGCGCGCCGCACGATCAGGAACAGGATCAGATAGAGACCCGCCAGAATCGCCGCGACCAGCCCGCCCAGGCGCCAGACGTTGGATTTCAGCCGTTCCATGGACGGCGTGGCGTCGGAATAAAGCTCCAGCCCACCGACCGGCTGCCCCAGCTCCCCGGTCACCGGGATATAGGTTTCCACCACCCAACGGCCCGCGATCGCCCCGGTCAGATCCGGCATCCGGGGGTTGAAATTCATGGCCGTCCAGGTCGTTCCCTGCTCCACCGCCAGCCTCACCCCTGGGTTGATCGAGAAATCCTCGCCCACCTCGTCGCGGATGGAGGAATAGACCGCCCGGCCCCGGCCGTCATAGACGCGGATCTTCAGGATGGGCAGTCCGGTGGACAGGCTTTCGAAGGCGATGTCCAGGGCGCGCAGCTCGCCGCGACGCCTCAGCGCCTCGGCCGGAATATTGGATGCCATGATGAAAAACGGCTGAAACTGGCGCCAAAACGTGTTGGCGAAGGTGGTCGCCAGCCGGGTATTCTCCGCCTCGGTCGAAGACAGGAATTCGTCCACCTGATCGCTGCGGTAAAGGGCCACCAGCACCGAGGCGGTAATGGTCAGCGCCACCGCGCTGGCCATGGAATAATACCGCAGCAGCCTGAACCTGGAGTTGAGATTGTTCTCGCCGGCCACCAAATCCCCCGAACCTGCACGCCCCAGGTAAATATGCGCTTCCCGTACTTCTACATACAATCCCAATAACGCTGGGCTGCCTTGCCGAAACCACCGGGTCCTGTATCCTCGGAGCCCTGCCACACCTTGCCGGAGCGGATGGAGACATGGGCCTGCGCATCGCCACCTGGAACGTCAACTCGGTGCGGGCCCGCCTGGGCAACGTGCTCGACTGGCTGAACGCCTTCGCCCCCGACGTGGTCCTGCTGCAGGAGATCAAGTGCCAGGACCAGGACTTCCCCTATCTGGAAATCGAGGCCGCCGGCTATCATGCCGCCGTCCACGGCCAGAAGAGCTATAACGGCGTCGCCATCCTGTCCCGCCTGCCCATGACCGACATCGACCGCCGCCTGCCCGGCGACGAAGCCGACGAACAGGCCCGCTACATCGAAGCCACCATCGCCGGCTGGCGTCTGGCCTCGCTCTACCTGCCCAACGGCAACCCGGCACCGGGCGACAAATTCGATTACAAGCTGGCGTGGATGGCGCGACTGAAGCGCCACGCCGAAACCCTGCTCGTCCGGGGCGTCCCCTTCGTCCTGGGCGGCGATTTCAACATCTGCCCCACCGACGACGACGTCTACGACCCGCCCAACTGGCGGGGCGACGCGCTCTGCCGGCCCGACAGCCGCGCCGCCTTCCGCGCCATCGTCAACCTTGGGCTGACGGAGGCCTTCCGCGCCCTGCATCCCGATGAAAAAGGCCGCTATTCCTTCTGGGATTACCAGGCGGGGGCCTGGCAGCGCGACGAGGGCCTGCGCATCGACCACTTCCTGCTGTCACCCCAGGCCGCCGACCGCCTGCGGGCCTGCGACATCGACAAGGGACCGAGGGGCAGGGAAAAGGCCTCGGACCACACGCCGGTGTGGATCGAGCTGGATCAGAACGGCGTGGCGGCCGAGCGGCAATAGGCCTCGCCGCCCATCACCTGGGCCGGGTCGACGCTTCGCCGCGCCTCGGCCAATGCGTCGGCGATGCGGATATCGGCGACCCGGTGGCGGGGCTCCAATGACGGAACCGGGCATTGCTCGCCGAACACATGGGCGTAAAGGCCGGTCATCATGGCGAAGCGGCCGCCCATCAGCATGTTGCAGGCCCCCTTGACCGCCGCCGGATCGCCCTCGCCCTCCATGTGCAGCGAGGTGACCAGCATCACCGAGATGGCGTGAAGGACGTCGTAGCGCACATGGGCGATGAAGACCTCCAGATGGTGAGGGCTGAGATTCAGCCCTTCGCGCTCCGACACCCTGATCAGGCCGCCCAGCAGCAGGCTGAAGAATTCCGGCACGCCCCATTCCATGCCCAGCCCCACGGAGGCCAGCGCCTCCAGCGGGGTGAAGGCCGGATGTCCGGCCACCAGCCGCTGAATCAGCACGTTGTCCGCCACCTGGGGCAGCATGGGCACGTCCTGCCCGGCGGCAGGGATGCCCAGCCCGTCGAACAGCTGGCGGTACATCACGATGTGGGTCTTGGCGGCCAGCAGCCGCCCCAATTCGGGATAATCGTCCAGGCCGTGGCTGCCCACCCCGTATTCGTCGGCCACCAGCTGGGCCAGGGCCACCTGGGTCAGCTCGGACCGGCGCTCGCCCAGTTGGCCGCGCGACGTGGCGGCCAGGCCGTGGAAGCGGCCGATGGCCAGGGCGACGCACTGGCGGGTATTCTTGATCTGATTGAAGTACTGCAGCGCGAAAGCCTTGACCTGGGACGGCGTGATCCGCCCCTCGAACACCCGGCAAAAGAACGGGTGGCGCCACACCGGATGGTCCATCACATGGGCGTGCAGGTCCAGGAACAGATCGCCCAGCCGCCCCGCATCGGCCCCCAGGTCCCGGAACACGCCGTTGAGCGCCGAACCCGGCTGGGCCACCTGGGCGATCACCCGGGTGAAGTCCTCGCGCTGGCTGAGGGTGAAGGCGTCCAGCACCTGGTCGGCCGACAGGCGCAGCAGATCGGCCAGGGGATGGACGGTCCGCGGAACCGAACCATCGGCATCCACCAGCCGGCTCATGCCGCCTTCCCCACCAGCCGGGCCATGCCCAGCAGCAGGTTGCGGGCCGAGATGGGCTTTTCCATGAATTCGTCGGCCCCGGCCAGCAGGGCGAGGTCGCGGTTGGCCATGCGCTCATGGCCCGACAGGATCAGCACCGGCAACCGGGCCTGTCCCGGCGGGCCGCGCCTTACCCACTTGACCAGATCCAGGCCGCTCTCGGCGCCCACGTGCCAGTCGGAAACCACGATATCCAAGGGGTCCAGGCCGATCACCGTCTTGGCCGAGTCCAGGTCGTGGACGGTGGAAATCCTGGTGACGCCGACGCTGTCCAGAATGGTGCGCAGGATCTCGCAGAAATTGACGTTGTCGTCCACCAGCAGCACCCGCAGATTCGCCCAATCCACCTGGGCGGACTTGCCGCCACCGGTCAGGGTCACCCGTTGCGCCGCCGCCTCGGCACCCGGATGGCCGATCAGCCAGGAGCGGTAGTTCATGTCGGTGGTGCAGATGTGGTCGATCAGCCAGGAATTGAGGAAGGCCAGGCATTCGCGGGCGCGCACGGCGGTCTTGTCCCCGGTGTAGCGCGCCTTCAGGGCGGCGACCTGGCCGGCGAAGCTGGCATGGGTGGCGTGGTGCTGGGACAGCAGCGGATAGCGGCAGGCCTCCATCATCTTCTCCTCGCGGGCGAAATGATGGGCGACATACTCTTCCAGGGCCTGCAAGACACTGCCGACCGCGGCATATTCCTCGTCATCGCCGATGGAGCGGTGCAGGTTGTTGATCAGGCCGATGAGAGTCTTGTGGTCGGAATCGAGCAGCGGCACGCCGACGCTCATCCTCTCGCTCCACGTCACCCCCATCGGCCCGATCCTTCCTCAGCGATCCAACTGCGACACGTCGCGCACCGCGCCCCTGGCGGCGCTGGTGGTCATGGCGGCATAGGCCTTCAGCGCGGCCGACACCTGACGGTCGCGATCCACCGGCTTCCAGGCCTTGGCCCCCAAGGCCACCATGGCCTGACGACGCTTTTCCAGGTCGGCATCGGACACCCGGATTGCAATACTGCGATTTGGAATATCTATATCGATGATGTCGCCGGGCTCGATCAGGCCGATGGCCCCGCCTTCCGCCGCCTCGGGAGAGACGTGGCCGATGGACAGGCCCGAGGTGCCGCCCGAGAAGCGGCCGTCGGTGATCAGCGCGCATTCCTTGCCCAGGCCCATGCTCTTCAGGTAGCTGGTGGGATAGAGCATTTCCTGCATGCCCGGCCCGCCGCGCGGGCCTTCGTAGCGGACGATCACCACGTCGCCGGCCTTGACCTGCCCGCCCAGGATCTTGGCCACCGCCTCGTCCTGGCTTTCACAGATCACCGCCGGGCCCGAGAAGGTCAGGTTCTTGTCGTCCACGCCCGCCGTCTTGACGATGCAGCCGTCCAGCGCCAGGTTGCCGAACAGCACCGCCAGGCCGCCATCCTTGGAAAAGGCGGTGTCCACCGAACGGGTGACGCCCTTGACCCGGTCCTTGTCCACCTCGGCCCAGCGCTTGGACTGGCTGAAGGCCTCGGTGGTGCGCACCCCGCCGGGGGCGGCCTTGTAGAACTCATGCACCTTCGGATCGTTGGACCGCGAGATGTCCCACTTGTCCAGGGCCTCGGCCAGGGTGCGGGAATGGACGGTGCCGCACTCGCGGTTGATCAGCCCGCCCCGGTCCAGCTGGCCCAGGATGCCCATGATGCCGCCGGCCCGGTGGACGTCCTCGATGTGGACGTCGGGGACGTTGGGGGCGACCTTGCACAGGCAGGGCACCCGGCGCGACAGGCGGTCGATGTCGGCCATGCCGAAGGCGACCCCCGCCTCCTGCGCCGCCGCCAGCAGATGCAGCACGGTGTTGGTGGAGCCGCCCATGGCGATGTCCAGCGTCATGGCGTTCTCGAAGGCCTTGAAGGTGGCGATGGAGCGCGGCAGCACGGACGCGTCGTCCCCCTCGTAAGCGCGCTTGGCCAGCTCGACGATGCGCCGCCCGGCCTCCAGGAACAGCTCCTTGCGGTCGGCATGGGTGGCGACCACCGTGCCGTTGCCCGGCAGGCCGAGGCCCAGGGCCTCGATCAGGCAGTTCATGGAATTGGCGGTGAACATGCCCGAGCACGAGCCGCAGGTGGGGCAGCTTTCCTTCTCGAAGGCCAGCGCCTCCTCGTCGGAGACGTTCTGGTCGGCGCCCTTGATCATGGCGTCGATCAGGTCCACGGCATGGGTCTCGCCCTTGTAGGTGACCTTGCCGGCCTCCATGGGGCCGCCCGAGATGAAGATGGTGGGGATGTCGAGGCGAAGCGACGCCATCAGCATGCCGGGGGTGATCTTGTCGCAATTGGAGATGCAGACCATGGCGTCGGCGCAATGGGCGTTGACCATGTATTCGACGCTGTCGGCGATCAGCTCGCGCGAGGGCAGCGAATACAGCATGCCGGCATGGCCCATGGCGATGCCGTCGTCGATGGCGATGCAGTTGAACTCCTTGGCCACGCCGCCGGCCTTCTCGATCTCGCGCGCCACCATCTGCCCCAGGTCCTTGAGGTGCACGTGGCCGGGCACGAACTGGGTGAAGGAATTGGCGATGGCGATGATCGGCTTGCCGAAATCGGCGTCGGTCATGCCGGTGGCGCGCCACAGGCCGCGGGCGCCGGACATGTTGCGGCCGTGGGTGGAGGTACGGGAGCGATAAGCGGGCATGGGTGTCAACCTTCGTTTGACGGAAACACGAGAATCAGATCAGCCCCGAATCTTCTCGGGGTTGGCGACGCCCAGGCGCTCGGCCTCGGCGTCGAAAGCCTCGCGGTAGAGGGGGAAGGCCCTGGTCTTGGTCACCACCTCCCCGGTCCGCGCGTGGGTGTACTTCTCGCGCACCAGCAGCGGATGCGCGTCCTTGTTGGGGCAGGAATCGCCCTCGGCGATCAGCGCCTTGATCTGGGCGGTCAACCCGGCGATGTGGCAGGAATCGATGTCGGCGTCGCCGTGCAATTCCTCGATCTCGGCGCGAAGCTCCTCGAGTTCGGCGCGCAGCGCCTCGTTCTCGGCACGCAGCTCGTCCAGTTCGTCCATGGCTCAACCTCCCAGAATTGCCGGCAGCTCCGCCAGACCGGCCACCGTCGCCTTGGTTCCCAGCGGCAGCTTCTCCGGCGGAACGTTGTCGCGGTTGATCCACACCACCTGGAAGCCGAAGGCGGCGGCGCCGCTGACGTCCCAGGCATTGGCCGATACGAAGCATACGCTTTCCGGCGTCACACCGAAATGGGTCGCCGCCAGTTGATAGACCAGCGGGTCGGGCTTGAAGCGCTGGACCGACTGGGCCGACAGCACCGCGTCGAGATGCTCCGTCAGCCCTGCGGTCGCCGCCTCCAGCATGCGGACCGATCCGTTGGACAGAATGGCCGAACGGCAGCCCATGGCGCGCAGGCGGGCCAGGGACTCGACCGCGTCGGGGTAAAGATCAGGCGTCAGCCAGCCTTCCATCAGACGCAACCGCAGACCGCCGTCATCCAGCTTGAAGGTCTCCATGGCGAAATCCAGGGCTTCCTCGGTCACCCGCCAGAAATCCGCCGAAGTGCCGGCCCTGAGCGGCAGCCAGCTGAGCTCCAGCTGGCGGCGACGCCACACCCGCAGCAGGGCCTCGGCCCTGTCGCCCAACTCGTCCCGCACCGTCCTGGCGATGCTGCCGATGTCGAACAGGGTTCCGTAGGCGTCGAAGACGCAGACCTTGGCCGCGGCAAGGGTCACTGACGGGCCTCCGCCGTGCGCCTGGCCCAACGCTTCAGATCGGCCTCCAGGGTGGGGCCGACGTGCTTGCCCAGGCGCCGGCGGTAGACCGCGACGCTTTCCATCACCCGCTGCACGTAGTTGCGGGTCTCGCCGAACGGAATCATCTCCACCCAGTCCACCACGTCGACGCTGGGGTCGCGGGGATCGCCGTATTCGCGGATCCAGCGCCGGGCCCGGCCCGGCCCGGCGTTGTAGGAGGCGAGCGCCAGGATGTACGAGCCCTCGAAGTCCCCCACCAGATCGCGCAGATAGGCCGAGCCCACCGCCACGTTGAAATCGGGGTCGTCCAGCTTCTTGACGTGGTATTTGAGGCCGATGGACTTGGCCACCTTGGAGGCGGTGGACGGCAGCAGCTGCATCAGCCCCTTGGCCCCGGCCGGCGACTCGATGTCGGCGACGAAGCCGCTTTCCTGGCGGATCAGCGCGAGGACCAGGGCCTTCTCCGGATTGGTCTCGTCGGCGGACAGGGGGGGAACCGGCCAACCGGCCTGCACCAGGGTGACCCCTTCCCGGTCCGAGCGCCGCGCCACGGTCAGGCCCAGGTCGTGCCGCCCGGTGCGGGTGGCCAGACCGGCCACCAGGGTGCGCTCGCCCGGGGTCTGGACGGTGTCGTTGAGACGGATGAAGAACGAGCGCAGCAGCTCGCTCTCGCCCGCCTGCATCAGCAGCCGCGCGGCGGCAACCACGTCACGGGCCTCGAAGCGCGCCACGTCCTCGGCCGTCGGCTGCGGCTCGTCGGGCAGCGGCCAGTGATGGTCGCCCAGCCGGGACGCCCCCAGCTGGCCGTAATAGGTGGTGGAATAACGCGCCGCCCGGGTGAACCAGTCCCGTGCCTTGGCGTCGCCCGCCGCCTCGAAGGCGCGCCCCGCCCAATAGGCGGCGCGGGCGCGCGAGATGGGATGGCTGGCCCATTCGTGCAGGCGGGTGAAATGGTGGATGGCGGTGGTCTTGTCGTCGAGGAAGCGCAGCGCCACCCAGCCGGCCAGGAACTCGGCGTCCACGTATTGGGTTCCGCCTTCCAGCCCGTGGTCGGCGGCGGCCTGGTAGGCCCTGGACACCAGGCCCTTCTGCAGGGCGCGGCGGGCCAGGATGGCGCGTTCCTGCCACCACAGGTCGGGACGGATCTTGTTGCGGGACGGATGGGCCAGCAGGTCCAGCGCCTCCTCGTCCATGTCCTTCTGGCGGCGCCAGCGCACCCGCTCGTAGATCAGGCCGGGATCGTCGCGCAACGACGCCGGGACGGCGTTGATCAGCGGCTCGGGATTGGCCTTGCCCGATTGCAGCGCGAGGCGGGCCTGGGCCACGGCGCGGTGCCCGGAATCGACCTTCATGATCATCCGCTGCACCGAGGTCTCCTGGCGGTCCCACAGCAGCCGGTCGAGGCGGCGCCAATGGTCCTCGTAGCGCAGATGCTCGCCGAAGAGGTTGAGGTACTGCTTTTCCTGCAAGGCCCCGAAGCTCAAGGTGACCCAGGTGTCGCGGATCACCTGCACCGCCTGCTCGGTCCGCCCGGCGGCGAACAGGGCGCGGGCATAGGCCTGGCCGCCGTCGGCGGTGGTGGGCGGGTGCGAATCGAACCAGGCCAGCACCTGGGCGGTGGGGGTGGCGGCGGTGATGGATTCCTCGGCCCGCTTGGTCATCTGACTCATCATCGGCCATTCGGGATTGGCGTGGATGAAGGCGGCGAGCTGGGCGAACTCGGCCCCCGAACGCCCCGAGACATAGGCCATCCAGGTGACCAGCCGGGGCAGCACCTTGGAGCGCGACTGCCGGGCCAGCCGGGCGGCCTCGTCGAAATGGTCGCGCTTGGCGGCGGCGATCGCCTGGCGCGCCACCGGGTCAGCCTCGGCCCGGGCCGGTTGAGGCAGGCTCAGGACGGCGAGCGCGGCGAGGACGAGGACGGACGGAACCTTCAACGGACGTATCCAGTGGGATCGTTCAACGGGGGGCGTATTCTAAAGGCCACACTCGCGACCTTTCAAGCCGAACCCTTCACCTCGTCTTGCTCCGGCAAGCGGTTGCGGCTAATGTCCCTAGCTCTTTCGACCAACCCATTTCCGGGAAGACCGCCATGTTCAAGGGATCCATCACCGCTCTCATCACTCCCTTCCTCGATGGAAAGGTGAACGAGAAAGCGTTCCAGGATCTGGTCGCCTGGCAGATCTCGGAGGGCACCCACGCCGTGGTCCCCTGCGGCACCACCGGCGAATCGCCCACCCTGTCGCACGAGGAGCATCACCGCGTGGTGGAGCTGTGCCTGGAAGTGGCCAAGGGCAAGGTTCCGGTCATCGCCGGTACCGGCTCCAACTCCACCGACGAGGCCATCGCGCTGACCCGGCATGCCAAGCAGGCCGGCGCCGATGCCGCCCTGGTGGTGGCGCCCTATTACAACAAGCCGACCCAGGAAGGCCTGTTCCGCCATTTCGAGGCCATCGCCAAGGCGGTGGACATTCCGATCATCGTCTACAACATCCCCGGCCGCTCGGTGATCGACATCAGCGTCGAGACCTTCGTGCGCCTGTCGGCGCTGCCCAACATCGCCGGCATCAAGGACGCCACCGCCGACCTGGCCCGGCCCCTGCGCATCCGCGCCGCCCTGGGCGACCGGCTGTGCCAGCTGTCGGGCGAGGACGCCACCGCCATCGCCTTCAACGCCCAGGGCGGCGTGGGCTGCATCTCGGTGACCTCCAACATCGCGCCCAGGCTGTGCGCCAGCATGCAGGAAGCCTGGGCCAGGGGCGATCTGGCCACCTGCAACGAGCTGAACAAGAAGCTCATGCCGCTGCATGACGCCCTGTTCTGCGAGACCAGCCCGGCCCCGGTGAAGTACGCCGCCAGCCTGCTGGGCAAGTCCACCCCCGACGTGCGTCTGCCGCTGGTTCCGGCCAGCGAGAACGCCCGCCACCGGGTCGAGGCGGCCATGAAGGCCGCCGGCCTGATCTGACCCCCCCCCGGTCCCGATGAGCCTGGCTCATTGGGACTGGGCTAGGCCCAAGGGGCCGCGCGCCTGATGGCGCGGGAGGCAAGGGCGCACAGCGCCCGCCCGCCGCCTGAGGGGCCTGTATAAAAGGAACTGAAACCATGGTGCTCCCCGGCCACGTCGCCGCTCAGAACCGCCGGGCGCGCCACGAGTACTTCATCATCAGCGAGGTGGAAGCCGGCATCATGCTGGTGGGCACCGAGGTCAAGTCGCTCCGGGTCGGCAAGGGCAACATCAACGAGGCCTTTGCCGGTCCCATGCAGGGCGAGCTGTACCTGTTCAACGCCTATATCCCCGAATACCAGTCCAAGATGCCCTTCCCGCACGAGACGCGGCGGCCGAGGAAGCTGCTGCTGCACAAGCGCGAGATGGCCAAGCTGATGAGCGCCATCACCAAGGACGGCATGACCCTGGTGCCGCTGGACATCCATTTCGGCCAAAGGGGCATCGCCAAGGTCCAGCTGGGCCTGGCCAAGGGCAAGAAGCTGCACGACAAGCGCGAGGCCATCAAGGAACGGGACTGGAACCGCGACAAGGCCCGCCTGATGCGCGACAAGGGCTGACCGCCTCTCTCATTCATTGCTTTTTCCGATCATTTTATGTCGTAATCGACTCCAAGTTGCGGATTCGATCAGACATGGGGGGAAGCAATGAGCGGCAAGACCATCGTTTTTTGCGCCGATGGAACCTGGAACGGGCCGGATCAGGACGACAACAAGGACGGCCTTCCCGACATCACCAACGTTCTCAAGCTCTATCGGGCCCTGGCGGGAACCGGCACGGACGACGAGGATGCCCCCGAGCAGGAGAAACAGGGCGACGGCCAGGTCGCCAAGTACCTCCACGGCGTCGGCGACAGCCGGAACTTTTTCGCCAAGCTGGCCGGCGGCGGCCTCGGCGCCGGAATCATCGGACGCATCGTGCGGGGCTACACCTTCGTTTCCCGCCACTATCAAGCCGGCGACACCATCGTCCTGACCGGATTCAGCCGCGGCGCCTATACCGCCCGCGCCCTGGCCGGAATGATCAATGCCATGGGGGTGCTGCAATCGGAAGGCCTGAGCACCGAGGATGCCTACCGCGCCGGAATCGCCACGTGGCGCGATTTCCGCGAGGATCGGGCCGGCGTGATCGAGAAGATTCGCGGATGGTTCGAGGCCGACGGCAAGCTTCCGAAGACCATCGGGCGCGAGCCCGTGGCGGATGGCTGCCTGGTGGTCGGGGTGTGGGACACGGTGGGCGCCCTGGGCATTCCCCACTATCATGACGACGAAAACATCGACCGCTTCAAGTTCGCCGACAACGACCTCAGTTCCAAGGCCCGTGCCGGCTTCCACGCCATATCGGTCGATGAGCGGCGCCAGGCCTTCAGCCCGTCGCTGTGGGACAAGGACGACCGGGTGGTCCAGGTGCTGTTTCCCGGAGCCCATGCCGACGTGGGCGGCGGTTATCCCCAGATCGATCACGAGAGCGGCCTTTCCGACGTCGCCCTGGACTGGATGATCCGCAAGTTGAAGGCTCCGAAAATCGGCGTCCGCTTCAACGACGCCCCCATTCCCGGCTTCGCCCCGAATTCATGCGCGCCGGCCCACCGTCCATGGGATTCCAGCTCCCTGGCCCAGGCGGAGCGGCACTTCGATCCGGCCTCGGGACTGAAGCTTCACAGATCGGTCAGGGAGCGGTGGTACCCCGGGTATCAGCCCAAGCCCCTTCTGGGCGTCTTCATGGATGCGGACGGCAACCGTCTCCCCGGGATTGAGGAGGAAGACTGACGCCCCTTGCCATTTGCGGCACCATCCCGATCTATCGGATACGTCCACCCAATGGATCGGAGCCAAGGCAGCATGGCCGAGGAAAAGAACCGGGACAAACTGACCGCCGCCAAGGAAAAATGGGCGCGCGAGGGGCGCGGCCTGAGCGGCGAAACCGCAATCCCCGCCCCCCGGCGCCTGCCGCCCGGCCAGCGCGAGACCGTTGATTTCCCGGTCCTCGACCTGGGCGACCAGCCCAACCTTTCCACCCGCGACTGGTCCTTGAGCGTCGGCGGCATGGTGGACAATCCCATCCGCTGGGACTGGGACACCTTCATGGCCCAGCCACAGACCGAACTGGTCAGCGACATTCATTGCGTCACCACCTGGTCGCGCTACGACAATGCCTGGACGGGCGTTGCGGCCCGCCATCTGCTGAGGATGGTCAGGCCGCGCAAGGAGGCGCGTTTCCTCCTGCTGCGCAGCTTCGACGGCTACACCACCAACATTCCCCTGGCCCGCTTCGCCGACGACGACGTGCTGCTGGCCCATTCGTGGCAGGGCCAACCGCTCACCCGCGACCACGGCGGGCCGGTCCGCGCCGTGATTCCCAAGCTGTACTTCTGGAAGAGCGCCAAGTGGCTGCGGCACATCACCTTTTCCGACCGCGACACGCCCGGCTACTGGGAATTGCGCGGCTATCACGGCGAAGGCGATCCGTGGAAGGAAGAACGCTACGGCTGACAGGAAAGGCTATTCCCCGGCGTTCTGGAACTGCCCCGACCGCCCGGGATAGGGGCCGAGCGGCAGGCGCACCGTCACCTTGGTCCCCGCCCCCTTGCGGCTGGAGATGTCCAGATGGCCGCCATGCAGTTCGACGAAGGCCCGCACCAGCGGCAGGCCCAGGCCGGTGCCGTCGTAACGCCGCGACAGGCTGCCGTCCACCTGGCGGAAGGGCAGCATGGCCACCACCACTTCGTCGTCGCTCATGCCGATGCCGGTGTCGGCGACGGTGAAGCCCACCTCCTCACCCATCATCTCCACCGACACCTCGACCGAGCCGCCCTCCGGGGTGAACTTGACGGCATTGGACAGCAGGTTGACCAGAATCTGCAGCAGCCGGCGACGGTCGGCCCACAGGGTGGGGACGTCGTCGGCCACATGGGTGCCGAGGAACAGGCCGCCGGCATCGGCGCGGCTTTCGACGATGCGCACCGCGGCGGCCACCACCTCGGCCGGCTCCACCGCCGCCATGTCGAATTCCATCTGGCCGGCCTCGATCTTGGCGATGTCCAGGATGTCGTTGATCACCGCCAGCAGATGGCGGCCCGAGGCCAGGATGTCGTTGACGTAGCCGGAATAGCGGCTCGAGCCCAGGGGGCCGAACATCTCGGCGGCCATCACCTCGGAAAAGCCGATGACGGCGTTGAGCGGGGTGCGCAATTCGTGGCTGACATTGGCCAGGAACTCGGTCTTGGCGCGGTTGGCCAGATCGGCCTGTTCCTTAGCGGCCACCAGTTCACGCTCGGCGCGGATGTGTTCGGCGATTTCCGCCTTCAGCGCCTCGGTGCGCTGATGGACGCGGCGCTCCAGGCTTTCGTTGACCATGTGCAGCAGGCGCTCGGCGGCGATGCGCCCGGTGATGTCGCTGCCATAGACGTTGACCACGCCCACGCCGGGCAGCGGCACGAAGACCAGCGACAGGATGCGGTCGCGGACGGTGACTTCCATTTCCGACTGCACGCCGCCGTGAAGGGCATCGGCGACGCTGAGCTTCCAGTCGTCGGGCAGCACGCCGCCCAGATCGATGCCCCAGAACTCCAGCAGCCGCGAGGCGGACTGGTTGGCGTGGGTCACCACGCCCTCGCCGGTGACCCGCAGCACCGGATTGGGGTCCTGGGAGGGGAACTGGGCGAAGATGGCGATGGATTCCTCGGCCTTGCGCCGCCGCGTGACGTCCTCGACCAGGATCAGGCCGGCATCGACGGCGCGGGCCAGCATGGTCTCGAAAATGCGACACTCGGCGCCGTCGCCGATGCGCACCTCGTCGCTGCCGCTGGTGCGGGCCTCGAGGAAGGGAGCGAGGCCCCCGGCCGCCTCGGCGAATCCGCGCATGATGTCGTTCTCGGCCTGCGGCCCTTCGTCGGTGATGCGGATCACGCCGATTCCCATGATGTCGGTCACCGAATGCAGCAGCCGCAGGCGCTCGTTCTCGGTGGACAACGCCATCTGCTCGGTCAGCAGGGCGACCCGCGCCTCCTCTTCCCCGCGCAGGGCCTGGCGCGAGCGGCGGACCTCGCCGACCAGGGTTTCCACCTCGCTCTCCAGGTGGCTCAGTTCATCGATGTCGGCCACCTTGCTCTCGGTACCGAAGACCTGACGGGTCATGGTGGCCACCCGCCGGGCCGACCGGCGGATGCGCCAGGCCACGTAAACCAGGGCGGCGAAGAACAGCACGCTCAGCCCGGCCCCCATGATGGTGCGGCTGGAACGTTCCAGGGCGATCAGCGGCTCGCTCATCACCTTCTGGCGGTCGCGCGGCAGCACGGTGGAGAAGGCCAGCCCGGCATGCCCCTCGCCCGCCCCGAACACCCGGCCGCCACCGACCAGGAACGCGGCCTGCAGATCGGCCACGGTCGGAACCGCCAGGGCGTTCCCATCCTCCCCGGCGCGGGCGAGCACCCGGCCGCCGGCCGGTTCGCTCGCCACCATGGCGAAGCCGCGATCGAGATGGGAGCCCATGGTCGCCCGCAGAAAACCATCGTCGATCACCGACACCACGGCCAGCCGCCGCCCCTCTCCCCCGGCCAGGGGCGCCGCCGAGACCAGCACGGCCGCCGGCCCCAGGGTGGCGATACGCTGGACCCGCCCCGGCGGCAGGGTGGACAGCATCTCCACCAGCCCGGGCGGAACCGCCCGTCCCTCCAGCGCCCAGGTCCGGACCTGGCCGGAAACCAGGGTGGCGAGGATGTCGACGGGAGGGAACGCTCCGGTTTCGTCACGACCCGGCAGCCAGTTGGGCTCGCCCTCGGCACCGACGCCTTCCAGACGGCCGACCAGATTGGCCAGGGACTGATGGGATTGCAGCAGCGCCTCGATCCGCAAGGCGTCACGCCCCGCCTTCTGCTCCAGGCGCTCGGTCAGGATGGCATCCACCACGTTGGCGAGGCTTCTTTGATGCGCCAGTTCAAGACCGGCCCAAAGAACGATGCAGGCGGCCATGCCAAAGAACACCAGCCTCACCATGAGACTGCGTCCGCCAATCCGCCATGATCCCTGAGGCCCAGACATTCCCGCCTCTGCTATGTCGAGATGCAGAAAACAATAGGATAGATTTTAATCTTAGGTATGAACGGCAATGATGGATGACATCCATTTAGTTAATCAAACGATATATCTCAAATCCATTTGCATATATTGGATTCTCACATAATCACCAGACTCTGTCCAGTCCCGCTCGGGTTGAATATTGTAATGCTTACATGCCCATATATGACGCTTTCCATCGAAATTTCCCATAGTTTCACCCCATTGATCTATGTCGTTAGAATGATACTTGCGACAATCACATCCAATGGTATGGTGCCCCTTCCGCGGAGACTTTCATTGCCCCATCGCCCGACCGGCATTTCCATCCTGCATCCCGCCACCTTGGCCGCCACGTGGTTCGGGGCCGGCCTGCTGCCCAGGGCGCCGGGGACCTGGGGCTCGGCCGCCGCCCTGCCCTTCGCCTGGGGGTTGATGGCGGCGGGCGGACCCGTCTTGCTGCTGGCCGCCACCCTGGCCTGCTTCGCGGTCGGCTGGTGGGCCTCGGCCGTCTATGTGAAGCTTACCGGCGCGGAGGATCCGGGCGAGGTGGTGATCGACGAGGTGGCCGGGCAATGGCTGGTGCTGCTGGCCGCGCCGCTCGACCCCCTGTCCTATCTGGCCGGATTCGCCCTGTTCCGCCTGTTCGACATCAAGAAGCCCTGGCCGGTGGGATGGGCCGACCGCCGGGTGGGCGGCGGGCTGGGCATCATGCTCGACGACATCCTGGCCGGAGCTTACGGGCTGGGGCTGATGATCCTTCTCAACCACGTGCGGAGTTGAGCATGCTGCCCACCGTCCTGACCGACCTCGCCGCCCAGGTTCTGCGCCATGCAGAGCAGCGGAGCCAACGCCTCGCCACCGCCGAATCCTGCACCGGCGGGCTGGTGGCGGCGGCGCTGACCGCCATTCCCGGCTCGTCCAGCGTGGTGGACCGGGGCTTCGTCACCTATTCCAACCAGGCCAAGGCCGAGATGCTGGGCGTCCCCCCCCATTTGATCGCCGCCTGCGGCGCGGTCAGCCGCGAGGTGGCGCTCGCCATGGCCGAGGGCGCCCTGGCCCATTCCCAGGCGGATGCGGCCGTTGCGGTGACCGGCATCGCCGGGCCGGGCGGCGGCTCGGCGGACAAGCCGGTGGGGCTGGTGCATTTCGCCCTGGCGCGGCGGGGCGAAGCCACCCGGCATGCCGAGCACCGCTTCGAGGGCGACCGCGACGGGATCAGGCTGCAGGCGGCGCTGACCGCGCTCGGGCTGTTTCTGCCGCCACCAGCGACCTGAGGATGGCCAGCGGCACGGTGGGCGCCTCGGAGATGACGTGCAGCCCCTCGCCCGACAGCGAGGCGTAGGGGAACACGCCGCTGGCCCCGTAGCCCAGATGCAGCGTCATGCCGGGCAACGCGGCCTCGACCAGGGCGCGGCAATCGGGAACCGAGGCGGTGAACGCCGCCGCCGCCACGCCGAAGGCCGAAGCCAGCTCGCGATCCAGCTCCGGCTCGGCCCCGCTCGCCCCGTCCAGCTTCCGCCCCAGTTCAAGCCAATCGGTCGCCATCATTCCTCCATGCCGTCCATGGACGGACCGGCCGGCCACAGCCTATCTTGTCCCTTTGCCCCGTCACAGCCACTTTCAAGACATGTGGGAGAATTCCATGTCCAGTTCCGGCCCCGCATCCCGCACCGGTGGCGAGATTCTCGCCGACGCCCTGATCGGCCAGGGGGCCGACACGGTGACCTGCGTGCCGGGCGAGAGCTTCCTGCCCTTCCTGGACGCCGCCTGGGACCGCCGCGACCGGCTGAAGGTGCTGGCCTTCCGCCACGAGGGCGGCGCGGCCTATGCCGCCGAGGCCCACGGCAAGCTGACCGGCCGGCCGGGGGTGTGCATCGTCGGGCGCGGCCCCGGCGCCACCCTCGCCTCGGTGGGCGTCCACACCGCCTTCCAGGATTCCACCCCCATGGTGCTGCTGATCGGCCAGGTGGACCGCCCCATCCGGGGGCGCGAAGCCTTCCAGGAGGTGGAACTGGCCCAGATGTTCCGGCCGCTGGCCAAGCGGGTGGAGGAAATCACCGCGCCCGATCGCCTGCCCGAGGCGGTGGCCCGCGCCTTCGCCGCCGCCATGGGCGGCCGGCCCGGCCCGGCGGTGCTGATCCTGCCCGAGGACATGCTGGCCGAGCGCGCCCAGGTGGCCGACGTGGAGCGCCTGCCCCCGGCGCTTCCCCATCCCGGCCCCTGCCGCCTGGACAAGATGGTGGAGCTGCTGAAAAGCGCCCGACGCCCGCTGATGCTGGTGGGCGGCGGCGGCTGGACGCCCGAGGCCGCCCAGCTGATCACCCGCTTCGCCGAGACCTGGTCTCTGCCGGTGGCGGCCTGCTTCCGCCGACAGGACATCATCGACAACGAATCGCCCTGCTATGGCGGCGAACTGGGCTATTCCATGGCCCCCAGCCTGGGGGCGCGGGTGCGGGACGCCGATCTGATCCTGGCGGTGGGCACCCGTCTGGGCGACATCGACACGGCGGGCTACACCCTGATCGAGGCGCCCAACCCCAGGCAGACCCTGATCCACGTCTTCCCCGAGGCCGAGGAACTGGGCCGGGTCTTCCGTCCCCATCTCGCCATCGTTTCGGCCATGCCGCCCTTCGCCCGGCGGGCCGCCGCCCTGGACGCCCCGGCCGCCAAGCCGTGGGCAAAGTGGACCGAAGCGGTACGCGCCGACCATCTGGCCAACCGGGTGCCCAATCCCTGCCCCGGCGCCCTGGACATGGGGCGCGTGATGGCCGAGATCGAGGCGCGCCTGCCCGACGACGCCATAATCTGCACCGGAGCCGGCAACTACACCGGCTGGCCCCAGCGCTTCCACCGCTTCCGCCGCTATCCCGGCCAGCTGGCCCCGGCCAACGGCTCCATGGGTTACGGCCTGCCCGCCGCCCTGGCCGCCAAGGCGCTGTACCCGGAGCGCATTGTGCTGGCTTTCGCCGGCGACGGCTGCTTCCTGATGACCGCCCAGGAACTGGCCACCGCCAAGCTGCACGGCCTGTCTCCGATAGTGCTGGTCATCGACAACGGCATGTACGGCACCATCCGCATGCATCAGGAGGCCAGCCATCCGGGCCGGACGCTGGCCACCGACCTGGCCAATCCCGATTTCGCCGCCCTGGCCGCCGCCTATGGCGCCTGGACGGCGCGGGTCGAGCGCACCGAGGACTTCGCCCCCGCCTTCGAGCAGGCCCTGGCCGCCGGGCGGCTGGCCCTGCTGCATCTGGTCCTCGACCCCGAGGCCATCACCACCCGCACCACGCTGACGGCCATCCGCGAGAAAGCGGGCAAATCGTAAAGGAGGCCCCATGGACGTCTCCGACCTGCTGGCCCGCCTGGGCCTTGATATGCCGAGCGGCGGACTGGACGTCCGCTCGCCCATCGACGGCGAGGTCATGGCCTCCGTTCCCGTCGCCACGGACGTCAACCGGATGGTTGACAAAGCTGTGACCGCCTTCCGGCAATGGCGCGAGGTCCCCGCGCCGCGCCGGGGCGAGCTGATCCGGCTGTTCGGCGAGGAGTTGCGCCGCGCCAAGCCCGATCTCGGCCTGCTGATCACCATGGAAAGCGGCAAGATCCTTCAGGAAGGCCTGGGCGAGGTGCAGGAGATGATCGACATCTGCGACTTCGCCGTCGGCCTGTCGCGGCAGCTCTACGGGTTGACCATCGCCACCGAGCGCCCAAGGTACCGCATGATGGAGACCTGGCATCCGCTGGGGCCGGTGGCGGTGATCACCGCCTTCAACTTTCCCGCCGCCGTGTGGGCCTGGAACGCCACCCTGGCCCTGGTCTGCGGCGATGCGGTGATCTGGAAGCCCTCGGAGAAGACGCCGCTCACCGCCCTGGCCGTCAACGCCTTGCTGACAAAGGCGGCGGAGCGCTTCGGCGGCGTGCCGGACGGCCTGTCCCAGGTGGTGGTCGGCGGGATCGAGGCCGCCCGCGCCCTGGCCGACCACCGGGCCATCCCCCTGGTTTCGGCCACCGGCTCCACCGCCATGGGCAAGGCCCTGGCGCCGCGCATCGCCCGGCGGCTGGGCCGTTCCCTGCTGGAACTGGGCGGCAACAACGCCGCCATAATCTGCCCCTCGGCGGATCTGAATCTGGTGGAGCGCGCCGTGCTGTTCGCCGCCGCCGGCACCGCCGGCCAGCGCTGCACCACGCTGCGCCGCCTGATCGTCCACCGCTCGATCCGCCAGGAGGTGATGGAACGGCTGAAGGCCGCCTATGGCCGCATCCGGGTGGGCGACCCCCGCGATCCCGCCACGCTGGTCGGGCCGCTGATCGACGGCAAGGCCCATCAGGCCATGCGCCACGCCCTGGCCAAGGCGGGAACGGCCGTCACCGGCGGCGAGCGGATCATGGTCGACGGCTGGGAGCGGGCCTTCTACGTCCGCCCCGCTTTGGTCGAGGTCGAACGCCAGGACGATCTGGTGCGCAAGGAGACCTTCGCGCCAATTCTCTACGTCATGGCCTATGACGATCCGGGCGAGGCCATCGCCCTCAATAACGATGTACCGCAAGGGCTGGCGTCGTCCATCTTCACCCGCGACCTGGGCGAGGCCGAAGCCTTCCTGGCCGCCTCGGGCAGCGATTGCGGCATCGTCAACGTCAATATCGGCCCGTCGGGCGCCGAGATCGGCGGTGCCTTCGGCGGCGAGAAGGAGACCGGCGGCGGACGGGAAGCGGGCTCGGATTCCTGGAAGGCCTATATGCGCCGCGCCACCAACACCATCAATTACGGCCACGACCTGCCCCTGGCCCAGGGAATCGTCTTCGGCACCGATTGATGTCACACTTCGTTGCCGCTCGCCCGTTGCGGTGCCACACAAATTCCAGCACATTCGCCTGCATGAACGAGATCAGCGCCCCCCTCGCCCCCTTGCCCAAGATGGGCGAACCCAAGATGGAAAAACTCGCCGTGGCGGCCGGGGCCGTCCTGTTCCGCCAGGGCGACCAGGGAGACGCCGCCTATATCCTGGAAAAGGGCAAGGTGATGATCTTCCAGCAGGTGGAAGGTCAGCGGGTGGAGCTGGACACCATCCGGCCGGGCGAGATCTTCGGCGAGATGGCGGTGATCGACAGTTTGGAACGCATGGCGACGGCCGTCGCCGCCACCGACTGCTCGGTGACCCGGGTTCCCCAGGCCATCTTCAACCGCAAGCTGGAAGCCACCGACAAATTCGTCCGCGCCCTGGTCAACATGTTCATCAAGAACATCCGCACCTCGCACCGCATCTTCGTGCGCCGGCCCCGGAGCTTTCGCGACAACATCAAGCTGATCCGCCATTTCGCCTTCAACATCCACCGCTACGCCAACCTGCTGGAGGACCGCCCCCTGGCGGACGAGATTCAGGCGGCGCTGGACAAGGTGGAAAAGGCGGTGGCCGAACTGGCCGAGATCGGCAACCGCGCCAAGGACAAGCGCCACGACCACATCGTGGAGGAAGGCGACGCCCACAATGTCGGCCTCAAGACGGTGATGAGCACCGAAGGGCACCGCAAGCTTTAGCAGGCTGCGGAATAACTCGCCTGCCACTCTATTTACCCGTCACCCCCGCGAAGGCGGGGGTCCATGTTGACACAATTTGGCCGCATCGACACAAGATGCAGTTGGCTGATGCATGGATTCCCTAAGCTCACGATCGAAGTGCAACACCCGCTATAATGGGTGCTGCGATGGGACAACGATACAATCAGCTCAGTCTGGATGAGCGGTGCGAGATTTACCGTCTGCATGCAGACGGTAAATCTCGGCGAGCCATTGCCCGGGCCTTGGGCCGGGCGGCGTCAACAATCAGCCGAGAGCTGGAGCGCAACAGTGGCGCCCAAGTCGGCTACAAGGTGGATTGGGCGATGATCCAGGCCCGCGCCCGGCGGCGGCGCAAGCTTTACAAACTGGAGCGCTCGAGCGCGCTCAGGAAACTGACCTTGGACGGCCTTGCGATGGGATGGTCCCCGGAGCAGATCGCCGGGCGGCTCGAGCTTGAGCAAGGTAGGCCGGTGATCAGCCACGAGTCAATTTACCGCTACATCTACTGGCGCGTGAACAGCCACAAGGACTATCTGCACCGGCTGCTGCCGCGCGCCAAGTTTCAGCGTGGCTGGCGTGGCCGCAAGGGCGGCAGCTCGGTGCATTTCATTCCCCAGCGAGTGCCGGTAGCCGAGCGTCCCGCCGAGGTCGCCGACCGGCGCCAGACCGGCCACTGGGAAGCCGATCTGATGCTGTTCTCCCGCTATCGCCAAGCCGTCCTGGTGGCGCACGAACGTAGCTCGCGCCTGCTTCTGCTCCGGCATCACCTCAGCAAAGCCGCCGAGCCAATCGCCGACAGCCTGACCGCCATGCTGCGGCGATTTCCTGCCGAGCAGCGCCGCACCATCACCTTCGATAACGGCTCTGAATTCGCGGCCCATCGCCGCCTGAAGACAAGGCTTCGCATGAAAACCTATTTCTGCGATCCCCATAGCCCCTGGCAGAAGGGCGGCGTCGAGAACGCCATCGGGCGAATGCGGCGGGGACTGCCGCGAAAAACAGATCTCGCGGCAGTTTCCCAGGCCGATCTGGACGACCTGGCCACGGACTACAACCTCACCCCGCGAAAGTGCCTCGGATATCGAACTCCGCTTGAGGCTTTCCTCGGAAAAGCCATCGATCTCGGTGTTGCACTTGAAATGTGAGTCCATCTTCCCGCTTTCGCGGGAATGACGACGTCTTGAGACGAGTTTTTCCGCCCCCTGTTAGCGGCAAACGAAGAAGTTGTTGGTCTGGACCTCGCGCGGGCAGGCCTGCTCCGCCACGCCGTCCTTCCGGCGCTCCGCGTTCTCGGCGGCGCAGCGCTGGGCGGGCGAATCGTCACCCCTGGTGGCGAGGTTCATGCGAGCGAAGCCGTTGGGGCAGGTCCGCTCGGCGGCATGGCGGCAGGATTCCAGCTTGAGCGAATTGCCGCAATTGACGTGATGGTAAGTGGACCCGTCGGGACGGCGGAAGGTGGTGACCTCGGCGCAGGCGCCCAGGAACAGCAGCAACGACACGAATGCGGCGATTCTCATGCTTTCCATCCTCCGGCTCCCGGCTCGGGCCGGGGCCAGAGGATAGCCGTCCGCACCTCCCGATGCAAACGGCGGCGGATCACATCTTCAGGCGGCTGGCGTGGCGGGCTTCCTCGCTGGCCTCGATGCCCACCGAGGCGATGGATTCGGCCAGACCGCCGAAGCCCATCAGGCGGGCCTCCTGGGCGAGATCCTCGAGCAGCCGGGCGATGTGGGCGGCGGCGGCGGCGGTGGGCAGGCCCGATGGCCCCTTGCCGGTGGTGATCATGGGATGGTCCTCCCTTGGCTTTGTCAGGCCGGGGCCAGCTGGCTGGGCTGGGCGGTCATGTTGCTGTTCAGTACGAAGACCCGGATGGCGGAGGTCAGGCTGCTGGCCTCGTAGCGGCGGCGGGCGGCATCGCACAGATCGTCGATGGCGCAATGGGCCTCGCCGGCCATCAGTTCCAGGGCCTGCCAGAACTCGTTCTCCAGCTTGACGCTGGTCCGCTTGCCCTTGATGCGGACATTGCGGCAGATCAGCGTCACCGGCCGCTTGCGCGGGGCTTCTTCCCGCGCATAGGCCTCGGGGTCGGCCAGACGCTCGTCCAGGGTGTTGATGGCCACCTCGAGGATCGCCATCAACGGACCGTCGTCGCGGTCGAACGCCTTGTCGGCCAAGCGCTTCAGCTCGATGCGCAGGTTGAGGTCGGCGATCATGCCCTGACGGTCTTGCCAGTTCATGGCGGGCTACTCCGCGGCCGAAAGCTGGATGGGAGCCTTCAGCTTGCTGAAATCCCAGTTGCCTTCCTGCTGGACGATCAGGGATTCGAAATCCGGATCGCCGAACGGGCCCGCCTGGATGCTGCCCAGATCGGGACGGCGCGGAATGTCGTGGACGATGGGCACCAGGGTGCCGCGATACATGCTGATGGCCTCGCCCGACTGGCGGCCGCCGAAGCGCTTCCAGAAATTGACCGTCTCCAGCCGGGCGCGGCCGGCGGCGATGCGGAAGCCCTTCTGGCGGGCCAGTTCCAGGGCGGCGCGGGCCAGCGAGGCCAGCACCTGATAGGAACGGTAGCGCTTGCGGATGCCCACCCGCTCGAGAAGGGCGAAATCGGCGAACCAGCGCACCCGGATGACGCCGGCCGGGTCACCGTCCACGAAGGCGATCAGGTGGGTGGCCACGTAATCGTTGCCGTTGAACTCGTCGAAATAGGTGATGTTGTCCTCTTCAGCGAGGAAAACCGCAGCGCGAATGGCCATGGCCATGGCGAATTCGTCCGGGGTCCGGGCGATCTTCACGGTTACGGACGCGCTGGGGACCTTGCTACCGTTGCGGATCTCTGTCGTCATCGGTGCGCCTCCATGCAAGAAACTCGATGGGGGCTATCTTGCAGGGATGCGCGGTGATACGGTATGCCGTGAAATGTGAATACCAAGGGACTGCGCGAAGGGGTCATGGGTCAGTTTCGCCTGCATGACTGGAACGACGTCCGGCTGATCATCGCCTGCGCCGAGCACAAGAGCTTCGCGGCGGCGGCGGCGGCCATGGGCATCGACCAGACCACGGTCAGCCGCCGGATCGGCAACATGGAGGCCGCCATCGGGCGGCCGCTGTTCACCCGGCGCAAATCGGGGGCGTCCCCCACGCCGGCCGGCGAGGCCCTGCTGGAGCGGGCGCGGGCCATGGCGGCCCTGGCCGACGATTTCGAGGGCGCCATGCAGGGTCTGACCAGCTTTCAGACCCCCAAGGTGACGGTGGCCGCCAGCGAGGGGCTGCTGACCTACACCCTGATTCCCGCCCTGATGGGCCAGGACAAGCACGAATTGCCGCTGGATCGCAGCCTGGTGAGGACCGAACTGCCGAAGCTGGCGTTCACCACCGCCCAGGGCAAGGCCGACATCTCCGTCATGGCGACCTCGCCGGGCGACCTGCCCAAGGTCGGCGGCGCGGTTCACGTCCGCCGGGTGGGCACCATGAACTTCGTTCCGGTGGCCAGCCGCGAGTTCCTGCATGAATTGCGCGGCATCTCCAGTTTCGACGATCTGGCGGAACTGCCGCTGCTCGACATCGGCATCTACCGCGCCATTCGCGGCCTGGACGCCTGGAACGGCCTGGTGGCCGGCAAGCAGGGCGAAGGCGTCAGCGTGGCCCCCAACACGCCCAAGCTCCAGCGCCCCCTGCTCGGCGGCGAAGGGGTGTCGCTTCTGCCCGACTACTCGACCCTTTACGAACACAGGCTGAAGGCCGTCGACGTGGAAGCCCCCTCCCTGGCGGTTTCCCTGTGGCTGGTATCCCACGAGGACACTCTGCGCGAGCCCTCGGTGCGGGAATTGTACGACCTGCTGGCCGGCATGTTCACCACCTCGGCGTGGTACCGGGAAAAATGATCCCGGACCGGGGCCGCCCCGCCCCTGCATACCCTGGTATTCAGCTGCATACTAAAAACGGTTGCGTTTGAAGCCGCGTCGGTTAGAATGCAGACATGTTTCTCACTCAATTAGGGGTATTGTTTTGGCGAAGCGAAATGTATCGACCCGGGGACGGCTGGAGAGCGGGGCCCCCAATCCGGTGGACGTTCACGTCGGCGGCCGCATGCGTCTGCGCCGCACCCTGCTGGGAATGAGCCAGGAGAAGCTGGGAGAGGCCATCGGCCTGACCTTCCAGCAGGTGCAGAAGTACGAGCGCGGTGCCAACCGCATCGGCGCTTCGCGCCTGTTCGACCTGTCGCGCGTCCTTGACGTGCCCGTGTCGTATTTCTTCGACGACATGGCCGATGGCGTCCAGGCCCAGAGCCCGGTCAACATCATCAAGGGCTCGGTCGGACTGTCGGAAGAGCCGGCGACCTTCGAGGCCGACCCCATGACCAAGCGCGAGACGCTGGAACTGGTCCGCGCCTATTACAACATCACCGATCCTCAGGTCAGGAAGCGGGTCTACGAACTGGCCAAGGCCCTGGCCGCCGTCGCCGGCGCCGAATAGAGCCTTGCGTCACGAGTGAGAGTTGCGGCCGGGGCATGCCCCGGCCGTATTCGTTTGACCAGTGGGTTCTTGTCAATCGCCGCGCCCCGGGCCATTCTCGCCGGGCACCCCGATTCCTCCCTCGAAATGCAAGCCTCCGCCCCATGGACGACGCCCAGGACTTTCCCGAGATGATGGACACCCATCAGGTGGCCCGTTACCTGCGCATCAAGGAGCGCAAGGTCTACGAGCTGCTGAAGGAACGGCGGATTCCCTGCACCCGGGTCACCGGCAAATGGCTGTTTCCCAAGGGCGAGATCGATGCCTGGCTGAAGCGCAACAGCGCCTCGCCCTCGGACGCCCCCCGCCAGGGGCCGGCCCCCATGGTGGTGGCCGGCAGCCACGATCCCCTGCTGGAATGGTGCCTGCGCGAGGTGGGGAGCGGTCTGGCCATGCTGCCGGGCTCGTCCATGGACGGATTGCGGCAACTGGCGCTGGGCGAGGCCGCCATGGCCGGCATCCACCTGCTCGACCCCGAAAGCGGCGCCTACAACCTGCCCCAGGTCCAGGAGATGCTGGCCGAGCGCAACGTGGTGCTGATCGAGTGGGCCTGGCGCCAGCAGGGTCTGGTGGTGGCGGCGGGCAATCCGCTGGGCATCGCCTCGCTGGCCGATCTGGTGGCGGCCAGGGCCCGCGTGGTGCTGCGCCAGGAAGGCGCCGGCAGCCGCCTGCTGCTGGACCGGCTGCTGGCCGAGGCGGGTATCGCCGCCGAATCGCTGACCACGGCCAAGGTGCCGGTGCGCAGCGAGACCGATGTGGGGCTGGCCATTCTGGAAGGCGCCGCCGATGCCGGGCTGGCCATCGCCTCGGTGGCCCGAAGCCTGAAACTGGACTTCGTGCCCCTGCACCGCGAGCGTTTCGACATTGCGATCGACCGCCGCGCCTATTTCGAGCCGCCGGTCCAGGCGCTGCTGGCCTTCACCCGCACCATGGAATTCGCCCGCCGGGTGGAAACCCTGGGCGGCTACGAGGTCACGGGCATCGGCTCCATCCGCTGGAACGGCTAAAGAACGATTTCCATATTGTCGCGGGCGACCACCACGCCGTCCCAGGCGTCGAGCGCCTCGGCCTCGATACCGGCCATGATGTCGTCGGTATGCTCGGGATCGTGATGGAAGATGGCCAGCCGCCGGGCACCGGCCGCCTGGGCCAGGCGGATGCCCTCCTGCCAGGTGGAATGGCCCCAGCCGATCTTGGTGGGGAACTCGGCATCGGTGTAGGTGCAGTCGTAGATCACCAGATCGGCATCCTTCATCAGGAACAGCACGTTCTGGTCCAGGGCGCCCGGCGTATGCTCGGTATCGGTGATGTAGGCCATGGCGACGCCGCCGGTCTCCAGGCGGTAGCCGCACGCCCCGTTGGGATGCTTCAGCGGCGCGGTGCGCAAAGTCACCCCCTCGTAGGGGGTGAAGACGCTGCCCACCTCGAAATCCTGATAGGAGACGATTCCGCGCATGGCGGCCAGGGGAACCGGGAAATTGGGGGTCTCCATCTGGCCGGTCAGCACGTGCTGGATGCCGCGCGGGCTGCCCTCCTGCTTCGGGCCATGGATTTCCAGGCGGAAGGCCGGATTGTAGGCCGGCGCGAAGAAGGGAAAGCCGTTGATGTGGTCCCAGTGGGTGTGGGTGAAGAACAGCTGGGCCTCTCCCAGGCCGCGGCCGATGATGTCGCGCCCCAGGGCACGGATTCCCGTACCGGCGTCGAAGATCACGGTCCCGGCCTCGGTGGTGACGGCAATACAGGAGGTGTTGCCGCCGTAGACCACATGCTCGGGCGAAGGACAGGCGATGCTTCCACGCACCCCCCAAAACTTCACCGTGCAAACCATCCATCGCTCCCGCGTCTGCCCCATGGCGCGATTGTAGCCGTCGCGCCACCCTGCTCCTATGTATTTGGTCACACAAACCGGGAAAAATAAGAAAGAATGTTGGTTAATTTGTAACACTACCGCCAATGGCCAGGGCCGAAAGACTGGCCGCCGCCCCACCGTTGACGGCGATCTCGGCCAGGCCGGAAGAGTTCTCGTACCAGAACCCGGCTCCCGGCTTCACGTCCGAGAAGGTGCGGGCGCGGCGGAACTCCTCTCCCCCCGCCCGCAGCACGGCGTCGGCCGCCAGAATCGAGGCCCGCAGCCCGGTCCAGGCATTGCCGTAATGGTCGTGATAGATGACCGAAGCCAGATCGTCGGGCCAGCCGGCATGGCGCGACGGCTCCACCGGCCGGCAGCCGCAATCCTCGGGCCCCAGCCCGGCGGCGAGGCGGGCGGCCACCGGGGCGAAGAGATCGCGGCCGTGGAAGCTGGCCGACAGACGCTCGGGGCGCCAGACGATCTCCCAGGCGCGGAAGGTCCTGGCACGCCGCGCCAGGATCTCGAACAGGCCGTTGTCGGGACCGAGATAGAGCACGCCGTCCGCCTCGACCACCAGGGCCAGCCGCTCGCCTCCCACTCCGGGATCGATCACCGCCAGCACCACGGACTGGCGGGGAATGCCGGCGGCCAGGGCGGCCAGCAAATAGGCCGACGCCTGGGGATCGAAGCGGGGAGCGTCGGCGATCAGGTTGACCACCGGCTCGGCCGGCAGGGTCTGGCGGATGACCATCTCCATCTGGCCGAGATACGGCCCCTGCGCCCCGAAATCGGTGAAGAAGACGATCATCCGCTTGCCTCATTCCATCATGGGCTGCCGCCCATACCCGCTTGGGGCCTTGGGCCCCAAACCCCATTCATTAAATCAAAATGGGGTCCGGGGCATTCGCCCCGGATGGGCTTGGGCGATAGCCCAAATACCCTTACCCCGGCCGCCCGTCGGCGCGCGGCCGGGTGCAGATGGGGAAGTAGACCACGACGTAGAGGACCCAGCCAAGGCTCCACACGACGCCGCCGACCATGGTCAGCATCATCATGCCGTCGGGAATCACCGGCGCCATGACGCGGAGCATGGCGCCGGCCGAAATCAGGCCGTAGGCCCACACGGTGGCCTTGGCCACCACCAGGGGATGCCCGGCATGGCCCAGGGCGGCGCGGCTCATCACCGCGATGATCATGGTGGCCACCGAGCCCGCCGTCAGCGCATGCAGCGCCGCCGATGGCGGCAGGGCGTCCATGAAGGCCGAAAGGCCCAGCAGGGCGAAGCCCAGCACCATCCAGGCATAACCCACATGCAGGATGACCAGGATGGGGTTGGAGACGGTCTTGAGCCCGTGCCAGCCCGACAGCCGCCAGGCATGGATGGCGGCGGCGGCCAGCAGCAGCGCCCCGGCCAGCGGCGTGGACGGCAGGAACACCTGGGCGAGGCCGGCCAGGGCGACGACGCCCCCCGCCCCGCCCTGCTCGATCCAGCCCACCGGCGCCACATCCACGGGACGGCCCTGCATGCGCAGCCAGTTCTGGGTGAAGGACGGAATGATGCGCCCGCCGACGATGGCGATCATCAGAAGCAGGATGAAGATGCCCAGGGTCACGCCCTTCAGCCCCACCGGATTGCCGGTCAGGGCCTCGACATGGGCGCACAGCCCGGCCAGCCACAGCACGCCGAGAATGGGCAGGAAGACGATGTTGCGCCACTTGCCCGCCTGAATCAGCGGCTTGGCCAGCAGGAAGGCCAGCAGCGGCAGGAAGCCGAGATCGAGCACGGCGACCAGGACCGGCGGCAGCACGCCCGCCAGGGCGACGGCCACCCGCCCGGCCAGCCACAGCGCGAACAGCGCCATCAGCGGCTTGCCCGACACATGATGGGAATTGGTCCAGTTGGGCACCGCCGTCAGCAGGAAGCCGCCCACCGCCGCGCCGGCGAAGCCGAACACCATGGCGTGGGAGTGCCAGACCACCGGATTCCAGTTGGGCCCCACCGGCAGGATGCCGGCGAAGGCCAGCAGCCACAAAGGCAGCATCACCGCCGCCTGCACGGCGGCGAACAGGAAGAACGGGCGGAAGCCGGCGGCGAAGAACACCGGCCCCTGCGAGCCCTTGTAGACGGGTTCCATCAACGGAATCGTGGCCATGAACAAGCATCCTGAAGCAAACGACCGGCGGATGGTGCTCCATCGCCGGTCGCCGCGCCTTGAGGCGGGTCAAGGGGGCAATCCGTGCCATGGGCCGGGATGAAAGGGTTGGAAAAGAACCAATGCGAAGGGACTTATACCAACCTGCATTGATTAAAACCCATGGGCCCACTGGCGCCGACCGATGGAGATGATTTTCCATGGCTGGTCGATGAGCTTGTTCCAGGCATGGCAGCACAGAGCGATGATCTGATCGTAGGATTCGAAGACACGGTTGGAGAGCCAGTTCTGGCGGATGAACTGCCAGATGTTCTCAACCGGGTTGAGTTCCGGCGAGCGGGGCGGCAAAGGTAGGATGGTGATGTTGTCCGGCACGGTCAGCTTGTCGGTGGTGTGCCATCCCGCTTGATCGAGCATGAGGACGGCGTGGGCTCCCGGCCTCACCTGGGATGCGATCTCATCCAGGTGCCACTGCATGGCCAGGGTGTCGCAGCGCGGCAGGACCAGGGCGGCACCGACGCCGCGCTCGGGGCAGATGGCGCCGAAGATGTAGGCGGACTGGGTGCGCTGGTCATGGGGAGCCGAGGGGCGTGTTCCCCGCTTGGCCCACCGCCGCGTGATCTTGTTTTTCTGCCCGACCCTGGCCTCGTCCTGCCACCAGACCTCTACGTCGGTTCCGTGAGGCAGCTTGGCCCGGATCGCCGCCAGCTCGGAGGGGAAACTTTTTTAAAATCCTCGACGGCATCGCCGTTCTGGGCATGATGGCGGGGGCGGGCCGACAGCTTGCGGAAGCCCAGGGCCTTCAGTTCCCGCCCCAGCGTCGTCTCATCCAGCGAGATGCCGAAATCCTCGAAAATCCACAGGGCCAAATCCTTGAGCCGCCAGCGGACGACGCCATCCACCGCCGGGATCGGGCCGCGCTCCACTTTGTCCACCAAGGCCTGGCGTTGGGCGGTGTTCAGTTTCGACACCGGACCAGGAGCCTTGCGGTCGATCAGGCCAACCGGGCCGTGCGTGTTGAACCGAACAACCCAATCCCGGACAATTTGCAGGCCAACCCCGCCCAGCTTGGCCGCCGATCTCCTGCTGCCACCGTCGTAGATTGACGCCAGCGCCAGAAGACGACGCGTCTGGTCAGCATCCCTCGACCGACGAGCAAGAGCCCGAAGGACGGGACCATCATAATCGAGGCGAAGGGGGATCGGCGCTGCCACGGCAAATCTCCGGCTGTTTGCCAGAGTGACTCACATTCTGCCCTTCTTGGGAATCCCCTTCGTGAGTCGCGGTCAGCGCAGGCTGGTATTAGTCCCTTCGCGCATCCCCATTCCTTGTTGCTCATCACCGACGCCGCCACTCCGTTTCGTTGTAGCGGTCACGGGAGTCGGGGAAAAGATGGCGGAGCGGCATGGCTGTGGTGGTGGCGGACGAGCACTTCTTCTCGACGGCCAAGGCCGCAACCATACAGCGTCTCACTGTTGCCCCCCGAAAGTAAGTTATGAATCTGCCTTCTGCTGTTGTTTGGACGCCTGGGCCTGGACAAAGCTCAGGGCAGCCTTTAGCTTCTCCTGATTGTTGAATCTCGCCAGCACCTGCTTTCCAGCTATCTGCTTATGACTATCGGCAAGTTTCCGTTCCTGTTCGGCGGTAATTTTTCCCCACTTTTTTAGCCCCGCACACAATTGAACGGCAGACTCATAGAAGATGACCGCGTTTGACCACTGGGCGTATAACGTGTCCAAATCCAGATGAGATAGGTCACCCTCCTCAAGGAATTTGAGGAACAAATCTATCGCGGCCCTCAATTGAAAAGCCGCCGACATAAACGTGTAGTATGTGGCCGAAACCTCCTGGGGCAGCTTTGCGAGATTTTCTGCGGAAATGGTGAAATCTAAAAGTTCTGCGGCAGCCTCCTTCGCGTATTCCACAAAAAATGCGGCTTTCGCAATTTCAGCTTTATTAGCATCACTACCATCATGAATTATTTGAAATATCGCCGCAATAATTGCGTGAGACACGCCAAATTCAGAGAGCTTTGTTTCATCAAGTTTCTTTAAAAAATAATCTCTGTATGGCATATAAATTTTAGCCACCAAATCAACGCAGGTAACAATGTTTAATACGCGCACAAAGTAGACGTAGGCGAGCCTCCGCTCTTCCTGTCGTTTATTTCTCACAGCAAGACGCGTCTGAACAAAATAATTCAGGCCGGCTGCAATCAGCGCGCCCGCCGTACCGGAGAGCAACATTTGGGTCAGCGATGCGTCAGCCATAGGTTACCAGCGCGAGGTTAGAGCCTGCGGAAAAACTACCGTCTTCTCTCTCGCGAAGAAACCAGAAGCGTTGGCTGGGGGATTTGGGGGAGTAGGGGCGGCCGGCCGCTGGGCCATTTGTCACCCTGAACGCAGCAAAGGGCCTTTCAGGCAGAATCGGTAGCCGTTTCAGGCTGAAAGATGCTTCGCGGTGCTCAGCATGACGATAGGGGGGCACCGGATGGAAGGGGGATGCGCGAAGGGACGAGTCCCTTCGCACTGGTTTTTTGCCCCTCACCCCTCTCCCTGAGGGAGAGGGGTTTCCGGCTACATTCCCCGCACTTCGCCCAGGAAGCGGTCGACGCCGCTGCGCAGGGTTTCGGATTCCCGGGCCAGGCCGGCGGCGGCGGAGAGCAGTTCGCGGGCGGCGATTCCGGCTTCCGAGGCGGTGTGGCTGATGGAGGAGATGTGGCGCGACACTTCCTGGGCGCCGCCCGCCGCCTCGTGGACGTTGCGGGCGATTTCCTGGGTGGCGGCGCCTTGCTGGTCCACCGCCTCGGCGATGGCGGAGGCGATCTCGTCCATGCGGCCGATGGTCTTGCCGATACCCTCGATGGCGCCCACCGCGTCGGCGGTGGTGGACTGGATGGCGGCGATCTGCTGGCCGATCTCGTCGGTGGCCTTGGCGGTCTGGCTGGCCAGATGCTTGACCTCGTTGGCGACGACGGCGAAGCCCTTGCCGGCCTCGCCGGCCCGGGCGGCCTCGATGGTGGCGTTGAGCGCCAGCAGGTTGGTCTGGCCGGCGATGTCGTTGATCAGGCGCACCACCTCGCCGATGCGGTCGGCGGCCTCGGACAGGCCGCGCACCACGGAATCGGTCCGCCGGGCGGCGTCCACGGCGTCCCTGGCGATCTGGGTGCTCTCCTGCACCTGCGAGCCGATGCCGCGGATGGACGCCGAAAGCTCCTCGGCGGCGGCGGCCACCGTCTCGACGTTGGACGAGGTCTGCTGGGCGGCGGCGGCGACGGCCTGGCTCTCCTGCGAGGCCTGATCGATGGAGGTCGCCATGCCGTTGGCGGTGGATTGCATGCGTTCGGCGGATTCGTTGACGGTCACCACGGTGGACTTGACGCCGCGCTCCAGTTCGCCGGCCAGCTTCTCCAGGGTGGAGCGGCGCTCGGCCTCGGCCTGGCGGCGCTGCTCGGCCCGTTCGTCCGACATGCGCTTCATGGCCAGGGAATGCTCGCGGAAAACCTCGGCGGCACGGACCAGATCGCCGATCTCGTCACCCCGTTCGGCGCCCCTGATCTCCACGGCGGTGTCGCCCTCGGCCAGCTTGCGGATGCCGCCGGTGGCGGCGTTCATGCCGGCGACCACGTTGTTGCCGACCCACCACGACACCAGCAGCACCAGCAGCATCACCCCGGCGGCGACGCCGCCCAGCTTGGCGACCTCGGACCGGAAGGCGGCATCGACGTCATCGATGTAGATGCCGGAGCCCACCAGCCAGCCCCATTCCTCGACACCCTTGACGTAGGACACCTTGGGCACCGGCTGGTCGAAGCCGGGCTTGGGCCACAGGTAATCGACGAAGCCGGCCTTGTCCTTGTTGACCACGGTGATCATGGCCTCGAAGAACAGCTTGCCCGCCGGGTCCTTCAGACCCATCAGGTCCTTGCCCGCCATGTCGGGGCGGATGGGGTGGACCACCATCTTGCCGGCCAGGCTGTTGATCCAGAAATACTCGGTCCCGGCATAGCGCATGGCCTTGACCGCCTCGATGGCGGCGGCCTGGGCGGCCTCGGTGGTCATGGTTCCGGTCTTGGCCTGGGCGATGTAATGGGCGATGACGCTGTGGGCGGTCTCCACCACATGCTGGGTCTTCACCTGCCGCGCCGCCATCAGCTCCTCGCGGAGATTGGACAGGTTGATGGCGATGATTGCCCCCATGCCGAACAGGGACAAGACCACGATAAGAAGTATCTTGGCGCGCAGGCGCCAGTTGCTGATTGACATTCGCCGAGTATCCCAAGGCAGCCGTTAAGACGGACCCTCCATCCAATTCTGTTCTATGACAAACGTCTGAACTAGTCAATAAGTCCAAGTGTCAAAATGATATAATCATAC